>DATNME010000001.1:0-18216 GCA_035602385.1 Candidatus Dormiibacterota bacterium
TTGGCAAAGGACGCGGCAATTTTCTGGGTGGTTATTACCGCGCCGAGTGGAAACCCATTTCCCATGGGCTTGCCTAGCACCACGATGTCGGGAACTACGCCTTGCGTCTCGAAGCCCCAGAAATGTGTTCCTAATCTGGCGAATCCCACTTGCACTTCGTCGGCAATGCATACTGCTCCAGCGGCACGTACATATTTATAAGCTTCTGCCAGGTAGCCATCGGGAAAAACAATCTGTCCGCCAACGCTTGGCATAGTCTCCGCAATATAAGCGGCAATATGTCGGCCATCGGAGCGCGCGCGGTGAATAAGGTTCGCGACATCGTGGGCGTATTTGGCGGCAATTCCCGGTTCGCCGCGGCGATAGTCACCGCGATAGTCGTCGGGGAGATTGGCGACATGCACCCAGAGCTTACGTCCAGCTCCGCCGGGACCATTAAATTTGTACGGACTAATGTCGATCAGGCTGGTGGTGTTGCCATGATAGGCATGCTCAATGACGATCACGTCGTCTCTGCGCGTGTGTGCGCGCGCGAGGCGAAGGGCGAGTTCATTTGCCTCTGTGCCAGAATTCACAAAATAACAAACGGATAAGGGCGCGGGAAGAAGAGCCGTGAGGCGCTCGGCGTAACGGTTGATATTGTCGTGCAGGTAGCGGGTATTGGTATTGAGTAGCGCAAGTTGCTGCTGCGCGGCGCGCACAACTCGTGGATGACTATGACCGACGAGCGGTACGTTGTTATAAACATCCAGAAACGCGTGTCCGGTGTCGTCATAAAGATATTGCATCCAGCCACGAACGCATTTCAATGGCTTCTGGTACGAAAGGCGCAAATTGCTGCCAAGCAGTTTGCTCCGTTTCGAATACGTTTCGCGCGCATCGGGCGACAATGGCGGGAAATACTTTTTGGAAATTTGCAGCAACAGGTTGGGATTTGGAGAAAGACTGGTCCAAATTGCGCGCTCCGAAGGCAACGCTACTCCGGGAAAGTCTTTGCCGAAATCCAGCAAATCCAGAATCACCTGAAAATGCAGATGAGGCGGCCAGCCGCCATTTTCAGATGCTTCTCCAACATGGGCAAAGCATTCGCCGCGCGAAATTTTCTGACATGTTTTTAAGTGGCTGATGGATTCTTTATCGAGATGGCCGTAGAGGGTGAAGAACTCTTCGTGACTGTCTGTTTGGTGACGCAAGATAATCAGCGGTCCGTAGTCCAAAGGCGCGGCATTGTTAGCGACAAGATGTACGGAGCCGTCGAGCGGAGCGTGAACCGGCGTGCCGGGTTTTACAAAGAGATCGAGTCCCAAATGAATGGTGCGGCGCTCATCGGTAGGATTTGAACTGGTGGCAAAGAGTGGCGATGAATATAAAAGACGCGGTTCATCATATCGACCGACGCCGACGGACACGCCGGCTTGATGCATTTGTTCGAAGATGGAATGCGTGAGTTTAGCCAGGCTGGAGTTCGAAGGATCGGCTCCCAGAAACGTACTGCCCACACTAAGGTCGAAAACCAAACACGGTTCAGTTCGAAGGTCTTTATCCGTGATAGGAGCAAATTTTGGCGCATTATTTTCGAACCACCGGGTAAGACTTTCGTTCTGCGGAACTGCCTGCAGACCGCACGCAGCACGAAATGCATAGTGTGCGAAACGAGGATGGATTGCGGCAAGGCGCTCAAGCGCGGCCCATGCCGAAGTTTCCGTGACGGTAACGTATGGATCATCGGGAATAAGTGTTTTTCGTTGCGCAGAATTGACAACACTCACTGCTAATCGCGCGGCGATTAGAGGAAACAGTACGGCGAGCTCCCTATCTTGCAACGGGTGAGCAGCGTGATATCCGGAAATGACTTTAGCCGCAGCAGCGAGCGGATCTTTTTTCCCAAGTAAGGCATATGCCGCAGCAATCGCGAGTTCGGAAACGGTCAGCCCAAAATGAAGGTCGCCAAAATCAATAACGCCCACGACCCGGCGGGGTAGGTGCGAGGGTTCGTTCACCAAGACGTTGTGATCATTGGCGTCGCCGTAAATCACACTGTGGCGCAATTCAGGAATGTCCGGTGTAACCTGCGCGTCGTACAGATCGAGAACGCGGTGAATGAGATTTCTGCGGTTGGCGTCCTCGATGAGATGAATATATTGGCAAATCCATCCAACGCTTGAGAGATTCCACTTCAGCTCGCGATGCGCAGCGGGATGAGAAAACTCTTTCAGTCCTACGTCGATCTGGCCGAGGAAGTTTCCCAAGCTTTGGAGCAATTCAGGTGTGTGCGGATTAGCTTTCGCAAGGACTGTGCCCTGCAAGAACGTCAACATCCAAACCAATCGTTCTGAACCGTCGGCCAAATTAATTTTTGTGAAAGGTTCTGCGTTAGCGGATAAGCAAACACGAGGAAGAGCAAGTTTCGGCGCCGACTCAGCCAGGTATCGAAGCGCCTGGCATTGCATATCAACAAAAGAACGCTCACGGGCTGGATGCATCACTTTGAGGACAAACTCGCGGCTGTCGTTCGCACGCAAGTGAAAATTGTCATCGTACTCGCCGGGAAGCACGTCACCACTGGCGTTAATGCCGTAAATTTCTCCGGCTATGCGGGCGGCTTCAATTTCGGTGACGGGCGGGGCGAGACGCTGCTCCAGGGACATGTTTGAATTTTATAGGGTGACGCAGGATTCGTCTAACACCGATTTAACAAGTAGGGGCAGACTGCTGACCGATCGACTATCGCCAGGATGAGGCCGAATTTAATTCAGTTGATAATCGCCGGTACAATGCAGCAAAATGCTTTTCCTCCATGGCGTTATCAGCTAAATCAACTTCACGGCTGGCGGCGATTGACGCGGTTCGCGGGTTCGTAATGATCATCATGGCGTTGGACCATACCCGCGACTTTTTTCATTACAGCGCAATGCACTTCTCTCCGACCGACCTGACGCAAACTACCCCTGTTCTTTTTTTCACCCGCTGGATCACGCACTTTTGTTTGCCGGTGTTCATGTTCGCTGCGGGCATGGGAGCGTTTTTATTCGGTCAGCGAAACCGCACGAAAGGGCAACTCTCCTGGTTTTTATTCACACGCGGGATATGGTTCGTTTTTCTAGAGCTGGTGGTGATGCAGTTTTCTTACGATTTTACTTTTTCCAGCCAATTGGTTTTTCTTCTTTTGATTCTGTGGATTTTTGGCGTTTGCATGATGATGTTGTCTGTATTGGTGTACATACCTGTCAGATTGCTGGCCGGGTTAAGCATCGGCGCGATTATGCTCCATAACTTGCTGGACAGCATTAAGGCGTCAAGTTTTGGCGCAGGTGCGTGGGCCTGGAAGCTAATTCATGAGCCAGGCATCTTCACTGTTGCGGGCCGGCCAGTGCTTACAATTTATCCGATACTGCCCTGGGTCGCGGTGATGAGCGCAGGATATTGCTTCGGGCAAATTTTCTTATTAGAGAAGCCGGCGCGCCGGCGCATCATGGTCCGACTGGGACTCGCTATGACATGCGCATTTGTCGTGTTGCGTGCGATAAATAAATATAGTGATCCGTTCCCGTGGACTCACCAGAAGTCGGCAATATTCACAGTTCTTTCTTTTTTAAATTGCACAAAGTATCCAGGATCACTCGATTTCCTGCTTATGACGCTTGGTCCCGCAATTTTGCTACTGGCTTATTTTGATAGCTTGGATTTCAAGGATGCAAACCCGTTAATCGTCTTTGGCAGGGTTCCATTGTTTTACTTCGTCCTGCATTTCTACCTGATTCACGCGTTCGAAGTGCTGGCAGGCTTTTTGCGCTACGGATCTTCGGCCGCTCACTTTATTTTCAACCCACCGCCCGCAATGCTCGGGCCGGAGGTGTTCCCGCCAGACTTTGGCTATAGCTTGCTGGTGACGTATGGAGTCTGGCTATTGGTGCTGGTGGCGCTTTACCCAGTATGCCGATGGTTCGCAAAGTTCAAGGCCACTCACCGCGACTGGTGGCTTAGCTATCTCTGATCAGCGTCTTTTATTCGCCGTAGGGGATCCAAATATTTTTAACCTGCACGGCGTGGTGGAGGAACCAGCGCCCCTCTGCTTGTGCGGCATCGAACCAATCGATAGAGCGGCCTTCATTAGAGAAGACCTGTTTCAGATTTCCCGTGGAAAGTAACTTTGCAGTGGCGGCGCTAACGGCGTTTCGGAAAGACCATAGCGCATCGACATCGTCGTGCTCCGCGAGCGTTTTCAATAATTCATCGGAGCGCCCAGTAACAAGATTCAACGCGCCTGCAGGAAGATCGCTGGTTTCCAGAATCTGGTAAAGATCTCCGGCAATCAGCGGGTAATTCTCCGAGGGAACCGCAATGACGGTGTTCCCAACAGCCAACGCGGGTAACACAAGAGAAAGCAAACCGAGCAATGGAACATCATCGGGACAAATAATCCCAACAGTTCCGATAGGCTCATTCATCGCCAGTGCGACGCTGCGGAAAGGCGGATTATGGATCGCGCCATCGAACTTGTCGGCCCATGCGGCGTAGGAAAAAATCCGTTCCGTGCTGGCCCGAACTTCATTTTCCGCTTGTTGCGAACCGACGGCGGCGGCAAGTTTTGCGGCAATCTCGCCGGAGCGTTGTGAGAAATTTTCCGCCAGATAATAAAGAACCTGCGCGCGATTGTGCGCGGTGGTTTTGCTCCAGGAATCCGCCTTGCGAGCGGCTTCAACTGCGTTGCGAATATCCTTGCGATTACCGAGCGATGCCTCACCCAGCAATTGGCCGTCGACACCGCGGACTTCCATGCTGTAACCGGAGTCGGGACGCGCCTGTTTTCCGCCGATGTAAAGCTTCACGGTACGATCAAGTGGCGGCTCCGCGAATTTTGGCGGGGTGAGTTGTTGAATGCCATCCGCCGTCTTTGCGGCAGGCGCGGGCGCTGACTGAGGAGCTTTCTGAAACCACACCGGCTCGAGGTATTCGAGAAGCCCTTCCCTGCCGCCTTCACGGCCGTAGCCGCTCTCGCGATAGCCACCAAATCCGCAAGCGGCGTCAAAAAGGTTTGTGCTGTTCACCCACACCACGCCAGCCTTTAATTGAGCGGCAACATGCAGCGCAACGTTGATGCTCTCGCTCCAGACGCTTGCCGCGAGTCCATAGACGGTGTTGTTCGCCAACTCCACGGCTTCGCGCGGAGTGCGAAAGGTCATCGTGGCAAGCACCGGGCCAAAAATTTCCTGTTGCGCGACAATCGAAGTGGGATGGACGTTGGTGAGAATGGTCGGAGGAAAGAAGAGCCCCCGCTCGGGCATGGGAAGGACCGGCTGCCAGCACGTCGCGCCGTCGCTTACGCCCTGAGCCACCAATTTTTGGATGCGTTCGAGTTGCACGCGCGCGACAATTGCGCCGATGTCAATCGCCTTGTCGAGCGGCGCGCCAATACGCAGAGTTTTCATGCGTTCTTGAATCTTGGCGACCAGCGGTTCCGCAATGCTCTCCTGCATCAGCAGGCGCGAACCAGCGCAACAGACTTGTCCCTGATTAAACCAGATGCCATCGACCAGACCTTCGACGGCGCTATCGAGATCAGCATCTTCAAAAACGATGTAGGGAGATTTGCCTCCCAATTCGAGCGAAAGGCGTTTGTGACTCTGAGCCGTGGCCTTGCGTATGGCCCGGCCCACTTCCGTCGATCCGGTGAACGCGATTTTATCCACGTCTGTGTGCTTGACGAGCGCTTCACCAGTGGATCCGTCACCGGTAACGATATTGACCACGCCTGCGGGCAGACCGATTTCGCTGCAAATTTCGGCGAACGCCAGCGCAGTAAGCGGAGTGTACTCGGCAGGCTTCAGCACCACTGTATTTCCCGTCGCAAGCGCGGGAGCTATCTTCCACGCCAGCATTAATAGAGGGAAATTCCAGGGAATAATTTGGCCAACGACTCCGCACGGGGCGTACCCGGGAAATTCCTGGGCAAGAAGTTGCGCCCATCCGGCGTGATGATAGAAATGGCGCGCGACGAGAGGAATATCGATGTCGCGGCTTTCGCGAATGGGCTTGCCGTTATCGAGCGTCTCCAAAACAGCAAGACGCCGCGAATGTTTTTGTACCTGGCGAGCAATCGCATAAAGATAGCGCGCGCGTATATGCGGGGACAGGGCTTGCCAAGGAGTGGCTGCGGCTCGCGCAGCCCTTACCGCAGCGTCCACGTCCTCCGCGGTACCCTGGGCAACAGTCGCCAATTTTTCTTCGGTGGAAGGATCGGCAGTTTCGAAATACGCGCCACGGGCTGGCGCTTGCCATTTGCCGCCGATGAAATGATTGAAGCGGCGATTGTGGCGATCCAGCCACGCTATCGCTTCCTTGGGATCTTCAGGGGCGGGCCCGTATTCCATCGAAGTAAACTTTTCGGCAATGCTCATTCGTTGCACTCAATTCGTGACGCGGGAAAGATACAAATTTTATAAAACTTACGCCAATGGATGCCGATATTCGGCGGAGTAACGCCCTGTGGCTTGGTGCGCCAGTTGGCGCTCAATATCCGCGAGCATTCCGCTTGCGCCAAACCGGAAAAGATCGGCGCGCAACCAAGAATCGCCAAGTTCTTCCTTCATTAACGCAAGCCACTCCAGCGCTTGCTTGGCGGTGCGAATTCCTCCGGCCGGCTTGAAGCCAACGGCCATGCCGGTTTCAAGTACATACTCGCGAATCGCGCGCGTCATCACCAGCCCAACTGGAATTGTGGCGTTTACCGGTTCTTTGCCTGTTGAAGTTTTGATGAAGTCCGCGCCAGCCATCATGGCTACCACGCTCGCTCTAGCTACGTTACGGAGTGTCAGCAATTCTCCCGTGCCTAGAATGGCCTTCATATGCACGGTACCGCATGCCGCTTTGAACTCCGCGACTTCATCGTAAAGCGCTTGCCAGCGGCCGCCGAAAACATGAGCGCGGGTGATGACGATGTCAATTTCGTTGGCGCCGGCGTCGATCGAGCGCTGGATTTCCGCTATCCGCTCTTGGATTGGAGAAAGCCCGGCGGGAAAACCAGTGGAAACGGCGGCGACTTTGATCGGTGTGCCTTTTAGCGAGCGCACCGCGGTTTCGACAAAGGAGTGGTAAACGCAAACCGCGGCAACCTGGATGCCAAGCGATTCGATTCCTAGTTGTCTTTCAACTTGCGGGTCAATAGGGCGGCGGGCCTTGGCGCAAAGCCGGCGTACGCGCTCGTCGGTATCGTCACCGGAAAGCGTAGTGAGGTCCATGCAGGTAATGGCGCGGAGCAGCCACGCAGCTTGCCACTCTTTTTTCACGGTGCGTCGAGTGGCGAGCGATTGCGCGCGACGCTCAATCGCACTGGTGTTTACGCGCACTTCGCGCACCCAATCAAGATTAAGCGGCACTCCGAGGTTCGGCAGCAGATCGCGTCCGGCGAGTTGCGCAATGGTGTTATCGCGATGGACAGGACGATTTTGCGAAGCGGGGTGTGCCCCGTGAGCTGGGAGTGAAACCTCAGGATTGTTCAAATTAGCCAAGCGATTATCCAGAGGCGTAGTTTGTCACACGCTAACAAGAGGGGCAAGCAGGCAGCGGACTATTGATAGATGACCACGACTTCGCCATTGGCCACATGCAGGTCAGAAACGATTGATGGCAGACGCAATGTTTCGCGATTCTCGGGCGACTCCATCATGCGACGGACAGCGGTTTGCAGGGCCGACGGCGGAATTGGCAGCGATCCGATTCTTCCGGTGGTGGGTTCAAATTGGATATATCCACCTGATGAAGTCAAGCGGCCTTCGAGTTCCAGGGTCATATCCTTGCCATGCATATCAAACAGAATGTAGGTCTTGACCCGATCATCGACCAGTTGAATTTTTACGTCGCGGACAGAGGAACGTGCTCGCGCAATATCTTGCTGAGTGGGCAAATCGTTTGACTGGCGCTCACCCTGATTGGGGGATGGCGATGCGCTTTGGTTTGTAGTTCCGAGCGCAGAAGCACCTTCAAGATTCAGATGGGTTGTCAGGTAAGAATTAACTTCCGGTTCATCCAAGCGCACTATGGCACCTTGGCCAAGATTCAGCGACTGCGCTACATTAGCGAATTTTTGATCGACACGCGCAGCGGTCGCTGGAGTGGCTGCCTGGACGGAGGGTGGATCGGTCTTGTGGAACAATAAAAGTAAAGTTACGGCCGAGCCAATGTACGTCGCCCAGCGGAATATGCGGAACGCGGTCATCCACCATCCGCGGTTCCGGCTCTGCGCCGGCGCGCCGCTGTCGTCTAGCTTGTTACTGCCTGGCTTGTTAGATGATATGGACAGCGACATTATCCTCGAGGAGGAATTCTCCTCATTCTACCTTAAGCACTGGACATGTGACCTGCAATGGGCCGCTGTTAGTTAGAGGCCAATGCGGCACCTGTCCTCCCAGGCAGCTCATGGCATACTTTGGAACAACATTCTTACCGAGGATCAGATGGCGACGGTAGTGGCACAGCAGGTGACCGCGGCAAAGCGAGGCTCAATGACTGGCGCGTATGTGGCGCTCGGCGCTGGGATGGTTTGCATTTCGTGGTCCGCCATTTTCGTTCGTTGGACGGACATTCCCGGCGCCGCTTCCGCGTTTTACCGGTTATTGATACCCGCAGTGGTGCTGGTGCCCACGTTTTTCTTCGGCAAACATTCGATAAGGCAATCGTCGCGGGTGAACGCCAAAACGCTCCTGATTGTTGCAGGCGGCGGAATTTTCTTCGCGCTGGATCTGGCGTTTTACAACACTTCCATCCTGCGCACGTCCGCCGCGAACGCCACATTGCTGGGAAACAGCACGCCCATCGCCGTGGGACTTCTTACCTGGCTTATTTTCGGCAAGCGGCCTGCCGGCGCGTTCTGGACTGGATTGCTGCTCGCGATTGTAGGCAGCGGCGTTATTTTCTGGGGAGACTTCGCGCGGCACACGCAATTGGGAGCGGGAGATCTGATGGCCGTGGCCGCCGCGGTTTTCTTTGGCGTTTATCTGATGGCTACAGAGAAAGTACGCGCGACAACGAGTACGTTGGTGTTTCTGCGGCTGGCAATATTTTCGAGCGCCGTGTTTCTATTGTTTATCAATCTTGCGTTGGGAATTTCGCTGCGCGTTCCAACGGTGCGCTCCTGGCTTCCACTGTTGGGCCTGGGTCTAGTTACACAACTGGGTGGATATCTTGCGCTGACCTACGCCATGGGACGACTCAAAGCCACCGTAACGTCCATTGCATTGCTCGCCCAGGTGCCTATTACCGCAGTGCTCGCGGCGTTGCTGCTCCACGAACCAGTTGGGGCGACGCAAATCACGGGGGGAATCCTAGTTCTGATGGGTGTGGCGCTGGCGTTGCGGCCTGCGCACCCGGAAGAAGAAGCAAATGTTTAATTGATTCTAAAATGCGCGGTGCGCGACATTCATCCACTTATTTCAGGGCGAGAATCTCGACATTGTTTCCCGAAGGATCTTGCAGATAGACCGAGCGCGTTCCATCGCGATGAGTTTTTGGCTGTCCATAAGCGGCCGGATCACCAAGCACCGCAACGTGCGGCGGATGCTGCTCTGGCAAAACGAACGCAACACGGATGTTTGCAAATTCCAACAGCGCCCAGGTTTCATCCTGATATTTAATGGTGCAATCAAACTGCTGCGTGTACCAGGCAACGGTGTCTTTGATGTTGCTCACGGAAATAGCGACATGATCCAGCGCTGTGAGTTGCTTCGTTTCGGTAGTCGCTGACATACATTTACTCCTTACGAAAGTCGTCTTAAATAGCTTACTCGAATGCGTCGTATCGCGAAACTGCGCTTGCCGGATGGTGCGCTGTGCGAGAAACTTCTTCTAATCCACTTATGCTTAGCTCCATGAACTTATTCGGGAGGCACCGCATGCGTCCCCCAGTCCTCAGCCTATTTGCCGCCGCGTTCTACGTAATGCTTAAAATCGTCTGTCCTGCGGCTTGCAGCGCGCAGGAGAGCACACCCGCTGACCTGAAGCCCGTAGAGCGACCACGCGCGCGCATCGGCTTGGCGCTCGAAGGAGGCGGTGCGCTCGGGCTCGCTCACATCGGGGTGCTGAAATGGTTTGAAGCTCATCACATTCCGATCGATTATATCGCCGGGACGAGCATGGGAGGATTGGTGGGTGGATTTTACGCCGCAGGTAAATCGCCCGATGAGCTGAAAGAGTTGGTGGAACATCTTGATTGGAATCTGATTTTACGCGGCACCACACCTTACCGAGAATTGGCATTTCGCCGGAAGGAAGACAAACGGGCGATACCTAATTCGCTGCAGATCGGTTTGAAACACGGCGCGGCAATCCCTCCAGGTTTGAATTCCGGGCATCAGATCAGCCTGTTGATTGAGCGGGAGACGCTGCCGTATTCGAATCTGGCTTCGTTTGACGATCTGCCCATACCGTTCCGGTGCGTTGCCACCGATCTGATTTCCGGGAAAGGAGTCGTTTTTCAAGACGGTTCGCTGACGAACGCCATGCGCGCGACGATGTCATTGCCCGGCGTCTTCGCCCCCGTCCAGGATCGTGACGGCGTCTATGTTGACGGAGGTTTAGTCAACAATTTGCCCACGGACGTGGTGCGCAAAATGGGCGCTGAGATTGTGATCGCCATACATCTGCAAACAGCTCCGGGAAGCGAGAAGCAAATTCATTCTGCTTTCAGCGTGCTGGGCCGCGCCGTGGATGTGGTCATTGCAGAAAATGAGATTCGTGGGTTGGCGGGCGCCGACCTGATTGTTCAGGCGGACGTTCAGGATTTCAGTGCCATTGATTATACGCAAGCCTCCAAGCTGATTGTGCGCGGCACGCAAGCAGCAGAAGAAAAAGCCCGGGTCCTGGAAAATTATTCGCTCAGCGACGCGGCATGGTTGGATTACACGCGAGCTCGCGATGCTCGCAAGCGGCCGGAGCCATCCGTGCCCCTGTTTATTCGAGTAGAAGCAGTCAGCTCTGAAGAGCAACGCAATTTAGAAAGATCGCTCCGGCCTTTGGTTGGTAAACCTATCGATAGCCGCGTTCTTGAAGGTTACTTAACACGATTAACCGGAACTGGCGTATACGACGGCGTGAGCTATCGCGTCAGCCATGAAAATGGCCAGGATGGCTTAGTGTTGCACATGCGCGAAAGGAGTTACGCTCCCCCATTGATTCAGCCGGCGTTCCAAGTAGACGGGTCAGAGGCCGATGACGTTACCTACGCTCTTGGCGGACGGCTGACAATGCAGAATGTAGCGGGTTTCCGTTCCGAATGGCGCACCGACTTGTTATTCGGCAGCACTTACGGCGTCGCCAGTGAACTCTACAAGCCGTTCACCGCGGCAAGTGAATGGTTTTTTGCCCCGCACGCGGACGTGAGCAATTCCTCGTTTAAAATTTATACCAAGAGTAATCCGAGAGCGATCTACCGCTTGGACCGCGCCAATATTGGCGGCGATGTCGGTTACGGTTTTAACCGCTTCAGCGAATTCCGCGCCGGCTATGAAGTAGGTTATTTAAGCGCCGATCTTCGTCTCGGCACGCCAGCGTTCTCTTCGGTAGAAGGTAGAGTGGGCGCGCTAAGAGCGCGTTATTTCCTGGATCATACGGACGATCCTATTATTCCGCGCCGCGGAACGTTGGTCGAAACAACTTTTAGGTGGGTCGATACCAGTCCCGGCGCAACCGAAGCTTTCCCTACGATTCAATTGGACGCGCAATATTTCCAGCCGATCACTCATTCATCGTCCATATTTGTTACGGCGAGTGGCGGCAGCACCCTGGGCATTCGGAACACAGGAATTCCGCAATTTTTTCTTGGCGCGCCCAACAGACTCAGCGCTTACGGAACCAATGAACTGCAAGGCAACCAATATTATTTGTTTCGCGCAGGTTATCTGCGAGATCTTTTCACGTTGCCGCCGTTCGTTGGCAGGAAAGTGTACGCCGTGGGAGCGTACGAGTTTGGAAAAATGTATGGAGCTACCAACTCCAGTAAATTTCCTAACGATTTCAGCGCTGGACTAATTGCGGAAACCGCGCTGGGACCGGTGTTGCTCGGAGCCAGCGCCGGCGATAGTGGGCACCGGAAGTGGTTTTTCCAACTGGGGCGGGTGTTCTAATTGTTAGATCAACCGCGTTAGCTGAATAAATTGTTCAGCGATTCCGCCAGCGTAGGGTGGGCAAAAATGGCGTTTTTCAATACCTTGTAGGAAAGCCTTCCCATCATGGCGAGTTGTAATTGCGTCATGACTTCGCCGCCTTCAACCCCCAGTACCGTGGCTCCCAGTATCTGTTCCGTGTCCTGGTCAACAATCGCTTTCATAAATCCGCGGGTTTCGTCGATCTCGAGCGCTCGAGCCACGCGGCTCATGGGCATTTTGAAAACTCGAAAATTTATTTTCGCGCGCCGTGCTTCAATCTCCGTGATGCCCACACGTCCGAGCTGCGGGTCGATAAAAACGGTATAAGGGACCAAACGATCTTTCGTTGTAGCGCTTCCCTTTTCAATCAGATTTGACCTGAGAATTCTGAAATCGTCATAAGAGATATGTGTGAACGCCGGGCCTCCTTTGATGTCGCCCAATGCGTATACGCCACCGACATTCGTTTCCAACTTTTCGTTTACGCGGACATACTTATCGTTGTCGGTGACGATGCCAGCTGCGTCTAAGCGCAACGAATCGGTGTTCGGGACACGGCCGCTGGCGACCAGGAGGTGTGATCCTTCGATGGGGCGCATACCCTTGCCTGTGGCCACGTCCACGTGAATTGTGTCGCCGGATTTAGAAACTTTCTCGGCGCGGCTGTTGAGCAATACGTCCAAACCGTCCTGTTGGAGGATATTCAAGACTTCCGCTGCAACATCTTCATCCTCGCGATCCAGAAGCTGCCTGCCTGATTGCACAATCGTTACGCGGCTGCCAAGCCGTCGAAAAAGCTGCCCAAATTCGAGGCCAATATATCCGCCGCCGAGCACCACGAGGTGCGAAGGGACAGAATCCAATTCCATGACGGAGGTACTATCGAGAAAAGGAACGTCCGCGAGCCCGCTGAGTTTAGGAACGGCTGGGCGACAGCCGGCGTTAATAAATATTTGTTTTGATTCGTAAATTTGCGTTGCGCCATCCTTCGCGGTTACTTCGACGGCGTTGCGTTCGATGAATTTCGCGGTGCCAAAAATCAGGCGAAGGTTGGGCGTTTTCTCAAACCGTTTTTGGCTGCCATCGCGAAAACTAGTCACAATATCGCGTTTACGCTGGCGAACTCGCTGCATGTCGATTCGCCGTTCACCCGTGCCAACCCCATAACCGGCCGCGCGGCTGATTAAATACGCCACTCGCGCGCTCGCGACCATGGTTTTTGTAGGAGTGCAGCCCTCGTTGATGCACGTGCCGCCGGCGTGTTCGCGCTCGACCAAAACGGTTTGATTTCCAGCTTCGGCTAATGCGATAGCCAGAGGCGTGCCTCCCTGGCCCGACCCAATAATAACGGCGTCGCAAAGTTGGCGCGAAGTCAGAGTTCACCTCTGGAGTTAGTACTGCGAAAAGCGCTTTAGGAAATCGTAGCGCTTAGAATCGCGAAAAAATCAAGAAACCCGCTGCCAGAGCCAAAAGGTCTTCCGGGATGGCAATCATAAAATCTGGAACTGCTAGCGCCTTCACCGAACGTGTACGAGTCTGATAGCCGCCAAACGCGCCCACGATGGCGCCGAGGGCGCCCAGAATCGCGCCTATGACCACCAAATGCCCGCCAAGAAGCCCGACGGCGGTTCCGCAGAACGCGCCCGAAATGATTCGCGCCCCCAGAGGTCCTGGCTTGGTGCGGTTCGGTGTTACGGGCAATTGATCGCCCACAAATTCGGCCAGCGCAAGGATTGTAAAGACAACCAGTGTAATCCGCGAATGAACAAAGGCAAGTGAGGTACCCGCAAGATTAACCCAGTGCAAATGCGCGGCCCAAGCCATTGCGGCTGGCGCGCTAAAAGTGCGTAACCCCGCAACAACACCAATAGCAAAGGCGAACAGAAACACCAGAGGGCTGTTCATAGGAGCTACAGACTTCGCTTCATTGGCCCTTTTGTCAAGCTATAGAATCCGAGGTCAGGGTTTCTGAATCTATCGAGGAAATCTCGCTGGTTGTCTTCGAAGCGATACGCCGCGCGCGCAATGTGCCCACCAGCAGCACTAAATTTGTCAGCAAGATTATGGCAAAAGCCAACGATGGTAGAAATTCAAATTCCGCGCCGCGGCCTTCCAGTACGCGAATGCCAAGCACGGCGGTAATTAAGCCTCGAGGTAGAAACCAAATCATCAGCTCGCGCTCTTCGCTGGTGACCCTGCGCCACGCCAACCGTCCGGACTGAACCGCGATCCAGCGCGCCAGAAAGAGAGCGCCGAAGCATCCCAGGGCGAGTACCGCATTTCTGCGAAGCCCAGACAATTCCACCAGGCTGCCAAGCAGCACGAAAAAGAATGTTCGAATCAGAAACGCCAGTTCACCATGAAACGTCAACATCTGCGCTTGATGGTGTTCCATCGATGGCGCGTGCTCGGGCTTGACGGGTACCTCAGAAAACCAATCCGAGCCCTTTACTCCTTCGTCCAGATGCACGCGTCTGCGCGCATAGGGAAAATTCGAAAGCGCCAGGCCGAAAACAAGCACTCCGACCAGTTCATTTCCACGAGCCGCGTGTACTCCGGAATACACCAAGAGCACTGCGGCAAAAGTGAGCACATGCCAGAAACGCTGCTCAGACAAGACCGGCAATAGGCGAGCCCACAGAAAACCGGCCGCTACGCCGGCAGCCACGGCGATCAGCAGGCTCAGGGTCAGATGGATGACGATGGCACGGGGAGATGCGACGCCGCCGGCTGCTAAGTCGAGAAGGGTGCTTACCGCGAGCACCGCAATAGCATCCCCTAGTGACGCTTCCACCAGGAGAATCACCTTCACTTCGCGCCGCAACTTAACCTGCTGTAGAACCGGCAAAAGTATGGAGCTGCTGATACAACCCAGCACCGCGCCAACCAGCAGCGCGGGAATCCAAGCGAAATGTAGTGCCATGCGGCAAACCACCGCAGTGCCCAGCGCGCTAAGCGCAAAGCTGAAAATAGAGAGAAAAAATCCGCCGGCAAAATGTCGCAGGATTTCGCGGATCTTTAGGTCTAAGCCGCCTTCAAATAGGATCAGCATTAACGCCAACGACCCAAAACCGTGGGTGACACCTTGAAAGAGTTCGGGTTTCACCAGATGCAGCACGGGGCCAATCAAGACTCCTGTGGCCATCAGAACGAGCACGTCTGGTACGCCGGTGTAATGCACCAGCCGGTTGGCGACAAATGCCAGGACTAACAGTCCGCCAAGCAGGGCAAAAAAGAGATTCAGATCCATCCGTTGGCCTCAGGCGTCCATCTTTACGGAATACAACTGGGGCGGCAACGGGAAAATCCATCAAGCAAGGATTGAAGCCGGTAGCGGCAAATTCTTTCTGAGCGGGCAATGGAAAACCTATTGACTTTCGCTTTTTATTCGCCTATAGTGCTTTGCGGTAGAGGAAACGGGAAACGGGCGGTGGCTCCATTGTCTTCGGACTCTCCCGAGCTGCCGCTCGTTAAAGAACCCTGTGTGCAGCGAGGACGCGGAATCGCGTGCAACGCGATTCCGCGACTTCGAGACCGGGTGAGCCGGTCTTTGTTACCAGGAGTATATATGCCCTTATTTCCCTGCGGGAGCTGCCATGCACGTATGTGTCGAAAACATCCAGGATCCTGATGTAGTCAGCCAAGCGGGCTGTAATGCACCGCCCGACCCTGCTGAAGCTGATTCGAGCGAGGAATGCGCTGTTCCCAATCAGGGCGGCTCAGAGCCAATAAATCCCGAGCCGAAAAAAGTCTCGGGCAGTCTAGCCCGATGGTTTGGATTCAGCAAATCGCGCACCGGTAAGATTGCTAATATTGTGCACGTAAATCTGGACGGCTTTTTTGCTTCCGTGGAGCAAGTGCTGAATCCCAAGCTGCGGAGCAAGCCCGTTCTGGTAGGACCAGGCGTTGTAGTTGCAACAAGCTATGAAGCGAAATTGTGCGGTGTGAAAATCGGCATGACCTTTCGCGAGGCGCTAAGCATCTGCCCGGAGGCAATCATTGTTCCGGCGGACTATGCGTGCTACGCGGATTTCGCGGAACGCGTCCGCAGCATTCTGGAGAGTTACACGCCAGTAGTGGAAACCGGAAATCAGGACGATTTCTATCTGGACTTTGCGGGCGTCGAAGATCTTTACCCCGACTACGAAGGAACGTTGCGGCGCATGCAATACGAAATTCTGTGCCGCACTGGGTTGAGTGTTTCCATCGGAGCGGGACGCACCAAAGTCGTGGCGTCCACCGCTTCCCGGCTGCATCGTCGGTCAGGGCTACAACTGGTTGCACCTGGTGAGGAAGAAGCCTTTCTCAGGCCGTTGCCGACCGAAAAAATTCACGGCATCGGCCAAGTTCACAGCGCGATGCTAGCCAAACGCGCCATCACCACAGTCGGTGAGTTGCGTCGGGTACCAAAGTCAGCGCTGCAAGCCGTCTTTGGCGACGCTATCGGCAAGCAAATTTGGGAGCGGGCGCTTGGTTTGGATGGGAACGAATTGCGGCAGCGTTCCTCCTCAGAGTGTATTTCGCGTGAAGCCACCATTGAAGGCGGCGACTTCGACAGAGAGCGCCTCGCAGGGCTAATTCGCTATCTAAGCAAACGAGTGGGCTCGGCGCTCTGCGAAAACGGAAAGCATGCCCATACCGTCGGATTGCGAGTGCGTTACGTCGATGATTTTTCTGTGTACGAGGTGGTGCGCATCCGCCCTAGCAGTGATGAACGGGAAATTCTCGACGCGGCAGGCAGTTTGTTTGCGAAGCTGTGCACCCGTCGCGTGCCGGTGGGCCTGATTGGCGTAACCGCAAAGCACTTCGACGCTTACCAGAGTCCACAGGCACTGGCCGATAAAGACGGCCAACCGTATCTCGGCTGCGGCATCAATTCCGTTAGCGGCGGCTACGGGTGGAACATCTCCCGCGCTTATGGCTGAGGTAACAGGACGGACACCACCGGCGCCAGGAAGATTGCGGAACTTAACGTAGCGCTAGATACTCTTCCTATGGTGGCATTCAGGATGTGTACCTTTCTGAAACTTGGGATTTTCGTAGGCGCCATGTGCGTGCTTTCGCTTTCTGTATCTGCCGATGAAATTCGGCTGAAAGACGGCAAAAAACTGAATGGCGTGATTGTCGGTTATGAAGACAACATGTTTAAGGTTAAGACCGACTACGGTTTTGTGCTGGTAGAAAAAGACAAAATTGCTTCCATCGTTCCATCGGGCGGGAGCGCAAAATCGACGGAACCGGTGCCTGAGGCAAAATCAACCCCGGCAATCTCCAAAAATGGGGCATCAGCAACACCAGAATTGGAAACCGGGCGCGAGAGCAGCCCGTCAAAAATGCTTAACGCGGCCGTTAAACCAGAATTGCCGGCAAATTCGGCAAGTAAACCGGTGAATGCACCAGCGTTAAGGCCTACGGCTTCACCAGTAACTTCGATAGGCGCCAATGCTGTTCCGCCCGCTCCGCCTAAAGATGAGCCGCCCGCGATCCGCGAAGAAATTCTTGGGAATCAATACACCAATTACACTCACGGCTTTCGAATGTACAAAGCCCCGAGCTGGGCGCTGATTGAAGATGCCCGAAGCGCGGTTCCCAACGCAATCGTGGCGCTGGGCACCTCGAACGAATCGACACTCATGGTTGTTGGAAGAGAAAAGACCAAGGCCAAACTTGCCGATGCAGCTGCCGTTGCGGAAAAAAGGCTTCACGAGGTTTACGGAAATTACCGGCAAATTTCGGAACGAAAAACGGTAGTGGGCGGTTTACCCGCCGTCGAGTATCACTACCGCGGCACGGCCGAGGACCACGACTGGTCCGGTACGCTGGTAGTTATCGAACGAAACGGCGAAATTTTCACGGCGTTGGGTATGACCTACGCGGATAACGACCTTATTCAGATTCAGGAAAATGTTATCTCCAAAGCTATCGGTAGCATGAACTTCAGCATTCGCTAAAGGGCGTCTCTCGCGTTTTCTCTCGACTGCACCTACTCACATGCTAGTGATGCGCCGCTTCCGTGCTTTCGACCGCTTTGCGGTGTTCGCGTATCAGTGCGATGAGCGCTTGCGCGGCCCGAGGGAGA
>DATNME010000002.1:0-2570 GCA_035602385.1 Candidatus Dormiibacterota bacterium
AGCGGCATGGTCTTATCGGCGCGCTCGAACAACGACGGCTCATTCATGTCATTCCAGAAGCCCGCTGCCCCCATGCCAACGAAATCTTTGTAGAGCCCGCCCCACCAGTCCCGCACACGCGACAAAGTAAAATCAGGAAACACACTTGCGCCCGGCCAAACGACGCCAACATAAGTCGATCCATCGGGATTCTTCACGAACACATCGTTCTTCATTCCGGAATCGTAAGGCGCGTAACCGTGGTTGGGATCTTTCTTGATGTGCAGGTCGGTGATCAAGATCGTGTGCATGCCCTGGGCGCGAAAATCGGAAATCATTTTCTCGAAAGTGGGGAAGTATTCCCGGTTGATCGTGAAAGGGGCATTGCCCTGCTGATAATCGATGTCGAAGTAGATGGCATCGGCGGGTATTTTCTTTTCACGCAGCGTTTTGACGATCTCCCGCGCGCGCGACTCCGGATAGTACGAATAACGGCTTTGCTGGTAGCCCAGCGTCCAGAGAGGAGGCAGTGGGGAGCGTCCTGTCATGGCGGTATATTCTTCGACGATTTTTTTCGGTTCCGGGCCCGCAATAAAATAGTAGTTGAGCTCGCCGCCTTCGGCGCCGAAGGAAAAGAAGTCCTGCGATTCTTTTCCAAAATCAAAAACGCTGCGATAGGTGTTGTCGAAAAAAACGCCATACGCCAAGCCCTTGCGCAGCCCGATGAAAAAGGGAATGGTCTTATACAGAGGGTCCGTCGACTCCTGCCAGCCGAATTCATCGGTGTTCCAGTTTGTAAAGGCGCGATTCCGGCGATTCATGGGGCCGGCTTTGTCGCCCAGTCCGTAGTAGTTTTCGTCCAGAGGCATTCTCTTCCAGACGTGAATCCGCTGCCCATTCCAGGCCATAGGCAGCCTGGGCTCGTCGGCGAGAAGGACATTTCCAGCAGCATCAGAGAAATTGATCAGCAGGGGTGACCGCTGAACGGTGGCGACTACGTTTCCCGCACTGATTCGTATTTCCTTCTGGCTTTCTTCAATCTTGAAGGCCGGAGGTTCGGGCGATTCAATCACTGCCCAGGAAGAATCCTTGGGAAAAGTACCGTTGGGGGCGAGGCGCACGCGGAACACGCCATCGCGGAATACTGTGATGCGCACTTTCGCTGCGCCGGCCGTTAACTCAACGCCATCTTTCAGCTTTTCGACGCGCTGAACCTTGCCAAGGTGTTGCCAGCCTTGCGCAACCGCAATTCCACACCCGAGAGCGGAGACAAGCAGACCAATTCCGACGCAACGAGCAAACCCTATCATTTCCATCCTCCCAGGACGTGAAGAAAAGCGAAGAACGATTGCGTGTGTTTTCTACTTGGGCAGAAACGATCCGGCACCGCCCCGCCGTATCAAGCTGCGAGCCACTGTTCGAAAAACGCCGACGCCTTTGCACCTTCGATTCGGCGTCTCACTGCGTCCAGCACGCGGCAGCGCACCGATCCGCTGCCACCGTAAAAACCAAGCCAATAGGGAAGATACATTTCGCCTGGCTCACGCGCAATCTCCAGCCGGGCCTCGCGAAGCTTGAAGAATCCTTGCTGGAAAACAACACGCAGAACCTTCTCGCGCAGAATTTCCTCGGCGCGTTCTGCGGTGAGGGACGGCATCATCCGGTTGCGGCTATCCACGGAAACGAGTTCATGCTGTTCGGGAATTCGCGGGAATTCAAAAAGGTCGAGCGAGCCATCTACCGCATCGAGCGCGAACAACCGCGCGTGCGGCGTTCTACCGAGTTGGTAACGGACGCGATAAAGCCAGAACGGCACGTAAGCATCCGCAATCTTTTGCAAAGGGCCGATGCGCATGCGCCAGTACACCGCGGCAAAGCCCGGCGCGGAGAAAGCCTGGACGGCTTCCTTCTGCGTGACGTTGGGTTTCAGTGTTCGAATGGCAGCTGTGCCCATAATTCGTTCCCGGGAGCGGTTACTAGCGGAAATAGATCCACAAGCCAACCACCGTGGCGATCAGAACTCCCGTAAACGCCACGTTGAACAAGCGTTCCGTTGACGTTTCTCGTTGGAGATGCGGCGTATTCACATCCGTAGTCGCGAGTTTCTCGCCCACGGTCGCAAACGTCAGTCCCGCGATTTTTTTCCGCTCGGGCGCCGGATACATCATGCTGACGCCGATCAGCACGAACGTGCAGACGACGAACATCAAAATGGCGTAGTGCAAAAAGTTCATGTCCACGAGCCACCGGATGGCGCCGGAATCATAATGGCGGGTCCTATCCAGCACTTCGAAGACGAAGCGCACGGTGCCTAGAACAAAACCCACCAAGAGCGAACTGATGGCCCCTTGTCCGTTCAAGCGCGGCCAAAGAATCCCGAAAATGAAGCACACCGCAATCGGCGGGCTGATGTACGCCTGCACGCTCTGCAGATAGATATAAAGCTGCGGGCTGAGATAGTGAATATACGGAACCCACAAAAGTCCCAGAAGAACCATTACTCCGGTCGCTACCCTCCCGAAAAAGACGAGCTGCGACTCAGTGGCCGCCGGACGAAACTTCTTGTAGAAGTCGAGCGTCACCATCGTCGA
>DATNME010000003.1:0-2336 GCA_035602385.1 Candidatus Dormiibacterota bacterium
GAGCGAGGGCAACGCGGGTTCCGAGGAACTCGTGGCCAGCACGAGGAGAATTTCATCGCGAAGAAACCAGAGGAAGCGCAGGATTCCGAAGCCTGCTACGCGAGCGATGCTCCCCAGCACGAGGATGACGAAGAGTATCGACGTAATGTAGAGCGTGGCCATCAATTTGACGAGAGGACCCAAGGAAGCCAGACCGTATTTGCCGATAGTGAAGGCCATGGCGCCAAAAGCCCCGATGGGGGCGAAGCGCATCAAGATGGCGACCACGCCAAAGACGACGCGGGTCAGGGCGTCCAAGAGATCGACGAGCGGTTTGCAGCGCGGGCCGGCAAGCGACAAAGCGAAGCCGAATAGAAGAGAGACGAACAGCACTTGCAAGATGTCTCCCCGAGTGAATGCATCGACAACGGTGTTCGGAATGATGTGGACGAGGAACTGCGTAACACTTTGGGTTTTGGCCTGGCCGGCATATTCGGCCACGGCCTTAGCGTCCAGCGTGGCGGGATCAATGTTAAAACCGCTGCCGGGACGCACCACATTGCCCACGACGAGTCCGATGAGCAGGGCAAGCGTCGAGACCGCTTCGAAATACAGAAGGGCTTTGCCGCCGACGCGGCCGACTTTCTTCATGTCCTCCATGCCAGCGATTCCGGTGACTAAGGTACAGAAGATGACCAAGGTGATGATCATGGTGATCAAACGGATAAAGGCATCGCCGAGCGGCTTCATGGCCACGGCGCTAGCGGGGCTGACATAACCGAGGATGATGGCAATGGCCACGCCGAGCAGCACTTGGAAGGAGAGGCCCATGTAGAAGGGCCTTTTGCGCGGAGGTGAAATTGTTTCAGGGGCGGTGGCGGCCGGGAGAAGCATCGCTTGGGTTAGCTCCTTTGAAGCACGAACGGCGCAGCATTGAAAATGCGAGAACTGAGGTTATGCTACGAGATGGCTGGATACCTGAATTCAGCATTAATTTATCTTAATCGCAATTTGTTTTCACACGCCGCCAAAAAATCGGCTAAGTCTCTGCCAACGCTTTCATTACGCGGAACAATTCGTTTTTGGGCCTCAAAGTCCGAGCATCATGGCGCCGGCAACTCTGGCGTGGAAACTGGCGGCTTTCGCAGGTGCGTCGCCTGCTCAAAACCGAAGGCGAGTTTTATCAATTCGGGCTCGGCCCACGCACGGCCGAGAAGCTCCATCCCCACCGGCACCCCGATAGGAGCATCTGCCGTCGGCGTAGAAAAACCAGCGGGCACTTCGATGGCCGGGAAGCCTGCCAGAGCAGCGATAACGCCATTGCGGTCTTTCTGAAACGTTGCCCCAATGGGAAGAACCAAACATTTTTGATGGGGATACACCAGCGCATCCAGTTGATTTTTCGCCATTAGGTTGGCCACTTCAATCCTGATTTCATCCATTCTCATGCGGCGATCTTTATAGTCCGCGGAATTGGCGCCATCTTCATAACTCTGAGCCGTAGCGAAGAATTTCTCTAGTGTCGGCTTGTGGTACTGGCCGGAAGCAATGATTTCCGCGAGCGAATGCACAGGCACGTGCGAACCCTGCTGCTGTAAATAGCGGTTTAGCGCGGTCTTGAACTCCGGCTCGTTCAGACGAAATTTCGCGGTCAACGTGTCCGTGTCGAGGGCCGCGTCTTCGAGGCGGACAATCACCGCGCCTTGTTCCTTTAGCGCGTCAATAGCTTTGGCCATAACCGCGTTCACTTCTTCGTATTCCGGTCCGCTGCCAAATAAGTTCGTAAGCACGCCAAGGCGAGCTCCCTTCAACCCATTTTGGAGGAACGTCGTGTAGGTTTCCGGAATATTGCCGACACCAAAAGCAGTCACGGGATCATTCGGATCGTATCCAACCATAACGTCTAATAATCTTGCGGTGTCGGCGACATTGCGGGTCATGGGGCCAATGGTGTCCTGGGTAAAAGACACCGGCACTATACCATCCCGGCTGATTAAGCCGCGGGTTGGCCGGAGTCCTACCAGACTGTTTGCGGAAGAAGGGGAACGGATGGAGCCGCCGGTATCCGACCCGGTGCCTGCAGCTGCGAAGTTCGCGGCGACAGCAGCGCCCGTCCCGCCGGAAGAGCCGCCTGGCGTTCTGGTGAGATCATACGGATTTTTCACCTGTCCGCCCAGCGAACTTACGGAGATGCCGCCGCTGGCAAATTCCTGCAAGTTGGCCTTGCCAAGAATGAGCGCACCGGCTTCGCGAAGCCGTTTGACAGCGAAAGCGTCCTTTTCAGGCTGCGCACCTTTAAGTGTGAGGGCGCCCGCGGTTGTAGGCATGTCCGCAGTGTCAAAATTATCTTTTAGAAC
>DATNME010000004.1:0-22811 GCA_035602385.1 Candidatus Dormiibacterota bacterium
AGCCAAATTTTTCGGAAATGGAAAGCGACTTCATCAGATGCCAGCCGGAAAAATTGGAACAAGCGATGTAGCGGACCTTGCCGCTTTGCACCAAATTATCGAGCGTGCTTAAGGTTTCTTCGACGGGGGTGAGCGCGTCGAAACCGTGAAGATGATAGACATCGATGGTCTCGATATTGAGACGGCGCAAGCTGGCTTCGCAAGCTTTAACGAGATGGTAGCGCGAGGAGCCGACATCATTGGGACCCTTGCCCAGGCGGAAAGTGGCTTTCGTGGAAATGAGCAGGTCGTTGCGGCGCCCGGCGATGGCTTTGCCCAGGATTTCTTCAGAGAGGCCGTCGGAGTAAATGTCGGCAGTATCGAAAAAATTGACGCCCGCTTCTAGGCAGATGTCGATGAGACGGGTGGCTTCCTTGGTATCGCTGGCACCCCACGCGCGAAAAAATTCCGTGCCGCCGCCGAAAGTGCCGGTGCCGAAGCTGAGGACCGGAACCTGCAAACCTGAGTGACCTAGTTGACGAAATTCCATGTTCATTGTGATGCGCGAATAGTGGCTGCGGATACAGGCGAAGTGGCCGGCAGAATAAAAATCGCGCGGTTTGACAGGCTTGGAGTGCGCCGATAGTATGCAAATACACCGGAATTGACGGGGACAGACGAGAAAAATGGCCGCAGAGAAGCCGAAATTCTATATTACGACGCCGATTTACTACGTGAACGCGCGGCCGCATCTAGGGCACACGTATACCACGATCGCGGCGGATGCCATCGCGCGTTATAAACAAATGCGCGGATTCGACGTACTTTTTCTGACTGGAACGGACGAGCATGGGCAGAAAGTGGAACGCTCGGCGAAGAAGAATGATGAGTCGCCGATTGAGTTTGTAGATCGCGTCGCGGCGGAATACCGGGATTTGTGGAAAGAATTGGGATTACGCGTGGACCGGTTTATACGGACTACGGAGACGCGGCACGCGCACGCGGTACAACATTTATTTCGCGAGATTCAGAACAACGGATTTGTGGTTAAGGGCCACTACGAAGGAAATTATTGCGTTTACGACGAGATGTACATCGAGGACGCCACGCCCGGAGCAAATTGCCCGGAGTGCGGACGACCGACCGAGCGCGTGAAGGAAGAAAATTACTTTTTTAAGCTGTCGAAATTCGAGAAGCCGTTGCTGGATTATTACGAGAAGCATCCGGATTTTATTCAGCCGGAGGCGCGGCGAAATGAAGTACTTTCTTTCGTGCGCGGCGGGCTGAGGGATTTGTCGATCAGCCGGACGTCGCTGAAGTGGGGGATTCCGTGGCCGGGGGACGAGAAACACGTTTTCTACGTGTGGTCGGACGCGCTGACGAATTACATTACCGCGGTGGGATACCCGCTCAGGAAAGAAGAATTCAAGCGCTACTGGCCGGCGGATGTGCATCTGGTGGGTAAGGAAATTATCCGCTTCCATGCGGTGTATTGGCCGGCGTTTTTGATGGCTGCGGGACTGGAGCTGCCGAAAAAGATTTTTGCGCACGGGCATTTATTGTTTCAGGACGAAAAGATGTCGAAATCGCGGGGAAATATTCAGTCGGCGCAGCCGATTACCGGAGTGCTGGGCGTGGATGCGTTGCGATATTTTCTGCTGCGTGAAATTGTGTTTGGCGCGGACGGCAGCTTCAGCCGCGAGGCGCTGATCGCCCGCTATAACAGCGACCTGGCGAACGGGCTGGGGAATCTGGCAAGCCGAACGGCGACGATGATTGAGAAAAACTGCGGCGGGAAAGTGCCGAAAGCCGGCGGATTCTTGGCGCAGGATGACGCATTGTCCGCAGCGGCGCAAGCGGCGATCGGCGAAGTGCTGAAGCACTACGATGCGTTCGAGTTTTCGCGGGCTCTCGAAGTGATCTGGTCGCTCGTCGCCGCGGCCGATAAATATTTAACCGTGGAGAAGCCGTGGACGCTCGGAGAAAGCGACGCGGAAACGCAACGGCGCGGAACAATTTTGTGGACCACGGCGGAATTGTTGCGCATCGTCACGATGCTGGCGCATCCGGTTTTACCGGAGAGCACCGCAAAAGTGTGGGCATTATTGGGCCAGACCGGCGGATTAGGCGCGCAGGAGTTGGATAAATTGCGGTGGGGGCAACTTGCGGCAGGTACGCAAATTGGGAAGCTGCAGGCGTTGTTCCCACGAGTGGAAAAATCAGAAGCGATGGAGAGGATTGAAGCGATGGAAAATGAACTACAGAATCCGGCGGCAAAATCGGTGGCAGCAGCGGCAGGTGAGACGGCCGGTCCGGCCAGCGCGGCACCCGCCCCGGCCGGTGCGGCTGCGCCAACTGCTCCGGAGAAAATTGGGATTGAAGATTTTGCGAAAGTCGAGATGCGCGTGGGGCAGATCAAAACGGCGGAACGAATCGTCGGTGCGGACAAATTATTGAAGCTGACCGTGGATATCGGCACGGAGGTCCGGCAAATTTGCGCGGGCATCGCGCAATTTTATGAGCCGGAAGCACTCATCGGGCGGAAAGTGGCGGTGGTGGTGAATCTTGCGCCGAGAAAACTGCGTGGCGTGGAGTCCAACGGAATGATTATTGCGGCGTCCGTGGGGCCGGAAGGGCGGCCAGTGCTGGCGGGATTTGCTGAAGATGTGGAAGTGGGAGCGCGGCTCAAGTAGCAGGCCGTGCGAGCTCGCTGCGACGGCGGCGCACAATCAGGCTGATTGACAAAAGTCCAAAGATGGAACTGATCGATTCCCACGCGCACATTGATTTTCCGCAGTTTGCCGAGGACCGCGAGGCCATGCTGGAGCGGGCGCGGGCGGGCGGCGTTGCGAACGTGTTGGCGATAGGCACGGGTCCTGGGCCGGAGAAATTGGATGCGGCAATTCCGTTTGCTGAAAAATATGACTGGATTTACGCCACGGTGGGCATTCATCCAACTTCGGCAAAAGAGGTTACGCAGGAACATTTAGATGAACTGGCGCGGCTGGCGAAGCATCCCAAGGTGATTGCCTGGGGCGAGATTGGCCTGGATTATTACCACGACGATTCGCCGAAGGATGTGCAAGCGCGAGTGTTCAGCGAGCAAATGGAGCTGGCGGCGCAACGCAAGCTGCCGCTTATTATTCACTGCCGCGATGCGTGGGCTGACTGCTTAGATCAATTGGAAAAAGAGTGGAACAGCACGGGACTGGGCGGCGTTTTGCATTGCTTTGGAAGCACGCTGGAAGATGCCAAGCGCGGCCTGGACATGGGATTCGTGATTTCTTTCGCGGGGAATTGTACTTATCCAAAGGCGCAAAGTATTCGCGACGTGGCCAGGGAGCTGCCGTTGGAACGAATGCTGATCGAAACGGATTCGCCCTATTTGGCGCCGCAAGAGTATCGGGGCAGGCGAAACGAGCCTGCGTATGTGGCGGAGGTAGCAAAGGTGATTGGGAGTGTGAGAAACTTAAGCGCGGAAGATGTGGCCTCGGCCACAACCAATAATTTCCGGCGTTTTTTTCGATTGGACCAGGGGAATGCTTCTGCAAAGTGAGATTCGCACTAGAAGCGATTCAGCGGGTCCATTTCGAGGCCAGGAGGAAAGCCATCGCGCTGCTCACGGCTAAAGAGATTTTTGACCTCGTGCGGGACGACCTCGTGATGGTTGAGGAGGAACTGGCGCGGCAAAGTTCCGCCGCATTCGAGCCGGTTTCAGAGATCACCAGTTTTTTGCTGGGCGGTGGAGGGAAGCGCGTTCGACCGGCGCTGCTGCTGCTTTGCAACGCACACGCGGCGGGACGACGCAGCAAAGGCGCGATCCGGTTGGCCGCGGTGGTCGAGCTGTTGCACAGCGCGACGCTGATTCATGACGACGTGATCGATAGCGCGGATACCCGGCGAGGACGACCGTCCGCAAATTCGCGGTGGGGAAACCATCGCAGCGTTTTGGCGGGCGACTGGCTGTACATGCAGTCATTCCAAATGGCACTAGAGGAAAGAAATTTTCGAATATTGGATGTGCTGATCGACCTTACACAGAAGATGGTGGAAGGCGAGTTGATTCAACTGGCGAAGATTGGGCGCATCGACGTGAATGAAGAGGATGCGTTGCGGCTGGCAACGTATAAAACGGCGTGTTTATTCAGCGGATGCGCGCGATTGGGCGCGGTGCTTGGCGGCCTGGAAGGCGAAGAGGAAGAAGCGCTGGCGGACTACGGGCGCTACGCGGGGCTGGCGTTTCAACTGGTCGATGATTTATTGGACTTCACGGCTTCGTCCAAACAATTGGGGAAGCCGGTGTTGAGCGACTTGAAAGAAGGCAAAGTTACGCTGCCGCTGATTTTTGCGATGGAAAACGGACATCGCGAGGCGCGCGAATTGGTTAAACGAGTCCTGGAAGAAAAAGAATTTAACTCCGTGCGGCCGGAAACGATTGTAGCGCTGGTGCACGATTCCGGCGCGCTGGAGCGCACGCGAAATCTGGCTCATGAGTACGCGCAAAAAGCTAAGGCGTGCATCGAAGGACGTGGCGACTCCGAATACACGCGGGCACTGATGACGCTGCCTGATTTCATCCTGGACCGCGAGAACTAAGACCTCTTCTGTGTGATGCTGCCCTTTAAGCTGGTCTATCACGAAGGCTACGACCTTAATCTTGGCGCGCATATTTTTCCTTCCCAAAAATTCCGGTTGATTGCCGAGCAGCTAAAAAAACAAGGAGTTGCCGACGAGCAGGATTTCCTGCGGCCGGAGGCGGCGAGTGAGGAAGATTTATTGCGCGTGCACACCGAAGACTGGGTGCGCAAGCTGCAAACCGGGACGTTGACACTCAGCGAGATTATGAAGCTGGAAGTGCCCTACTCGCGCGAATTGGCGGAGGCGTTCTGGCTGGCGGCTGGCGGAACGATTCTGGCGGCGCAAAATGCGTTGCGCGATCGATTTGCCGCAAACATCGGCGGAGGATTCCACCACGCGCACGCGGGATTTGGCGAGGGATTCTGCGCGATTCATGATGTGGCGGTGGCGATACGCCGCATGCAGCATGACGGGGCGATTGGCAAAGCGATGGTGGTAGATACGGATGTACATCACGGGAACGGGACGGCAGCGATTTTTAAGGATGATGCTTCCGTGTTTACGCTATCCATTCATCAGGAAAATAATTATCCGGGGTACAAGCCGCCCTCAAACGTTGATTTGGGAATGGATGATGGGGTGGAAGATGATGAATATTTATACGCGCTGATGCGGGCCGTAAACCGGTCGCTCGATGAATTCAAGCCTGACATGTTGTTTTATGTGGGAGGCGCTGACCCATTCTGCGAAGACCAGCTGGGTGGATTGAAGCTGAGCAAAGGGGGCCTAAAACGACGGGATCGGCAAGTGTTCGTGGAAGCCCATGAGCGCGGAATCCCAGTTGTGAGCACGCTCGCGGGAGGGTACGCGCGGCGCGTGGAAGACACCGTGCAGATTCACATTAATACGATTGTGGCGGCTCGCGAAGTTATCCTGGCCGCCGGCTAGGGAGCTTTACCTCGAAGTCCGCTTCCGCGACAGTCGATTTTTTAGGGGTTTTCACGTATTGAGATTCGGAATTGGTCCTCTCTACCATTGAACCTGAAATTAGATTGAGAGGCCTAACATGATCAAAAAAGTGAAGGAAGGCTACAAGGTAGTTTCGGAAAAGGGCAAGAACCTGGGCGGGCCGTACAAGAGCAAGGCAGAAGCCGAAAAGCGCTTACGCCAAGTCGAATACTTTAAACATAATAAGTAGGTTGTCGTTCGAAAAGCATTGAGCGACGAGCTAGGACGCAGAGCGAACGTTAATCGAGCCGGAAGCGGAGCGCACTTCCACGCGTCCTCCACCGTTGCCAACATGCGCGCGAAGAGAATGCTTGCCCTGCTCTTCGATCACAATGGGGATGTCCGTGTGAATCGCGCCGGAACTAGATTCCGCCGAAAAGAAAAAGGCGGAATTAGGGCGGACGCCCACGTCAACACTTCCTGAACTGCTTTCCAACTTCCAATAACCGGATTTGCCAGGGTCGCCAGACAAGGTAAGGTTTCCTGATTGCGAATGCGCTTTGGCGTCGGTGGTGACGCCATAAATTTGCACCGAGCCGCTGCGAGACTGCGCCTCGATGCGCGCGTGTGGATCATGTACTTCAATGCTGCCCGAAGAGGATTCCACACGCACGTCTTCTTTAACGTTCGACACCGTTATGCTGCCCGAGGAAGTAGACGCGCGGAGATAGCCGCTGAGGTCGGAAGCGGAAACCGAACCGCTGGAGCTTGCAATAGTGGTATCGCGGTCAATTTTTTCGACATGCACGGAACCCGAAGATGATTCGACCTTCAGTGGTCCACGTACACCGCTAATGGAAACGGACCCGGACGCGGCCGAGAGAAGAACTTCCGTGTCGTGGGGAACTTCGATTACATAGGAAATGGAAAGATTGGAAATGCCCGAGGTGCCTTTGCCTATGCGAATGGTATCGCCACGTTGCTCGATGGGAGGATTTGCAGCAATCTGGCGCACGCGCGTATCATCGCTTCCAAAAATCGACCAGGATGAATGCACAGTACCGTGGACGTGCACCGCGCCATTGGCGCCGGAGGTAACGCGAACGTCGCCGGAGCCGCTGTAAATTTCTACGCGGATTTGGCCCGAGACCGCAAGATTGCGGTCGAAGGAAGTCTCTGAAGAGCCAGCGCGCGCGGGCATGGCAGAAACCCTGCCGGCGCAGGCAGGCGACGCAAGCAAAACAAATCCTAAAGCAATTTGAGAAATCGATGTTTTCATGCCGGCAACCCTCATGGAGACTATTATTGCGTTCTCCTCAATAAGATACGCATAAAACGGCGAAATGTTCCCTGCAAGTCGACGCGTTGCGCGTAAGGGTGACGGAGCTTATTTAAAATCGAGGAGAACGTCAACCGTGCCTTTGGCCGGGTCGGTTTCGAGCCAATGGCCGACTTCGGTGTAGTGAACGGGCAATTCCTTGAAGATCAGCTGCCGATGGGACTCCAAGTTGGTAAGAAACTGCTCAAATACTTTTTTGTCGAAGACATCGCCAGGTTTCATAGTCCAGGCTTGCTGGATCAGTCGTTCTCCTGCCAATGACATTCCTGAGATCAATAAGGAATGAAATCGAAAAGCGGCGCCTTCCTGAATGGTGACGGTGTAGGAAACGGTGTGTTCAGCATCATCATACGAAGGCGCGGGATCGACTTTACACTCAAGGTAGCCGCGCCGGCCATACTCTTCGCTAACGCGCTGCCAGCCGCGTTCGATGGTCATTCCGTCGGCCACGTCACCTGGTTTCAGGCCGATGAAAGAAGTAAGGGTAATGGAAGAAATGAGAGTGTTTCCCTTCCACTCAATTCCTTTCCAATGGTAAACGGGGCCAGTAGCGATCGGAACGAAGACCGGGATCTGACTGGGAAGTTTCTGGTTGGGATTGCCAGTCAGGCGGACTTCCGGCGGACCAAGTTTGGCACGGAGATATCCTTTCTGCTGGTAGACCGGGCGAATCTCCTCGAAAAGAAACAGATCAATGGTCGAGCGGGAATACGGCTTATTGCGAATGTTGGATAGATGCTGCTGAACAACTTTGGAGGCCGCAAGTTGCGGATCGCCGAAATCAATTTGCGAAATTTGCAGCGTGGCGCCCACGATGCGGAGCGCCTGGACATTGCCTTCGCCCAAAGGGTTCGGCTGAGCCGCGTGCTCCAGAGCCACGTTCAGTGAATGCGCTGCGAGAAACGCCTTAACGGCGTCGGCTGCTTGCTCGACGACTGCGCCCGCCTCGGGCAACGAGCCATCAAAGAAAGGAAGTTTCGCGCGAACAGCGTCAGCTAATTCTGAATCGCTGAACCACGGAATATTGTCAAAGTAAACGGGCACACGAGGCGCTTCGACGACATGGAAAGTAAGATAGACGCCGTCAGGTCGAGATTGAAAATTGAAGCCGACTTTGGAGAACAGCCCGGTTGCCAGCAGCAGGTCGGCAGCGGACTGAAAATCTTTTTTGGAAGCTTGCGCTCCGGGCGCTAATCCAGACAGAGAGACAACCTGCGCCGCGCTCAGAGTCTTGACGCCATCGGCTCGAATTTCCCGCAGGGACGCAGCGGTAGTGTCGGGAGTTTGCGGAAACGCTGTTTGGGAAAGCAAAAGACTGAGCAGACACCGAGAAAGCAAACGCAAGAGCATCCCACGCATGAATCTATTCTAGCGGAAAATACTATTTATTCTACGGTGACGGATTTAGCCAGGTTACGCGGTTGATCCACGTCGCAGCCCAGGCGGACAGCGATGTGATACGCAAGCAACTGAAGAGGAATAATCTCCAGGAGCGGAACGAGTAGTTCCGGCGCAACGGGAATCTCGATTACATGGTCGGAAGCGCTGCGAGCGAGATGGTCACCCTCGGTAACAATGGCGATTACAATGCCGTCGCGCGCTTTGACTTCCTGAATATTGGAAACGCTTTTTTCGTAACGCGTGACCGAATCGGGCTCCGCCGGATTGTGGGTGGCAAGCACCACCACCGGAAGATTTTCGTCGATGAGCGCGTTGGGCCCGTGCTTCATTTCACCCGCGGGATAGCCTTCGGCATGGATGTAAGAAATTTCCTTTAGCTTGAGCGCGCCTTCGAGCGCGATGGGGTAGTGAATGCCGCGGCCGAGATAGAGGAAATCGGTAAAACGGAAAAACTGGCGGCCAAGTTTTTCGTAGAAGCCGGTTTCATCGGCTTGCAAAATAGTTTCCATTTTGTGCGGAATGCGCGTGAATTCCTGGAGCAGAGCGATGGCGGCCTGCGGCGTAAGTTTGCCGCGCAAATTTCCCAAATGAATGGCCAGCAGCATAATGGCGGTCAATTGCGCGGTAAACGCTTTGGTGGAAGCTACGCCAATCTCCGGGCCGGCATGCGTGAGAATAGTTCCCGCGGCTTCGCGAGTGATCATCGAGCCCATCACATTGCAGATCGCCAGCGTAGGAGAACCCTTGAGCTTGGCTTCGCGTTGTGCCGCGAGCGTGTCAGCAGTTTCACCAGACTGGCTGATGCATACCGTAAGAGTCTTGGAATCGAGAATAGGATCGCGGTAGCGGAATTCGCTGCCGTAATCCACCTCCACGGGAATGCGCGCCAACTGTTCGATCATGAACTTGCCGGCGAGCGCGGAATGCCAACTGGTGCCGCAGGCCACGATGCGAACGCTTTGAAATTCGCGGAACTGCTCCGCGGTAAGTTTCATTTCATCCAGAAAAATTTGGCCAGTATCCTGCGAAATGCGCCCGAGCAACGTGTCGCGAATGGCGCGCGGTTGCTCGAAAATTTCTTTCTGCATGAAATGCTTGTAGCCGCCCTTTTCGGCCATGATGGGATCCCAGGAGACGTGGTGCGCCGGGCGCTCGACGGCCTTGCCGTCGTGATCCATTACGCGGACGCCCCCCTTGGTGAGCACGGCGATATCGCCATCCTGCAGAAAAAACATTTCGCGCGTGTGCTGCAGCAGCGCGGGAATATCACTGGCGACGAAATATTCGCCGTCGCCCAGTCCAATGACGGAAGGTGGACCGAGCCGCGCGGCGACAATCTTGTGAGGATCATCGGCGGAAAGAAATACCAGCGCATAAATTCCGCGAAGCTCTTTAAGTGATTTGCGAACCGCGTCCTCGAGCGGCACGCCGCGCTTCATGTGTTTTTCCACCAGGTGAGCGACAACTTCGGTGTCCGTCTCGGTGACGAACTTGTGCCCCTCGGCTTGGAGCATTTCTTTTAATTCCAGATAATTTTCAATGATGCCGTTGTGCACCACCACCAGCTTGCCGGTGCAATCGCGATGCGGGTGCGCATTTTCCTCGGTGGGACGGCCGTGCGTGGCCCAGCGCGTGTGACCGATGCCGTATACGCCCTCGATCGGATGGGCTTGAATGACCTCTTCTAAATTTTTAAGCTTGCCAGGAGCGCGGCGAAGTTCAAGTTTCCCGTCCGCGCTGACCACTGCGATACCCGCGGAATCGTAGCCGCGATATTCCAGCTTGCGCAGTCCTTCGATGATGACCGGAACTACTTTTTTAGGGCCGATGTAACCGACAATTCCGCACATTCCCGGGATTCTCCTAAGAATATTGTAAGGCCTGACACTGCTGAGATGGCGGGCCGGCGAAAGAGCTTTGGCCTATTCGACAATCTCGAAACGGTATTCCTCGATGACGGAATTGGTGAGAACTTCACTGGAGATACGCTCAACCTGCTTTTGCGCTTCGTCGCGGCTCCAGCCATCGAGATTGAGAACAAAGAATTTTCCCTGGCGGACGTCTTGAACCGCGACGTAGCCAAGCCCGGAAAGAGCGTGATGAATCGTTTGGCCCTGGGGGTCAAGTACCGTACGTTTCGGCATCACCCAGACGTGTGCTTTCATAAAGAAATTATAGCAGGTTGAGTGCCGGCGGTTGAAAGGTTGAAAATCGAGGGTGGCTCAGCCGCCGCTAAAAGAATGGTTAAAACTTAGGCCTACAAGCCGGGCAAGCTCCTCTTCCGTGAGACCCATATCCTGCGCCCGTTCATATTCGCCGGACAGCGTAGTATGGAACATGGCGGGGTCGTCAGTAGAAATCAGAATTGGAATACCGTGACGAAACAATTTAGCAAGCGGATGGTCCCTCAGCGTGGCATGGGACTGGTGAAGCTGGCGAGCGAGCGCGCCGGTACAAAGATTACTGGTGGGACAAATTTCCAGTGGGATCTGCCGTGAAGCGAGGAGATCCATCAGCGCCGGATCATGAATGGCGGCGATGCCGTGTCCGATGCGTTCGACGCCGAGGATTTCGATGGCCTCGCGAATTTTCTCCGGGCCACCGGTTTCACCGGCGTGTATGAGACGGTGGAAACCATTTTCAGCGGCGCGATCATAGACGGCGCGAAATTCCTCGGAAGGAACGCTTAATTCATCTCCACCGATACCGAACGCAACTATCGATTTGTTGTTCACGCTACGGGCTGCTTCCACAACTTGCATGGCGGGCCCCGGGCCAAACTGCCGCACCGCGTCAAAAATCCAATTGAATCGCAGGCCCTGCGCAAGATAAGGCGCTGTAGCGGCAAGTATCGCTTCGAAATTTGCTTCGACCTGCTGATGGCGAAGCTGCATGACACCGATGGAAAGCGTTACCTCCGCATAAATCACGTTCTGGGCCAGCAACTGTTCCGCGAGGTCCTGGGCGATAAGCGCGTAGTCTTGCGGATCACGCAGCAAAGACGTGACCCATTTAAACGCGTTGATAAATCCCGCAAAGTCCGCGTAATTGTACCGCTGGCGCACCTCTTCCTCAGTTACGGAAATACCGTGTCGAGCAGCGAGCGCTGCAACGATTGCGGGCCGCACAGACCCTTCGAGATGCAAATGCAATTCAGCTTTAGGCAGGGAAGCGATGCGAGGAGAATGCATTCTTTCGTCGACGGCTACTCAGTGCGGCAATTGCGGTTTGCCGGCGTTGATCCACGCGGTCAGCCAGTAGGAACCGACGTCAGTGGCCGCCTCGGAAAGTTGGCGAATTAAAATTGCCGCGGATTGATTGTAGAAAACATCGAAGTAGTCGTCGTTATAAGATTTTTTGCCACGTTTGGCGTTGCGGTCCACCAAAAGAATCGGCTCCAACCAGCTGTGCGAGCTAATGCAGGCCTCGAAGGCGTGATCGGTGGTGTCGCTGATAAACGCAGCATCGTTCGGCCGCATTGGAAAAAACGAAGAGTAGCGATCGATCAATGTGGTTCCGAAGCGTTCATTGATATTGGCCTGGCCGGTCAGCTGACCGGCAAAATTTTCCGTAGTATTGAAAGGATCGCGCGCCTCTGCAACATAATCGGCAAGAAATGCGGCATTTAGTTTGGCTTCTTCCCAGCGTCCGGCCTTGAGCGCTTCGGTCAATTTTTCGCCATAGACCCCTATCTCCCAGGGAAGCACGCCGGTCAATTCAATCTTGGATTTGCCGTATTTCGAAAGCGCAGCCTTGTAACTGCGCGGCAGGGCATCAAAAGGGAACCGGCCGTATCTGTCGAGCATCACGAAATGATTGTGTTTTTCGGGAGATTTTTTTTCGGCGATTTCCAGGGGATCAGTTACGTGCTGCACCAAATAGGCACGATTGGCCTCAAAAAAAGGGCGGAGTTCTGGAGGTAGCGTGTCAATGGCCTGATTGACTACCAATTTCTGCGCGCTTTTTCCCCAAGCCCTGGTGGACACCGGGTAGAAAATAAAAAATATGAGCGTGACGAAAAGCGCCGCATCCCCAGGACAACGGGAAACAATCCGTCGTTGTAGCTTTCTCCGCGAACAGAAACTCGAACCGATCAATGAAGTAACCTCACTTAGCGGAAAGACGCAGGGTGCTCTTTTTGCGGCCATAGAAATAATAAAGCACTAGCCCTATCACCAGCCAGCTAAAGAATCGAATCCAATTCATTATCGGAAGACCGGCCATCAGCAGCAGGCAAGTCAAAATGGTGAGAACCGGCGCGATGGGACCACCCGGCGCGCGAAAACTGCGGTGGCGGTTTGGTTCGCGATAGCGCAAAATTAAAACCCCCGCCGCGACGAGCCCGAACGCAAACAACGTTCCGATGTTGGAAAGATCCGCCAGCGTTCCGATATCCAGCAGACCAGCGGGGATGCCCACCACAAAACCCGCCATCCATGTGGAGAAATCAGGTGTTTGAAACCGCGGATGAATGTGGCCAAAAATTTTAGGAAGCAAGCCATCGCGGGACATTGCAAACCAGACGCGCGCTTGTCCGAGTTGGAAGACAAGCAGGGAAGAAATCATGCCGGTGAGCGCGCCGAGAAGGACCACCAGGCGGACGCCGTGGAAATTAAGTTTTTTAAGGGTGTTAACCACCGGCGCGGCGTCATCCAGCAAAGTTTGCCACGGCACCAGCCCGGTGAGCACCACGACCACCGCGATGTACAGCACCGTGCAGACGACCAGGGTTGCCAGGATTCCGATGGGTAAGTCGCGTTGCGGATTTCTGCATTCTTCCGCTGCCGTCGAGACCGAATCAAAACCAATATAGGTAAAGAAAACGATGGAGCCGCCGGTGAGAATGCCCGGCCAGCCATTTGGCGCGTAAGGATGCCAATTTGCGGGATGCACGAAACGCGCGGCGAACCCAACAAAAACGAGGATGGCGACGATCTTGAGCAGCACCATTATGTTGTTGGTGCGCGCGGACTCCTTGATTCCACGAACCAGCACGACGGTGAGGAGCATTACGATAATAAAAGCGGGCCAGTTGAACCCAAAATGCCAGCCCGGTCCGTAAAGCATGTTTCCTTGCAGATCTGGGAGGCCGCTTGGAAGATACGCGGGAGAAATCCATTTGGGATCCGGGTGAAAGCCGAACCAATCCAACAAGCCAACCAGGTGCGCGGAAAATCCCACGCTGACGGCCATATTGCTGACCGCATATTCGAGAATCAAATCCCAGCCAATGATCCACGCGATGAGTTCGCCCATGGTGGCGTACGTGTAGGTGTACGCGCTGCCCGCAATCGGAATCATTGCGGCGAGCTCCGCATAGCACACCGAAGCGAAGCCACAAACTATGGCGACAAGGATGAAAGAAATGGCGATGGCTGGCCCTGCCCCGGGCCGGCCGAAGGACTTGGAATGATAAATAAGATATTGCAGCAGCGGGGCGTTGAGAACGGAGGACACTTCCAGTTTTTGGCCGGCTATTGCGGTGCCGACCACGGTAAAGATTCCCGAGCCGATGACCGCGCCAATCCCAAGTGAAGTGAGGCTGAGCCATCCAAGAGATTTTTTTAAGCGGACTTCAGCGTTTTCGCAATCGGAAATAAGTTGGTCGATGCCTTTACGACGGAAGAGTTGCGATGCCACCCACGGTCTCCGATCGCGTCAGTCACGGTTCGCAAGGCAATTTCGAGACACTTTCGCGAACATGATTGCGGGGATCTTTGCGAGCACGACTGTACCTTGAACGTGAAAGACACGCAACTGGGACTGGGCTACATCTGTTCGAGTTGCGCGTAGCGCTCGATGAACTTTTTTGTTCCACGACCAGGAAAACTTACAGAAACGCGGCGGTCTTCGTCGTCACCCTCTACTGCGACTACCGTGCCGACGCCATACGTAGCGTGGCGAACTCTTCGGCCAAGCATCGGGTTGCTGTCCCCGCCCCGTTTTGCAGGTGGGCGCGTATACGTCGGAGAGCTTGGTGGACGAGCTAAGGATCGCGACGGCGCTGTACCGGCGCGGACGCGCCGCGTGAACTCTTCGGGCGAGTACGAATACTCGGGATCCGGCTCATAACGCCGTTTTTCGCCGATTTCCGACATGGACCCGTGCGCAGTATCAACAAGGTGGCTGGGAATCTCCGCCAGAAAACGCGAGGGCAGTGAAGCGCGAAGTTGCTGCTCGTTGCCGAACACCCGACGATAGACGGCGCGCGTCATCGTAAGCGATTTCCGCGCCCGGGTCATGCCCACATAGACCAGGCGGCGTTCTTCTTCAATTCCTTTTTCTTCATTCAATGAGCGGCTGTGCGGACTGATGCCCTCTTCCATGCCGCTGAGGAATACATGATCGAATTCCAGCCCCTTGGTGCTGTGCAGAGTGATCAGCGTGACGCCGGGCTTGCCTTCGAAAGAATCTGCGTCGCTGACGAGCGCGGCGGCGTCGAGAAAATCGGTAAACGATTCGCCGGCCTCCACGCTTTCCGCCACAGCGCGAACCAGTTCTTGAAGATTTTCGATGCGCGCCACATCTTCCGGAGAATTGCGGTCGCTGAGCATCGCCATGTAACCGGTTTCATCCAGCAGCACGCGCAGGAATTCAGCGGGTTCCTTGGTGGAATACGCTTCCTGGAGTTTGGCGACGAGTTGCTGAAATGCGCGCAGCGGAGCTACTGCCCGATTACCGGCTCCGGTGGAAACGAATTTACCAATGGCTTCCCATAACGATGATTCGCTGGTGCGGGCGGCATCGCGCAGCGCATCGATGGTGGTTTTGCCAATGCCGCGAGGCGGAACGTTGAGAACGCGCAGGAGCGCGATGTCATCCTCGGGATGCAGTGCGAGGCGCACATACGCCAACGCATCTTTCACTTCCGCGCGCTCGTAGAAACTGAACCCGCCCACAAGCTTATAGCGCAGGCCGCGGCGGCGAAAAACTTCTTCAAAAGCCCGCGACTGAAAGTTGGTGCGATATTCGACGGCGCAAGTCTGGTCCGAATCTTCGCCGAGAATTTTATCCAATTCGCCGGCGATGAATTCGGCTTCCGAATGCGCGTCGCGCGCTTCGAAATAACGGATATTCGTTCCCGCGCCATTCTCAGCACTCAGAGATTTTCCGAGGCGGTCGGGATTATTGGCGACCACCGCGCCGGCCGCATCCAGAATATTTTGCGTTGAGCGGTAATTACGCTCCAGGCGCACCACGCGAGCCGCAGGAAAATCCTTTGAAAAGCTCAGCAGGATGGAAACATCCGCGCCGCGCCAGCGGTAGATGGATTGGTCTTCATCGCCCACCACGCAAAGATTTTGCGCCGGGCCGGTCAGCAAGCGCATCAACTCATACTGCACGCGGTTGGTGTCCTGATACTCGTCAACATGGATGTAACGGAAACGAGACTGCCATTTTTCGCGCACGGCGGAAGATTCACGGAGAAGACGCACGGAGCGCAGCAGCAGATCGTCAAAGTCGATGGCATTGCTTTGGTGCAGAAGTCTTTCGTACGCGGCGTAAATATCGGCGACGCGGCGGTCATCTTGCCCAATGGCTCCGGTACGCAGCATTTCCGGAGTTTGCGAATGATTTTTTGCGAAGCTGATGCGGCTGAGAACGTTGCGCGGGGTAAGGCTCTCGTCGTCGATCTGCAGCTTGGACATGGCCAGCTTTACGGCGGCGATCTGGTCGTCGTCATCGAAAATAGAAAAATTCTTCGGCAGGCCCGCACTGGTGGTTTCACGCCGCAACAGACGCGCGCAAAGCGAGTGGAACGTGGAAATCCACGGACGTTCGGGAGAGGCGCCAGCGCGTAGCAGAAGACTGGAAACTCGCTTCTGCATTTCTTCGGCGGCTTTGTTCGTGAAAGTTACCGCAAGGATTGCTTCGGCCGGGACGCCCGAGGCCAGCAGATTGGCCATGCGATACGTGATCGCTCGCGTTTTGCCCGTGCCCGCCCCGGCTAAAATAAGTACCGGCCCTTCGGAAGTTTCCGCCGCCAGACGCTGTTCGGGATTCAGTTCGCCGAGAAATGGGAGCATTTGTTCGTTGGATTTCAAGAATGTTGTCACACTTCATGTTAGCCGACGGAGCGGAAGGTGGCAAACGCAGTAAATTTCGGCGTTTCCTTCAATTCGCGGGGTGCCAGCCGAGATCAATTTCAAAATACAGGAGTGAATGATTTGTTTCGAGCGTTGTGAGGTCGGGAATATAGAGATGAGCTGTGTCCAGTAAGTCCATTTGCCCGCGCAAATCAAAAAAAACCAAACCTTGCATGGTGCTGTGCGGCGCAATCAGCTGAGTTGGCAGCGCGGCGTTTTGCGTGGCTTGCACAATTTCATCCCAGTGTTTGTCGCGCCATCCCTTTCCTCCAGGAATTCGTTTTCGTTTGGTAGTGATATCCCGCGCGCCAGGATTTCGTATCGCGTCAGCGACATCTTCGGGCGTCAGCGTATCCAGATTCTGCCGGTTGTCGTCCGAGAGCCGCACCTGAAGTTGAATTTTATCGGAGTTGACCTTGATGGCCTGGTTTGAATCGTTACGAAAAGAAAGATGTATCGCGACAATTCCGGCCTTAAAAGGAGAATTTTTGCCGAACTTATCCTTGTAAAGATCTGCATTCGTCCAGGGACTCGCGATAATGGTAAGCCCTTCATGCGATTCCAGCCTCGCTCCCTTTTCGGCGGCCGCTTGTTGTCCAGCGACGATAGTGCCGCCGGTCAAAAGCGCGCTCAAAACAAATGCAGCCGCCGCGACAACGTAAAGCTTCGATTTATAATAGACTTTCATCATTCTTGAAGCCTTCGATTCCAGGAGGATGCGCAGGGGTTGCTCTGCGCCCGGCAGACCTTGGCGGTTTGTCCGGTAATCAGACCGGAGCCTGATTGAGTGTATTTCCTTTATAGCATTTTGCTGGGCGCTGCCGCACTGCTGCTGTTGCCCTACTGGCTTATACGAGGGCTGCGGGACGGAAAATATCTTTCAAATTTATCGCAGCGAATGGGATTCTCGTTTCCGTCTCTCGACCAGCTACCCGCGGAGCGCGCTGGCGCCATTTGGGTTCACGCCGTTTCGGTGGGCGAAACGCTTTCCGGCGTGTCATTGGCGAGAAAGCTAAAGGACACTTACCCGCAGCGTCCGCTGATCATTTCCACGACCACAATTACCGGTCAAGCTCTGGCCCGGGAGCGCATGCCATTTGCCGATGCGGTGATTTATTTTCCATTGGACTGGAAATTTTGCGTCAGGCGCGCCATAAACGCGGTCCGGCCGGCAATCGTTGTCATTCTGGAAACGGAAATATGGCCGAATTTCCTGCACGAGTGTGGACGCCGCGGGATTCCTACGGTTTTTGTCAGTGGAAGAATTTCCGACCGGTCATTTTCGAGATTTCAAAGGTATTGCGGAGTATTTGGATTTTTTCTACGGCCTTTTTTTCGCAGCGCGCTCTCGCAGGTTTCTGCGCTCTTGATGCAAACAGAAAAAGACGCCGAGCGAATACGTACATATGGCGCGCGTGCGGATCGCGTGCAAGCCAGCGGAAATTTGAAGTACGACATGGAATTGCCGGGACCGAGCCCGCTGGCGGAATGGCTCGACGCCGAAGCGAAACGTCATGGCCGCTGGCCGGTGATAGTCGCTGGCAGTGTGGTGGCCACCGAGGAACCGCTCGCGCTGCTTGCCTTTGGTGTGGTGCAAGGCGACTATCGCAAAGCGCTTCTGGTGCTCGCACCGCGCAAGCCGGAACGTTTTGAAGCTGCGGCGGAATTTATTGAAGAATCGCATCGAAAATTTATCCGTCGATCCCAAATCGTTCTGCCCGGTGAGACAAACGGCGCGTCTGCTCTCACGTCAATCACCGACGATGTCACCGTAATTCTGGTGGACAGCATCGGCGAACTGGCATCGCTGTACCGCATTGCCGACGGCGCGTTAGTTGGTGGTTCGCTGGTCGAATCCGGCGGGCACAATCTCTTGGAACCGGCAGCGTTCGGCAAAGTCCCAGTGTTCGGACCCTTCATGCAGAATTTTTCAGAAATGGCGGAAAGATTTGTGGCTGCGGGGGCCGCGATTCAAGTGGAAAATCCCGAGGACGCGGGCGTTGAGTGGATTCATCTGCTGGGTGATCCAGAAAAGAACCGGCGCATGGGTGAAGCCGCTAAAAATTTGGTTACCGAAAGCCGCGGAGCGATGGATCGCGCGCTGCAGGCGATTGCCAAACAACTCGCAGGTGCGGCAAGGTGAATTGGCCGGCGCCGGTGCGGTTGCTACTTTGGCCGTTGTCGATACTCTACGGCTCGGTGGCACGGATTAAGGCGTGGAGTTACGTGCAGGGATGGTCGCGCCAAAAACGCTTGAAGGGTTCTGTGATCAGCGTGGGAAATCTGACTGTCGGCGGCACCGGTAAAACGCCAATGGTGATTTGGCTGGCGCAAAAATTTACTGCGCAAGGTAAGCACGTGGCGATTCTCAGCCGTGGATATCGCGGGACAAACGGCACCAGCGATGAAATCGAAATCATGAAGAACCGGCTCGGAGGTGGCGTGATGTTCGGCGTCGGAAAAAACCGGTATGCCGAAGGCCGACGACTCGAAGCGCAGGGAATCGATATATTTTTGCTCGATGACGGTTTTCAACACCTCAATCTCGCGCGCGATGTCGATATTTTATTGACAGATGCTTCACGTCCGCTGGAGCGTGAGCGGCTGCTTCCTCTCGGACGGCTACGCGAACCCGTTTCAGCCATGAAGCGCGCGGACCTGGTGGTGTATACCCGAAAAGAAACGATATCCCCCGCGAGCGCTGTTACTTCTCAATTGCCTGATGGTCAAATATTCGCAGCGTCGGTCCGCTTGAAAGGATTTCGCGCGCTAGGGGACAAAAAACTTCTCGCTCCCGAAGTTTTGGGAAGCGGACGATTTTTTGCATTTTGTGGCATTGGAAACCCTGACGCCTTCTTTCGCGACCTTGCGAGCTGGCATGTTCCGGTCAACGGGAAACTGTCCTTCGCCGACCATCACCGCTACAAGCAGCAAGATGTGCATCGAATTGAGAAGATGGCGCAACAGGTGGGAGCGCGAGCATTGGTGACCACGGAAAAAGACGAGCAAAATTTGAAAAATGTCCTGGTTGAACAATTGCGAGTGTATGTCGCGGTGATTGATCTTGAAATTGTCCCCGAAAATGAATTTCTCGCAGCTATCGACCGGTTGCTTCAAGCAAAACGAGGCGCCGCACATTGAGAATTTTGATTCGAGCCACGAATTGGGTGGGTGACGCGATCATGGCGCTCCCCGCTTTGCGCGCGGTGCGCGGCAAATATCCTGAGGCGTCCATCGCGATTCTCGCGCGCCCATACGTCGTGGACATCTATCGCGAGCAAAATATTTGCGATGAGCTGATTCCATTCGACTCCAGCGGCCGACACGCGGGAATTGCAGGCAGGGAACGTTTGGCGCAAGAACTGCGCAATCGAAAGTTTGGCGTGGCGCTGCTGCTGCAAAATGCTTTTGAGGCTGCGTGGCTCGCATGGCGCGCCGGAATTCCCCAGCGTATCGGTTACGCGCGAGACGGAAGAAGTCTGCTACTGACCTCGGCGGTTGCGGTGCCCAAGCCAAGCGAAATTCCCGCTCACGAAAAATTTTACTACCTCGAGCTTTTGCGCCGCGCGGGCTGGATCGATTCCTTAGAGGACGAATCCCATATCAAACTGCAAGTGACCGAATCGCAACGTGTCCACGCAGCTGAACTTTTGCTTGAAGCAGGAGCGCGCCCGAAACGCCTTCGCATTGCCATTGCAGCCGGCGCTTCGTACGGTTCCGCGAAATGCTGGCCTCCGGAACGATTCGCGGAAGTCGCTGACCGTCTGGCAGCGGAGACGCACGCGGATATAATTCTTTTTGGTACCGCGGGAGAAATTCCTGTAGCTGACGCGATCATCGCAGCCATGCATGAAAAGCCAATAAATCTCACGGGAAAGACAGCCGTCGCGGATTTACCCGCGCTTCTTTCGCAATGCCACGTTTTTATTGGAAACGATTCCGGAGCCATGCACGTTGCCGCGGCAGTGGGACTGCCGGTCGTCGCCATATTTGGTCCGACCGATCCGCTTGGCACCGCGCCGGTGACGCCAAAATTTACGATCGTTCAGGAAAAACCACATTGCAGTCCGTGTTTCTTGCGTCGCTGTCCGATAGATCACCGTTGCATGCGCGCTATAACGCCGAACATGGTGTACGAAGCTGTGCAACCGTGGCTTCATTCCATGGAGGTGCGTTCTGCGTGAAGCGAACGCGTTGCGCCCCGCGGTTTTTCTTGATCGCGACGGAACAGTTTCCGAAGAAGTCGGCTATCTGAATCACGTCAGCCGGTTCAAACTTTATTCGTTTGCCGCGCCTGCGATTCGACGCTTGAATGAAGCGGGCGTTGCCGCTGTCGTGGTGACGAACCAGTCTGGCGTGGGGCGCGGATACTTTCCGGAATCGCTCGTCGAAAAGGTGCATCAGCGCATGCTCGAAGAACTTGCCTCGCAAGGCGCGAAGCTGGATCGCGTATATTATTGCGCGCACGTTTTAGCCGATAATTGCGAATGCCGCAAGCCCAAGGTGGGCATGCTGCAGCAGGCAGCGCGCGAGTTGCACCTCGATGTGCGTCGCTCCTTTGTTGTAGGCGATCGCTATGGCGATTTGGAGTTGGCGCACCGAGCTGGAGCCCGCGGCGTTCTTGTGCGAACCGGATACGGCGAGGGCGAATTGGCTTGGCACGCCGCGAAATGGAAGGTTCAACCCGATCACATTGCGGACGATTTGCAACACGCGGTGGATTGGATTTTAAGGCAGGCAAAATGAAACGGGAAACCCGGGACGTTCCGGCCATCGACCTTTTAGTTCTTGCGGAGGTTGTGGAACAGTTTGCGTCAAAAACAATCGTCTTGCTCGGCGATTTTGTCGCGGATGAATTCCAATTCGGCGACATTTCCCGGGTTTCGCGCGAGGCCCCCGTTCTGATTTTGCGCCATCGGGAAACGCAAATCGTTCCGGGCGGTGGCGCAAACGCCGCAAATAATCTTGCGGCATTGGGGGCGCGGGTGTTGCCGGTTAGCGTGGTTGGCGAAGATTATTCAGGCGATGCGCTGTTGAATTTTTTCCGCGAGCGCAAGATTGAGCTTTCAGGAATACTTCGAATAAAAAACTGGAGTACGCCAACCAAGACGCGTTTTCTTGCAGGCTGGGCGCATACTATCGGGCAGCAAGTCCTTCGCGTGGATCGCGAGCCGGCAACGCCGCTACCCGATGCAACTCGCGAAAAGCTGTCGAAAAAATTGCGTTCTCTTCTCCGCAAAGCGGATGCACTGGCGGTTTCGGATTATGGATTCGGTGTCGCGAGCCCCGAAATGGTTAAGGGAGCAATGGCCGCTATCGCGCGAGAAATTCCCGTCACTCTTGACGCGCGCTATAACTTAAACAATTATTCCCGCGCGGGAATCACTTCGGCCACTCCTAATGAAGCGGAATTAGAAGCCGCGCATCACACCACCATAGGAAATAATTTTGCCGAGCTGGAGCGCGCCGGCCGCGCAACGCTTTCCGCAATGAAACTCGCTTCCTTACTGGTTACTCGGGGGCGACATGGAATGGCGTTATTCACGCCAGGCGAGAAAACCACGCATGTCCCGGTGCATGGCAGCGATCAGGTCGTGGATGTCACCGGGGCGGGCGACACGGTTTTGGCTGCGTACACTTTGGCGCTGGCTTGCGGCGCTACGAAACTTGAGGCCGCGCACATTGCCAATATCGCGGGCGGGCTCGTGGTGATGAAACGTGGAACAGCTACGATAACGCGCGGTGAATTGCTGGACGCGATACGCCATGAAACCGGAGCTTCGCACTAGTCATGCGCGCCGCTAAAAGTAAAATAATGTCCCGCGAAAAACTCGCTGGCGTGCTGGCCGCGGAAAAAAGTAAAGGCGCGCGCATTGTTTTTGCCAACGGGTGTTTTGACACGTTGCACGCCGGGCATGTGCGTTATCTGGAGGGTGCGCGGAACGAAGGTACGCTGCTTGTCGTAGGAGTAAATGCCGATGCCGGTGTGCGCGATTTAAAGGGAACGGGCCGGCCAATTTTGGACGAAATCGCGCGAGCCTTGCTGGTGGCGGCGCTGCGCTCGGTGGACTATGTAGTGATTTTCCCGGAAGCGAACGTAGAATCGCTTTTGGAAGAGCTGCGACCGCACGTGCATGCCAAAGGAACGGACTATACAGCGGAGAACGTCCCTGAACGCGCTACGGCGGACCGCCTTGGAATTCGCGTGGCGATTGTTGGTGATCCCAAGCAGCATTCCACGCGCGAACTGCTCGACTCCATCCGCAAAGGTTTGCATGGCTGAGCCACGTTTTTTGGTCGTGCGTCTCGGGTCGCTCGGCGACATCGTGCACACATTTCCCGCGGTGGCGGCGCTGCGCGAATCATTCCCGCGAGCCGAAATTATTTGGATTACTCATCCGCGCTGGGAATTTTTGGTTGAGCGCAGCGGCTTGGCGTCGCTGATTCGAACCGTAGAGACGCGTTCGTGGGACTCGTTG
>DATNME010000005.1:0-56366 GCA_035602385.1 Candidatus Dormiibacterota bacterium
ACCTCAAGGCCGGCAAGGATGTTCAACGAGCCATCGAGCCAACCTCCGTTCGGCACGGAATCCAGGTGCCCGCCAATCAACAGCGATTTGTTGCTAGTGCCCGGGAGCGTGACCCAATTGTTTCCCGCGGCATCCTGATGATGCTCAACGCCAAGGTTTATTATTTTTGCGAGAAACCACTCACGAGCTTTCAACCAGGTGTCCGTCCAGGCCACACGTTGCGCACCATTTTCGTCGCCGGTGAGAGCGCGAAGTTCCTTCAATTCGGCGACCGTACGTTTGGGATCCAGGCTCATGGCAATTCCATTAAAAATGCGAGGGTTCGCGCTTCAGCATCTTGCCGCGTCCGCGCTCGCCTATAAACTTTCCGTCGCGAACCTGCACTTCGCCTCTCACGGTTACGACCGAAGGACGGCCCTCAATCTCAAAACCTTCAAAGCCGTTGTAGTCATTATTCACGTGTTGGGATTTCGCGGAGACCACGCCGCGATAGTTCGGGTCGTAGATCACTAGATCGGCATCGCTGCCTGCCGCAATTTCACCTTTGCGCGGAAAAAGCCCAAAGAGTTTTGCTGCGCGGGTGCTTGCAGCGTCGACAAAGCGCTCAAGGCTCAATGGTCCGCGTTTCACTCCATAGGTGTAAAGCAGGTTGATGCGATCTTCGATTCCAGGAATGCCGTTGGGAATATCAACGAAGGAATGCTTACCGAGGAGTTTCTGCTCGGTGTCGAATGGGCAATGATCGGTTCCCACGGTGTCGATTGCGCCCAGCGCTAAGGCCTTCCACAGTGCTGCTTGATTTTGTTTCGCGCGCAAAGGCGGGGACATCACATGTTTCATGCCTTCTAGGCCTTCGCGTTCAGCAAAAGTTCTGTCGAGCAGCAAGTGTGGCACTACAGATTCCACGTGAATGTTCACGCCGCGCGCTCTGACGTCCAGCGCCGCCCGCAAAGCTTTCTCACACGAGAGATGAACCACGTAGCCGGTGGTGCCGGTGTTTTCGAGGAAGGTGGCGAAGCGTCCGGTTCCTTCGGCTTCGACCGATTCCGGACGGCTCGGTTCATGCCATTGCGGACCAGTTTTTCCTTCTGAGAGAAGTTTCTGCTGTAAGCGCGACACTAATTCCGCGTTCTCGCAATGGGCTGTGACGATCACGCCGAGACGTTTGGCGAGTTCGAGAGTTTGAAACATCTCGCCGTCATCGACGCCAAAAAAGTTTTTGTAAGCGAGGAAAATCTTGAAGGAGGCAGTACCGTCGGCAACGATTTCGCGCAACTGCGATTCGGTTCCTTTCACGAACTTGGTAACCGACATGTGGAAGGCATAATCGCAGGCACTCTTGCCGTCGGCTTTGGATTTCCAAAGTTGATAACCTTGCAGCGCATCGTCAGTGCGATTGGGGCAGCACATTTCGATGTACGTGGTAGTGCCGCCGATGAGCCCCGCAATGCTGGCGGTTTCGTGGGTATCTTTGGCAAAAGTCGCCATGAACGGCAGATAAATGTGTACGTGCGGGTCGATAAAACCTGGGAAAATGAGTTTTCCAGAAGCATCGATAATTTCTGCTTCTGGCGGCGCTTCTAAATTTTTGCCAATGCGCGAAATGGTTTCGTTCTCAACGTAGATGTCCGCATGCGCGCGCGAACTGGCGGTGATTATCTCGCCATTTCGGATGAGCAAAGCCACCTATCTGTCTCCGCAAAAACCACTTCGCTGCATAAGAATCTCATCGCTCATAACTATAAAAATCAGGGAATATGAATGCCCATCTTTTCGCGGTAAACCTTCATTTGTTCCCAATCTTCGGTTACTTCCCTTTTCGATTGAGAAAGTTGTCCCCAGGTCACGGGTGGCCGCCCGGAAGGTTCTTCCACCATATGAATACAATCTTCAACCGGGCAAATGTTGTAACAGAGACGGCAACCGACACAATCTTCCTCGCGTACTTTTACAGTGGGCCGCAAGTTTACGGCGTCTTCTTTGCCGTTCGATTGCACGGCATAAGAATTAGGCTGCACAACCTGGCCGTTGTTATCGATCAGATCGATGCATTGGTGCGCCGTGTCATTGCATGCAACGTAGCAGAGATTGCAGCGGATGCACTTCTCCTGGTCTATGCGGGCCACGGCGCGAAACGATAAGTCAAAATTATTAAAGTCGGACACGTGATGCAGGCTGCGCCCAACCACGTCGGATACAGTGGCATATCCTTTTTCGTCCATCCAGTTGGCTAAGCCGTCGCACAAATCTTCCACGATGCGGAACCCGTAATGCATCACCGCGGTACAGACTTGCAGGCTGCCCGCGCCAAGTAGCAGAAATTCTGCCGCGTCACGCCACGTGGTAATGCCGCCCATTCCGGAGATCGGCAGCTTTGAGGCATTGACAATCGAATCCTTTCCAAGCGCTGCGAGCATATTCAGCGCAATCGGCTTTACCGCGGGCCCAGCATATCCACCGTGCCCACCCTTGCCGCCGATATTCGGTGTAATTCCGAGAGTGTCCAGATCCACACCGACGATGGAATTCAGAGTATTGATCAGCGACAGAGCGTTCGCGCCAGCGGCCACCGCTGCGCGCGCAGGCATCACGATGTCCGAAATATTTGGGGTGAGCTTCACGATCACCGGAATCTTGGCCACTTCCATGACCCAGCGAGTGATCTGTTCACAATATTCCGGCACTTGCCCAACGGCACTACCCATGCCCCGCTCACTCATGCCGTGAGGACATCCGTAATTCAGTTCGATGCCGTCAGCCCCGGTATCTTGAATGCGGCGGATGATGTCATGCCAATGTGATTGAGCGGACTCCACCATGGCCGAAGCGATTACGGCGCGGTCCGGCCAGGTGCGCTTTATTTCGGCAATTTCCCGCAGATTCACATCCAGCGGACGATCTGAAATTAACTCGACATTATTAATGCCCAGCATTTTCTGTCCGCCGTAACTCCACGCGCCGTAACGGTTCGACACATTCAGCACGGGAGGGCCAATGGTCTTCCACACCGCGCCACCCCAACCCGCTTCGAACGCGCGATGAACCTGCATACCGGAATTACTGGGCGGAGCCGAGGCCAGCCAAAAGGGATTTGGCGAGCGAATTCCGGCGAAGTTGATGCTCAGGTCAGCCATTGGCTACCAGCCTTTCATGAATTGCGAGAGCAGCGAGTTTTCCGTCTTGCACGGCCATCACCGTGGATGCCGCTCCACGCGCGCGAATGCAATCTCCGCCGGCATAAATTCCCGGCAGACTCGTTTCAAATTTGTCGCTGACCTGGATAAAACCTTTTTCTGTTTTGAGTTGCAGTTGCGAGGCCACCGAAGGTTTTTCCTGCCCGATCGCTTTCACGATTTGGTCTGCCGGGAGAGAAAATTCCGAGCCGGGCACAGGTCGCGGTGAGGGGCGCCCGGACTCATCTATTGGTCCCAAACTCATTCGCAAGCACTCGAGGGATTTAGGAGAGCCGATTTCCGTATGCAGTCGCACGGGCTGGGTCAGAAAAGAAAAGCTGACGCCCTCTCGCTTAATGAATTCGTACTCGTGTGGATACGCGGTCATTTCTTTTTCCGTGCGCCGGTAAACCATGGTGACATTTGTAGCGCCAAGGCGCTTGGCAACCGTCGCGCAATCTATGGCGGTGTTCCCTGCTCCAATGACTACGACGTCGCGGCCGACCACCAGGTTGGATGGATCGAGTTTGCTTTGCTCGATGTAGGCGAGGCCGTCGAGGATGCGCTCTTCGCCAGGAATTCCCAACGCGGGTGTGGCGCCCAACCCGACACCAAGAAACACCGCGTCGAAGCTAGCTTGCAGCTCGGCAATACTAATACCGGTTCCCAACTCTTTGCTTGTCTCGATTTTTACGCCCAAGCTTTCGATCATGCGCACTTCGGCCAACGCCACTTCCATCGGTTCACGTAGGCTGATAATTCCATAAGTCGAAAGGCCGCCTGGCAGTTCGCGTTTTTCAAAAATGGTTACAGTGTGACCTCGCTTCGCTAATTCGCCCGCGCAGGAAAGGCCAGCGGGCCCTGCGCCAATTACTGCGACTTTCTTTCCGGTAAGTTTTGCCGGCGGGAAACAATTTATTCCTTTTCCATAAATGAAATCCATCGCGTATCGCTGAAGGCGGCCAATGGCGATGGGATTGTGCTCTGAGCCGAGCACGCATGCGCCTTCGCACAATTCCTGAACGGGGCATACGCGCGCGCAGCTGGCTCCGAGTAAATTGGATTCAAGGATGGTGCGTGCGGAGCCCAGCAAATTGCTGGTAGAAATTTTCTTGATGAATTTGGGGATATCGATGTGCGTGGGACAGGCGTGGGTACAAGGGGCGTCGAAGCACATCAGGCATCGCGCAGCTTCCACGGCCGCCTGGTTAAACGTTAGTGGCGGCAGTTCCTCATCAAGGGTATTCAACGGGTTATTCAAGGGTTATTCAAGGGTTATTCAAGCGCGCCATTGTTAACGGAATTTCCCAGGACTCATTGTTTCCGGAAATTGGTGACTGTAATCATGCATTACTTCACGAACCGCGAATTACCGATGCAGAACAAGGTTAAGTGCGAAAGGGCTTTTTTTCAATAACCATTGTGCGCCGCAAAATTCACGGCAATTCGGAATTTTCACGTGCACGCATCAATATCAAATACAAACCTCCGGAAATGAAGAAACCGGCGAACCATGCGTAGTCGTAGAGCCAACGCAATGCTGGAACCGCGACACCGATCAGCGCCATCGCCACACCTGTAAATAGCGCGATGATGGCTCTTAAATTGAAGCCGCGCCAATATTTGTAGATACCGTCGCGCCGATACAGATCTTCCACTACCAGGTGGCGGTGGCGAATCAGGTAGTAGTCACAAATCATGATTCCAGCTATCGGTCCCAGGAGCGCGGAGCAGCCAACCAACCAGCCAAAAATGTACGAACCAAAATCGTGCAGCAATCGCCACGGCATCATCAGAATGCCCAGCACTCCAGTGATTAATCCTCCGGTACGAAAGGAGATCAAGCTAGGCCGCAGATTGGAAAAATCGTTAGAAGGAGAAACCACGTTTGCGGCCACGTTGGTGTTTAGAGTTGCCAGCAGCAGCGCGACCAGTGCGATGAATGCTATGGCCGGCTGGTTGAATCGCCCCAATAGAATCACCGGATCCCAAATAGGCTCGCCAAAAATCACCGCCGAGGCCGAGGTGACCGCGACGCCGATGAACGCGTACAGCGTCATTGCGGTCGGCAAGCCCAGCGCCTGTCCAACCATTTGCGCGCGTTGCGATTTTGCGTAACGCGTGAAGTCCGGAATATTGAGCGCCACCGTGGCCCAAAAGCCCACCATGCCTGTCAGCGCTGGAATAAAAAACCTTATAAATTCCGATGTACTGTGAAACTTGCTGGCGGTGTGCAGCACCGGGCCAAATCCACCGGCCTTGCGGGTAATCCAGAAAAGCAGGAGCAATCCCACCACCAGCATGAACGGCGCGCCAATGCCTTCCAGGAATTTGATCATGTCGATTCCGCGCCAGATGACCAGCATATTGATGGCCCAGAAGAGAAAGAAGCACATCCAACTGCAGCCGGTGAGATTTGCCGCGCCGGGCCACACAATGCGCAGCATCGAATAAATGGCTTGCCCGCCAATCCAGGTTTGTATGCCAAACCAACCGCAGGCCACGAGCGCGCGCAAGATTGCAGGGATGTTCGCTCCACGTACTCCGAATGAAGCGCGCACAAAAACGGGAAACGGAATTCCATAACGCGCGCCAGCGTGCGCATTCAACAGCATGGGAACCAGCACGATCAAATTTCCCAGAAGAATGGTGAGAAGCGCCTGGATCCAGCTCATGCCACCGGCGATCAATCCCGAGGCCAGCATGTAGGTGGGAATGCATACGCTCATGCCCACCCAGAGCGACGCGTAGTTGTACACCCCCCAGGAACGGCGCTCTGGAGGCACCGGCGCTAAATCCGGATTGTAGAGAGAAGCCTCGACGCGTGTCAGATCCATAGGTAGTGGGTAAGAAAGTACAATGTAGAACTATTCCTGGCCAATGTCTTCGTTCCACACTTCAGGATTTTCGCGAATATATTTCGCGAGCATTGAGGCGCACTCCCGTGAATCAAGGTCGATAACCTGCACGCCAAGGAAGCGTAACCAATCGAGTCCGCCTTGAAAATTGCGGCTCTCTCCAACGACCACGGTGCCGAAACCGAATTGGCGAACCAGGCCGCTACAATACCAACAGGGCGCGAGCGTGGTCACCATGATCAGCCGGCGATAACTTTTTTGCCGACCGGCTTTTCGAAATGCATCGGTCTCGCCGTGAATGGAAGGATCGTCCTGCTGCACTCGCCGATTATGGCCCAAGGCGATCGACTTACCGGTGGCGTCAAAAATAGCGGCACCAATCGGGATGCCGCCTTCGCTGAGTCCCAAGCGCGCCTCGGCGAGAGCGACATCGAGCATCGAATGGTAGTCGAGTGTAGTAGCCATGGATTCTGTGCCCGCGTCCCTGGTTTTCGAGGGCGGCGCCTAGTTCGACGGAACACCGAGCTGCCAAAACAGATAGCTCAGAATATCCGTGTCTTCCTCTATGATTTTGTTAAGGGGGCGTCCACCGGAATGACCGGACTTGGTGTCGTAGAGCAGCAGGATCGGACGCTCCGAGCCGGTAGCGGCTTGGAGCCGCGCAGCCATTTTCCGTGCGTGCAAGGGCGCAACTCGCGTATCTCCATCGCCAGTAATGAAGAGCGCTGACGGGTACTTTGCTCCATTCACTACGCGATGATATGGGGAATATTGGTATAAATAGCGGAATTGATCCACATTATCGGCGGTGCCGTACTCGCTGACCCAATAAGCACCATCTTCAAATTTTTGAAACCGGAGCATATCCAGCAGCGGATACTCACAGACCACGGCACGGAAAAGTTCTGGACGTTGCGTCATTGCTGCGCCGACGAGGAGTCCTCCGTTGCTTGCGCCCACTATCGCCAGCCTGGCACTCGTCGTATATTTGTTGGCAATAAGGAATTCCGCGGCGGCAATAAAATCGTCAAAGACCGTTTGCTTTTTGCCGAACATCCCGGCGCGATGCCAATCTTCGCCAAATTCTCCGCCGCCTCGCAGACTCACATCGGCATAAATTCCGCCACGTTCGGCCCAAAGGACAGCGATGGATTGATAAGCCGGGGTTTCGCTTGCGCCGAAGCCTCCGTAGCCGGTCATCAGAACGGGATTCGATCCGTCCATCTTCAATCCCTTCTTGTGGAACAGAAACATGGGTACACGCGTTTTGTCTTTGGATAGATACCAAACCTGTTCAATTTCAAAGGCCGAAGAATCAAATCGCAGCTTGTCCCTTGCCCAGACCTCGGGCTTTGTCTGGTTCACGTCGTAGCGAAAAATCGCCGGAGGGTAGTTATAGGAGTCAAATGTAAAAAACAATTCAGGGCTTTCCCACCTGCTGGTAGCGGCGGTTACCGAGCCAAGCGCGGGAAGAGCGACGGATGATTGTACTTTACCGTTACCGTCGAACATCTTCAGTTCCGAGGAGACGTTGTGCGTGTACTGGCCGATCAGCTTCCCGCCGGCCGCCGCGATGGAGTCGAGGTGGACATCGCTTTCCGGAACGATTTCGCGCCAGTGTTCTCGTTGTGGCGCCGCGAAGCTTGTTGCAAAGACGCGCCACTGCGGCGCTTTCCAATTCGTCAGGATGAAAAACTGCTCCCCGGAAAAAGTTGGATAAAAAAGTGCTTTTTCGTTCTCGACGGCGGCCACAATCGGGCCGTGCTCTTTCACGTTCTGAACGTAGATATCTGTCTGCTCCGATCCGGAGCCGTAAACCACCTGGTAAACGAGGTATTTGCCGTCTTCCGATAACTGCAGCGCAAGAATTTTGTCTTTCCCCAGCGTGTTGCCAAATATCAGCTGATCCTTCTCGGAATCCTGGCCCATTTGATGGTAGAAAGCGCGCGGCCCATCGGGAGTCACCCGCGCATAATAAACGCCGGCGTTGCCTGGGGTAGGTTCGATAGAAAAATATTGCGCTTTGAGAAAAGCATCCGGGAGAGTTCGCTTGGTTTCCACCTCCAGAACCCTTGGGGTGATTTCGTCCTGGCCGCCTTCCCGTCTGCCGTAGAAAACAAATTTGCCATCGCGGCTTATATTCTCAAGCGTCACGCTTGCGGAGTGATCCGCGCTCCAGGGATGAGGATCGATTAGAACTTCGTCGGGCGCGTTCGAGCCACGGCGGACATAAAGCAGGAAGAGGTCCTGGCCGACGAGTTGTTTGCGAAAAAAATAACGCCCGCCACGTTCTAAGGGTGGCTCGAAAAAATCTCTATGTAGGAGGTCGGAAACTCGCCTGTTGATTTCGGTACGTCCGGGCAACTTCGAAAGCGCCCTGTCTGTACACTTCTGCTGCTCAGCAATCCACGCGCGCGTCTCAGCGCTGTCCTGGTCTTCCAGCCAGCGATAGGGATCCGCCACAACGGTACTTCCATAGGAATCCTTGGCCGAGTCGAGTCTAGTTACGGGAGGGCATTTTGTTGATGGGACGGATTCTTGCGATTTGACGACGGCGACTATCTGTAGGCTCAAAGTGAAGAGCACCGCAGAGCGTTGAGCCCATCGGAGCAGATTGATTCGCTTTGCGCATACTCTCAGAATTCGACTCGAGCTGGTTCGCATGTTTCTCCTTTATTTTCAGGGAGCCGGATAATACCAGTAAATGTCAGATGAAGTACTCGAGAACTGTGCTACCTGCGCGTTCGACATGTGCCAGGTGCAATAGATGACGCTGTCGGGACGCAACCGGCTAATTCACAGCCTTTTTCTGGAATTGCCGGAGTCCCGCGGTAAAGAGCAGCGCGTCAAACGCTATCAACCCAGCGAATGCTATCGACAGCGGCAGATGCGGAAATTGAGGAACAAGAGCTGCGCGCAATCCCTCGCTCGCATACACGAGCGGATTCACCAACACGGCTTTTTGCAGGATTGGAAAGGCGTCTAGTGCGTGCCAGGGGTAGTAGGCGCAACCAAAGAAAACCATCGGCGAAATGATCAGGGAAAATAACAACCCTGTCTGGGGCGGCTCGATCGTGCAGCCAATGACGAGACCGGCCGAAGCGGAAAACAGCGCCACGAGCAAGGCCACGGCGGCAAAAACCAGTGGCCGGTGCAGGCTGAATTCGACGCCGGGCCGCAGTAGAATCCACGATGCTGGGATAACGACTACGCCGGATGCTAATGCCTGCAAGGCGCCAAAGACAACTTTCTCGACTGCCACCCAAGAGATTTTCATAGGCGCGAGCAGGCGGTCTTCGATTTCACGGGAAATCTGAAACTCGGCAATAAGCGGCATGGCTACCGCCCAGATGCCTGAAGCGAACATGCTGATGGCCAGGATGCCGGGCACCAGCAGACTTTTGTACTGCGCCGGCATGTAACCGCTTCCTACCATCACCCGGCCAAAGATAAACACGAAGATGAGCGGCTGTAGAAAAGTTTGCAAGAGCAGCGGTATAAAGTTGCGCCGGGCCACTCGAACATCTCGCGCGAGCATGGCGAGAAACGCTTTCCAGTTCATTCGCGCAAGCCCCTTCCGGTGTGGTGCAGAAACAAATTCTCCAGACTGGGTTCGGAGATGTGCGCATCGGACAAGGCAACTCCGGCTGCGGACGCTAGATTAGCGATTTCGGAGAGCAACGAACCTCCGCGATCGGCGTAAACGTCCGCGGAATTCTGGGCTGCGTTTACCTTGCGAACACCACGCAGACCTTTCAACTGTTCAACAAGAGAAGGAGAGTGATGCCCAAAGCGGAGACGCAGAATGAATCCACCGGGGACGGATGCCTTTAACTCTGTGGGTGTACCCAAGGCGATGACACGCCCGTGATCAATGATGGCGAGACGCTGGCACAAGGCATCCGCCTCTTCCATGTTATGGGTGGTCAAAAGGACGGTCTTGCCGGAGTCGTTGTACTCGCGCACGATCTCCCACAAAAGCAAACGGGTCTGCGGGTCCAATCCCGAGCTGGGCTCGTCCAGGAACAGAACTTGCGGGTCGTGCATCATCGCGCGCGCGATGGAAAGGCGCTGCAGCATTCCACCGGAAAAACCGCGCACCATCTGATTTGCGCGGTCGCTTAGTTTGAATCGGTCGAGCAGCAAGGCCGCGCGCTTGGTTCGCTCGTGTGAATTGAGTCCGAAATAAGCTCCGTGAAAAACCAGTATCTCGCGAGCAGTGAGAGAGGAGTCGAGGTTGGGCCGCTGCGCGACCACTCCGATCAGGCGTTTGACCGCCACTTGCTCGGCCCAGACGTCATGCTCGCCTACCCAGACATGGCCGCTCGATGGCTTGATTCGAGTCGTAAAGATTCCGACAGTAGTGGATTTCCCGGCGCCATTGGGTCCTAATAAGCCGAAAATCTCTCCAGGCTGTATCTCCAGGGAAATTCCATCGAGCGCGACAATCTCTGTTTTGACTTTTCGCCGTTTAGGTTGGACAGGGGCAGTGCCGACACCATCGCCAGCAGGTGGACTCACAGGGGAAGAAAGGTATGTCTTTCGCAAATCGAGAGTGCGGATCCCGACACCCAATAGAGGCCCTCAGACTGCTATTCAATCGCAGGTTCCACACCCGTGTGCGTTCCTGATGATTCCAAAATCATAAGACGCTGTCAACATAGCCGGGCAAGGCTAACAGTAGTCAATCCAGCGCATTGCCCTACGGAGGACTTTAGTTAGGGAGTGCCCAATGATTGCCCAAATTCTGCATATCGCTGGACTTCACGGAAGCACCGCGCCAATAAGTCCTTCATTTTCTGGGGCCCACTGCACAAATTATGGAAGCCAAGGTGCAGTGCAGTTGTGATAAGCTGCACTTTTTTGAACGGCGAAGTGTGGACCCTTGAACCTTAGAACTACAATTCAGCAGGTCGTCCGTGTGGAATTCCGCTATGGGGTGCACTTCACGCGCAACGTTTTTCATCCTGACAACCCCCTCCTTAGGGAAGTTATTTCGAGCAGCGGTGAGCTTCCCAAAAAGGTACTTTTTGTTGTCGACGAAGGGGTTTGCACGCCCAAGCGCCAGCTACTTGAACAAATTCAACGCTACTGCGGCACTCATGGCGATGCCCTAAACTGCGTTTCGGCGCCTGTGGTGCTGCCCGGCGGTGAAGCGCTGAAGAACAGCGATCAATACCTCAACATCGTCCGCGAGATGATCAATAGGCACGGGCTTTGCCGACACTCGGTGGTTGTGGCCATCGGTGGCGGGGCGCTTCTCGACATGGCGGGATATGCCGCCGCAACCTCGCATCGTGGGGTGCAACTGGTCCGGCTGCCAAGCACCGTTCTGGCGCAGAACGACTCCGGGATCGGCGTAAAAACGAGCATAAATTTTTTTGGCAAGAAGAATTTTCTGGGTACCTTCACACCGCCGCATGCGGTGATCAACGATTTTGAATTCCTGGAATCCCTGTGCGACCGTGACTGGCGAGGCGGCGTGGCGGAAGCGGTTAAAGTTGCCTTGATCAAAGATAGCAAATTTTTTGAGCGCATTGAGAGCCTGGTACCCGCACTGACCTCGCGTGAGTTGGCCGCGATGCAGGAAGTAGTGTACCGATGCGCTGAATTGCATCTGCAACATATTGGCGGAAGTGATCCATTCGAATCCGGCACTTCCCGCCCGCTGGATTTCGGCCACTGGGCGGCCCACAAGCTGGAGCAACTCACGGGCTATCGTCTGCGGCATGGCGAGGCAGTAGCGGTGGGTATCGCGCTGGATGTGACCTATTCGCATTTGACTGGCGTGCTGCCGCGGTCCGATTGGCAACGCATCATGGATGTGCTGGAGGAGTTGGGCTTTTTGCTTTATGTACCGGAGATGGAAGACGGCCTGGACATGGAATCCGGTTCTTTACTGGAAGGCTTGAGGGAATTCCGAGAACATCTGGGCGGAGAGCTCACCATCATGCTATTGGAAGCAATCGGTCGCGGCGTGGAAGTAAACCAGATCGATCCGGCCGTGGTCATGCGCAGCGTCGCCGTTTTAAAACAATTACGGAGCGTTGTGAGCACCGCAGCTGCGGTCTCAAGTGTTTAACAGGAGGAGATAATGGAAGGAACCTGCCCTCTCACCACACGTCAGATTGTGGACGAGTATTTTATCGAGAACCGTACGCGCATTCTGGATATAGCTGCTTACCTTGACAGATTGGAACGATCCTCGGACGGCGATCCGGCGTCAAAAGATTTTCGCATGGATGCATTTCGCCGCGCGCTGCTCGCGTTGAGCGCGGAAGGAAATGGAAAAATCGAGCAAGTACAGCTGATTTTCAGCGATCCAACAACCGAGCCAAAAGAAAAACTCGATACCAAGAGCGCGAGCGGCGCCTGGAATCCGGCAGCGAACGTTTAGCTGAAGCGATAAGCTCAAGCGAGGAAAAGATATGTACTACATTGAAATGCACGGACACATGATCTCGCGGACGACGGACGACTACCGGGATATGGCCGCAGCTGGCTGTGTCGCGGTGAGTGAACCGGCCTTCTGGGCTGGCTGGGATCGCCAATCCGCGGACAGTTTTGAAGACTATTTCGGGCAGCTGACGGATTTTGAACCGAAGCGTGCGGCGCAGTTTGGGATTCGCCATATGACTTGGCTGTGTCTGAACCCCAAAGAGGGCGAGAACCGCCGCCTCGCGGCCGAAGTCATCCAACGCATTCCGAAATTTCTGGATAGGCCCAACGTGGTTGGAATCGGCGAGATCGGAATGAATCGTATCACCCGAAACGAAGTGGCCACCTTCAACGACCACGTGCAGCTGGCGCTCGACCATTACCAGATGATCTTGATTCATACCCCTCATCTCGAGGATAAACACAAAGGTACGCGCGTTACCATCGACAATCTGGCGAAGTTCTCCGGACTTAACCCAAAACGCGTGTTGATCGATCATGCCGAGGAACACACGGTTGGCATGATCCTCGAGAATGGTTTCTATACCGGCCTCACGCTCTATCCAAACACCAAGGTTTCGCTTTCTCGCGCGGTGGATATTATCGAGCGTTACGGCGCCGAGCGAATTACGATTAGCTCTGCTTGCGATTGGGGACCGAGCGTGCCCACCGCCGTTCCACAATTAATGCTTGAAATGCGCCGCCGCGGTCATTCCGAGGAGTTGATCCGCAAGTTGGTATTTGAAAACCCCTTGGAGTTCCTGATGCAGTCCGGCAAATTTGAGCTGCCCCGCCTTGGGATCCTCGCCCAGCTGCGGCAGGCTGCATTCGCAGATTGATGCGTGTCGCTCGTGACTTCAACTTAACCTATTGCTCCAACATTCATCCGGGCGAAGGCTGGGCGCAGGTCTACGACAACCTCCGCCGCTACGCTCCCGAATTAAAAAAACGGCTTAGCCCAGACGCACCCTTCGGCGTAGGGTTGCGCCTATCCAATTCGGAGAGCCTGGAACTTCTAGAAGGAACTCATTTGGACGAGTTCGCGAGTTTTCTGCAGGATGCGGGGCTGTACGTTGCTTTGATTAACGGCTATCCGTATGGCCGGTTCCATGGACTAGCGTTAAAAGACCAGGTGTTTGCTCCGGATTGGCACAGCGCTGAGCGGCTGGACTACACCTTGCGGCTATCTAAGATTCTTCTCCGGCTGCTGCCACAAGGTATGGACGGCGGCGTATCCACCTGCCCTCTTTCCTACAAACCCTGGTACAAAAACGGCGCAGCCCCTGACCGCAATTTGTTGATTGGCAATCTAGTGAAGATGGCTCATGCCTTGGTTGAAACGAAACGACGCTCAGGCGCTTTGATTCACCTGGATATCGAACCGGAACCAGACGGATTACTTGAAAACACCGCGGAATTTGTGCAGTTTTTCGAGCAATTGCTTCAAAAGGGGACCAGCCAGCTCGCAAGCTTGGCGCAGTTAAGTCTCCGGCAAGCTGAGGAAGCACTCCGTGAGCACATAACATTGTGTTACGACCTTTGCCACTTCGCGGTGGAAGGCGAAGGCGGGCCCCAGACCCTGCAGGCCGTGCGTCAGGCGGGGATACGCGTGGGACGCGTTCAGCTCAGCTCAGCGGTGAGAGTGAGCATTCCTCCGGCGGCCGCCGAGCGCGAGCAATTGCGCGAACGTCTATCGAGTTTCGCGGACCCCGTTTACCTACATCAGATTATCGGAGATCGCGAGCGTTATGCGGATCTCGGCGAAGGATTAGAGAGACTGGCAATCGCGCATAGTTCCGAATGGCGAATCCATTACCACGTACCCCTCTTTCTAAAAGACTACGGAATACTTGGATCGACTCAACAAGAAGTGCGGGACGCACTGGCAGAACTTGACCCTGGCCAGGCGCATCACCTTGAGATCGAAACCTATACTTGGGATGTGCTTCCAGCCGGCTTAAAGGTCAACATTGTGGATTCGATTGAACGCGAGTACCGATGGGTCCTGGACCAGCTATGAAAAAAACCGCGTTGCTGAACGTGGTGGGACTCACGCAAGACTTGCTGGGACCACGAATGCCTTTGCTGACGCAGTGGGCCCGCACCCGCAAAATCGCCAATATTGCGCCCGCATTACCAGCGGTGACCTGCACGGCTCAGGCAACTTATTTCACGGGAGAAATGCCGACAAAGCACGGCATTGTTGCGAATGGGTGGTACTACCGAGACGATTGTGAAGTCCATTTCTGGCGCCAATCGAACAAGCTTGTCCAAGCACCGAAACTTTGGGAGATCGCCCGGTGGCAGGATCCTAATTTTACGTGCGCGAATATCTGTGGCTGGTACAACATGTATTCGTCCGTGGATTTTTCCATCAGCCCGCGTCCGATGTACCCAGCCGATGGCCGCAAGTTGCCAGACGTATACACCGCTCCTTTGGACTTGCGCTTTGAGGTGCAACAGCAGCTCGGACAATTTCCGCTGTTTGAGTTCTGGGGACCAAGAACTTCGATTCGCTCGACGCGTTGGATTGCGGAATCCGCGAAGTACGTCGAGGAGCGTTTTAGCCCGACATTATCGCTCGTTTACCTTCCTCACTTAGACTACAACCTTCAACGCATCGGCCCAGACAATGCAGCGATAGGCGCTGATCTTGCCGCGGTAGACCAAGTGGTGGGCGATTTGATCCGCTTTTACGAAGCGCATGACACACAAGTCATTTTGCTTTCGGAGTACGGGATTGTTCCCGTGGACACACCCGTGCACATTAATCGTGTTCTGCGCGAGTCAGGCTGGATTCGTGTTCGTGAAGAACTAGGTCTTGAAGTGCTTGATCCAGGAGCGAGTACGGCCTTCGCCGTTGCGGATCACCAGATCGCTCATGTGTACGTGAATGACAAAGACAAACTGGCGCAGGTTCGCGCGGCGATCGAACGGATTCCAGGTGTAGACCTCGTTCTGGACGAAGAGGGCAAACGCCGGTATGGCATCAACCATCTCCGGGCAGGCGAGCTGGTTGTTATCGCCAAGCCGAATGCGTGGTTCACCTATTATTACTGGTTGGAGGACAGCAAAGCTCCGGACTTTGCGCGGACAGTGGACATTCACCGCAAGCCAGGCTACGACCCAGTGGAATTGTTTGTTGATCCATCGCTGAAGTTGGCGATGTTGCAAGTCGGTTTCAAGCTGCTGAAGCGCAAAATGGGATTTCGGAATTTGCTCGACATCATTCCGCTGGATGCGGCGCTGGTGAAAGGCTCGCACGGCCGAATCGATAATCCCAGCCATTTGGGCCCGCTGTTTATCGCAGAAGGCGCGCCCGATAAACTGGCGGCCATTGAGGTTTGCGGCGAAATATTGAAGCACCTCGACCTGGAACCGCCAGTCGGCTTACGACAAAACAATTAAGATCCGCCAGAGAAGAATTACTTTTTTGCGGAAGCGAGCCAGTGCGGCATCGGTGGCGGCAGCGGGCGCACGCTGAAATCACGAAAGCCAGCCACAGTGACCCACTGCTTGAGTTCTGCGTCGGAAAAAACCCAGCCATGTTCCTTGGTCAATGCCATATTGACGGCAAACATCGCCGAGAACGGCGGGTTGATGTGGCTCTGGTCCGTCATCATGTCCATGACATACAGTAGCCCGCCGGGCAGCATGGCCGCGTAAGCGCGAGCCAATAAATCTCGAATTGTTTCGATGGATTCCTGGTGCAACATACCAAACAGAAGCACAACGTCGTTACCCGACGGAAACGGTGTGGTGTGGTAATCCCCAGGAAGTAGCGTGACTCGTTCCGTGTGGCCCTTTTGCGCAATCAATTCGCTTGCGATCGCGACGACTGCTGGGAGGTCCAGCACCATGCACTTAATTTTAGGATTCGCAGTGGCAATCGCGACCGAAAAGGTGCCGGGACCACCTCCAACATCCAGCAACTGCGAGCGATCCGCGACGTTCAGAAGAGGAAGCACCATCGGCACCATGGCCATGGCCTTTCCGTGGCTGGAAAGAACGAAGGATCGCGTTCGCGCAGGATTCTCTCCCAGGTGGAGCTCTGGATTTTCGACAGGAGTGCCTGTACGAGCCAATTCGGCTACTTTGCCCCACGCCGGATATACATCACGGTTATACCGGAGCGCGCCCGACAGATCGCCGGGCCGGCCCGGCACAAGAAACGCAGCCGCGTCCGGAGCATTTCGGTAGCGGCCATTCTCCTTTTGCAGGAGTCCAACGGCAGCGCAGGCATCCAGAACCAGTCGAGCACCGCGTTCGCTGAGGCCGAGTGCGTGAGCTAGTTGCGGGCCATCAGCTGGCCCTAGTTCAGCAAGCTTTGCGAAAATGCCCAAATCGGAAGCAGCAAACAAAAGACAGGATTCCTGGAAAGCGCTGGCCATGCGCATAATTCGGCTAGGGTCTAGGGTCATAGGGTCCGTAAGAATTTGATCAGTGCCGCGCGCTCCTCGGGTTTCAAGTCGAGGCCAAACTGGTGCCCCTTGATCGCGTGGGGCGGCGTGGCGGGGCTCCAATTGGAGGAATGAAAATCCGGTTTCAGTCGATCGGGATTAAACATTTCTTCGAGTGAACCGATCGAGCCGTCGTGAAGGAAGGCCTTGTCCATCCAAATCATGCGCAGAGAAGGCACGCGGTAGAACCCGGTGCCTTTGCGTGTTTGCAGCGCAAGACCAGGATCCGTGTCCACGCTCTTGTTGACGATGTCGAGTTCTTCCAACTCTTGCGGCGTGGGTTTGAAGCCGGTAGCGAGCGTTAGCTTGTTATTGGTGTAAAGCGGCGGCGTATGGCATTGCACGCAAACGCTGCGGTTGAAAATACGTCGGCCTTCACGCGCCTGCTCATCAAGTGGATTCGGGTTTGGCGGGGGTTTCAACGAATAAATGAATTTTGCCAGCGCATAAAGAAGGGCGTCCGGCGTGCGATGAATTCCATTCTGCAGGCCCATGTTCTCGAGCTTTAGTTTGGCATCCGGGCCGTCGCCGTATAGCGTCAACGCATCGGTAACATCCGCGATGGAACCCGCGTAGCGCATGAGATCGGTAATATCCCGGTGGCGGGCGGTTCCGGTATGGTCGAAATAGTGAAGATCTTCTATTCCAATTAAATTCGATATTTTAACTGGGAACAGCAGGCTGGTATTCGTCCGCGGGTGAACACCGAGGGGCTGCCGTTCGTAGAGCTGCGCAATTTCTTCAGCACTGAGTTCGGCGACAGGTTTGTTCGGATCATCCTTCAGAAAAGGTACGCGATAATCCTCGCGCATGTGCCGTCGTCGGCGCTCCTCCAGCATCGTGGGACTCATTTTTTCGTAACGCCGGGTAAGATCTCCCATGATTGGTCCGAAGGGAGTGGTGACGTTGGGCGGTCCCTCGACGATGCTATCGCCGTGAACTTGCACGTGGCACATCGCGCAAGTATCCGTGCCGAGCTCAATGCTACCTTTATTGCGAACAACGTACCGCAAACCCATCAGTACGCCATCTTTGGTGGTTTGCAGCCGGTAACCAGCCAATACCTGCGGATTGCGGATGATCGCTAAATTGTGTTCACTTCCGGAAAAGCGCGGCAATTCGCGGCCATAGAAAACTTCGCGGCCAGCCGCGATCCAATCTGCTTCGGTTTTGATTTTGCTAACGTCAACGAGCGGCTGCGGATCTTGTTGTTTAAGCCAGTCCATGTAACCGGCGGGCTCTTTGTCGGGGGCATAAACGGGGTAGGTCTTGAGGTTGACTTCCGGAAGAGCGTAGTAGTCCTTCTCGGAAACGACCACTGGCGGCCTGCCCAAGCCTGCAAGAGGCACCCGGTAACCGACCACGTCGGCGTCGCGCCAGGTTTGGGGGATCGGCTTGGTTGCTGTCAAAGCAACATACCCGAGGACTACCGCGCAAATGACGCTGCCGTGCCTTTGCACACTTCCTCCTGCGAAATTCGAGGCCGCTGGTGAACAAGATCCCGCGCGATACTGCTAATTCCGACCTTTGCCTCAAGGATGATTCGATGGAAATTATAGCAGACGCCTCTATCGAAAACATCGCTGCTAGTATTCGCGTGTTCCGCGTAACTCAACGCTGCAAATTGCTGTCGTCAAGTAACGGCAAACCATTTCGCAAGCAGAGTCGCTGGCACATACAGCAGCAAGACCGCTACGCCGTAAACAGGACCTGCAAACAAAGTTGCTATGCAGCAATCAACCACGATGAGTGAAAGGACGCCCGCTTTGACGGCCGCACGAACATCCATCGGATCACCGGTACGAATAGCCCGCGTTAGGCGTCCCGCTATTCTGAATAAAAGCAGAGCGAAAAAAGGAATGACGAATAAGGCGCTGCGGCCCTGACGAATCCCTAACCAGGTCAGTATTGTTACCGATATCGTTAGCCATACCGTGGTGAGAAGGGCACCTACATTGGTGCCTCCACGCACCTCACCCCTGCTCAAAGAAGTGATTCCCGCGATGTAGGATAGCGTCACGCCGGCGATGGCCCATTTAGAAATTGCGGGATTCGATGCGACAGAAAGACCGAGTAGCAGATTCAGCCCGCGGCACAGACCCATGTTAAAGGGTCCGAACAACAGGTGATGCTTTCCGACCGCGTCGTAGAAAAGCGCCGACGCCGCGATTCCAAGCGCCAGTTCGCCGCTGAGGCGCGAGCAAGCCCACGCCGAAAGAATCCCGCACAAAAGCAGCAGTGCTCCGAACGCAGCAGCTGACGATACGGATACTGCCCCGCTCGGAATAGGTCGCTCCGGACGTTCGCGGGCATCAAGTTTCGCGTCGAAAACGTCGTTAAAGACGACTCCGCCAGCGTAGAGACCGGTGGTGGAAGCGAGCAGTAAAAGGAGTTTCCCGTGTTCTTGGATGCCAGCCGCAGCGTACCCCGCAAAAATGTCTGCATAAGCAGTGATGATGTTAGCTGGCCGCGCGAGCCGGATGAATTGAAAAGGTTGCATTTTCCCTGTATGGCGGTTCGACGGATTCCCCTTCTATTGTGAGTGTCGCATCGCCGCCAAGCGATTTTGCGCCAGCCGGTAGGATGATCCCGGCACGTACGCCGGTTTTTTTGGCTTCTTCACTTGATTGTAATCGGAGGTGGCGACTTCATTTTCGCCATATTGCTCGGCAATCCGCCCGAAGCCATACCAATAATTCGATTCCGGCTCATCCAAGTTCAATAGATCCATGGCCTGAATCAGAATTTCACGCGCTTCTTTTGTCTTGCCAATTTCGGCATACACGCATCCCAGCGTGTGTAGAATATTGGCATTATTATTCTGTGCGGATTGGGCGCTTTTGGTCGCAGCTTCCACATCTTCCTGACTAGCCTTGCCGGTGAAGAGCGAGTTCCATGCAACGCCGTTCAGGTCCGAAGCCTCCGCTTTCTGTTCATCGATCAGTTGTCGGCCCAGTTCACGCGCCTTGGCATAGTCCTCTCGCGCCACGGCTGTATGAATGAAAGCACGCCTCACATCGTTATCATCGGGCAACCGTTTGCCCATCTCCTGGGCCAGTGCATCCGCTTCTGCAAACCGCCCGAGTCCGCGCAGCGCGCTCTCGTCATCAAAAAACAGCCGTTTCGACTCACGATATTGCTTGGCGAGTTCCGCCGCGAGCGCATGCAGCTTCTCGTAGTCCTCGAGATTGTTATAGGCGCTTAACAGCGCGATCCCCAGATTCAGTTTGTCCGAATCGTTTTTCGCTGCGCTCCTCCCAGTTTCCAGAATATTCACCGCATCGCGCGCCGTCTCTTTCGTTTGTGCCAGGATGGCCGCCGCCGCGTATTTCATTTGTTCCCCGTCTGCTTCTTTTCCTTTCGTCCACATGCGCGGAAACGCAAACCCCGCAAGCGGGTCGTCCCCTCCAGCCAAGTGCTCTTCGTCGCGAACCCAGTCCAGTAGTATCCGTGCCCCGGCAGTATTGCCAGCCTGCAACTGATCGAGAATTTGTAGCCCGATTGCATTCGGTTTTTCTTCTGAATCAAGGATCTTGTATTTGCCGTCCTCCTTGATCACCCACAGGATCATTTTGTTTGCGCCGGCCGGTCGGAGCGTGACCCTGTACCCCGCGGTGTCATCTCCTTCCGTTTGCACCTGCATCGCTGGTGTGACCAGGTCCAGCATGACGTCCGCCGGAAATCCTGTTTTTGAGAGCGACCTGCGGATCAGCCGCCCGGCGTTTAGCGTCTTTTCGATGTCCTCGGAACTTGAGTTCCGAATAACTCTCTGGGCGTTCCGGCTGTAGACTGAGCTCATCTTCTCGAGCGTGATCTGAGGATCCATCGTATTCATAAACATCCTCGTGACCGCACCTGCTGGGCTATCCTCAATTCTGATCTCCTCGTGCGGCACGGCTTTGCGTAGCATGGAAGCGAGAGCCATGGTCTTTGACGCGTTGTCCCCGGAAGCTCCGGCGGCCATGAGTTCGGCTGCCGCCGGGTACTTCCGTGCCCGCATCAGCATCTCTCCTGCGCTCTTCAAAACCACCTTCAGATCATTTTCATTTCCGGTTCGTTTTCGTGCTTCGGTCATTCCAGCTTGTGTCCCGTTCAAGGCGGTATCGCAAGCCACAATCACCGCGCTCAGTTGTGGGTTCAGGCTTTCCGCATTTCTCTTCGTGGCTGCAAAATCCCCAGCGTAAAAAAGAGCAAACGCCAGATTGTTCTTCAATCCAATTTTGGCCAACTGGTCTTCCGTCAGGCTCTGGTATTCCGCAACCGACTCCTTCATCTTCGCGCCCGGGCCGTAGCGTTCGCCCTCATGGTTGTATTCCAATAGGATTGCGAGATTCCCCACGATCTCTTTATCCTCGGGATCGAGTTTCTTCGCCGCACGAAATGCGGCCTCGGCCCCGGCAAAGTCGCTCCCGCGCCGGTACTGCCGTCCAACCTGATCATATTCAAGAATCTCCGCCAGCGTTTTCTGGGCTAGCGCGGACAAAGGCTCGAGCTTAACAGCCGTGCGTGCCTCTTCCCGCGCCGCCTCCCCCATTCCGGACGAAAGAAGTATTTTTGCCCTTTGCAGGTGATGTACGGCCTCTTTGGGGTGTTGCGCGATGAAATTGCGGCTGGCCTGAAACGCCTCGCGCATTTTTCCCTGATTCATCAGCGCCTGGGTCGTCGGTTCGAAATAAACCAGAATGGCCGGGCCTTCGCGTACCGAAACAACCTTTTCTCGTAGTTCTTTCGCTTCCTTGGCCGTGAGCCGCCGCTTCACCGTGTCAAACTGCACGACAGCCTTCACCGACCCGTCACCCTCCAGTGAGAACTCTTCCGTCAAAATGGCCGGACCCAACGCCATCTTTACCGGTGGCGGCAACGGTTTCGCTTGGAAGCCCAGAGGTGGTAAGAATCTGTACTGCCATTCGTTCACAAAGGCCTCTGGCAATTGGTAATCGGCTGTGCGAGGTTTTTTGGGCTTGTCTGCTGTGGTATCAGTGTCCTTTTCAGTCTCCTTTTCGCGCTGCTGCAATTCATCGGGAAGCTTGTAAAAGAGGTTTTCCAAGCGGATGGCTGCGCTGGCGGTGTCCAGGTCCGTGTACGCTCGCTTCGCCTCGCTGACCTCGATGACGAGTTGCAACTGTCTTGACAAATCAGCCGGGTCGGACCGATTGATTCGCTTCAACTTCTCCGAGAGGTATTCATTTGCGATATATTCTTTGAGATTCTTTCTGCTTTCTTTATTCTCGGCATCCGCGTAGGCGGATCGGAATCCGGATTCGAACACGCCGTGCGGCTCGGTCGTTTCGACCACCCGAGCCGGACCGTGCTCAGCCAGGTAAAATTCCCTCTTCTCCACCACTCGATTGTCTTGCGAAGAAGCTTCGGGTATTGCCACCAGCTCTGTGCTCTCAGCTCGCGCGATCAGTGCGAGTCTTCCCTGATCGGATTGGGGCAGCTGCCCAAGTCGCGCGTATTCATCGGTCGGATCGATCCAAAGTTCGTGATCGCCCGGCACGTACACGATGGCATGATCGAAAAGACCTAACCCCGGAAGCCCTGACTCCACGTCATGCCTTTGCCCTGCATTCAGAAGGGCGACAAATGATGGAATTCCCGCAGCCCGCAGCATTGCCACCGCCAGCGTGGCCTTGTCCTTGCAGTCGCCGTATTTGTGCTTCAGAGTTTCGGCGGGCGTATGTGGAATGATTGCAGCATCTCCAAATTCCACTCCCGTGTAGCGCACTTCCTGGCTCAGATACTGGAGAATCGCTGCGGCCTTTTCCTCCCGGCTTGTCTTTCCCGCAACCAGGCCATTGACAAGCGATAGAACATCTTTCTGCGATGCCTTGTCGTCGATGATCTTCCCGTAACCATCGGCCATTGCTTGCCAGGAAGCCCCGGTCGAAAACGCCACTTGCGGTTGCTCGGGCAGCTCCTTTGGCAGATAGTCTTCGACTTCGTCCAATGCATCCGTCGGGCCCTGCTCAAAAACGATTCGCACGCGACCATTCGCTTCCGTTTTCTGCGGCTTCATTTCGGGAAGCATTTGCAAGACGTAGCGCAGGGGTATGGAATTAGGAGCGTCAAGAACCAGCTTTGAACTCTGAACCGGAACGCCGCGCCCAAAATAATTTCGAACGACGATACCGGCCCCAAACAGTGGCGCGCTGTCCTGCGAAACTTCTTCTTCTTCAACTACCGACCCTGGCGCGACTGCGGGCAGGGGAGCGCGCAAAGTTCTCCCGTCGCCATAAGTCTTGTCATTGTCATCGTGCGTCGGAGAATCGGTAATGGTCTTAGGGTCTAGCGCGTGGATGACGTTATCCGGCGTGATGACTCGCGCTCGCACTGTGGGGCGCTCTTCGTGCCACGGTTCCCACCCCACTGCAATGCCGTCCCAACCCTCGGAGCCTTTTTGCGTCAGTACCTTGTAGACTAGATAATGCGTCCAAACCACTCTTCCATCCGCATCAAAAACGTAGGTCTCCTCCTCATCTAGAACGACTACGTCCGTGCCAGCCTTGGGATTAACACTCGAGGCGGCTTTGTACAACGCCGTGACCCCCGCACTAAACCGAGGAAGGTCCCAGGCGCGCGCACTGTCCGAACCGATGGATCCAGAAGGAAGAACAAAAAGCCAGACGCCGAGAACGGCAAAGGCACGACATGGCAGCATTAGACAAACTCCTTGGATGAAGTTTAAAGAAAGTATCGTGCTTTGACGGGCACTGCAAGAGACTGAAGTGTAGTGGGACGATGGAGACGATCCAGCGAGAGACGAATCGGGCACCTGCTTGCACTCAGCCGAGTGTGGCAAATTGAATACGATGTCTTTTTTTAAACACACTATTCAGGGATTCACGCAGCGAGGAACTAAATTTGGCCATACTAAAATGTGGTCCCGAACCTGCGGCTCCTTTGGTTCGAGAAGCAAAGGTCTCTTGGCAAGCGAGACTTCCGCACCATGAACCGAACCCACTTTTTTTTGATCGTGATGTTAGCAGGAAGCGCGCCGGCACTTCGCCACGTCGATGCCTTCCTAAATTCGGCACTCCCCAGTGCACCACCCCTCAATTTGCTGCGACGGGCGCCTGCCACTCACCCGCAAGCAGACTTTAGCCGTGCTGCGGGAGGCGAGTTTCGAGACGGAACTCCGGATTTCCTGCGGCTCGATTCTGCGTCGGATAAAGCGACGTTCCGAAGTTGGTTCACGCTAATCGCGGAATACCAAGCGCTACGGCCTCCTGCCGAAGTTCCTCGAGAAATTAGCGATTGCGCGGCGTTATTGCGCTATTCATACCGCAACGCACTGCGGGAACACCAGGGGCCGTGGGTACGCGAGAGTGGAATCGAACCGCCAAGGGCATTAGCTTCGATCGAGAAATACCGCTATCCGTTTACACCCTTACACGCGCTGCTTTTTCGCGTTCGGCCCGGTGCTTTCCGGGCGTCAGATCTGACGGACAAGACATTTTCGGAATTTGCAGATGCAAAGACCCTGAAGGAGCTGAACACTCATTTTTTATCTCGGGATACTCGGGTGGCGCGGCCAGGCGACATGCTGTTCTTTCGCCAATTGGAACAGAACTCTCCATTCCACTCGATGATCTTTGTCGGTCACAGCCAATGGATGCCAGATCGTGGCACGGAGAATGCTGATGACATCGTGGTTTACCACACAGGCCCCATCGACGGGCAACCCGGGGAAATGCGCCGTTTGCGGTTGCTGGAGCTGCAGCATCACCCGTCACCACGGTGGCGGCCGCTTCCCGGTAACAGCAATTTTCTCGGCGTTTACCGGTGGAACATTTTACGGGAGACGAACTGATCCACGGCCTTGCGGAAGGTACACCACGATGGCAATTTGCGGTCGGTCCGCAGGAGCATAACCAACGAATAGACCGTGGGTTCGAGCGCTTTCAGCCGACGAGGCGGTTCCGGTCTTGCCGGCAACTTTCATCCCGTCGACGTACGCAGCATGTGCCGTGCCATAGGTGACCGCGTGTTCTAATCCTTCGAAGACAGCTTGGTCTGGCGAATTACCCCCGGCACTCCTGCCTAAGGCTAGTTTGCGAAAGGCCTCCAGCAGTTCGAGAGGCGTGACTTCGATTCCTCTTTCCCCTAGTGCGGCGAGTTGCAACCGCTGCTGACTCGTTGGACTTTGGATGCGTCCGGTAACCTCGTTTTTAATGAGCCCCGTTGGAGAGTCTAGCCCCGCGCGCTTGAATGTCTGCACGAGTTCATCTGCGTTCATTCGAAGCGATACCTCGGAGACATAGGAATTGCACGAATACGAGATGGCGTCGTCGGCATCCAGTTGTGTGACGTCGGCCGTGTGGCTACAGTCCAACCGCAAAGATCCGATGCGCAGGGGACGTTTACAGAGCAGACGCTGCCGTGCGTCCAGCTTTCCTGATTTGAGAAGCTCCGCCAGAACGAACGGTTTCAGCGTGGACCCTGGTCGCACCAACTCCGTACCCGCGTAGTCCAAATGACTCGAAGCCAGAACCGCGTTGGATTCAATATCGATGAGCACGATAGAGCCATTAAGGCCCTGAATTGCCTGGTCAACCGCTCGCTGCAAACGCGAATGATCTGTCTGGGAATCAGCGGAAGGCAGCATCAGCGACAACACTAGAGCCAAAAGCTGGATGCAAAATCGAGGGGCTATCACACCACCATTCTAAGAGATGGGTAACTTTGAAAGTGACTTCAACTCCCGTTGAGGTCACGCGAATGACAACTCAAACATCCTGGCAAGCAGCTTGGATATGTCTGAACAGCAGGTTGGCTTATCTCGGCACTCCGCCGAGCGCCTTGTAAAGAGCGATTACCGCCACATAGACATCTTTTTCGCTTTGCGCAACCGCGTCCTCGGCTTGCAGTTGCGTCCTCTCGGCATCGAGCAAAGAAAGAAAATCGACTACACCTTCGCGATAGCGCAAGCGAGCGATATCCGCGGCGCGCTTACTTTCGCGAGCCTGATCATTGAGCTTAATGAGTCGCGCCTGTTGTGCGTGGTAATTCGCCAAAGCATTTTCCGTTTCTTCCAGGGCGCGCAAAGCCGTCTCTTCATAGGACGCCAGCATTTCTTCCGTCGCGGCATTCGAGCCACGGATATGAGCGCGTACACGGCCCAGGTCGAACGCCGACCAGGAAATACTGGGTGATACGGAAAATGCTCGCGAGTCTCCGGTAAAAAATGTGCTGCCCCGTCCAGCGAGGAATCCCACAAATCCGGAAACGCTAACCTGGGGAAACAAGCTCGCAACCGCAACGCCTTGGCGCTCAGTGGCGGCAGCCAGTCGTCTTTCCGCGGCGCGAACATCCGGTCGCCGCTGCAGTAAGTCGCTGGCGTTCCCGATGGGAAGGACCTTTGCAATCGCCGGATAAGTCCTCGGCGCGAGATCCGCATTCAGTTCGCCGGGGCGTGTCCCGGTAAGTACCGCCAATCGGTATTCCGAACGGGTCTCTTCGAAAGTTAAGGATGGAATGGTCGCTTCAATCGCTGAGACGCGTGCAGCGGCGCTGGCAAGATCCTGTTCTTCGCCGACACCGGCATCGCGCCGCAGTTGCGTAAGCCGTAGCGTCTCGCGCTGGTTCGTGAGACTGCGCTCGGCCACTGCAAGCCGCCATTGCGAGCCTCGCAGCTCAAAATAGTTCCGCGCAAGTTCAGCAACGACGCTGACTTGTGCATCGTGCAGATCCGCTTCGAACGCCTGGTTGTCAGCCCGAGATGCCGCGATTCCGTGACTGACCCTTCCGAAAATGTCCGCTTCCCAAAAGGCGTCGAATCCGGAATTGAAGGTGTTGATCCGTCGGCGCTCGTCGCCGAATCCGGGGATCTGCTGCTTGCTGTACTGATAAGAAGCCCTGACGGGCACGGTCGGGTAGCGGTCCAGTTTTCGTTCGTCAAAAACGGCGCGAGATTCCGCTAGCCTGGCCTGCGCGATGCGAATGCTGTTGTTTGACGTGAGTGTGCGCTCGATAAGCGAATCAAGGACCGGGTCTTCAAACTGCTTCCACCATTGAGCATCAATCGGCGCTTCCGATTCGAGGTTCGCGTCTGCTGCATGGTATTTGACCCCAGTCGCCTGGGGCGCGCGATAGTGCGGGCCAACCGAGCATCCGCTGGCAAGCAACATCAGAACGAATGGCAACATTCTTTGAGAGCGCATCAGCACAGGCTTAGCCCTCCACCGAAGTTGCAGGCGAGAGATTAGGCGTAGCCGGTACCTTCTTGCGCTCGCGCCATTCGACTATTTTCTGCACTAAAACATAAAAGACCGGGGTCAGAACCAAGCCGAATGCGGTCACGCCCAGCATCCCGAAAAATACCGCCACGCCAATCGCGCGCCGCATTTCAGAGCCGGCTCCCGTAGAAAGCACCAAAGGAATAACGCCCATCGTAAACGCGAGAGAAGTCATCAGGATTGGTCGCAACCGCAGCCGGCACGCTTCGAGCACTGCTTCGACACTGCCCATGCCCTCCTGCAGTTGTTTTTCTCTGGCAAACTCCACGATAAGGATGGCGTTCTTGCACGCCAGCCCGACAAGAACGATCAAACTGATCTGCGTGAAGACATTGTTGTCGCCATTCAGCAGCCAAACGCCGGCGATGGCGGAAAACAAAGTCATCGGAACAATCAGGATGATCACCAGCGGTAACGACCAGCTTTCGTACTGCGCGGCGAGCACCAGGTACACGAGAAAAACGGACAGCGGAAAGATGTACACCATGGTGTTGCCGGCAAGAATCTTTTGGTACGTCAGCTCGGTCCACTCGTATTTCATTCCGTTCGGTAATCGGCCGTCCAATATCTTGGCCATCGCGGATTCCGATTGGCCGGTGCTGAATCCAGGCGCCGCCGCACCGTTGATTTCCGCAGCTGGAAATCCGTTGTAGTGCATAACGCGGTCCGGTCCATAAATCGGTTTGACGGTGACTACGGATCCGAGAGGAATCATTTCTCCGGCGAGGTTTCTCGTCCGTAGATGGCTGATATCTTCCGGCTCCAGGCGGTAGGGTGACTCCGCCTGCACGTTTACCTGGTACGTTCTGCCAAAGCGGTTGAAATCATTTACATAAAGCGAACCTAAGTACACTTGCATGGTGTCAAAGACATCCGCAAGCGGAATCCCGTAAGTTTTCGCTTTGTCGCGGTCGACATGCGAATCAATTTGCGGCACATTGATGTCGAAGCTGGAAAACACTCCGGCGAGCCCTGGCGTCTGGTTACCATGTTGCAGAGTCGAAGTCGTCTCCTTGTACAGCGCCTCCAAGCCCATCCCCGAACGGTCTTCAATGTAGAGTTTGAATCCCGCCACGGTGCCCAAGCCTTGCACCGGAGGTGGCGGAAAAATGGCGATGAACGCTTCCTGTATGGACCCATATTGCCGGTTCAGATCCGCGGCAATCGCGTTCGCGGAGAGTTCTGGTGACTGCCGCTCTTCCGACGGTTTCAATGTCGCGAAGACGATGCCGGAGTTCGGACTGTTGGTGAACCCGTTTATGGATAGCCCAGGAAAGGCAACAGCACTCTGCACTCCCGGATGCTTCAACGCCATGTCAGACATTTTGCGTATCACATCTTCGGTGCGATCGAGCGTCGCGCCGTTCGGTAATTGCGCGAACGAAACGAGGTATCCCTTGTCCTGCGTGGGAACAAATCCTGTCGGCACGCGCGAGAAGCCTAGGACGGTAAGAACGATCAGACCGGCGTAGACCACCACCGCAATTCCGCTGGAGCGCACCGTGCGCGACACCAGGGTTCCATAACCGCTGGATGCCCGGCCAAAAAACCGGTTAAACAATTTGAAAAACCAGCCGAATGCGAAATCAATGGCACGAGTGAGACGATCCCTTTTCGCTCCATGAGGTTTCAAGAGCAGCGCGGCCAAAGCGGGGCTCAGCGTAAGCGAGTTAAATGCCGAAATCACGGTGGAAATTGCGATAGTCAGCGCGAACTGCTTGTAGAACTGTCCCGACAGCCCGACGATGAACGCGGTGGGAATAAAAACCGCGCACAACACTAAAGCGATGGCCACGATCGGTCCACTGACTTCTGCCATCGCGCGCCGCGTGGCCTCGTGGGGTTCGTGACCAAGCGCGATATTGCGCTCTACGTTTTCGACAACCACGATGGCATCGTCCACCACGATTCCAATTGCCAGCACCAGGCCGAACAGTGACAACGTATTCAGCGAAAAGCCTAGCGCCAGCATGATGGAAAAGGTGCCGATCAATGAAACCGGAAGCGCGAGCAGCGGAATGATTGACGCTCGCCACGTCTGGAGAAAAACGAGTACTACCAGCACCACCAGGATCAAAGCTTCCACAAACGTATGCCCTACCGCCTGAATCGATTCGCGCACGAATACTGTTGGGTCGTAAACAATTGAGTAGTCCACGCCTTCCGGAAACGATTTCTTCAAACGTGCCATGGTCTCGCGCACCTGCTGGGAAGTTTCCAGCGCGTTGGAACCGGGCCGCTGCGAAATGGGAAGAGCCGCGGCAGGCTTGTTGTTCAACAGACTCCGTAATGCGTAAGTGCTGGAACCGAGTTCCACACGGGCCACGTCGCGGACACGTGTGATCTGTCCGCTTTTCGCGGCTCTCACGATGATGTTTCCGAATTCTTCCTCGGTCTTCAGGCGCCCTTGCGTGTTTACCAGCAATTGAAATGCTGTGCTCCCACTATTTGTCGGGGGAGCCCCGAGCACGCCCGCCGCAACCTGCACGTTTTGTTCGCGTATAGCCTGAACCACATCCGTGGCCGTCAAATTATGCGAGGCCAATTTATTTGGGTTGAGCCATACGCGCATGCTGAAATCGCCTGCCCCGAAAACCTGCACATTGCCGACGCCAGGCAGACGGCCCAGCTCGTCTTTCACTTGGAGAATCGCGAGATTCGCAAGGTACAACATGTCATAACGGTTGTCCGGAGATATAAGGTGCACGACCATCAGCAAATCCGGCGAGGTTTTTTCTGTCGTCACACCGAGACGCTGCACCTCTTGCGGCAATCGCGGCAAAGCCTGTGAAACACGGTTTTGCACCTGCACTTGCGCCTTGTCCAGGTCCGTGCCAAGTCCAAACGTAATCGTCAGGGTCATCACGCCATCGGCGGTGGCTTGCGAAAACATATAAAGCATGCCTTCCACGCCGTTAATCTGCTGTTCGAGAGGCGCCGCCACTGTATCGGCTATCACCGTGGGATTCGCGCCCGGGTAGGCTGTGCGTACCACGACCGTGGGTGGCACGACCTCTGGATACTCGCTGAGGGGCAGACGGAAATACGCCAGCGCTCCAACAACAACGATGATGATCGAAATCACGGCCGCAAAGATGGGGCGTTTAATAAAGAAATTCGAAATATTCACGACGGTCCTCGATTACTCTCGCGCTTTCGCGCCATGCGACTTCTCTTGGTTCGACTTGTCTTGGATATGGCTTAGAGCGGATTGCGTGGATGGTTCCGTCGATGAGCTCGATTGACTTGCGGCCATGGAAACCGTTTTTGGCGTGACGATAGTCCCGGGCCGTACCCGCTGCAGCCCAGTTACGACAATCACATCGCCCTGATGTAATCCATCACGAACGACGCGCAATCCTTCGGTCATCGGGCCAAGTTTCACTGGGCGATAGGCCAGCGTGTTGTTTTCGGCCAGTACAAAAACGTATTTTTGGTTCAAGTCCGTAACGATCGCTTCATCTTTCGCCAGGCAGCCGCTCTGCGTCCCGCCACCTTGCAAGCGGATCCGCGCAAAAAGTCCAGGCGTCAGCGCCAGATTCTTGTTCGCAAAAGTAGCCCGCAAGCGAATCGTTCCAGTCGAGCTGCTCACCTGGTTGTCCACAAAGCTCACCAGACCGGTATGCGGGAATCCATCTTCATCGGCGAGGCCTAAAAGGGCCGACCCGTGCAATTCGTGCGAACCGTGGCTTTGCGTGAAGTGTGCATATTTGAGGTACGTCTGCTCATCAACATCAAAATAGACGTAGATCGGGTCAAGCGAAACCAATGTAGTCAGCGGCTTGATCTGCCCCGCGCCACCCTCGACCAAATTGCCTTCGGTTATCTCTGCTCGTCCCACTCGACCTGTAATCGGAGCGGTGACGCGTGTAAATTCCAAATTCAATTCCGCGCCACGCAGCGCTCCTTCTGTTGAGGCGATGCGAGCTTCGGCTTCGTTGCGCACGGCGGCGCGCCGGTCGTACTCCTCAGCCGACATCCCGTCGTTGTTGTGCAAGCGTTCGGCGCGGTCAAAGTCGCTCTGCGCCCGGGAACGTTGTGCTTTCGCTTGCGACAGTTCCCCTTTTAGCCGGTCAACTTCCGCCTGAAACGGACGTGGATCGATTTGAAATAAAAGGTTACCTTCGCGAACGATTTCGCCTTCCTTGAATTGCACCCTCTGCAGGTAACCGGAAACACGAGGGCGCACCTCGACTGCGTGTACCGCCTCAAGCCGGCCAGTAAATTCATCCGCGTCGCCGATTTGCTTGCAAATCACTTCGGCTACGCTCACTTCGGGCGGTTGTTGTGGAGCTCCCTTAGGCTGTGCCGAACTGGAACACCCCGTGCTAAAACCCACAAGCGCCACGACCATCGTCAACACCAGCAGTTTCAAAAAGGACGCGCTGTCACTGCGCCATTGCTTAGTTATCTCCCGTTGCATGTAATTCTCCTGATGTTTTTACCTGTTCGGAACTGACCTGTAGTTGCCTGCGTCGTGGCAATACAACCTGCACGAATAGATGAGCGCGAATGGAAAAGGTTACATGCGTATACGTGCCACCGGATGGATACGTGGTATACAATAGGAACCGAGGCATGCCATGCGCAAGGATGCAGAATTCTGCCCGGTCGAAGCCACCGCGCGTATTGTCGGCGGCCGCTGGAAAGGCGCCCTTCTCGAGCAACTGTTTGAGGGTCCGAAGAGATTTTCGGAACTGAAGCGTGCCATCAGTGGGATGACGCAGCGTATGCTCTCCCAACATCTCCGCGAATTACAACACGCGGGAATCGTCGAGCGTACCGTTTACCCGGATATGCCCCCGCGGGTCGTATACGCGATTACGCCATTGGGAGATTCACTGCGGCCACTTCTCGAGGCCATGTGCAAGTGGGGAAAGTCGCACTCTGGTGCGATGGCATTGAAGAAACTCCGCGCCGCTGACCGATCGCACTAATATCCTGCCTAGGTCGCGCAGCCAACATTCGTTCCTAAACCAATCGCCCACTATGAAACGTAGAGACTCTGCCCGCTCCTCACTTCTTTATTAACCGCTGATATTGCTAGAATACGCGCCATGAAGGTATTGCTTCTCGGCGCATCCGGATTGGTCGGAGGCGAAGCACTGAAGCTTCTCCTCGCAGACTCGCGCGTCGACCAAGTTGTCGCTCCCACGAGACGCCCGTTACCGAGCCATGCGAAGCTGCTGAATCCAGTCGCGCCCACGCTTGACGAGCTGCTCCCTGAAGCCGCCAACTGGAGTGTTAGCGCTGTCATCTGCGCCTTGGGGACGACCATGGCCAAGGCCGGCTCCAAAGAAGTTTTTCGTCACATTGATTATGAACTGCCGCTGGCGTTCGTCAAGATTACGCATCAGCGCGGCGCGGAAACTTTTGCCCTAACCTCCAGCAAGGGAGCTTCAGCCTCATCACCATTCTTTTACACCCGCACCAAAGGTGAATTGGAAAAAGACCTCCAGCAGGTGGGGTTCAATTCCCTGCTGATAGTGCGTCCAAACATCATCGGTGGCGTTCGAAACGAGTCCCGTCCCGCGGAACGAGTATTGCTTCGTCTATTTGGAATTTTCGGGCCAATTCTGCCGCGAGGTTTCCGCGTCAGCCCGGCATCGAGAATCGCGGAAGTGTTGGTCGAGGGAGTCGTCGCGCCGCGTCCCGGCGTCCACATCGTGGAATCAGCCGCCCTCACCTAATTCAGGTTCGGGGCGAGATCGTTCCAGTCATAATCTCTAAAGAGCTTTATTGTTCCAGATCACGAACAGCCGGGAAAAACTTCAACCCGTTACAGCGTGAGCCACCGCGTGCCCACGCCAGGTCCTAAAACCTTCTTTTACCAGGCTCGTGATGGTGACCCGGTTCTGCAGAATCAACTTCATCCACGCAAGTGGCCCCATCTGCGGAAAATAAATCCCTCGGAAACATACCCGCGCGATAAATATATTTATCCGGTAGCCCAGCGGCTTGTCTTTCAACATCGACACTGCACTGGCGATAGCCTCCGCGCTGTAAGACCGCGCCCAGCCGGACTTCACCTCGGCATGCGCCTCCGCGATGCTCATTTTCAGCGGCGTGTGCGCCATTTCAAATGGTATGAATTCCTGCCAGTGTTTCGGACGCGTCAACCGGCCCGCGGCTTCCAGCCGTTTATAAAGCGGCGTAGCCGGCAAAGGTGTCAGCAAACCGAAAATCGGTAGGCCAGGCGGCCAGGTGCGAATTTCCGAAAGCGTCCGCTCGGCAACCCCGGTCGTATCGTTATCCATGCCAAATATAAATGAGGTGATGGCAAAGACATTGCGATTCGCCAAACGCTGCAGCACCGCCGCATACTCGCCAGGCTTGTTGAAGCCCTTATTCACGCTCGCCAGGTTCGCTGGGTCAATGGATTCCATGCCAATAAACACCCATTTGCCCCCCGACTGGGCTATGAGGTCCACCAGCTCTTCATCCCGCAAAAGATTTGCGCTGATTTGCGCCACCCAATGCACTTGCGCGTTCGCCGCAATAATATCCCTCAACAAGGACTTCGTACGTTTGATGTTGATGGCAAAATTATCATCGATAAAAAATACCGCGATTTGCCCGCCCTCTTTCCTGGCGCGCGCTTTCAAGAGCAGCAGCTCGTTTACAACACTTTCATTGGTGCGAAACCGAATCGAGTCGCCGAAAAAACCGGTCACCGTGCAGAATTCGCAGCCGTAAGGACAGCCGCGCCCTGACTCCATCGGAATAATGCGAAACGTTCCCCAGCCTTCGCCAATTTTCCGAAGCATATTCGTCGCCATTTTTGGGACGAGATTAAATTGGTCGAGATTGATTTTGTCCCACGGTATCGCCGGGTACTCCTTCAAGCTAGGCTTGCGTTCCTGGCCAAAATCATCCACTGGAGCATAAAGATCCTTCAATTGCCCGCGCGCCGCGTCTTCCACAATCTTCGGCCATGTTTCATCGGCTTCGCCCAGTGCCACCGCGTCGGCGTGACGCGTCCCGCCATTTCGTCCCAGCGCCTCATCGAACTCTTCGGTAACGTGCGGACCACCCATCACCACCGGCACGCCTACTGCGCGGATAGCATCCGCCATGCGATATGCTTTCGCGACCATCCGCGTCATCGCGCCGATTCCCACCAGACCAATATTTTGTTCAATCACATATTTCGCTATGCCCGCTTCATCCATCGGCTGCGCGTTGCCATCAATCAGAAACACTTCATGTCCTTCCGGCGTCAGCGATTGCAGCAGGAACATCCATAAGTGCGGCATGAAATTGCGTGTCACGCCGTTGTCCGGGTTATAAAGCAAAATTCGCATCAGTCGTCTCCAATCAGAAGGGCAGAAAAGCATTGCGGCATCACGGACCACTACGCGTGCTAAAGCCGCATTCCCAAAAACGTTGTCGAACGGAAAAAAGAGAGGTGCAGTGTTACGGACCGCTCCGACGATACCACGTTCCTAATAATTAAAGTTAATGGAAAAAGAAATATTTTCGGGTTCCTGTACCATTTTAGACAGTTTCAAATTGGTGCATGGCCCGGCTTAGGTCCTCTTATCTGCCTCGGGACGCTTCGATTTCATAAATCTCCCCCTCCGACGGTAAGATTTACTCTTCCTGGGTGCGAATAGTTCGGGTGGGGCGCTTTGATTGGGAGATAAACAACGATCATGCCAAAAAAAGTAAAGTGGGGCGTTCTCAGCACCGCGGCCATTGCTCTTCGCCGCGTAATTCCCGCCATGCAAAACTCGCAATGGTGCGAAATAACCGCCATTGCATCCCGCGATCTGCGGAAAGCACAGAACGCCGCGCGCGATCTGCGCCTCGATAAGGCTTATGGCTCTTACGAGCAATTACTCGCGGACCCGAAGGTCGAAGCAATTTACAATCCGCTACCCAACAATCTGCATGTGCCGTGGTCCATCAAAGCCGCGGAAGCCGGTAAACACGTGTTGTGCGAAAAACCAATCAGCCTGAATGTTGCCGAGGCGAAAACGCTCCTGCAGGCGCGTGACCGCTATGGCGTAAAAATTGGCGAAGCATTCATGGTGCGCACCCATCCGCAATGGTTACTCACGCGCGAACTGATTCATTCGGGGCGCATCGGAGCATTGCGTTCCGCCTTCGGATATTTCGGCTATTTTGATCCCAATCCCGCCAGCGTTGCCAATGTTGCCGCACTCGGCGGCGGCGCAATCATGGACATTGGTTGCTACCCCATCAAAACGTCTCGATTTATTTTTGGCGAAGAACCCACCCGCGTCTGTTCCCAGCTCGACCGCGATCCGCAAATGAAAATCGATCGCCTCTCGTCCGTGCTTCTTGACTATCCGAGCGGCCAGTGCATTTTCACGTCGGGAACCCAGGTGGTTTACTACCAGACCATGCAATTCTTTGGAACCAAAGGGCGTATCGAAGTCGAAGTTCCCTTCGGCCCGCCAATCGACAAGCCATCCCGCATTCTGATCGACGATGGCGCAAATTTATACGCATCAGGTAGCACCGTGGTTGAAACCGTTCCGCCATGCAATCAATTCACGATTCAGGGCGACGAATTCTCAAAAGCAATTCGGGGCATGGGCGAAATTCCCAACCCGTTGGAGGATGCGATTCGCAATATGGCGGTAATCGAAGCGGTTTATCGTTCCGCGGAAACTTCGAAATGGGAAATTCCCGAGCGGTAAGAGTAGGCATCACCACAGGCCAAAAAGATGCTCTAGTCGTAATACTCCTGGCCCAAATGAGTGATCAGCTCTTCGCCAACCATCCATCGCAAGGTGTTTTTCAATTTCATTAATTGGATGAACAGGTCGTGCTCCGGATAGAGTTCCGGCGCCGTCATAGGCGACTTAAAATAAAAGCTGAGCCACTCCTGCACTCCCCGCATTCCCGCGCGTTGCGCCAAATCCATGAACAAAATTAAATCAAGAACGATGGGCGCGGCCAGAATCGAATCACGGCAGAGAAAATCCACCTTGATCTGCATCGGATAGCCGAGCCAGCCAAAGATGTCTATGTTGTCCCAGCCTTCCTTGTTGTCGCCGCGCGGCGGATAATAATTTATCCGAACTTTGTGATGGATCTTCTTGTACAGCTCCGGGTACAAGTGCGGCTGCAAAATATATTCCAACGCTCCAAGCTTCGATTCTTCCTTGGTCTTGAATGACCCCGGATCCTCGAGCACTTCCCCATCGCGATTGCCAAGAATATTTGTAGAAAACCATCCATTCAGACCCAGCATCCGCGCCTTGAACGCCGGCGCCAGCACCGTCTTGATCAGTGTCTGTCCCGTTTTAAAATCTTTGCCGGCAATGGGTACGTTATGCGTGATAGCCAACTGCCGGATCGCCGGAATATCAACCGATAAATTCGGCGCGCCATTTGCGTACGGCACCCCGCTCGTCACGGAGGCCCACGCATACAACATCGAAGGCGCTATGGCCGAGTGATTTTTCTTCATGCCCTCAACAAATTTTTCCGGCGTGGAGTGCACATCCCCTGGTACTAGAAAAACTTCGGTCGATCCGCACCACAGCGTGATCATGCGCGCGCAGTTGTTTTTCTTGCGAAACTTTTCTATATCCGCTTTGAGTTGCAGTGCAATGTCGTACTTGGTTTTTCCCTTCTTGATATGTTTCCCGTCCAGCAGCTTCACATAATTATGATCAAACGCCGCCGGCATCGGCTTGATCTTGGTAAGAAAGTTTTTTACTTGCTTCAAGTGGTGCGGCTCCAACACCCCTGCCTTGGCCGCCGCTTCGTAAGCATTGTCGGAAAAAATGTCCCACCCGCCGAACACCAGGCTTTCAAGCGACGCCAGCTGTACAAAATCCTTGATTTTTGGCGAGCGCCCATCTGTTCGCTTTCCCAGCCTTATGGTTCCCAATTGCGTCAGCGAGCCTACTGGCGCCGCTTTTTTCTTGCGAACCAATTCGACGCCAGCCATAAAAGTGGTGCCAACCGCCCCCATTCCGGGCAACAACACCCCGAGTTTCCCTTTTGGCGGCGCTATCTTCGCAGGCTTATCCATGCCACTCCTCTTTATTTTGACCGTTTGCGATCCGGTTTTCTTACGAAACGGAAAAGTCAACGCAGCGACCAACTGCGTGCAAGACCCCTAAATTAGAAGAATAATGATGCGCGATGCCGCGCCGATATGCAAATCAAACCTGCAAATCTTACTCCGCTCTTTTTTGCACCACTCCCACAAGTTTTATTTCGACCTCAACTTCCGGCTTCACCTTCAATATAAAGTTGCTCGGATTCTTCAGCCCCCACTGTATATACGGCACGCTGAAGTGCGTCGTTCCCGTCCAGCGTTCGCCATCAAACCTGGCCTCCACCGGCGCGTCCATTTCATGCTCCTGACCATGCAGCAGGAATACCCCTTGAAGACGCACCGTCGATGGCGCGTCCCGCAAAAGCTTTCCGTCCATTCTCTCCGGCCGAAACACGATTTGTGTGAACTTGTCGCTCTCCAGAACTTCCCGATGCATCTTTTTGTCGCGGGATTCGTTTCCGCTCTCGCCGCTCTTCGCATCCACCACGATCTCGCCGCTGGCCTTCCCTGTCGCCGGTTCAATCTGAATAAGCCCCCGCGAGATGACAAACGTCCCGTGCACCGTATGCATTGTGCTTCCAACGCTCCAGTGAACCTCGCTCTTCGCTGGATCAACGGCCAGAATAATTCTGCCGCTAGGCGTTCGTGCCAAAGTTTGCGGCGGTGGCACAGCGCTCCCGGAAACGACCATCATCACCGCGCACAGCGAGCTTATTAATTTAGTCAATGACATTGTTTGCGTCGCACGCATGTTGAATCGTTAGACGTGCCCTTAACAGTGGCCGCCGCCTTCATAATATATTCTTATATAAATCACCATAACTATTGATTGGACTAATTCGCCATTCGCGCTCATCCTAATACTTCGCAGATTTGTGGAGGCCGCTGCACCGTGACCAATAGTTTGCCCAAACCTCGCAGCAAAGCCCTCATTGACGGCCCAAGCCGCGCCCCTGCCCGTGCCATGTTACGCGCCACCGGCCTTGGCGATGACGACTTCGCCAAGCCGCTCATCGGCGTTGCCAACACTTGGATCGAGATCGGTCCTTGCAATTATCACCTTCGCGAACTCGCGGTGCACGTCAAGGACGGAATCCGCGCCGCTGGCGGCACGCCGCTGGAATTTAACACTATCTCCATCTCCGACGGTATCACCATGGGCACCGAAGGCATGCGCGCTTCGCTCGTCAGCCGCGAAGTAATCGCCGATTCCATCGAGCTGGTTACGCGCGGCAATCTTCTCGACGCCCTCATCGTGCTTGTCGGCTGCGACAAAACTATTCCCGGCGGCGCCATGGCGCTGGCTCGACTGAATATTCCCGGCCTCATTCTTTACGGCGGCTCTATCGCTCCGGGCCATTTCGAGGATCACTCCGTCACCATTCAAGACGTTTTCGAAGCCGTCGGCGCGCACGCTCGCGGCACCATGACTGCCGAAAAATTGAAAGAACTGGAATGCGCTGCGTGTCCCGGCTCCGGCGCCTGCGGCGGACAGTTCACTGCCAACACCATGGCGCTCGTCTGCGAATTCCTCGGGCTCGCTCCCATGGGCATCTCCGGCGTTCCCGCCACCGACTCCGGCAAAGCGCACGCCGGAGAACTCGCTGGCAAATTAGTCATCGATCTTCTTCGCCGTGACCTGACGCCCTCTAAAATTATCACCGCTGCCTCAATCGAAAACGCGATTGCAGGCGTGGCCGCCACCGGCGGTTCCACCAACGCTGTTCTACACCTGCTGGCCATCGCTAACGAAGCGAATCTTTCGCTTTCTATTGACGATTTCGATCGCATCAGCTCTCGCACTCCCATTCTTGCTGACTTAAAACCTGGAGGACGATTTGTTGCTACCGACCTTTACGCAGCAGGCGGCACTGCTCTCATCGCAAAGCGCATGCTTGATGCGGGTTTGCTCCGAGGCGATTGCATCACCGTCACCGGACGCACCCTCGAACAAGAAGCGTCCACGGCAAAAGAAACGCCCGGCCAGGAAGTCGTACGCAAAAGCGAATCGCCAGTAAAAGCAACCGGCGGACTCGTCATTCTTAAGGGTAATCTTGCCCCCGAAGGTTGCGTCATAAAAGTCGCCGGACACGACACGCTGCATTTCCGCGGTCCCGCGCGCGTGTTCAACAGTGAAGAAGCGGCCTTCGCTGACGTGGAAAGCGGAAAAATTAAAGCTGGCGACGTCGTGGTAATTCGTTACGAAGGACCCAAGGGCGGGCCGGGCATGCGCGAAATGCTGGGCGTCACCGCTGCGCTCGTCGGCGCTGGTCTCGGCGATTCTGTAGCCTTGCTCACCGACGGCCGGTTTTCCGGCGCAACCCACGGACTCATGGCCGGTCACGTCGCTCCCGAAGCTGTGAACGGTGGCCCCATAGCCGCTCTCCTCGATGGCGACACCATCATCTTTAATCTTGAGAAGCGTACCCTCAGCGTCGATCTAACCGACGCTGAAATCAAAAAACGCCTTGCCGCTGTAAAAGTTCCAGCCCCGCGTTATACCAGGGGCGTCATGGCGAAATACGCCTTGCTCGTCTCTTCATCTTCGCTCGGCGCGGTTACCACCGTGCCTGCAAGTTTTTCTTCACCTGCCCTCTCCGGGCAAAGTTCGAGGACTCTATGAAGCTCACTGGAGCACAAATACTTTGTGAATCGCTGACCAAACTCGGCGTGCACGACATTTTCGGATATCCCGGCGGCGCCATTCTTCCGGTCTACGACGCTCTCGGCAGCTCCAAGCTGCACCACGTTTTGGTCCGCCACGAACAAGGCGCGACCCACATGGCCGATGGATACGCGCGCGCCAGCGGCGGCGTCGGTGTGGCCATGGCGACCAGCGGCCCCGGCGCCACCAACATGGTCACCGGAATCGCCACCGCCATGCTCGATTCTTCTCCCGTCGTCTGCATAACCGGCCAAGTTAGCAGCAAGCTCCTTGGCTCCGATGCCTTCCAGGAAATCGACATCACCGGCATCACCATGCCGATCACCAAGCACAACGTGATCGTCACTCGCGCCGAAGACATCGCGCGCGCGGTTCGCGAAGCGTTCCTCATCGCTAATAGCGGCCGTCCAGGCCCAGTGCTCATCGATATCACCAAGGACGCTCAACAAGCCATCGCCGAATTCGATTGGGACGCCGCTGCACCCAAACTTCCACCCAAGCGCGCTCGCGTGAACTATGATCAAGCGGAATTCGATCGCGCCGTGGCATTGCTCAACTCCGCCAAGCGCCCCATCATTCTCGCCGGACGCGGCATCATGCTTTCCGGCGCGATGCGCGTGTTCGATAAATTTGTCCGTACCGCCAACATCCCCGTGGCTATGACCTTGCTCGGAATCGGCTGCTTCCCTGCCAGCGACCCGCTCAATCTCGGCATGATGGGCATGCACGGCGAAGCCTGGGTCAACACCGCCATTCAAGAAGCGGATCTGCTCATCGCCATCGGCATGCGCTTCGATGATCGTGTCACCGGCGATCTACGCACCTACGCAAAAAATGCGCGAAAAATTCACATCGAAGTCGACCGCTCGGAAATTAACAAAAACGTTCCTGTCGACTCTGCCCTGATCGGCGATGCCGGCGAAACCCTTGCCAAGCTTCTTCCCGCGGTCAACGTTCGCGAACACGGTGACTGGCTCGCGCACATCAAAGAACTTCGCGGCGATTCCGCGGTGCGCGACATTCAGTCCCTGCCCGATAACGGCCATCTCTATGCCGCGCACGTGATCAACGATATTTGGAAGGAAACTCACGGCGAAGCCATCGTGGTCACCGACGTCGGCCAGCATCAGATGTGGGAAGCGCAGTATTATCACCACGAAAAACCGCGCTCGCTCATCACTTCCGGCGGCCTCGGCACCATGGGTTTTGCGTTGCCCGCTGCCATTGGCGCAAAATTCGCCCGCCCTGAAGCGGACGTTTGGGTGGTTGTCGGCGACGGCGGCTTCCAAATGACCATGTGCGAACTGGCCACCATCGTTCAGGAAAAAATCAAAATCAATATCGCCATCATCAACAACGGCTTTCTCGGCATGGTCCGCCAGTGGCAGGAATTTTTCTATGATAAGCGCTACGTGGCCACCCCGCTCGTCGCGCCGGATTTTGCAGCGCTTGCCAATGCGTTCGGCATTCGTGGTGAACGCATTTCCAGCCGCGCCGAGGTAGCGCCCGCCATTCGCGCCGCGCGAGCTTCCAAGGAAACAACTTTGTTCGACTTCCGCGTCGAGCAGGAAGATTCCGTCTACCCCATGGTTGCCGCGGGAGCTTCACTGAGCGACATGATTCGACGCCCCAGCAGTCCGCTGGTGGAAACCGCCACCGAACCATAAAGAAATTATCTGGAGACTACGAATATGCAGACCATTGTCGCTTATGTCGAAAACAAACCAGGCGTGCTGAATCGCGTCGCTTCTCTCGCTCGACGCCTGGCCATCAATATCGATTCGCTCACCGTGGGCCCCACGGAAAACGAAGCGATAGCTCGCATGACCATCGTCGCGCACACCGACGAAAAAGGCGCGCACCGCCTCGAATCCAGTCTGGAAAAGCTTGTCGACGTGCGCCTCGCCGAAAATATTACCGAGCGCGCTTCGCTCGAACGCGATCTTGCGCTCATCAAGGTCCTTGCCGACCAGGCCAACCGCCCGCATCTTATGGAGCTCATCAAAGTTTTTCGCGGCCGCGTGATTGACGTCGCTCCCGAATCACTTATCATCGAAATTTCCGGCACCGTGGACAAGATCGATGGCCTGCTCGAAGTCTTGCGTCCTTTCGGAGTCTTGGAAATGGCTCGCTCTGGACGCATTGCCATGACTCGTGGCGGCGATCTGCTTCGTCCACCGGTGGACGAGCAGGTTGTTACCGCAGCCTGAGATTTTAAGTAGCTGACCGTAAATTCTTGCGCAGCAAACTATTCCGGCGTCCACGCGAGCGCCTAAAAATATTCGCGCGGCAGTTTCGAGAGGAAACTCATGGCTAATCTGTATTACGACAACGACGCGGACCTTTCACTCATCCAGGCAAAAAAGGTCGGGATTATCGGCTACGGCTCGCAAGGCCACGCGCACTCGCTGAACCTGCGCGATTCCGGCGTTGAAGTTCGCGTTGGGCTTCCCGCCGGCAGCGCCTCGCGCGCCAAAGCGGAAAAAGAAGGCCTCACAGTAGGCACTCCCGCCGAAGTTGCCGCGTGGGCCGACGTCATCATGATCCTCGCTCCGGACACGCGCCAGAAAAAACTCTACACCGAATCCATCGAGCCGCATCTCAAGCCCGGCAAGACCCTCATGTTCGCTCACGGCTTCAATATCCGTTTCGGCGCCATCAAGCCGCCCAAAACCATCGACGTCTCGATGATCGCCCCCAAAGCTCCCGGCCACCGCGTTCGTGAAGTTTTTACCGAAGGCGGCGGCACTCCCGCGCTTTTGGCCGTCGAGCAGGACGCCACCGGTCACGCCAAAGCTCTCGCGCTCTCGTATGCCAAGGGCCTTGGCACCACCCGAGCAGGCGTGCTTGAAACCACATTTACAGAGGAAACCGAAACCGATCTGTTTGGCGAACAGGCCGTTCTTTGCGGGGGCGTCAGCGAACTGATTAAAGCGGGCTTTGAAACTTTAGTCGCCGCGGGCTATCAACCCGAGGTCGCTTATTTCGAATGCCTGCACGAGCTGAAGCTCATCGTCGACCTAATCTACCGCGGCGGCCTCAGCTATATGCGTTACTCCGTCAGCGATACCGCGGAGCACGGCGACTACTCCGCCGGCCCGCGCATCATCACTCAGCAAACCCGCGATGAAATGAAAAAAATATTGGCCGAAATCAAGGACGGGAGTTTCGCGTCCAAGTGGATCGAAGAAAACGAAAAGGGCTGCCCCAATTTCCTGGCAACCCGCAAACGAGAGCAGAAAAACTCCATCGAGCAGCTTGGCCCCAAACTTCGCGCCATGATGCCTTTCCTCCACCCCATCGTCGCTCCGGGAATGGAAGAAACGGCCGCCAGCGCCAAAAAGTAATTTCTCAAGGGCGCCTGCATGAGATCCAAAGCCATGCTGTTCGCACCGTTGGCGCTCATAATCTTCGCAAGTGCTTGCTCTTCGGCTAATCAGCCTGCTTTGCCCGAACGCGTATTCACCGCTCCTTGGTCCATGGAGCCCAGTGCTGTGGATGGCTTTAGAACGAGGGTCAACGCGATAAATTTGGGTGACAAGGTCGACCACGTTGTGGCAATCGTAGGAGTTCCCGATTCAGATCAAACCTTTAAGAAGAACGAGACAAACCGCATTTTTACTTATTACGTCACACGCCAGCGAGCCGACTCTCCGATTGAATCCGACAAGATTGTGCTGATAGCTCTTAATGGCCGGAACAAGGTCAAAGCTACGTACTCAAATGTTGAAAATATCGCGACTAGGAATTGGCCCGGACATTCAAACACAGTCTTTAAACGTTGAGAACTTTAGGGCGCGCTGCGCTTAGCTCAGCGCTCTTTTGCCCAGCTCCGCCACTCGCCGCTCAAACGTAACTTCGCACAGTCCGCGCTTGCTGTAATAGCGAAACACAATCTTGTGCCCCGCCTCTATTTTCGCGCGCGATTTTAATATCGAGTTATTCAGCTCCACCCATTCGCCGCTGACCAGATAGCTTCCTTCGCGTCCCCGTACTTCAAAACGTCCATCATTCTTAAAATCCAGCGTTGTCACCGTACAGGGTACTGTCTTCCCCGCTATTTTCATCTGCATGCAGTTATATCGCCCCGAAACGTCCGCCACCGTTTGCGCCCGTCCCGCCGCTGCCCAGCTCAACGCCATACCCGCCAGTAACGCCACTCGCCCGAACACGTGCGCCACTTTTCTGAATTGCATGCCATGGTCTCCGAGATAGAAATCTACGATGACACATTGCACGTAGTTCGCCAGCGAATTTCCGCTCACCACTATCGCTATCCCCTTAGAAATTAAGCACTTGAAGCGCTGGTTTTACAGCGCGGGTTTGGACCTTCCCGGTTCATTCTTTTCCATGGGACACAACGGGAATAGTTTTGCCGTACCAAGTACCCTTGGTACTCGCACGCATTCCGTAGCTTTATTCCGGTAACTCCGTAACGGCCGCCCCATCCTTCCTGGGATCAGACCCGCCATAGTTCACTCCCGCCGCAAAGTCCCGCAATACCACCTGCCCGCCGCCCACCTTGCTTGAATACATACCCAGCACCTCGATCTTATGTCCCCAGCCCGTCAGCTCTTTTCGCGCTCCCGCCGAAAATCGGTTCTCCAGCGAAACATCACATCCCGTAAACGTGTATTTCACAAACCGCGGCGCCTCCATCGCGGCTTGAATGTTCATCTTAAAATCCGCTATATCCGAAATAAACTGCGCGTGTGCCTGCGCCTGATTCCACCCGCCCATGATCCCGAACGACATCCGCGTATCCCCCCTCTGCGCAAACGCCGGAATAATCGTATGTAAAGGACGCTTTCGTCCCGCCAGAGCATTGACTGACTTCGGATCCATGCTGAACAACCCACCGCGATTTTGCAGCGCGAATCCCGTTCCCGCCGCCACGATGCCCGAGCCAAATCCGGCATAGTTGCTTTGAATCAACGACACCATGTTTCCGTCGCGATCCACTACCGTCAAATACGTTGTCTCGCTGCCTTTCTCCATTTCCCCCGCCGCCACATCGCAATTCGCGCGCGCGCCATCAATCAGTTTGGCTCGCTTCCCTGCCCAATCCTTTGACAGCAGCGTTTTCACCGGTATTTTTTGTCCGCGTGGATCGCCGATATATTTATCCAGGTCCGCGTACGCCAGTTTTTTCGCTTCAATCATCGCGTGCAGCGCCTTGCCGCTCCCGAATCCATAATCCTTCGTTCCCAATGGAAATGTTTCCATAATGTTCAGCATCTCCAGCGCTGCTATACCCTGCCCATTCGGCGGCATCTCGTACACCGTCCAATCGCGATAGGTCGTCGAAAGCGGTTCCACCCATTCGCTCGAATATTCCGCCATATCCTGCGACGTCATCGTCCCACCGTGTCGCTTCATCGTGGCCAGAATTTTGTCCGCAATTTCGCCCTTATAAAATCCATCTCGCCCGCGTGCCGCAATCTGCTGCAATGACCAGGCCAAGTCCGCGTTGCGAAATATCTCCCCGACTTTCGGCGCGCGATCCCGCGGCAAAAAAGCTTTGCTCGCTGCTTCATCGCGGCGCAAATATTCCACATCCTCTGCCCAATACGCCGCGTCCCATTCCGGCACGGGAAAGCCATCGCTCGCAGTTCGAATCGCTGCCTGCAAATCCTCCGCCAATTTCTTGCGCCCAAATTTGTCCGCCAACTTCTGCCACCCGTCCACCACACCCGGCACGGTAATGGAATCGACTCCTTGTTGCGGCATCTCGCGCAGTCCTTTGCCGCGCAAGTACTCGATGGTCAATCGTTTCGGTGCCCAACCGCTCGCATTCAAACCGTACAATTTATTCGCTTTCGCATCGTAAACAATCACAAACAAATCGCCGCCAATCCCGTTCATCATCGGCTCGACAACGCCCATCATCGCGTTCGTGGCAATTGCCGCATCCACCGCGTTTCCGCCTTGCTCCAACATCCTCACGCCCGCTTCCGCCGCTAGCGGTGACTCAGCCGCCACAATTCCGCCGCGCGAAATCACCATCGACCGCCCCTGCGTCCGATCCTGCCCGCTCGCCGACCCACAAATCATTCCCATCGCACCGCACATCACCACCGCAAGCCATACTCTTCGCATTTTGACTCCTCGTCGCTGCCGTAAATTCCTGCTGTACGCTAAAGTCTGCCATTCCGAACGAAGTGAGGAATCTGCTTCTGTCGTCTTCCGCGCAACTCCACGCACTTTATCTCGACAGCAAATCTTGAGCAAGGCAGTCCAGTTTCATTCCGGCCGTTTAAATCACCTCTTACCCACTTTCCTTCGCACCACCCCATAAATTCGCTACACTACTGACCGTGCCACCATCCCCTCCATCCAAGAATCCGTTGCTCGAAACATCGATTCAGGCCATCGTTTCAGGAACCCACTCCGATCCTTTTTCCGTTCTCGGCCCTCACCCAATTCCCGGCGGCTGGGCCATTCGCTTTTTTCTTCCCCAAGCCGCGGAAGCCTGCATCGCGCTTTCCGGCGTCACCAAACTCACCGACGCCGTAAAACTTCATCCCGACGGTTTTTTCGAAGCCACATTTCTCTCCTCGCAAACCACTCCTCCCGCCGCGGGCAGTTACAAAATCCAGGGACGTACGCGCCAAGGCCAGCCCTTCGAATGTTTCGACACCTATTCTTTCCCCTACCTCCTCAGCGAATTTGATCTTTACCTCATGGGCGAAGGCCGCCATTACGACACGTACAAAAAACTCGGCGCTCATCTCAAAACCGTTTCCGGAGTTCCCGGAGTTCATTTCGCGGTGTGGGCTCCCAGCGCGACACGCGTCAGCCTGGTTGGCGATTTCAACCAGTGGGATGGCCGCGTAAACGTCATGCGCAGCCGCGGCTCCTCCGGCATCTGGGAAATATTTATTCCCGTGTTAAAAGAAGGCGCAATTTACAAATATGAAATTATCGGTCCGTCCGGGACACTGCTTCCCCTGAAAGCCGATCCCTACGGCGCATGCGCCGAGTTGCGCCCTAACACTGGCTCGGTCGTTGCCGATCTTGAAGCCCACACCTGGAATGACACCACATGGATCGCGCACCGCCAGAAAAAAAATTGGCTCGATTCCCCCATCTCCGTTTACGAAGTGCACCTCGGCTCATGGCGCCGCGTCCCCGAAGACCACAACCGTTGGCTCACGTACCGGGAATTGGCTGATCAACTCATCCCCTACGTCAAAGAATTGGGCTACACGCACATCGAACTCCTCCCCGTGATGGAGCACCCCTTCGATGGCTCGTGGGGCTATCAAACCGTTGGCTATTACGCTGTCACCAGCCGCTACGGTTCGCCCGCGGACTTCATGGAATTTGTCGATCGCGCGCATCAAGCCGGCCTCGGCGTCTTCCTTGATTGGACCCCCGCGCACTTTCCTCGCGACACCCATGGCCTCGCCTTTTTCGACGGCACCAATCTCTACGAGCACGCCGACCCTCGCCAGGGCGAGCACCCCGATTGGGGCACGCTGGTCTTCAATTACGGCCGCAACGAAGTCCGCAACTACCTCATCTCCAACGCCCTTTTCTGGCTCGACAAATATCACATCGACGGCCTTCGTGTGGACGCCGTCGCCTCCATGCTCTATCTCGATTATTCGCGTAAGTCCGGTGAATGGCTTCCCAACGAGTACGGCGGCCGCGAAAATCTTCCCGCTATCGATTTGCTCCGGCGTCTTAACGAAGTCTGCCATGAACGATTTCCCGGCATCCTGACCATCGCCGAAGAATCCACTTCCTGGCCCGGTGTCTCTCGCCCCACCTATCTCGGCGGCCTCGGCTTCAGCCTAAAGTGGAACATGGGCTGGATGAACGACACCCTAAAATATTTTTCCCATGACCCCGTACATCGCAAATACGAGCACAATAAGCTCACCTTCTCCCTGCTCTACGCCTTCACCGAAAATTTCATGCTCCCCTTTTCGCACGATGAAGTCGTCCACGGAAAGAATTCTCTGCTCCACAAAATGCCCGGCGACCTTTGGCAGCAGTTCGCCAATCTCCGCCTGCTCTTCGCATATCAGTGCGCGCATCCCGGCAAAAAACTTTTGTTCATGGGCCAAGAAATCGCCCAGCGTGAAGAATGGAGCGAAGCCAAAAGCATTGACTGGCATCTGCTGCAACACGAATCCCACCGCGGCGTCCAGCGTTTAGTGAAAGATTTGAACCACTTGCTTGCCGCTGAGCCCGCTCTCCATAAGGTCGATTTCAACTGGGAGGGTTTCGAATGGATTGACGCCAACGACGCCGACAATAGTGTGCTTTCCTTCATCCGCCGCAGCCAATCGCCGGACGATATCATCGTCGTCGCCCTCAACTTCACGCCGGTAGTACGCGAAGGCTATCTCCTCGGCGTCCCTCTCCCCGGCTTCTATAAAGAAGTAATGAACACCGACGCCGCCCACTACGGCGGCTCAAATCTCGGCAATTTGGGCGGTCAAACCGCCTCCAGCAAACCCGCGCAAGGCCGCCCGCAATCCCTCTGCCTCACGCTCCCTCCCCTCGCCGCCCTCTTCTTTAAGCTGCTCCCAACCCAGCGCTAGTTTTTCCCACAGTCCTCTTGTCACTTTCAATTCGTCCGCTGCATCATATTTTGAGAACGCTCCCCCAGCTTCAAAACGCCATCCTTCGGAGGCACAATCGTGACTTCTTTTTCGCTAAACGGAAAACCCGTTACCGTCGACGAGGATCCCTCAACTCCGCTTCTCTGGATCATTCGTGATTCTCTCGGTCTTACTGGAACCAAATTCGGTTGCGGCATGGCCCTTTGCGGAGCCTGCACCGTGCATCTCGAAGGCAAAGCCATCCGCTCGTGCGTCGCTCCGCTTTCCAGAGTCGAAGGCAAAAACGTTACGAGCATCGAAGGCCTGTCTCCCGATCTTTCCCATCCGCTCCAACGCGCTTGGATTGAAATCGACGTTCCGCAGTGCGGCTACTGCCAGTCCGGTCAGATTATGAGCGCTGCCGTGCTCCTGAAAGAAAATCCTAAGCCCACCGACAACGACATTGACGAAGCCATGGGCGGAAATATCTGCCGCTGCGGCACGTACCCGCGCATCCGCCGCGCCATCCACCGTGCCGCCGAAATGGCCGCGGAGAAAGGTCGCTGATGAACAACACCCAAGAGAAACTCAGATTAGACTCTTTGTTGCAACAGGCCGCATCCGAAGCTGCTTCGCGTTTCGGCCGCCGCACATTCTTGAGAACTACTGCTGGCGCAACCGGTGGCCTGTGCATAGCTGGTTTCGTTCCCGAATTTCTCTCAAAATCGGCTATTTCAAAACCCGCTGATGCAGCGCCTGCAACCGGAGATGTCTTCGCACCAAACGCCTTCCTCCGAATCTCGCCGGATGAAACCGTTACCGTCATCTCCAACCACTCCGAAATGGGGCAAGGCGTGTACACCAGCATTCCCATGGTCGTGAACGAGGAACTCGAAGCCGACTGGTCAAAAATAAAAGTGGAAGCCGCGCCCGTCGACCCCGCCTACAACCACACCATTTACGGCGTTCAAATGACCGGCGGAAGCTCTTCCACTCCCTCAGAATGGGAACGCCTTCGCAAAATGGGCGCCATGGCCCGCATTTTGCTCGTCCAGGCCGCCGCCCAGAAGTGGAACGTCGATCCTGCAACATGTCATGTGGGAAAAGGCGTCGTCATGCACGCCGGCTCCGGACAAAAAGCCTCTTACGGCTCTCTCACCGCGGCTGCCGCGCAACTAAAACCGCCCACCGAAATTCCGCTCAAAGATCCGAAAGACTTCAAGGTCATCGGCACACCCGTGCGCCGCCTGGATACTGCCTCTAAAACCAATGGCACAGCACAGTTTGGCCTGGACGTAAAACTTCCCAGCATGCTTTATGCCGTCGTTGCCCGTCCGCCGGTATTCGGCGGCACCGTAAAAAGCATTGATTCTGCTGAAGCCCTCAAGATTCCCGGAGTTCGCGCCATCGAAAAAATTCCTTCTGGCGTCGCCGTTGTTGCCGACCGCTTTTGGGCCGCAAAGCAAGCTCGAGACAAATTGCGAGTCTCCTGGGACGACGGAGCCAACGCCAATCTCTCCACATCACAAATGCTCTCGGACTTTTCTAAAACCTCCGCCTCTCCCGGAACCGTGGCCAAAAAAACCGGCGATCCCCAAGCCGCCCTCTCGAAAGCCGCTAAAACCATCACCGCCGAATACGATGTTCCCTATCTCGCTCACGCCATGATGGAGCCACTCAATTGCGTCGTGGATCTCCGCTCCGATAGCTGTGAACTCTGGACCGGCACACAATTCCAAACCGTCGACCGCCTGCGCGCCGCACAAACCGCCGGTCTGCAACCCGAAAAAGTGAAAATTAACACAACTCTGCTCGGCGGCGGCTTTGGACGTCGCGCAAATCCTGCTTCCGATTTCATCATCGAAGCCGTGAACGTCGCAAAAATCGCCAAAGCTCCCGTGAAAGTTGTCTGGACTCGCGAAGACGATCTCGCCGGCGGCTGGTATCGCCCCATGTGGCACGACCGCTTCGCCGCTGGCCTCGACGCCGAAGGCAATCCCGTTGCCTGGACTCACACCATCGTCGGCCAATCCATCATGGCTGGCACGCTCTTCGAGGCTTACGGCATCAAGGACGGAATCGACTCTGCCTCCGTCGAAGGAGCCGCCGACATTCTTTACGGCTTCCCCAGTCTCCAGGTCGATCTGCACTCTCCCAAAATTGGCGTACCGGTTCAGTGGTGGCGCTCTGTTGGCCATTCCCACACCGGTTTTTCCACGGAAAGTTTTTTTGATGAGATGGCGCACGCCGGCGGAAAAGATCCTTATCAATTACGCCGTAAGCTCCTCGCCAAGCAGCCCCGCATGCTCGCGCTCCTGGATCTAGTCGCGCAAAAAGGAAACTGGGGCAAGCCGCTCCCCGCGGGTCACGGGCGCGGCCTCGCTACCCACTTTTCTTTTGATACCTACGTCGCTCAAGTGATCGAAGCCTCTGTTGCAAAGGACGGCGCTGTGCGCGTTCACCGCGTCGTGTGCGCCGTGGACTGCGGCCGCGTAATCAATCCAGACATCGTCCGCGCACAAATGGAAGGCGGCATCATTTTTGGTCTTACCGCCGCGCTGAAAACCGAAATCACCCTGGAAAATGGCCGTGTGCAGCAGCATAACTTCTACGATTACCCCATGATGCGCATTTACGAAACGCCGGAAATCGAAGTTCACATCGTCCCCAGCCAGGAAAAACCGACCGGCGTGGGCGAACCCAGTGTGCCACCCGTTGCTCCAGCGCTCACCAACGCAATCTTTGCGGCAACAGGAAAGCGCGTCCGGCGCCTGCCCATTCGAACCAGCGATCTCGTCGCATCGAGTGAGGTGAAATCATGAACGCGCAAAACCAATACCAAAATCCGCCAACGCTTCCGCGCCTTGCCGCGTTGCTATGCACCTTCCTGCTTCTTGGTATCGCGATAGCCAGCCTTCCTGCTTCGCCGCGTCCTCCAAAGCCGGACGCAAACGCTTCCCGCGAAGCTTTTCTGCAGGTTTACAAAGTTCTTGTCTCGCCGCGCTGCCAAAACTGCCATCCCGCCGGTGACTCCCCGCTGCAAGGCGACGACAGTCACGTCCACATGCAAAACGTCAAGCGCGGCAATGACGGCCACGGCGTCTATGGCATGCACTGTGACACCTGCCACCAGGAGAGAAATCTGCCCGGTGAACATTTACCTCCGGGCAATGCCAAGTGGGCGCTGCCCCCTCCGGAACACAAAATGGTCTTCGTCGGCCGCTCTCCCGCTCAACTCTGCCGTCAGCTAAAAGATCCCAAGCAAAATGGTAGCCGCAATCTTCAACAACTCTGGGATCACGTCGCCCATGACGACCTCGTCGGATGGGGCTGGGATCCAGGCCCAGGCCGCACGCTTCCGCCCCTCTCCCGTCCCGACACCGCCGCCCAAATGAAAATCTGGATCGACGGCGGCGCCGCCTGCCCCGAGTAGTCGCGGCGCGTACCCGTCCTTCACCCATTCGTGCGTGGAAAAGCAAGAGGCCAGCGGTCATACGGCATAACCTCGCCGCAACCCCTGGCCCTCCATTGCTCCGATGTTCTGGCCTACCCCTTGAATCCTTACCTCTTCATCTTCCGCTTCGCCTTCTTTACCAGTTTCTTCCCGCGCTTGACGGCCGACTTCACCTTTCCTCTTCCCTTCGCCGCTGTCCTTGAAACTGACTTCCCTGCGCGCTTCGCCGCTCGCACGCCCTTCTTTTCCGTTGTACGCGCCGCCGCCACTGCTTTATGCGCGCTAGCCACGATTTTCCCGAGAGTCGCTCCTACCGTTTCCCCTACATTCACCAACACATCATCTTCTGCTGAAGCCGTCATCTCGCTTCTCCTTTGACCTATTTGTCCAAGCCTTTGCGCACGCATCATACTCCGCACCCAGCCCGTTTCATATACAGAATCCACATGACTTTTAGCGCCGCGGTCTTGACGGCGGACGCTGGCCCCCGAGCCACCTTCCATGCCTCCTCCCATAATATCCAAAAAATTCCGGAAACTTTTCCCCGCCCCCTCTCGTACTTCTAGACAACGGCCACCTCGCTACTACTTCGGGCCGCGCAGTTTAAGGAGATTGCCCAATGATCCGGTCCAAACTAACCCTGCTTCCAGCCCCCATCTTTTTTGCCGCAACCGCGCTGCTCTTCACGCCTTACGCCAGCTTCCCGCAAACCGCTGACAGCTCTTCCACCACCCAAGTCGTCTCCGCAAGATCCGACCGCTGGCTGCACATCCGCGTCGACAACAAGGAATCCAAAGGCGAGCTCGTGCGCGTCAATGTGCCAATCGACATGGCCGAAAAGATTCTGCCAGCCATCAACCACGACCAATTGCGCCACGGCAAAATACATTTCGACAGCGGAAAACTCAATGACATCGACGTTCGCACAATCCTCGACGCCATTCGTACCTCCAAGGACGGCGAATACGTCACCGTGCAAAGCAACGAGAACGATGTCCGCGTAGCCAAAAACGGCGGGATGCTCTTCGTTAACGTCACCGATAAGACCGGTCCAAAACATTCCAAAGTGGAAGTCAAAATCCCGATGAAAGTAATTGACGCGCTCTTCAGCGCCGGCAAGGACGAAGTGGACGTCGTAGCCGCGCTGCACGCGCTTTCCGCTCACGGCGGCGACACGGAATTGGTCTCCGTCAAGGGCGACGATAACGACGTGCGCATCTGGATGGATGCGAAAAACGTCTCCAATTAAGCGATTTTAGTCCAGCCGATTCATTGAAACGCAATTCACGGCTGTCGCGGATCACATTAGGAGAGGACTAAGGGATATGGTTCTACTGGCAAAAGTCGCATTGGGAATCACCAGCGCCCTGGCAATGGCCACCGTCTACACCTTCCACGAGGGCTTGATTCACGTTGATGTCGACACCGTCGAGGACGGCGGTACTCACGTCCACTTTTGGGTGCCGGCTACCGTCGTGCCTGTCGCCTTGGAATTCGCCCCGCGTCACAAGTTACGGGAAGCCGCCGAACGCGTAAAACCTCTTCTTCCCGCGCTCCGCATTTTATCCAAGGAGTTGGAAAACTACCCCACCGGTGACTTCGTCGAAGTCCAGGACCACGATCAGCACGTCAAAATCCGCACTCGAAATGGCAGCTTGTTAATCGACGTCGACGCTCCCGGCGAAAATGTTCATTTGCGTGTCCCTACAAAAACTCTGGACCACGTTGCTCGAGAGCTGGAAGCGAACGCTTCTCCGGAGTGACTTACTCGGCCACCGCGTTCTCCTTGCCGGGTATAAAGTACACCTCATCAAACATCGCATCCTTCTTCCAGCCGGCCCGTTTCAGGATGCCTCGGCCGTTTTCTATCATCGTCGGATGCCCGCACAAATAAACCGTAGTTTCCGCCGGCTTCAACTCCCACAACTCCGTGTACTTCCGGATTAAATCGTCAACCCTGCCCGTTTCCCCGCTCCATGTCGGGTCCTCCCACGGCCTGCTCACCGTCGGCACATACTTCAGCCACGGTACTTCGCTGGCATACCGTTCCAGCTCTTCGCGATATCCGAATTCCGTTGGCAAACTCGCTCCCTGCAAACAGAAAAGCTGGTGCTCGCCGGGCATGCCGTTTTCGCCATTTTTTCCGTCGCGAAAAATTGTCCGGGCATAGCTTACGTAAGGCGCCACCCCTGTCACCGTGGATAGCAACAAGTGCTTCTTTCTTCCGCTCTTCAAGTCCAGCGTGAATCGCCCTTTCGCAATCTTGCGGCAAAGAAGCGTGTCTCCCACTTCCAGCTTATCGAGTAGCGGTGTAAGTTCACCTTGTGGAACGGTTTCCACAAAAAATTCCAGTTCGCCCTCGTACGGCGAGGAACAAATCGAATAAGCGCGCTCGATCCGTTTGCCCTCCTTTTCCACGCCCAACGTCGCGTATTGACCCGCCACATGCTTCCACGGGCCTCCCGCGTTCACACGCATCAGAAAAAGATCGTGCGTCAGTTGCGTTCTGCTCGTCACCCGCGCCTCATAATGCTTTTCCGAAGTTACCGCCATCCCAGCTCCCTCACTCGTACGCCAGTGCAATCACCGGATCATGGCTTGCCGCGCGAAACGCCGGAAACGCCGCGCCCGCGATCGCACCAATCAGCGCCAACCCAATTGCGCCCACGACCCATCCCGGGGTAAGCAAAACCATCAAGCCGGGGTTTGTAGCTTTTAATACTCCAATCGCAATAAACGTGACGGCGATACCCGCGCCGCTTCCCAAAATGGTAAGTCCCAGCGTTTCTCCCAGCAGCATCTTTACTACGTCCAGCCTCGAAAATCCCAGTGCCTTCAAAATTCCAATCTCCCGTGTTCTCTCCAGCACCATCGTGTGCATGTTCAAAAGCACCACCAAAAAACTGATGATGATGCCGATTCCTACCATCGTGCGGATAAACGGCTTAAGCTCCGGTAAGTTCGAGGAATTCATCAACGTAACGTATTCCGACATCGACCGGACCCGGTTCTGTGGATTCAGCTTTAATATTTCCGTCCTGGTCCCTTCCGTATCTCCTTTGCTTCTCACAAAAAACATCGAAACCCGTTTGTCGGCTCCCACCATATCCTGCGCCGTCTTCAGCGGAAGGAAAAATCTCGCTCCTTTTCCATGCGTCACGATGCCGCAAATCGTAAATACGTGATTGATCAGCGTGACTTTATCCCCCACCTTCAAATGTTTGGATTGCGCGATAATATCGTCGGCCATCGTTTCGTCCGGCGCGGAAAATGGCCGGCCGTCTCGGAACAAAAATCCCTTGCTCAGTCCATTGAAACGCTTGTAATCAATCCCATAGATAATCATCAAACTCTTTGGGTCGGAAAGAATCAGCGTGGGCGCAACTTCATCCACGCCCGCCAGTTGTTCAATCTTTTCACCCAATGATTCCTGCATCACCGCGCTGGAAAACGCGAAAAATATCGAAGAGTTTGGCGGCTGCACCAGAATGTCCGCGCCTACACCCTCCACTCGTCTGCCCCACTCCGCAATCACTCCGGAAGTCAGCCCCACAATCATCAGCACCAGAACAACCTGAATGGCGATCGCCGTTACGCTCAGAAAAGAGCGCAAAGGTCGCGCCATCAGATTGCCCCAGAACATTTGCGCCAGGGAAAAAGGTCCCTCGTAGGTTTCAGGCATCAGTTGTTTGGTAGTCGTGCATGCGAGTTTGACTTACGTTGACTTGACTGCGTTGACGTGACGTGCGTTGCGTTGATTTCGGTCGGCTTGCCGACTTAGTTCAGCAACGCTTCCCGTTACTCTATCACTTGAATTTCTGGCCGGTCAAAATTTTGCGAAGGATTTTTTTTGCGCGCTGCAAATGCGTAGCCAAACCTTACTCCTAATTGTTTCGCATCTGTAAACTTTTCAACACGCGTGTTGAAAAGTTTGTGGAAAAGCCTCTCACAACGCCGCCTAACTTCACCGATATCAACGGTCTAATCCACTTTGCACTATTTTCGTGCATCTTCTCCGGCCAGACTAAAAAAATCATCGTCGTATGTTTCACAATGTTTCACAATGTTTCACACTGGCGCGCAATTATTTTTTCGACAGAAATTCTTGCCGCATCCTCAGTTAGTACCACTTCGGCGGGCGTTCCAAATGTACTTTGATATTTTGTTGTGGCTCTGTAACCTCGTACCATCGGCCGTAGGTCTTCCATCCCTCGGCCACTACTTGGATTAAAGCGCGGCCCAGCGGCGCATCCGCAATGTGCGCCACGCCTTCGCGATTGGTCTTCACGTTCAATTCTATTTTTTTGTCCTTCAAAAGCCGCGATTCCACATACTTTACGTACACGCTCGCGTTTTCCACCGGCTTGTTGTCATCTCCGCCGCTCACTTCGATCGTCAACCGGTTCACCGCTTCAGGCCGCTTCTGTTTCGCCGGCGGCGGGCTGTTTTTCCCCTGATCTTGCGCCACGATTCGCAGCGC
>DATNME010000006.1:0-44793 GCA_035602385.1 Candidatus Dormiibacterota bacterium
CGCAAATCCAATCCCCAGCGCCAATGCTTCCGCTATCACCAAGCCCGCCACTCGCTCGCGAAGCGTTGCACGTTCGTCGGCCACCTTCGCCTCCCTTCACCCATCAGAATTCCCCGAGGTAATTGTCCCCCCCGCCGAACGCGAAGCCTTCGCCCAGTTTGTTGCAGCCGCTCGACGAAACGACAGTCCAAACGCGGTCGCCGCATTGCCAGTCGTGAAAACCGAAATTTCTATTGAGTTGTTGCAAATTGCTTCGGTTCACGTGGAACCCTTGGCGCCACAAACGGAATTAACAGATTTCTACGGAAATACGCAGTCAGAGCGGCAGTAAAAACTTTTCAGGCGACTTTACATGGAGGAGCACATGAGAAAAATATTTATTCCGCTACTTTTCCTGGCAATCGCCGGGTTATTTCAATCCGTTAGTCAGGCGCAAAATCCGGACAAGGCCGCGGCAGAAGAAAACGCAAAGAAACAGGACAAAACTGCGGCAGAGGAAAACGCACGGAAACAGAACAGGATGGGAAGCCCCGTCAAACTCCAGATCGTCTTCGCCGAATACGAAGGGGAAAAAAAAGTAAAAAGTCTGCCCTACACCATTTCCTTCGATGCCATGCGCTCGCCCGACATGTTCAATCAGTGGGCCAAGATGCGCACCGGCAGCCGCGTCCCCGTATCCACGGGCAAGGATCAAATGACCTATATCGACGTTGGCACCAGCATCGACAGCCGCGCCGTCCGCATCGATGACGGCCGCTATTCCGTGCAACTGAACATCGAACGCTCCTGGGTTGACAGCGAAGTAGCCGTTACGCAAAAATCCACGAACTCCTCGGATCCAAATCCATGCCCGTCCAAGGAACCGGTCATCCGCCAATTCAAATCCGAATTCAACAACACCGTTCGCGACGGAGAAACCGTCGAAAGCACTCTATCCACCGATCCCCTGACCGGCAAAGTCACCAAAGTCCAATTCACCCTCACCACCGTGAAATAACCGCGCCCCCGCGCTCTACGCCGCGTACCGCACGGGCGATTGAACATGGAGTGATCAAATGACTCCTGCCAAAACTACGGTTAGAATGGGCAGAAATCGAGACTTCAAGCGTCGAACCGAATCGCGGATATTTGGTAGGGGCAGTGGGGATCGAAATTGCCCTCCCACACCACAAAGACCTGCACGTCAATGACTTAGCACCACCGCCCGCTTTTGATTGTTGTTAAATGCTGTCGAAATCTACTTTACTCTGTCCAACAAACGCAGCGGAAGAACTCCAAGCCTCCATTGGTTTGCCAGTATCGGGATTCCGGTAATAGGATTGCCCGTATACTTTACTCATATCCCAATCCCAACCTACACGTTCACCCTTTACAAAATCCCGTCCGGCTGGGTAAATCATGTTTTTCTTCTCTCCTTGTGGGTCCGCGATTTCTATGATCACACCTTGACAGTTGTGAATTGGCTCCCGACAATCAGCGTCCTTGTATAGCTCGACATCAGGATTGACGACCGTGTAAGTCCCGCGTGGAATCGCTTTTATTAATCTGAGGAGTCGCAAACCGCTGTCCAACGCACTTGTGAGGATAGAGTTGTCAGAGAGTTGCGAATGTGCTATTTGACTCCTGACTCGCCAAAATTCCAATAGTCCTTCTCTAATATCGTTGCTGATGGCTCCATGCCTTCTCAATTGCTCAAGGAACTCTCGGAAACTTCTCGCCTTTTGCTGATTTCTCAATCCAAGGGCACCATGAAGTATCAATACTTCCTTTTCAATCTCTATTGCCAATCTCATCAAAGCCGCCTGTTTATCTTGGGCGGCAAGGTCCAGAATGTGAGCCTCAACATTTGTGTTTACAAGACGGCGGTAAGGGTCGTCCGGCAGTGATGCCTTTGGCACTTCAGCCGATTCTGGAGCTTGCACCTGCCCCGTGGTACTCATGGGTTCAGGTTCTTCGGATTTAGCGACCGATATGGCCAGTGCGTCTGCCTGCTCACGTAGTTCAATCTCCGTCCTCCCAACCTTGAGCGTCTTAACAAAAGGCAGCAAGGTTTCCCAGCGTGGTACCAGCCATAACGAAAACGCGATACCCAAAACCGCCACGCTAGGCCAATCCAATCCCAACCGTGAAGGCAGCACGCTATGAACGGCAACAAATGTGAGCAGCACTAAAATAATAATCGGTCGTTTATATGTCATTTTGGTTCCGCAGTTTCAAGAGTTTTGAAGCAGACGGTTTCTTTCTAGCGTCTATTACGACTACATCGGGAACTCTGAGCTTTTTCTTTAGCTTTTCTTCTCGCAGAGCCAAAACATCCTTAATTCCCCTCTTTCCTTCCGAGACCCGAAGAATCAGATATAGAGACTGCTCTGTTGCCTCAGCTTTTTGGTAGGCGCTAAGTTGAGTGTCGAAGCCATGAAGCAGTCTCGGATTTGTTGATTTCTTGATTTCGACTAGGACGCGCCCGCGATAACCGACACTAAGTTTGAAATCAACCGGCCCATTCCCCGGATTTGGCTCCCTGCTCAAATCCACGTCGTTCGCGGCACAATATGAATCGGCAATAGCATAAAACAGACGCTGCCCAAACACTTCAGGGCGCGGCTCTCCATTCTCGCCGTAGAGCACTTCGTACAACTTGTTGTCTTCAATATTTTTCTTGAACTGAGCAACTATCAGGTTCAGAACATTCATCATCTCCGCAGTGGCTCTTGGCTTAGCTTGGGCTATCTTTAGGGGGAACCTCTCTGCTGCCGTGCGTCCATAATAGTCCCAGCTGAAAAGTCCCAGCGGGTCTCTCGCAAAGTCATAACCCTTGCGAGCAGCTTTCTTGTAAACAGCGATTAGGTCAGCCAGATTTTCCGGCCTTGCAAGCAGCATCTTTCGGATTTCTGCTTTGGTTGGCTCACGTTTCTCTTTTCCGGCAGCAGCAACGATAGCGTTCCATGCGGCGCGAACCTCGGCGTTGAACTGCGCTACCTCGGCAATCTCGCTTCGATCTAACGCTATCGGTAACGGCGTGAGAACTTCAGACGGCACCAAAATCAGTGCAGTCTTGCGGTCAGGATGAACCGGCAGCGTCCATTCCCTGCCTTTAAGTCGGAATGTCTTCGTGGGTGCCAGCTTCAAGTCAGCGGCGACTCTTTGGGTGTACGCAAAGAATCTAGGCTTTAGAATCGCCACCGCCATGTCACTCAATAGGTCGGGTCCAAAACCTTCCTGAAACAAGCCGATCACTTCGAATATTTCTGAGTCATCAATACCGAGATCGACGATCTCCTTCCCGCGTTGTACGATCAGTTCAGCAAGTGCCTCGCCGATGCCACGGCCCGAACCACCGGCTGCCGAGTAACCAAGTGCAGCACCGTGCTCCTCACGAAAACGGAGCTTCGTTATGGCTGTTCCCCACGCGATGTCGCCGATGCGCTTCGTAGCCTTTAGCAGCTTGATGATCGGGGAAAAATAGTCGGTGAAATCGTCCTTAGCATCCCGAAACTCTGGAATTTTTGTGGAACGAAGAAGTGATGGATCAACGAATACGTTCGTGTCAATTCCTAGATACGCATTAAGAGCACCGGATTTCTTCAACCGGTCCATTGGCACCTTGAAATAGACGTTCAGGGGTATAACCATGCGTTGACTATAGCATCGTCGATACGGGTCAGATGAAAGCGATGGGCGATGAAACTTCAAATTGAGGCTAATCGGCGGGTGGCCCATCCTTGCGCGTTTGTTTCTTGCAAGGGTAGGCTCTTGACTCTTCACGCGGCCTAGCGCCTGTTAGACCTTCCACATTCCCATTCGAATAGATACTTTGTAGTTATCTATTGACTTCTCCAATATCCCCTGCTATTATGAGCGCTGGGTCGAGCCAGCGAAAATTTTCCCCGAGACGCTCCAGCTAACTCCCTTCAGAATGAAAATTCAAAACTGTATCAAAACAAGGGACTTTAAGTTCCTTTGGAATGAACACTTATGAAAAAGGGGGGAGGGGGGTAGTAAATCATTAGACTTAGCTCGATCAACGTCGACTGACTGGCTACGAATTGCTTCCCGGCAAAGGCGGACAACCCGGAAACTCCTTCACCACCGTGTTACCGATATATTGCAAATCCGCAATCCCGATCTTGCTGGTATAGAATCCGTCGCACGTCATATCCCGCAAAAACGAAAAAAACCGGATCCCAGGAGTTAGCCCTGGATTCCCTTTTCCGTTCTTCCGGAACGCAATCAGATCCAAAACTTCTTTCTTCTGCTCTGGAGTGCAAGCCAGATACACGGTCGAATAACGATCCGTGCAGAAATTGTCCAGCCATGCAAGCCCTCCGCCCAGCGACGCTTGGTACTCAACATTTTCGCTGGTCAGCAAGTCGATAAATTCCGGCGCACCCGCTTCCACCGCGCCTCCCGAATGTTCATCCTTCGGAATGATCGTGTCGCACAGCGCCACCACCGTTTCGTAAGCGTGCGCGGAGAAAAACTTCGGCTCATATTTTCCGGACGCGGAAGTTTTCTTATCTTTATCCACCATGTGATGCGCATATTCCGCCGCTTGCGCCGGAATTACCTTCATCACCGATCCGCCGGCAACTCCCGCCGCCAGCGTCCGCAAAATATCGCGCCGCGAAATCGCTTGCTCACTCATATTTCAAAGCCTTTCCTCGAAAATTGTTTCAACTCAGCAGAATATTTTTCCTCTCATGCTTCCGGCACTTCGCCAACTACAAATTCCCTCTTTTCGCTTCCGCCAGCAAATAGTCCGAAGCGCGCCAGGAAAGCGCCATGATCGTCAACGTCGGATTCTTGTCCGGATTCGTCACCAGCGAAGCTCCATCAGTCACAAACAGATTCTTCACATCGTGCGCCTGGCAATATCCGTTGAGCACCGACGTCTTGGCATCCGCTCCCATTCGCGCGGTGCCAACTTCATGGATAATTTTTCCGCCCGGTTCAATCCCAAATGGATATTCTCCGGTGATCGAAGTCTTGGTTTTGTAAACGCCGCCGGCTGCTTCCACAATCTGGCGGAATGTTTCCTGCATGTCCTTCGCCTGGCGCAATTCGTATTCGCTCCACTTGAAATGAAAGCGCAGCACCGGAATGCCCCACTGATCCACAACATCAGGATCAAGCTCGCAATACGTGTCCGGATTCGGAATCATCTCCCCGCGCCCAGCCAATCCAATATCCATCCCATACATTTTCCGGCACTGCGTTTTCAACGATGCGCCGTACCCTTCGTACTCGTAACACACATCTCCCATCATGCCGACACCCGGCAAATCCCGCCCTCCGCCGAATTCGATGTGGTATCCTCGCGGAAAATCATTTTGCCGGTCGAATTTCCACCACGGCATGTACATGTGCATGCCGCCTACTCCGTCATGATTGTGCGGCGGCATTTTTTCCAACTGCGGAAACAATCCCCACCCGCCGCTGCCCACCGAATCCATCAGGTATCTGCCAACCGTGCCGGAAGAATTCGCGAGGCCGTCCGGGAAAAGAGTGGACTTGGAATTCAGCAACAATCGCGCGGATTCGCACGCGCTTGCGGCCACCACCACGGCGCGCGCGGCCACGCGCTTTTCCGTTCGCGTAGCTTTGTCCACGTAGGCGACGCCTTCGGCTTTGCCGTCCTTGTCCACCAAAATTTCCCGCGCCATCGCCCCGGTAACCAGGGTGAGCCGCCCCGTTTTCATCGCCGGCGGAATCAGCACCTGGCTGGAACTAAAATTGGAGCCCGTAACGCATCCGCGGCCGCACTGCCCGCAATAGTGGCACGGGACGCGGCCATTCACCGAACGCGTCAAAACCGCCAGCCGGGAGGGGATACAGAGAATTCCCAGCTTATCGCAAGCTTTTTTTATGATTAATTCCGTGCAGCGCGGCTTGGGAGGGGGCAAAAACATGCCATCGGGGGCGCTGGAAATATTTTCGCGCGTGCCAAAAACCCCGATGTAGGATTCCACTTTGTCGTAGTAGGGGGATAAATCTTCGTAACTGATCGGCCAGTCGTCCCCCAGGCCGTCGCGAGTTTTTGAGCGAAAATCCACGGGAGAAAATCGCAGCGCGATGCGTCCCCAGTGGTTGGTGCGGCCACCAACGATGCGCGAACGAAACCACTGGAAATTCGAGCCCGGGGCGGAGGTGTACGGTTCCCCGGAAATGCTCCACGCCCCGTTCGGCGCGAGAAATTCTCCAAAATTTTCCGCGGCTTTTCCGCCGATTCCGACGCCGCGATGCGGCAAATCGTAGGGCCACATCAGCATTTTAAAATCTTTGTCTGGATTTATAGGGGGGCCGGCCTCCAGCATCACCACATTCAGCCCGCCCTCCGTCAAAATTTTAGCGGCCATTCCGCCGCCGGCGCCGGAACCGATCACGCAAACGTCGTAGGGTTGGGTTGAGCGAATTACCTGGCTCATTTCATTTTCCTCGCGGCGTTACCGTTCATTTTTCTTCATGCGTTACAGTTCGTTTTTCTTCATCTGCGAAACGGCAAAGTCGCACGCTCGCGCGGTAAGGGCCATGTATGTGAGTGACGGATTGACGCAAGACGCGGAAGTCATGCAAGAGCCATCGGTGACAAACAAATTTTTCGCGTCATGAGCCTGATTGTGCTCGTTCAAGACGGAAGTTTTGGGATCGCGTCCCATGCGTGCGGTTCCCATTTCATGAATCGCCAGGCCTGGCGGGGTAATATTCTGATCCACTTGAATGTTGTGAGCGCCAACGGCGGCGAGCATTTCGGCGGCTTGCACCGCGATATCCTTGGACATGGCAAGTTCGTTGGGCGTCCATTGATAATGTATTTTTAATGTAGGAATTCCCCACGCATCCACCAAATCCTTGTTGATTTCCACGTAATTGTTGTGATCCGGCAGGGACTCGCCAAATCCACCCAGGCTCATGCCCCAGGGGCCGGGGCTCTTCAGCATTTTTTTGAATTCCACGCCGATTCCGCTCATGGAATATCCGCGAGACCATCCTTCGCGGCCGCCACCGCCCTGGTATCCGTATCCGCGAATAAAATCCTTGTGTTTTGTTTTCACGTTGCGATAACGAGGAATATAAATCCCGTTAGGCCGGTTGCCGAAAGTGGTTTTTTCCTCGTGGCCCGGCATATTTCCGGAAGCTCCACTGCCCATGTGGTGATCCATCAAATTGTGGCCAAGTTCGCCGCTGCTGTTGGCAAGGCCGTTGGGAAATTCCGGCGTCGCGGAATTCAGCAGAATGCGCGCGGATTCCAAAGTGGCAGCGCAAAGAAATACGATGCGACCTTTAAATTCCATGTTGTTTTTTGTTTGCCCGTCAACGACGCGAACACCGGTGACGCGGCGTGATTTGGAATCGTAAACCAGGCTGTGCACAACACTGTACGGCCTGATGGTGAGCTTTCCGGTTTTTTGCGCCGCGGGCAGCGTGGAATTCAGCGAACTAAAATAGGATTGCGTGATGCAGCCGCGATGGCACACGCCGCAATAGTGGCAGGCGGCCCGGCCTTTGTGCGTTCTAGTCAGAACCGCGGAACGGCCGATGGTGATCATGCGTTCGTCGCCATAGTGTTTCTTAATGGCGTCGCGCGCGTCTATTTCGACGCAGGTCATTTCCATGGGCGGGAGAAATTTCCCGTCCGGCAACTGCGGCAAGCCCTCCGCTTGCCCGCTGATCCCCGCAAAATCTTCCACATAGTCATACCACGGGGCGATGTCCGCGTAACGAATTGGCCAATCCACCGCTATACCGTCGCGGGCATTGGCTTCGAAATCCAGATCGCTCCAGCGATACGATTGGCGTCCCCAAATAATGGATTTGCCGCCAACCTGACGGCCGCGGATCCACGCGAAAGGTTTACCGGGGTCAGTCTGATAAGGATTTTCGAGGTCGTTGACAAAAAACTGGTGTGAATATTCATCACATGCGTAATCGCACTGCCGCTGAACCTTCTGGGTGCGCTCGCGTTCAGCACGGTTGTCCCAATTACGATACTTGAGCTCCCATACCGGCTTATGCTCAACGTAATCGCGCTCAGGAACGATAGGGCGTCCCGCTTCGAGAACAAGGGTGTTGAGACCTTTTTCGGTCAGTTCTTTCGCGGCCCAGCCTCCGGTGATTCCGGAGCCGACGATTATGGCGTCATATGAAGTATTTGCCATGGGTTTTTCCCCTCTTAGGTATTTTTCTCGAGGGGCACAGGCGTGCAGCCGTGCAAAGCACCCGGGATGATTTGTTCTTTTATTTCCTGCGAAAAGCCAATTTCGGAAGTGTAGTAACCGTGGACAGTAATACCCTTGAAGATTTTGAAAAAATTTCCACGCAGTTGTGGATCGCGCTCTTCTTCTGTTTCGGCAGTACTGCGTCGAACGTGGTGGTACTTAATGGTCATAGCTACATCGTCCATCGCTTGCAGCAGAGCGACTTGCTGGGCGGTGCTTGCCTGCACAAAATTCTTGCCAAAGAGAGTGTTGCTTTGTTCGTCGACGCCGGCGAGCCCGTCCAGAAAATTGCGCCGTTCTTCTTCGGTAGCCCACTCGGTGAGAATGACATCGATGAATTCATTCACGCGAGCGCCCTTCGCTCCTGGAGTTTCGGTGGCAGGAATAATCTGGTCGATCATGGCGACAACAGTTTCATTCTGGCGAGGATTCAGGGTTCGCAGCGCGTAACTTTTCGCGGGCTGAGCTTCCTGAAAAAAAGCAAACGCTTCCGGGGACAAGGCAGGCAAAACGGCGCCAGCGCCCAAGATTTTGAAAAGTTCACGTCGAAGCATGCAACCTCCTACACGCACGAAAAACTTACTCGATGCCGCAGCAATTCCATCAAGTAAAACAAATTGGCTTACGCGCTCAATAATTCACTGCGAACATTTTTTAAGATATAAGCAGCGCGCTCGACTCCAACTTCCCCAGTCAAAATAGGGTCTTCGTTTTCGATGCTTAAAATTCCTTCGTAGCCAATGTCCATGTAGGCTTTGACAACCGCTTTCCACAAGCTGGCACTGTGTCCATAACCGACGGCCCGAAACGCGGCGGAAGCCTGATCCAAATCACTAGTTTCAAAAACAAAATTGAGGACGCCGTATTTTGAAACATTTTCGGGGAATAGGACAGTATCTTTCATGTGCGCGTGGAAGATGGCGCCTTGCTTGCCGAGAAAATGAATGACTTCCACGGGATCGCAACCCTGCCAAAAAAGATGGCTCAAATCGCAATTAGCGCCAATTTCTTCGCCCACGGCTTCGCGAAGTTGCAGCAAGGTTTTCGGATTGTACACGACAAAATTCGGGTGCATCTCGAATGCCAATTTGCGCACGCCGTGTTCGCGGGCGAATTTAGCGGCTTCTTTCCAGTAAGGAACTACTTTTTCTTTCCATTGCCATTGCAGCATCTGATTGTATTCAGGTGGCCAGCGGTAGGTGATCCAATTGGGCTGGGTGTCAGAAGGCGAGCCACCGGGACATCCGGAAAATCCGACAATTACTTTTACATCAAGCTTTTCCGCGAGGAGGACGGTTTTGCGGAAAGTTTCCGCATCGCGCGCGGCATGTTTTGCATCCGGATGAACTGGATTTCCGTGGCAGCTAAGGGTAGCCACATGGATTCCACGGTCTTCAAATTTTTTCTTCCATGCTTTTGCTTTTCCCGCATCGGCTAATAATTCATCGACCGGGCAATGGTTAGAGCCGGGGTAACCACCAGTCCCAATCTCCATGGCTTCAAGGCCTAATGCACTGACCTTATCGAGCATGGCATCGAGGGAAAGTTTTTCGTACACAGGATCGAAAACGCCGATGGGAATTTTGCGAAGCGGAGTGGAAGATGCCGGGGCGCGGGGCCCGGGTGCCGAGGGTGCGATGAATCCATGCGCGCGCTCAGAAGGTGAAAGCGAAGCCAGGAAACCGGCTCCGGTTACTGTTAGAAATTTTCTTCTGTCCATGCCGGGATCCGCAGAATCGAGGTTGACAGGGTTCTTCATTCAGGGTGGCCCCAAAGAGAATCTAAATGGATTGCCAAAGTATACGACGAAGCGCGGAAGTTAGTGAACAGAAAATGATACGGAGGAGAAATTTAGTAAGGCGATTTACTGGCGGCTTTTTAGAGATTCCAGGGGAGGAATCGAGATGGGCACGGTAAGGGCTCGCTCCGGCAGTGTCTTGTTATTGCGAACTGCGTCGACGATCATCTCGATGGCTTGACCAGCGTTTGGAGGAACGAAAACGGTGGCAGTGAGCAATCCCGATTTTAGCCACGACTGCCCGGTTTTTGGCAGGCCGTCAACCCCGAGAAACGGCAGGGAAAGCCACCGCTCTTGCTCGGTTTCAGGCAATTCCTGGAACGCTTTGCGCGCGCCCATGGTCATGGAGTCATCCTGAGCCGCAATCAGATCAACCGGAGCTTTTCTTGAGGTCGAAAGTTTGAGCCAAGACTGTACCGCACGGCGCGCGCTTTCCTCGGTCCATTGACCCTTGAGAAGAATAACCTGGATATTTGCAGGCTTAGCTTCCATCATGCCGCCGGTGCGCTCCTTGGCGGCAGAATTTTCCGAAGGGCCCTGTATGTAGATAACCGAGCCTCCCTTGGGCAAAAAGGCAGCAATCTGGCGAGATTGGATGCGGCCAATTTCCACGTGGTCCGAGCTGAGGTTAAAAACGGAGACCTTGGTGATGGCCCGAAGGTCCTGAATGTAGTTGGCGTCACGGTTTAGCACCGCCCACCCAATTCCAGCGCTGGCAGCGGCACGTGCAACCTGCGGCAGCGCGGTGCCCCCTACAGGTTCAAATATAATGGCATCGGGATGCATCGCGGGGGCGGATTGAATTACCTTCAATATTTGCGTGCTCTGCGTTATGGCGTCGTTTTCCGCGTAGATGATTTGAACTTCGACGTCCAGCTTGCGCCCGACCTGTTCGGCGGAATTCGCCTGTTCGATCTGGTAATCGTTGTCGGTGGTAGTAAGTGAAACGAGAAATTTGAGTTTTTTCATTTAGGAGAGCGCACTCACTCGCGTAGGCAACGCGTGGGGCGCTAATAAAGGAAAAGTTTACCGCGAAAAATCGAACGCCACTACAGGTTAGGGGAAGACTGTTTCGTATTCGCTATAGTTGAAAACGGACTATTACCAAGGAATAAAAAATCGCGCCTGGTCTGAGGCGCTAAAAACGTAGCGGTAATCGAAGCGCTGGCCCCCGTGAGTGGTTGAAGAGGTTCAGGAATCACGAGGGCAAGCGCCCGATGGTTCTGGGGACCACGTAAAAATTAGTCTTTAGGGACCTCCGTTAAGAACTGCGAATTCCGGAGCAAGATTCCTTGCTCTCGGGACCTTGCGACACAAATAAGGCATGGCGGCGCGGTGGTCAAACGAACCAGAACTGAAAATATTATGACCTGTTAAGTACCTTATTTACAATATGTTATCAGGTCACATGAACGACATAATGACATCGTTGGATGCGCGTGGTAGTATTTGCCCCCTAAATGAGGCAATCCGTGCGGCCGCCAGCGACCACCGCCAACAACCACATCCACATCCTGCGCTTTGGATTATTTGAGCTGGAGCTGCCGCGAGGAGTCTTAACCAGGCACGGCACACGGGTAAAACTGCAGGATCAGCCCTTCAGAATTTTAGAATTGCTTCTCGAGGAACCGGGGCAGATTGTGTCGCGAGAACAATTCCGGAAAGCGCTATGGCCGGAAGGGACGCACGTCAACTTTGATGGAAGCTTGAACGCAGCGCTAAAAAAGCTTCGTTCGGCGCTGCAGGACGATGCCGATAACCCGCGGTTCGTGGAGACGGTACCGCGGCAGGGTTACCGATTTCTTGCCCCAGTACAGGTGGTGAATGATTCACCGGCCCCGGCAATGCCGGGTCAAGTTTCCCGATCAGAGGACGGCAACGACTCCGTCGAAGTGCGGCTTCGGTTTAATCCTGAACTTTCGACTGATTTAAGTGCGCCAGTTTATTGGAGCCGTGAACGCGCGGAACGGACGCAACAATGGTTCGACAGTTTGTTACTCACCGTGGGGATAGCATTCGGATCCTGGTTCCTATTTTTTATTGTTTACCCGGTTCCGCATCCGAGCATGCAGCGAATGAACCGGATCGCAAATGCGAGCCGCATAGATGAATGGGGCGGCATCACCTCGGATGGGACGCGGATTTTTTTTCTGGAACGAGAGGGTAAACGCTGGAACCTGATGCAAACATCCGTGGAAGGCGGGAACGCGGAAAAGATGCCAGCGCCGTTTGAGAACACGCGAGTTTTCTCCATTTCGCCGGATCACTCTCAGTTCCTAATCGGGCAATTCACGCGCCGAGATCAAGCAATGGCTTTGTGGCTATGGCCCGTGCAAGGGGGCGAGCCGCGTCGATTAGGAAAGGCGACGGGAGAAGATCCGGCGTGGTCACCGGACGGCTCGCAAATTGTTTTTGTCAGCGGCGCAAAATTATATTCCATCCGGCGCGACGGAACGCAAATGCGGCAGCTTGCGGAACTACGAGGACATCCGCACGTGCCGGCGTGGTCACCGGACGGCGAAAGTATCCGATTTACGGTGGATCAGGAAGAATTTGGCAATCAGTCGATTTGGGAAATGAGCGCGGAAGGCAACGGATTACACCCGATTCTGGGCAATCAGACGCAGCCGACGAACCAGTCGGGTGGAAACTGGACAGCAGATGGAAAATATTTTTTGTTCACCGGTTGCGAGCATTCCAACTGCAATGTTTGGGCGATGCGCGCGGCGTGGAGCTGGTTTAGGCGCTCTCATCACGAGCCCTATCCGTTGACAAGCGGGCCAGATTCGTTACACGTGGCGATTCCGCAGCAGATGGGATCGCGAATATTTGCGTTTAGTTTCCGTCCGCATCGCGAGATGGTAAAGATTGAGCCGGGCACCGGGCGGGAATCGACGTTGAGTTTCGATTCCGCGGCGGCGGGGGCAAGCATTTCGCCAAATGAAGAGATGATGGTTTATTCGAATTGGCCTGATGGTTCCCTATGGAGCAGCCGCGCCGATGGTTCAGCGCGTCTTCGGCTGGCCAGCCCTCCGCTGCGCGGTTCGGAGCCGAGGTGGTCACCGAACAGCGGAGAAATTTTATTTACGGGAATTCGCGAAGGGCAAGCGCGATACGTATACGTAATATCCGCGGACGGCGGGTCGTTACACGCGGTGCTGCCGGCGGATTGGGAAGGAACGGAAGCAGACTGGTCGCCAGATGGATATCGAATTGTGGTGAACATGCGAAATCTAAAGGCGAAAAAGGATTTTGCGCTGTATTTGGTGGAACCGACTACGTGGGCAGTGAAGGAGCTGCCGGACTCGAGAGGATTAAGCGAACCGAGATGGTCACCGGATGGACGATTTATTGCGGCGGTGGATGAAGCGAAGCATCACGTGATGCTTTTCGACGTGGAGAAAAAGCAATGGAGTTCAGCAGGGGAAGGCGACCTGATTGGAGGGTTGGAGTGGTCGCGGGACGGCGCGGCAATTTATTTTCAGGATCGATTGGAGGAGGGAGAATCCGTTTACCGCGTAAAAATGGGGTCGCCACAGATGGAGAAAGTGTTCAGCTTCAGCGACATTTTGAAGCGGAGCGCTTCGCACTGTTTTTTCAGCGGATTGGGGAGGGATGGAACTTTGTACGTGATGATGGAACGGGGAATGACGGATATTTATTCGCTCGACCTGGATCTGCCGTGAAAACTAGTCTTCGTTGAACTGATTGCGTTTTTTGTAGGCCATTAAGCCTATTCCGAGGCAGATAAGCATCGGAGGAATAACCAGAACGACGATGCCACTGCGAAGCGCTTGAATCATATGAGAACCGGAGCCGGCCGCCTGGGTATAGCAGAGCGCGCAATTTTGCGCGAATAAAACGCCGGGGGAAAACAAGATGGCGAGGAGTCCGGCGGAGCGACGGAGCATTGAAGAGTTTCTGATAATGCGCAACATTTGTTTTTACCTCTAACGGCCAGGAACTTCTATTTTAACACCTTCGCTGGATCAATGCGCGAATGGGCGCAGATGCAACAAGCGATAGCTGTCGGTCCAAATCACATTCATCATGACGAGCACGAAAATGGCTGCTGGAATGAGTGTCAGGATCAGGCTGCGACGCTCTTCTGCTAGATGCATGAAAAACATAACGGCAAGAGTGCCACTGCAAACGGCGAGTGCGAGCAACATCGCGAGCAGCACCACCGGCGAAAAATGACGATAGGCCAGAAAAAATTCCAAGGCGGCGATAGCCAGTAAAGTGAAATATACGGGCAAATACCTGGCGATAACATTTGGAGATTTGGTGGACGCTGCCATGGTTCCTCCGATTTCAGAACGGCGATTTAAGAACGGGCGATATTCAATAGATAGATCAAGGGCACGACAAACATCCAGACGAGATCGACGAAATGCCAATACAAGCCTGTAGTTTCCACGTGGCCGGCGGTGAGGCTGCCGCGCGCAAAGCCGCGGGAAATTACGGCAATGGCGATGACGCCAGAAATAACGTGAAGGAGATGCAGACCGGTGATGCTGAAAAAAGTGGCGCCAAAAAGCGGCGAGCCCCATGGATTCTGGAAAAGGCCGACACCTTCGTCGATCATGCCGAACCATTCACGAATGTGAAGTCCGGCGAAAATCACGCCAAGAAGAATGGTGGACCAGAGAAAGCGCTGCGTCTTGGGTTTATCGCCGAGTTTGGCGGAGTCCACGGCGCCGAGCATGGTGAGACTACTGGTGATCAGAACCGCGGTCATGATCATGACGTTGAGAATGCTGGGATTGAACCGGAAGGGCGTGGGCCAGTCGGTGCTGGCGGTGCGCAGGTAACCGTACCCGAATAAAATGGCGCCAAAGGTGATGGCGTCGGAAACCAGGAAAAGCCACATCGTCAATTTTCTGGACGGGATACCGTAGGGCGAGGCCTCCATTACGGCTGCGCCGGTATCATGAATAGGCAAGTGAGATTCGCTCACGTTTTTGTCGTCTCCTTTTCTGCTAAAGCCGCGTGCAAATAATAAAAAGCAAATAGAGCCACAACGCGCACATAAAATGCCAGTACAGAGATACGCCGGGCAGCGCAGCGAGACGCGGGTTGCGCTGAAATATACGGAACGACAATAAAACGAGAGCAGCAAGGCCGCCGAGAACGTGAAGCGCGTGCACACCGGTAAAAACATAAAAGAAGGAACTGTTGGGATTGCTGGCGAGGAAAAATCCTTGGGCGGCGAGTTGACGCCATGCTAAATATTGTCCAGCGATAAAGGCCAAGCCTAACAGCAAGGTGAAGGAGACCGCGATTCGAGGGGTTCGCAATTCCGCGGCGCTGAGTGGTTGCGTTTTCGCGCGTACCGCGCGGCGGGCAAATTCCAGGGTGAAACTGCTGAGCAGAAGAAGCACGGTGTTTGCGAAAAGAATTGGCGGCGCGGCGATGTGGATCCAGTCCGCGGAACCTTGGCGAACAAACATGGCGCTGGTGAACGCCGCGAAGGTCATGGTAATCGCAAACATCGCGACCCACACGCCGCTCTTGGCGCTTCTGGAAGCGGCGCCGGATGAGGGGAGGGGCGGGTTGATTGGTGGATACGCCGCTGACATGATTCCTTTCGCCTTAGAGGTTTTGAATATTCGCTACCTATTCCCGAACCGTCCCAAGAGGGCGAAGACTAAACTATTCGCTGGGAATTTTTTCCGGCGAAGTTTGCATCACGTAATCGCCCGACTGGCCTTTGACGCCATACTGATAGGGATCGTGATAGACCACGGGATGCGCGCCGCCAAAATTATTCCATGGCGGAGGCGAAGGCACACTCCATTCCAGCGAAGTGCCATTCCAGGGATTCTCGGGTGCGGGCTTGCCGCGGAAACGGCTGTAAATCAGGTTGTACAGAAAAATAAGCTGAGCGGCGCCAGTGAGTAGGGCGGCGATGGTTATGAATTTGTGCAACGGCATAAGCGCGGGCATGAAATCGTCGACGAAGGAGGAATAGCGGCGCACATTTCCCACCAGGCCCAGATAGTGGAAAGGCATGAAGATGCAGTAGGTGCCGACGAAAGTGAGCCAGAAATGAAGCTGGCCCAGGGTTTCGTTCATCATGCGGCCGGTCATTTTCGGAAACCAGAAATAAGTGCCGGAGAGAATTCCGAAGATGGCCGCAACGCCCATGACCATGTGGAAATGACCTACGACGAAATAAGTGGCGTGCAGATAAATGTCAATGGACGGCTGGGCGAGAAAAAATCCGCTTACACCGCCGCTGACAAACATGGAGATAAAACCGAGGGCAAAGAGCGAAGCGGAATTAATTTGAATGTTCGCGCCATACAAGCTGCCCAGCCAGATTAAGGTGATGATCGTGGCGGGAATGGTGATGGTGAGCGTGGGGAAAGAAAACAACAGCGAAGACATAGGATTCATGCCGCTGACAAACATGTGATGGCCCCAAACCATCCAACTGAGGAAACCGATGGACATCATGGAATAGATGATGACCTTGGCGCTGAGCAGGGGCTTGCGCATGCTGGTGATGAGAACGTGGGAAACGATGCCAATCGCGGGCAGGATGGCGATATAAACTTCGGGATGGCCAAAGAACCAGAACAGATGTTGCCAGAGCAGCGGCGAGCCTCCGGCGTGATTCTGCAAGCGATCGCTTACCACCAGACCGGAAGGAATGAAAAAGCTGGTGCCGGCCATACGGTCGAGGATCAGCAGAAGACATGCAGGGAGAAGTACGGCAAAGGCGAGCAAGCCGATGCACGAAGTGAGGAACCAGGCCCAAGTGGAAATGGGCATGCGCATAAAAGTCATACCCTTGGCGCGCAGGTCGAGCGTGGTGGCGATGAAGTTGAGCGAGCCGAGCAATTGGCCGACGCAGAAAATGGCGATTGAAATTGCCCAGAGATTTTGTCCCCAGCCCAAGCCCGGACCAGCATCTTTGCCGATGGCGCTAAGAGGGGCGTATGCGGTCCAGCCAGAGATCGGCGGACCGTCAGGGATAAAAAACGCAGCGATCAAGGCGACAAAGGCGATGAAGGTGACCCAGAACGACATCATGTTAAAACGCGGGAAGGCCATGTCTTCGGCGCCGATTTGAATCGGAAGGAAATAGTTGCCGAATCCGGCGAAAGGTGCATTGGTAAGGACGAAGAAAACCATAAGCGTGCCATGCATGGTGAGAAGCGAGAGATAAAATTCGGGGGTGACTACGCCGCCGGGGGCGCCCGTTTTTGCTATGGCTTCAAGGCCCGGGATTTTGGTGTTGGGCCAGACCAGATGGAGTCGCATGAGCCAGGATAAAATCATGCCAATAAAAACGGAGACCAGCGCCAAGCCGTAATACTGCTTGCCGATCATCTTGTGGTCCAGGCTGAAGACATACTTACGGATAAAGCCCTGTGGAGGGGCATGCACGTGAGTTTGCGGCTGAAGGGCTGGATCCATATGGTGACCTCTCAAGAGACCTCGAAGCGGCTGCCGCCGGAGCGAGGATCCGGATTTATTGCTCTGATATTTTTTGTTTCATCCATTTATCAAAATCTTCCTGCGACAGCACGTTCAGATAAGCCTTCATGTTGAAATGGCCAAGACCGCACAGTTGGGTACAAAGGATTTCGTAACGTCCCGTCTGCGTGGCGGTGAAATGCAAGGAAAGATCGAGGCCAGGAACAAAGTCCTGCTGGATGCGAAGTTCACGAACATAGAAAGAGTGGCCAACGTCCTTGGAATGCATAAGGAGATGGACTTCACGATTTACGGGGATTGCGAGTTCGCCGGAAATGATATCGTCGCGAGACTCGACGTCGTTGGCGGGATCAAGACCAAAGAAATTGGAGTTGCCTTCGTCAATTTTATCGGGGTGTATAGGACCAAATTTCCCGTCCACACCGGGATAGCGGAAGTAAAAAGCGAACTGCCCACCTTGCGCCTGGACTTGCAGCGCGTCCGCTTTGGGAGCGGTGAAATAGACCTCAGCCCAAGCTTTCTGGCCTAGAAAACTGAGGGCTATGACTTCCGTTCCAACAAAAATGAATGCGGCGACTATCACCCATTTCGCGCCGCCGGGAAGTTGAAAGACTTTAGAGCCCTCTTTGCGGCTGGAATATTTCCAAACAAAAAACGCGAGAAGCAATTGGGCCAGGACGAAAGAGAGTCCGGCTTCGGCCATGGTGTCAGCAAGCTGTTCGTCGATGGCGTGCCCGTGAGTGGAGATATCGACGGGCTGCACGTATTTGTGGGTGACGATGGGGTACGCCGAAACCAGGGCAATGATGGTCAGAATGACTGCAAACATTTTCCCCATGATGGCCTCGCTTACGCCGGGATATAAGCCGTTAAAAAACTACGTTTTGCAATTAAACCAATGCCATGAAAAAAGAGCCGCGGCAGTTAGCTGCCGCGGCTTTCCTTTTCAGTAGGGTTTTGCCTTAAAGGTGAAGTTTACAGTCTTTGTTTCGCTTCCCGCTACGGTGACTTCCTGAGTCTGCTCGCCATACGATTCGTGCCAAGCGGTGACGGTGTATTTGCCCGGCGGAAGATTAGGCAAGGAGAAGCCGCCACCATTGGAGCTTATTGCATAGTGGGAGGTCTTCAAAACGGCAAAGGTGCCGTGCATCCACGGGTGGACGTTGCACTTAACGGGAATGAACTCCGGCTTATCAAATTTTTCGTTGAGCGGCGGAGTTCCGGGAGGCTGAGATTTGTTCCACTCGCGGTTCACTTTCGCAAGGGGGTGGATGTTATGAGAAGTTTGATCGTTGTTGACGATTTCAAGCGGCTGATTCACCTGAAATGCGAGCACGTGAGGAATATAGCGGCAGCCTTTTTGATCAAAGGTGACGGCTTTGCTTGGCGCGCTGGACTCGTCCTGTGCACCCGCCGAAATATAGACGACGACATTTTCCAGGGTGTTCCCGGGGCCGGTAACGACGGTTTCAGTAGGCTGCGGGGCGGAATATTGCTTGGCGCAGCTAGGCTCCTTGGACATATCGATGGGCTTTTGCTTCGCGGGCGTACCCTCGTAGGTTATTTTTCCGCTGACGGTGCCGCCGCTAGGGCCCGCAAACGTAAAGGCGGTTGCGGAAAGCGCGGCGGCAGCCGCCAGTCCTGCAACCCAAGACTTATTGATTCGCATGGTGATCACTCCTCTAGAAAATAATGTACTTCAACTACTACTGTTTGATGCCCGAACCGGTCGTTGTGCCGGATAATCTTCGCGAAGCGATCTGTTCGGCCCCTTCTTTGGTGGATTGCCACAACGCGAGTTCGGGCGTTTTGTTGTTTACTTGAAGGGTGCGCAGGAAATGGACCAAATCCCAGGCGTCTTCGGGCTTTATGACGTCGGCAAAGGAAGGCATGGGCGTTCCGTCCACGCCACTCATGAAGATTTTATAGAGATCCTGATTGGTTGAACCGCACTTGAATCGGGAGCCGACGGCGAAATTATAGGGACGGATGGGCTGGTCGTTGCTGTCGGTAAGAGTGGAAGCAGAAGGACCGTCACCGCGGCCTTCAGGGCCGTGACACTTCCAACATTCCAACTTTGTGAAAAGTTCCTGGCCGTGCTTGATGCTTTCGAGCGACAGCTTTGTTTCCTGCGGCACGTTAATAACATCGCCAGCCTTTTCCGTTTTCCAGCGAGGAGAAAAGGTTTTGATGAAGGCGACGAGATCGGCGCGCTGCTGGGTGCTTAAGGCGATCCAGGAAGGCATGTTGGTGGTATTGAAACCACGAACGAGAGAATTATAGAGATCCTGGTCGGTTGGCAAAGTGCCAGTAGGGGTGGAACGGCATTTAAAAGTACCGGCAACGAAATTGCGTGGTTGCGGCTGAACGTAAGGAGCATTTTCTCCGTTGCCGTCGCCGCGGAATCCGTGGCAGCCCCAGCAGTAGCGGAAGTACAACTGTTTACCGGGATCGGAATGACCGGTTACGCCTCCGATGTGGGCTTCCATTTGCTGCGCAGAGGCGAAAGCCGGCGCAAGAAAAACCGCAGCAACGAGACAAAGCTTGGAAATTTTCATGATTCGCATCCCCTAACCCTTTAAAACGCGAAGTCAAAGCCCAACAGCAAACTGCTGCTGGTTAAATCCAGATTGTTCACCGGCGAGACTTTACGCCGACGGAGCAGCGCGTATTCGTTGTGGAAAGCGAAGCCCGCGCGGCTGGAAATGAATGGGTAGTAGCGATAACCGAAGGTCACCACATCGAGATTGCCAACATCGCCAAGGGTAGAGTCCAAGGCTTGCCGTGACATGCGAACTAACTCGTAACGGTTGATGAAGATGAGCTGGGGACTAAGATTGTAATGCGTTTCAAACAGTCCGCCATTCCAGTTCGGGGCACGAGCGCCGACGGGAAGCGGCTGATTGGCCGGGGTATTTGTGCCGAGGAAGGCGCTATCTTGACCGTGGAAATACATTGTAGTGATGTCGAGCTTTTTGAAATACCACATGCCAATCAAACCAACTCGATAGAAAGTCTTATTACCAGTGCCGGTTCCGGGAACTGCGGTCCCGCCCGTGGTGTACTTGGGGTAGGTAGGGGCTTGGCCGATGTAAGCGAAACCACCGACACGTTGGACGCCGAAACTTCCGAACTCAAACGCACGGCTGGCCGCGAAAAAGGCGTCGTAACTGCTGGCGGGGAGGTTTGGTTTGCCGTCGGTAGAACTGAGCAAGGAAGCGGAAACGCGAGTGCGATCGTTTTTGGAATGGCCCATCCATTCAAGACCGACCTGATTGTCGCCAAGGCCGAAGGTATAAAGGGATTCTCCGACCGGCTGGAAGTGATAATTCTGATAGCCGCCGCCGACAGGCGATAAAGTCAGGGTGCGTTTCTCGGAATGCAAGTTATCGAGTTCAAATTTCCCGAGCTTGATATTGAGCCAACTGCTTCCGAACAAATTGTCGAAGCGGGCCCAGACAGACTCAAAGTGGAAAGCGCCGGTATTGTCCGAGGATGGCAGTACATAGAAGGAAACGTTCTTCGCGAGCGTGCCGGCGGTATGGAAATCGAGGCCAGTCCAATCGAACCCGTGAGTAGTAATCTGAGCCTCAGTTTGCGTTGGCGGGACTGTCGCTGGGTTGGTATCGACCGCGACGCGATTGGTGCTTTCACGATGCCAGATGGGCGTGATGCGAAAGGTAACCGGCCAATACGAAGCATTCTGGAAGATGGGAGCGTCGCGCTCATTCATCATCTGGTAGCCGTTGTCTTTGAAGTTTTGGCCAAATGGACTGAGCTTGGGCCAGGCTTCATGACAGGAGGAGCAAGGCATGCCGTACTTGCGAGCGAACGCCGGCAGAGCGGTCGCGGGGCGACAGTCAGCAAGCATCAGGGCGGCGAAAAGGAGGCCGAGCCAGATATGACTGCGCGTGTTTCCTTTAGCCGACGGTCGGACGTATACAGACATACAGCCACCTCCGCATGGGACTGGGACTCAATGGAATATCTGTAAAAGAATCCACGACACTATAGGATGCAGGGGAACGCGTGTGGTCAAAGAAGCAGACAACCGCGCATGCGGCTGCGATTGGCGAACAAATCGGCAGTGAAAATAAGTATGCACGTACAAGAACGCGAACTCGCTCTCAGCAATAGAGAGAAGTCACGTCTCCGTGTCCCTGAACCGTCAGAGAGGTTACTCCCACCAAAAAACGAATGCAACAGTTTTGTTTGATTTCTTAACAAAAATTAAGGTTTGGAGCGAGAAAAATTAAGGTTTGGAGCGAGCGCGAGCGGCATAAGAACGGTTCTTACGGAAAGAAGCGTCTGTACGGTGACAAACATTGGCCGTCTGGCATAATGACAACAAGGATGCATGAAGAGGCGGGATTTTTTGCGGGGGTTACGGCAATCAACCAAATGAGACGCTTTATTTTATGGGTGGGTATTTTTTTGTTGCCTGGAGTTCAAGTTTGCCTGGGAGACCGCGAATTGCGCAGCCCCGGGCTGGTGACGGAATTTGCCGCATCGCAGCAAGACGCGCTGCAAGCGCTGCAGGAAGTGCTGAAGGATCAAATCATTCACGGCACGATTATGTTTGATCGGGACGAAACGCTAAGCGGCGCGGAAGTGGCGGCTTCGACTCCGCTGTTTCCAACCTGGAAGGGCGCGGGCCAGGCGTTTTACAAAATCCGGCGGCAGGCGATCGCTCCACGGCATTTTTTAGAGAGTGCGGACCAGGGCACTATCGCAGTGCGATATGTCTTGAGCATGGCAGGCGAAGACAGGGCGCGCATACGTATCGACGCAGTATTTGTCGAGGCGGCGCACCGCACGGTGCATCCGTCGGATGGATCCGTGGAAGCGGCGGAGACAAAAGCGATCCGGGAACATCTTCAGGCAATCCAAAATGCAGAAGCGGAAGCAGCAGAGGCGCTGCGCCAACGCGAAGGGGAACAACTTGCGCGGCAGACGGTGATTCACCAGCGAGAAGATGAGTCGAGTCGACTGGCGGCGGCGCAATCCTCGGCGGAGGAAATGGAAAAACGAATCGCCGGCCTTCGACACGAATTGGAGCGGCGAGTGCATGCGCCGGGGGCGAAATTAAAGGCTGCGCCATTTGCGTCGGCCGCGGAGATTGCGACGCTGCCGGCGTATACCGAGGTGGTTGTAGTGATCGTGACGCCGCATTGGCTGGGCGTGGAAACACCCGCGGGACAACGCGGCTGGTTGCGGTTGAGTGAATTGGAAAATTTGCCTTGAAGAAAAACTTTTTGTTGATGAAACGGTCGCGAATGTTTTTTGGCTGGTTGTTGCTGGCGGGAATAGTCTGCCAGGCACAGTTGGTTCTCGCCCAGGCGGTACCGTATGCAAGAACGTATGCACGATCGAAAGAGGATGTGGACGGCGCGCTGAAGGAGTTGCAAGCGTACGCAGGCCAAAAATTGCCCATCGTTGATGGATTCGTGGCGATGGGCGCGGAACCGCTGGACCGGTATGAGCGGGCGTTCTACCAATTTTCCATTGATATATTGCCCGCTACGCCCGGGAGTTGCGTGGTGCGATTGTCGGCAAAAATCACTGCGTGGTATGCGGACAAGGATCCGGCGAAGTCGGGGTACCGGGTGCTGCCTTCAAACGGCCGGCTGGAATTGGATTTGCTGGATCGACTTACGGAAAAATTTGGAGGGAAGACGGCGGGGATTGCGTCACCTTCTTCGAGCTTGCAAATGCCCCGGCCCAAATTGGATGTGGCATCGGGATTACCGGTCAACTCCGGTGGTCGAACGGGCTCAGCAGGCGGGACGATGGCCGGCGGAGAAACAATTGAAGAGATGGCAATCTTAAAACTGAAGCGCGAGACCGAAGAAAAGCATGCGCAACAGTTGAACGCCGAGTTGCAAAACTTCCTGGAGCTGGAGCGCAATCAGGCGCATCCACAAAATTTAGTGGTGGTGAAAAAATCGGGGACTCCAGTACTGGCGCGGGCGGCAGCGGGATCGAAAGTTTTGTTTCAGGCGGCTGCGGATGATGAGTTCGAGTTCATTGACGCGGACGAGGAATGGATTCACGTGCAAATTTCGGGCGCTTCGCGGGGGTATCTGCGGCGCAATATGGTGGAGTTGCCGGAGATTCTGGCTCGGCGACTCAAACCGACGGGCGAGGCAAAAAAAGTTTTGTTTCGTGTAACACGGGAAGAGACTGGCGTGTTCCCAGGGAATTGGGAAAAGTTGAAAGGCAAGACGGTAAAAATTTTCACGGTGCAGCCAGCGGCTGACGGTAAAAAAACGGAGGCTGCGGAAAAAGTTGCGTTCGCTGAGTCAATTTTTGAGAGATTTGGAAAAGATGGCGGAGAGGCAATCTCCACGCTGGAGGGGGCGGTGATTATTTTTGATTCAGCGGATGGCGGAATTATTGCGGCGACGCTGGGAGACGTGAAGGAGCGGGCTGGCGGTTCCCTGCCCCGCGAAGAATTTTTGAAACGCAGCTACATGGATCCGGTTTCCGCATTCAACCCCTCGGTCGAGAAGTAGCAGCTTTAATTTTGCGCAGGCAATTTAATTTACAACCAAGATCGAAAGAGTTTGCGGGGGCATGGTGATTTGCAGTTCGCGTTGCGCCACCGTGGCCGTGGCGTCGCCGAAGACAGGAGAAATCGAAACCACGGCGCCGCCGAGTAAATCGTTCAGCGGAGTTTTCACTTTATGCTCTTGCGTGGAATTGTTGAACAGGATTAGAAGACGCTCCTCTTCCGAGGCGCGCAGGAAACAGTAGCTGGAATCGTCGGAAGCGACGTGCGTTAGAAAGCCGGATTGCAAGGCGGGATGGTCACGACGCAAGCGAAGCAGGGTTTGTACATAAGAGAAAATTTGTTGTTGGCGTGGCGTGCGGCCCTCGGGAGTGAACGCGTTATTGGCATCGCCGGGCCAGCCACCGGGAAAATCGCGGCGATTATCCGGGTCGTTGCCGCCGACCAGCGCGATTTCATCGCCGTAATAAAGCTGCGGAATGCCGCGCAATGTAAGGGTTAGCGCGAAAGCGAGTTTGAGTTTATTGAGCGACGCGGGATCACTGGCCGCCAGGCGCGGCACATCGTGATTCGAGAAAAATGGCACGAGTGTGTCGGGTGAAACGTAGAGGGAGTCCTGACGAAGGATATTGGCGAGGCGGCCGGCAGGGGCGGCACTCAATAAGACATCGCGCAGTGCGAAGTATATTGGAAAATCAAAAACGGTGGAGAGACCGGTGTCGATGGCGGGTTGCGCGCCGACATTTTTTTTTCGCCCGCCTACAAAAAATGAAGTGACCGTGGGATCGGGATGGAAAACTTCGCCGACAGTTGTGAGATTCGGATAAATTTTGCGCAAACCGGCGTGCCAACTGGCCCAGAATTCGCGCGGCACATACGGGAAGGTGTCGATGCGAAAGCCGTCGAGACCAGAAGTTTCCGCCCACCAAACGGCGTTCTGCAAAAGATACTGTGCGACCAAGGGATTTTCTGTGTTTAGGTCGGGAAGGGTCCCGAAGAGCCAGCCATCCGTAAGATTTTTTCGCAGATTGGCGGGCATGTGCGGATCAACAAGTGATTCGAAAGGGTCGTGTCCGAGCTTATCGGGTTGCGCGTAAAAAGAAGCTTTGAGCGGCGAAAGAGAATCAACGTGATGCTGAAGGGTGCCGTGGAACCAGTCCGGCAGCGGCGGATTGGAAACCCACGGATGGCGCGGGCCCACGTGGTTGGGAACAATATCGAAAAGTACTTTCATTTTTTGCTGATAGGCGGCGGCGACGAGTTCTTGATAATCGGCGAGAGGGCCGAAATGGGGATCGACGGCGTAGAGGTCCGCGGCGCCATAACCGTGATAATCCTGCGGGGCATCATTTTTCACGATAGGCGTGAGGCAAAGAGTTGTTACGCCGAGGTCTTTGAGATAGGGCAAGTGATTGAGGATGCCGCGCAAATCTCCTCCATGATAGGCGCGCGGATTGGAGCGGTCGTGCGTGACGGGATTGCCAGGAGTGTGCGCAGGTTCGTCATTGGTGGGATCGCCGTTGGAAAAACGATCGGGCATGATGAGGTAGATTACGTCTTCGGCGGAAAGGCCTTGGAATCTGCGAAGCGTCGGGGCGCGCGCGGCGATAGGAAGCTCGAAAGAGGTTGCGCCGGTCGGCGTGTTCACGCGGCAGATAGCAGTGCCGGATTTTGTGTCCGCGGAAATTTCCAGCCACACAAACAGATAATTTCCTTTGGCGGAAGATTGCGTTCTTGAGACACGCAACGTGGGCAAGTTGCAGGAAACTTCAGTGCTTTCGAGATGGTGTCCGGAGAGAAGCAAGGTCAGTTGGGGAGTGAGATGAAGCCACCAGTTGGGCGGCTCAACTTTTGTAATGATAGGAGCGTTTGTTGGCGAAGGATTCGAGGGGGTTTGCGAATTGGCGGCGCCGGATAATAGCGAGAAAGCGACGAGCAATAGGAAGAGGGGCTCGAAAATTCGATTCGGACGGGAGAAACGAAGCATATTTCTCTTTCTTGAAGGACAGGAAATTTATGAAGCACTGTGCAGCCAGAATTATTTGGGCGGATGCGCGGCAAAGTACTGGTTGAGCAAGGAAGAGACCTCCGCATTAGCGCGCTGGACGTTCCGATTGAGAGCGGCGACCATTGCCGGGACATCTTTGCCGCTGACCGGCTCGTCGTGAGTGTAGGAATGGGTCCACACCGTTTGTCCGGACTTTACATCGCGCATCTCGAAATCCAACGTGACCCGCGCGATTAATCCATTACCCGTGACTTCCTTGAAATCATGCAACTGTCCGCGCAACACAAAATCTCCGCGCGCACTACTGGTGAGCGGCAAAACGGATTGATAGCGTCCGGAAGAGCGGAGGGTATGCAGCAAACTCGCTTCAATCATTTCTGTAGGAGGCTCGGCCCAGCGGTGACCTTCATAAGTGCCCATCTGCTCGGTTGTGGAGCCGTAGACTATGCGGTCTTCGCGATAAAGATGCGAAGCTTTTAGTGAACCCAAGAGGAGGATGACTGGATACGGGGAGGCATCAGCGGAGGCGGGTCCCTGAGATGGGATCGTTAATTGGTAATACTTAACCGGCCGCGCCGCGCCGCACCCGGCGACGCAGATGAGTGCGAAGAAGAGGAATGCGGATGCCGCAATTTTTTGCATAATCAATTGGCTCATGGCTTGGCACCGGGTATGTGGTCACGCGGAACGCTGGCGCGAATTAGGGTATACGGCCTGGTTTTGATGGTGTTTGTGAATTCCTTGAGATTTTCCGAAACATGACGTAAGTTTTCGAGCAACTCGTCGATATTTTCTGAATTGACGTCCAGAGTCTGGTCGAGTCGAGCGATTAAGCCTTTGGCTTCGGCCAAAGTCTCGCGCAACTGGACGACTGCCTGATGGACATCGGGGCGATTTTCGTTGACCATCCCGTCGATGTGGTTCAAGGCCAGGGTGGCCTGGTCAGATGTTTTCTTGAAGTTGTCGATGAGCGGTCCAAGTTTTTGACTGGCATCGTTTACGTGATGCAGAGAGGAATTCAGAACCGGGCGGTCTTCGGTAATCATGCCGCGAGTTTGCGCCAGAGTCGCCGCCAAATTGGCGCGGTTCTGGGAACTCAGCAGATCGTTGACCCGGTTGATCGTTTCCTTCATTTCCGTGGCGCGCTCATTCAAAGTAACGAGGAGTTGCTGAGCTTTCGGGGCGATGTTGTTGATCTGCTCGGTGATGGCGTTGAAATCGGTATAAGGATCGCCAGTAAGAAGCGCGCCATCGGGTGCGGGAGATGAACTTTTGCCGGCAAGAACTTCCAGGTGATTGTCTCCGAGCGGGCTAAGACTCATGATTCTTACGTGGCTATCGGTTCTAACCGGAAGATCCGACTGAACTTTGAAGGTGATGTCCATGCGCGCAGGATTTTGCGGATCGATTCGAAGAGTTTCGACACGGCCCACTTTCGGTCCGCCGGCATAGCGCACGGTGGAACCGGGCTCGAGTCCTCCCGCAAAAGGAAAATAGGCGTGGTAGGTTTTCATACTGCGTCCAAACGCTCCGCTAATGGAGAAAACCGTCGCTGCCAGAATGGCCAAAGCAACAATCACAAATAAACCGACTACAGCCTGTTCCCGTTTGCCTTCCATCACGTTCCCCTTTTCTGTGAAGCTTTGCCGTTGCGCGCCGGCCGATGTTCGGTGAGCATCTGCAGATAATCCATTTCCTGCGAAACTTCAGGTTCGGCGACGCGATCAAGAAATTGACGAACGCGCGGCTGAGTGCTTGACTGCATTTCATTCACCGTGCCAATGGCCACAAGATTTCCTTTATCGATCAACACCATGCGGTCGGCGATAAGAAAAGCGCTGGCCAGTTCATGGGTGACGATAATTATGGTCATATGAAACGCCTTTTTCAGGTCTAGAATCAACTGGTCTATTCCGGCGGCGATTATAGGATCCAGGCCGGCGGAAGGTTCGTCAAAAAAAAGTATTTCAGGATCCATGGCGAGAGCACGCGCGACGGCCGCACGCTTTTTCATCCCGCCGCTCAACTGCGAAGGCATGTAATCCTCGAATCCCGCCAGCCCCACCTGATCAAGCTTCAGACGAAGAATAATTTCTATCGTGGAAGGTTCGAGTTTGGTGTGTTCGAGCAGCGGCAGCGCGACGTTTTCGCCGACAGTCATGGAACCGAACAATGCGCCGCCCTGAAAAGACATGCCGATTTTTTTGCGGATTTCGTCCATATCACGCTGGGAAATGGACGCGATATTCTGATTTTTTATTAAAATTTTTCCAGAGGTGGGTTTTTCGAGGCCAACGAGGGTTCGGAGCAGCGTGCTTTTTCCGGACCCGGAACCACCGAGGATAACCATGGTTTCACCACGACGCACGTCGAAGCTGATGCCATGAAGGATTTCCCGATCTCCATATTGCACACGGAGATCCTGCAGGGAAATTAAGATTTCTCCGATTTCGGCGTCGTGAGGGGATGTTTCAATCATACGCGGCGTAAACTTTAGCCTTCTCCCAAAAAGAAAAACAACGCGGTAAAAACCAGGTCAACAGCAATAACAAGAAAAATGGACATCACCACGGCGGTGGTGGTGGAGCGACCAACCTGCTCGGCGCCGCCACTGGTGGCGAAGCCTTCGTGACAACCGACGGCGGTGATGGTGGCGCCAAACATCACACTTTTAATCAAGCCGGTGGTTATATCGCGCAGAAAAAGAGCGTGCACGGAAGCCTGGATATATCTGGACCAGGTGAACCCGGCTTGGGCGACTCCAAAAACCCCGCCTCCCAGTATGCCCATAGCATTCGCCCAAATCGTAAGACAAGGCAGCATAACTAACATGGCGAGAAATTTTGGTTTAACGAGAAAGTCGACCGGGCTGATGGCCATGGTCTGCAGGGCGTCAAGCTCTTCGGTGACTTTCATGGTGCCAATTTCAGCGGCAAAGGCGGACCCGGAGCGGCCAATAACGAGAATGGCGGTAATAAGAGGTCCAAGTTCGCGCGACATGGAAATCGCAACCGCGCTGGCGACGTAACTTATGGCGCCAAATTTGCGAAGTTCATAAGCGCTTTGCAACGCGAGAATCAAGCCAATAAAAAAAGTGATCAGGGAAAGAATGGGAAGCGCCCGGACACCGACGTTCAGGGCTTGTGAAACCGCCCGCTGCAAGCGCAACGGTTTTCCGCGAAAGGGTCCGATGAACGTGAAATAAGCAGCTTCACCGCCGAGGGATGCCAGGGCTCCAACATAGGCGAAGCCATTCGTTACCGTTTCACCGACTTGAGCCAGGTCCATAGCAATACCGATGTCCCAAGAACAAACGCGCGAGAGGTCAGGAAGTGAGCGCTTGTTCTTCTAACTCATAAATCTCAAAAATTTTATTTAATTTAGACAATTGCATCACTTCGCGCGCAGATTGACTGAGTCCGTACAAAATAAAGCGCGAGCCTACGTCCCGCGAAGCCTTGAGACCTTCCACCAGGGAGGCGATTCCGGAACTATCGATATATTTAACCTGCAAAAGATTGAGGATGACACGCGGGGTGCGCGTCTCGCGCAGCTCGTGTAAAAGAGCCTTGCGCAATTCCGGCGAAGTAGCCAAGTCGATGTTTCCCACTAGATCGAAAATGGTAATTTGTTCCATACGACGGAAAGAAATCTGCACAGTCTGGCTCCTTCAAGAATCTTGCGAGGTGTTTGGAGCAGGCAAATACTTCGATAGCCTCAGCCTGTTCACACGCCCGCTTCTCTGGTACTGAATTTTATCCATGCTCTGCCGAATGAAGTGAAGACCCAATCCACCGGGCCTGACTTCATCGAGAGGCCTTGGACATAACTTTGTTGGATCGACGGCCGGGCCGGTATCCTCCAATAAAATTTCCAATCCTTCGCGCGCGCGGCCATTGCTACGCGTTTTTATACGGCTGAGAGAGAGTTGAATGGAGCGTTCGGAAACTCCTTTATAGGCGTGGCGAATGATGTTGCTCAGAGCTTCATCGACTGCGCGCGTAACCGAGCGGCATTCGGTGGCGGAAAATCCCAACACTTCGCACACCTGCTCCGTCATGCTCCGGACTACGGCGAGAAGCGACGGATCGCTGCGCAAATCGACTTTCAACATAAGTGTGGCTTGGGGCAATTTAAAGCCTCACGGCCCGCGTTTGAGTGCGAAACAATACAGACGTTCGACTATTGCTCGCTTAGAATCTCCCAAAGCAGGTGCATTGTACATCTATTGGGTTTAAATACGAGACGGAGAAGCGGGACTTTTTGCCGCAGGCGCGTCCATATGACGCCAAGCAGGCGATAAAATCGTCATGAATCAACCGTCAAGGATGAAAAGAGCATCCTATATATATGACATCGATCAAACATTTCGCGCTGATTGCTGCTTCGGGGGCACTGGGCCTAACACTCGCAGGTTGTAGTGGAAGCGACTACGGCATTTTTCAGCCGAGTCCCGAGGATCTATGTAAGTGCCTACCGATCGAGCCGGCTATTCTCGATTTCCGCCACATTGCGAAACACGTACCTATCCCTAACAGGATAGACGAAGAGACTACCGTGGAGAAAATGCTTGCTTGGCCTCAGGATCCATATGTGGCGTTTGATGCTCCACGCGCTGGACGCGAACTGCTGGTGTATCACGTGGCTAACGCATTTCTTCAGCAAGCCAGCGTGAATGCGGCGGACTGCGATGTACACTTCGAGATTTCCGCAACGGCGGACAAGAACGCGGACCGGGTGATCGTAGAAACGCCGGTGGATAGCGAATTTTGCAGCGCTCGCCAGAGCGCACAAAGCCAATTGGCCAAACACCGATTTGTTCTGGATTCTCAACACGGTGGCGAGTTGCCGACGGCACTGCCGGTAGAAGTCCTGGGATTGGCGTTTGAAGACTTCGATCATAACCGGGGGTCGGCCCAAGTGAAAACCATATGGGAGTTACATCCCGCTATTGTGACTATTCCTTAAAGCACATCGGGGCGCATCAGCAACCTTTGAAAAATTCCTTCACATCTTTTTGACGCGTTTCTGAACCGCATCCACGTCCTTATCGCCCTTACCTTTTGAAAAAATCGGGTTGTCGATGGTTCCAGTGATCCTAAAGGGAAATTGCAATTTCCCGTTTTTTAAGGAAGCTCCGGAGAATCGGGCAATGGTGTTGGTAAAAAATCCTTCCTTGGTGGTAATTTCGGCCAGGCCACGATAGTTGAGATCGTCTGAACCCGAAACGCTCACGCTTCCCGCGCCGTCCACATCCACGCCATATCCATCGATATCGATCACACGGCTGGAGATGCGCTGGTTGGCCAACTCCAGATCAGTGGTGATCAGATTAAAGGAGGACGGGTCATTTTTTGCAGGGCCGAGATCGTTGAAGTGCGCAAGTTTCATCAAATTAACATTGAGTTTGAGGCTAGGAACCTTGCCGTTGCGCACCGTGATCCGTCCGGTGCCGTGAATTCCCGCGAGTGGGCGAAGGGTATGGGCAATGTCGCCCGCTAATTTGACGTCACCTTCCATTTTACCGGTCATCTTGCCGCCGCCATTAGGGAAAGCGGCCAATAGTTGACTGACATTAATTCCGGCGAGCTGCATGTGCGTCTCAAACGCCGCATTCTTGCCGGAGAGATCGAAGGTGCAATCACCGGCAGCGTCCCCGCCATAAATCTGCGCCTTAAGATCCGTGAAAAAAGAATGTCGCGCTTCCAAACGCACGTTGGCACGCAGGTTTTTAATCACCACGGCGCCGAAATTCATAACGCCGATTAAAATGCTGCCGCGCCCGTCCATGGTAGTAGAGGCTGGATTCATAATTCCAAGCAGGTTCACCTGTTGCAAATCGCCGGAGATGTTGTGAGCTTCGAAAAAAATAGGGCCAGCCGCATCAGAGGGCAAAAGGTTCGAGGCTACGAGCCCTCCATTCTTGATTTGCACATCAGAAATTATTCCCAGAGGGATAGCCGCGCCGGAAGCCTGAGCGTGCTGATTTTCGAAATTCCACGGTCCATCAGGGTCTGAGGTCAAGTTTAGAACCGGGTCTTCCAGGACGAGTGAGTTGATGACTATCTGGCGGTGCAAAAGCGCGGCAAAACTGAGCTGCGCTTCAATCCGCGATACTTGCAGCACATAACCGGGCGGGAAGATAGGCGGATTTTTTACGCCAAACTTATCGACTTGAACGGAAATCGGGAAAAAAGTTAGACCAAGACTACCAATTTCAATTTGCTTGCCGGTTTTTTCCTGGAGATAAGAAATCACTTGCGGCCGGTAGCGATCGATTTTGACGAAGGCAGGCGCAAGCACGATGAAAGCGGCCACGAGAGCACCCGCGAGCAAAATGACGATGAGAGCCGTTTTCCGACGAGTAGTCATAAGGATGGGCCGACAAATTTTTCTGATGCGGTGAGAGGACTTCTTAAAAAGACGGCACGCTGATGTTTCCGGACGGGGACCCTATCTATTGGCCGAGTATAGGCTATCCGCGCGCTGATAATCTGAGTAAGTTAGAATCCGGTTCACTGCAAGATTCTTCACGAAAAAAAGCTTGGCGCCGGCCTGCAACTCTACACGTTTAGGGAGCCATATCGCGTCGGCCACCGGTGTTTGTTCAACGAAGATACGGGCGCCGCGCTGCACTCTGGCGATAACCACTCCGACAGAAAATGAATCGGTTACCTGGCCGTCAAATTTTATCCAGCCGAAATCCTGTTTATCGATCCAGAGCTTGCCGTCCAATTTCGTGATCATATTGGCGTACTTGCTGTGCGAGTGATAACCAGGATGCGGCTTTGCGGCGAGAATGTAAGCCGGGCGATTGTCGATTAATTCTTCGCCGACCAGCTGGAAATCAAAAGCCTGAAGCACCTCCGCCAGGAATTCTTTACCCTCCTGCTCTTTCCGGAATTGCGCAGCCCGCTCTCCGGAAGATTGCCTTTTTAACTTTTCGAGTTCTTGATTCAACTTTTTCACTTCGTCCGGCGAAGGAGGCCGGCCATTGTGTTCGACAACCTGCTCGAATCGAGCGCCGTTGATTACGATCATTTTGAACACGTCGACTCTTGCGGATTTGACGTGACCTTGGGCGTCGAGGCGTCGATCCTCGTCGCGCTTGATGTAGTTATATTGGCCGCGAACCTGCCAACTATGCTCAGTGGCAGCGACCGCTTTGCGGATGATTTCAGCAGCCGCCAAAGCTCCAGGCTGCTCCGATGAATGTCCTTTGACTTGGAATAAGAGGGAGGCGCAAGTCAATAGCGCCAGTAAGAAGAACAGTTGCGACCTCAGCATTTTGTGCATATGGCTCGAATCCAGGCTGGAAGCCGCGAACCCACAATTTGGGCCTAATTAAAGTCTAACGTATTGGCAGTGTGATGGTGTGTTCGAAACAGGACGTTCGCGCTGCAAAAACCGCGTTATGGTTCAAGACCAGGATCCAATCTACAGGATTAAATGCATTTGGGGTCAGGGCTTTACCCGATGCCTATACAACCTTTTTTCGTCTAGGGTAATTCTACTATTCGCCCAATGTTTTTCGCGCGTAGCGCACCGGTTAGTTCAAGTTCAAAGGAGAAGAGAGTGTCCCTTAGTAGAGCATCGCTATCTACGTCTGAAACAGCGGCCGCGTCGTTATGCAACGTTGGAGTAGCGGCGTTATCGGATCAACCTAACAGCGCTTTCTCTCCTGAGAAACCTCCCGTCCGCATCGAATCCCTAACCGATGGGTGGTCTTTTGTTTCGAGTAATCCGGCGATGCTTGCGTTGCGCCAGCAGATCGAAAAGATAGCCAATTACGATATCCCTGTACTGATTCTTGGCGAGAGCGGAACTGGCAAAGAGGTTCTGGCGCGACTTATACACAGCAGATCATCAAAAGCAAAACGACGTTTCTTGAAGGTGAATTGCGCGGCGTTGCCAGGTTCGCTTTTAGAAAGCGAATTATTCGGATATGAACGAGGGGCATTTACTGGGGCGGTGCGAAGCAATCCGGGAAAATTTGAATTGTGCGATTCCGGGACAATCCTGCTCGATGAAATTGGGGAGATGCCGCCGGAATTGCAGGCAAAGCTTCTGCACGTTTTGCAAGATAGGATTTATTCGCGAGTAGGCGGGCACGAACTGTTGGAGGCCAACAGCCGAGTGATAGCTGCGACGAACGTCGATATCTCGCAGGCGCTGGAGTCCGGCCGGTTGCGCCAGGACCTTTATTATCGATTGAACGCGTTCACGCTTCGCATTCCGCCGTTGCGTTCGCGAGCGGATGAGATTCCTTTTTTGCTGGATTATTTCGCGAAGCGATTCGCCGCGGACTACGGCCGGGAACATACAGGCTTTTCGCCAAGGCTCCAGCTGGCCTGCATGGATTATCCGTGGCCTGGAAATGTTCGGGAGTTGCAGAACTTTGTGCAACGCTTGCTGATCCAAGGAGATGAAGAGCAGGCAATACGCGAGTTACAGGGCTTCGAGCGTTCAGAGGACGCTGAGCACGTGGTGTCTGGAGCTCACGCGAAGGAAGCGACGCCCCTGGATCTGAAACAATTGGCGCGTGAGCTAAAAAGCAGGGCAGAAAAACCGACGATCGAGAAAGCGCTGCAAGATACGCGCTACAACCGTAAAGCGGCAGCCCGTCAACTGAAAATCAGTTATAAGGGTTTGCTGCTTAAGCTTCGCGAGTATGGGTTGGATGGTAAGAGTCCAATCGAGAATCTCGCTGTTCAGGGGTAACTTGCTGTTCAGGGAATTGTCAGGGGTAGTGAGGGGAAATGGGGCGACACAATGAAGGCCAAGCCCATTCGGGTTTTGGTGGTGCAGGACGCGAAAGCGACTTTTCGTCCTTCCCTGGATGATGAATATTTTGCCATTGAGGCAGTGCGTCCCGAAGAGCTCGAACACGCCATAACCAAATCCAAAGATGAGCCCGAGATCGTTCTCCTCCGCGCGGGCGATAGCTCCAAAGAACGAAGCGCCGGGCTGAAGCGAATAGGGGAGTTAGATGCAAATGTGCCTGTGCTTATTGTGCCGAATAACTCGGATGACCACGATGCCACAGACGGCGCCTTGAAAGGAATAAAGGGTTCGGACAACAAGCTGGATGCGGAGAAACTCGCTCGATTTGTGCGGGGAAGTATGCGTCAAAAACGCCTGCGATCGGAACTGGCGCACCTCGAGCTTATAGACGATTTGACCGGACTGCACAATCGGCAGGGATTTCTGCTTCTGGGCAGCGAGCGAATGAAAATGGCCAACGGAATAAAGAAGAATTTGTTGGTCTTTTTCGCGGACCTCGACAATTTGAAAGAAATTAATGAACGGTTTGGAATACAAGAAGGCGATCGGGCGCTGGTAAAAACGGGAGAGATATTCCGGAAAACGTTTCGCAACTCGGACCTTACATCGCGGTTTGGGGGCGATGAATTCACGGCGCTGGTTGTCGAGGATGCGGACCAGAGCGCCGATTCAATCACCCAGCGCTTGCGAAAAAACATGACACACCTGCAAGCGACAGAGAATGACTATCATTTATCCCTTAGCGTGGGTATGACTCGATACGTGGCGGAAACACGCGCTTCATTAAAGAAATTGCTGGCACAAGCAGCGCAATCACAAAATGAACAATTGCAGGCAAAACGTGCCGAGGCGAACGCGAAGACGGTCCTGCCATTCAGGGCGTCACCGAATGGTCCGGCACGAAAGACTTCTGATGGGCACGAGAATTCGTGGCAAAGGGATTCGAGAAAGGTAAGTAAATCTTCGGGCGGAGAAAGCTAATGCAGCTTGTTCTGCTCTCGTAATTCAGCGATCCATTTTTCCAAGACGATCTGGTGTTTCCCCTCCACTTGCGTGAAAACTATCCCGAGACCTTTTGCCGGGCGAATGTTTGCAACCTTACCATGCGCTTCAAATGTCCCGCCTTGGTGAGTAATGCGCAGCCAAATCATGGTGCCCACGGGTAAAGCCTTAGCGGTGTTTACCTGGCATCCATATAGACTCAGATTGGAGGTTTGTTCCACAATTTGAGTCTCGGACTGCATTTCCGTGAGCTCAATTTTGGCGGCAAACGGATACCGGCGTGCGCGAGGCCGTTCAGGCTGCATTTTGTGAACTTCCTCCTTAGATTCAACACTATCAGCACCAATTTTTGTTGCCCAGGTCTGAGCGCGCGCATCCAGCGACGCCCTAATTTCGTAAGACCTTTGCCTCGAACCTTTCGTTATTCAGATTATACTACACTGACATTTTGATTTAACGCATCCGGAAATCGGCATGAGTGTCTCGACAACAACTAAGAATGCTGCCAAGCGGTCGACTGCGCTGATGTAGAGTTCATCGGCGCACTTACTCGCTAAGCAAGAAAGAAAAGCCCCGCCCTCAAACAGCGAGGGCAGGGCACCCTGCTGCGAAAATAATGATGTTTTTTGGATAAAGTGGTGAACCCGGTGAGATTCGAACTCACGACCTACAGCTTCGGAGGCTGTCGCTCTATCCATCTGAGCTACGGGTCCAAAATTTTTCAACCCAGAACTGCAGGGTTTTCCCAAGATTCGTTCATTATACACCGGGCTCTCCCGTGACGGCAGGGACCAGCCCATTACGAGCGCTCAAGTTTAGCCCGCCGAGCGATTTTTGATTTCTTTGGCCAACTTCTCGATTTCCTCGGCTTTTTTTAACAGCGCCAAGGATAGCACCTTCGACGAGTCTGTTTTTTCCACCTGATCTTTCAGCTCGGTGGCCAACTGAAACAGCTTCTCAACTTTTTTTTTGATGTCCTTATCATTGGCTTCCAGCCGTGATTTATTTGGGTTTTTAAGAGGGCTCTCCGGTTTTTCCGGCTCGTCCGGACCAAACGGCGGCATGGGACTTTGGGGATTCTGGCTGGGCAGCTGAGACATACCCATGGTCAAAATTGGCGCTGCAATCGTGACGGCCCACAAGAATGTTCGTCTATTCTTCAACATAGTTCCCTTCCCTGTTTGCACATCCGCAACACGCGATTTCCAGGCGGCGGCGAACCGCGCAACTTGCCAACTCCAATGTTATACTCGCCCTGCCATCACTGTATGTCTAGTTACTTTACGCACTGGCCCGAATTTTCTCTGTCCAACGGACTGCACCTCATTGCCATTCTCGTTGTCGCTTTGCCGCTTATTCGTTTTCTACGTTCGTGGACGAATTCGCTAATTCATGTGGCGAGTTCACAGTCTCGCGCGGCGCAACATCGCGAGCAGCAGACCCGCGCTCTTGCGAATTTGCTCTACGGCGCGGGGTGCAAAGTCGTCTGGGCCATTGTTTTGGTGGCAGCTTTACCGGAATTTGGCATCAATATTCTGCCGCTGGCAATATTTGGGGGATTAACGCTAGTCGCTATTGTTTTTGGCGCACAGAATCTTTTGCGCGATCTGATAGCCGGATTTTCCATTGTGTTCGAAGACCAATTCACAGTTGGCGATTTGGTGCAGGTTAGCGAAACCACCGGGCGCGTCGAACAGGTGACCCTACGCCGCACCATGTTGCGCGACTCACGCGGAGCGCTGGTTACCGTGGCTAACGGAGACATCCGTTTTGCCGGCAACCTCAGCAGGGACTGGTCCCAAACATTTCTGGACGTTTCCTTTCCTCCGGAAACCGCAATGGATAGAATTCTGCAGGCGCTGGAAACGGTTACCGCGGAACTGCGGAATGATTCGGCGTGGTCGCAAACACTGGTGGACGGGCCACGTATCCTCGGGGTGCAGAATTTTGATCGCGACGGGGCTGTGGTTCGGATACAAATTCGTACTGTTCCGACAAGGCAGGACGAAGTTTCTCGCGAACTTCGCCGCAGGATTCATGTCGAGTTTCAACGCCAGGGATTGCTTTTTCCTCCGCGTTACGGGGAATACGTGCCGGCCGCGAAGCATCAAGAAGTGGAATAATCCGCGCTAGCGCTGCAAGCATAAGGAGAATGCCGATGTCTCAGGTCAGTTATGAGGAAGTGAATCTGATGCTCCGACTGTACGACTTGAGGCGCGAACCAAAGCTTCGTCAAGCTCGCGCGTGGTTCACGGAAAATTTCCACCCGCTGACACCCGAGGAAATGATGGAAAAATATCCTCAGGGAGGCGAAGAGAACACTTACATCCGCATGGTAATCAGCTACTGGGAAATGGTTGCAAGCATTGTGAACCGCGGCTTGATTAATGATGAGTTGTTTTTTGAGAGCAACGGCGAAATTTGGGTGGTGTGGGACCGCATGCGAGTTATTGTCCCGACGTGGCGAGCGGCGTTTAAGAATCCGCATCTTTTTTCGGGCATTGAAGAAACCTGCAAGCGGCTGGAAGGGTGGCGGGAAAAACGCGCGCCGGGCTCGACTTCGGCAATGCGCGGCATGATGGAGCAGAAGCGGTCTAAATAGAGAGGCTGCTGAGCAGTTTTAACGCGCCGGACAAGGGCTAACCGAACAAGGGGCCAACCGAACGACGGCTAACTTTTACGGCGCTCCACGGTAACAGGCAATTCGATTGCCGGAACCACGACGTGTTGTTGCGGGATTTGCGATTTGGCCAAACGAACGCAATTCCTGCCAGCCTGTTTAGCCGCATAGAGCGCCAAATCCACTTCGTGAAGCACTTCTTCCACGGGCCTGCCGGCCCAATCGATGCTCAAGAGCAGCCCGATGCTTCCGGTGATGGAAAGCAATCCAGCCGAAGTACTAACGGGACGATTGGACAGCGAGCGAAGAACCTGTTCGGCACGCGAAGCCGAGGAAGCAGGGTTGCAATTATTAAGGACAATGAGAAATTCCTCGCCGCCGTACCGCCCGACAAAATCGTAGGACCTGACCGCGGACAAAAATCTGCTGGAAACTTCCCTGAGAACTTGATCGCCGACAAGATGCCCGTGAGTATCGTTTATTTTTTTAAAGTGATCAATATCGCAAAGGAGAATGGCGGTCGAACGATTTTCGCGCTGCGAACGTATCAATTCCATGCCCAACAAGTTAACGATCACGCCACGATTCAGAAGCGAAGTTAAATTGTCGTGCGTGGCGTGGTACCGCATGCTTTCCCGAGCTTCCACCAGGTGATCCTGCAACTCCAGGATTCGCACTCCGGCGCGCAGCCTTGCCTTCAGCTCCTCCAAATCAAATGGTTTGGTGACGTAATCGTCGGCACCCGATTCCAGGCCGGAGACGATGTCTGCCTTGGATTCCTTGGAAGACAACAGCAATAAGTATTGATAATGCTGTTCGTGTTGGGCGCGCACTGCCCGGCATACGTCGGGACCATTGACTTCAGGCATGACCCAATCGAGCAAAGCAAGACGCGGGCCTCTATCCGCGGTCAGTTTCTCGATGGCTTGCCGGCCATTTTCAGTCGAGACGACCTCGTATCCCTCTTTTCCCAGCGCCTTTTCCAGTAAAGTGCGGGAGATTATATCGTCATCGGCGATTAATATTTTCAAGTGTTCACCTGCGCTGCACACGATTCCAGTTCCGGCATCAGCAATGAAATTTCATTCTGCAGTTCGATAAACGCTGGGCCAACTTTGTCTGTGGCGCCCTTCTTTCCGAGCTCTTCGAGGCGCGCGGCAGCGGCGGCGGCACGAGGCGCCCCCAAATTAGACAGCATCCCCTTGAAGGTATGCCCAGCCACCACGATGCCCGGAATTTCTCCGTTTTCGACGTTGTTGCGCAGCGAGTCTATTTGACCAGGCAGCTGCTTCTTAAAAATTGCCACCAGTTCGCGTAGCAATTCGCGATCGTTTTCCACTCTTGCGAGAAGCTCCGCAGCATCCAGTACGAGCGGTGTCATGGTCATAGCAATTCTTTCGAAACTGCAGTGGTGTGCAGCTTCAATAATTTGGCCAGTAGCTCAGGGTGAATGGGCTTGGAAATGTAATCGTCCATTCCGGCCTCAAGGCAACGGTCACGATCTCCGACCATCGCGTGCGCGGTCATCGCTATTATTGGCAAGTGAGCGCCAGAACTTTTTTCCTTCTCGCGGATTGCCGCCGTCGCGGCGAAACCGTCCATTTCCGGCATCTGGACATCCATGAGAATTAAATCAAAGGAATCCTTTTCCAATAAAGCCAGCGCCTCCTTGCCATTGCCAGCGACAGTCACGGAATAACCGCGTTTCTCTAATAGGCGGACAGCTAGAGCCTGGTTAACCGCGTTGTCTTCTGCCAGTAGAATATTAAGGTGCGTGCCTGACTCCCGCAGAGAATGACGAGTGACGAGCGGTGGGGAAATTTGTTCGGTTGGCGCTGGCTGTAGAGCGTTCAGAATGGCATTGAGCAATTCTTCTTGACCGATTGGTTTAGTGAGATAGGCGGCGACACCCAACTCGCGGCATCGTTTCGCGTCTCCGTACTGGCCTCCGGAAGTTAACATCATGATCGTTGCAGTGTTCCAGTCCGGGTTGGCCCTTATGGATTCTGCCAGCGCAAATCCGTCCATTTCCGGCATGTGCGCATCAAGAAGAATTAAAGAGAAGGTTTTGCCGAGGGTGTGCGCTTCCCGCAGCGCAAGTATTGCCGCAGTCCCGCCATGTACTGCTAGCGGTGCGGCGTGACAGCTGAGCAGCATTTTGAGCAGAATTTGTTGGTTAGTGTCATTGTCGTCCACAACCAGAACGCGCATGTCTCGCAAAATAGTGGCATCCCGGTGTATTTTTGTTTTTGTTGGAGATTTTTGTATTCCAAAACGCGCGGTGAAATGGAACCGGCTTCCTTTGCCCATTTCACTTTCCACCCAGATTTTTCCTTGCATAAGTGCGACGAGCCGTGAAGAAATAGTCAGGCCTAACCCGGTACCACCGTAGGTCCTGGTCATGGAACCATCGGCTTGGGTGAAGGCTTCAAAAATTGCGGCTTGTTTGTCCGCGGGAATGCCGATGCCGGTGTCCACCACGGTAAAGTGCAGCACGGTACTTTCAGTGGTCCGGGACTGTACAACAACGTGCACGACAACTTCGCCGTTTTGCGTAAACTTGATGGCATTGCCGACGAGATTGACTATGATTTGACGGAGTCGCCCTGGGTCTCCGAGTAACGTAGCCGGAACATCGGGTTGAATGTCATAGGCGAGTTCCAGACCTTTCTGATGCGCCTTCAAACTTAACGCTTTCATTGTTTCGCCCAGGCTGTCGTGCAATTCAAATTCGATCACATCGATTTCCAGCTTGCCCGCCTCGATTTTGGAATAATCGAGAATGTCGTTAATCAATGTAAGCAAGGCGTCCGCAGACGATTTGGCCATGGTCAGGCATTCGCGTTGTTGCGCGTCAAGGTTGGTATCGAGAACCAACTCCGTCATTCCGAGGATTCCATTCATCGGGGTGCGAATTTCATGGCTCATATTGGCCAGGAATTCGCTCTTCGCGCGACTGGCGGCTTCGGCAGATTTTGCAGCGTCCCTGAGCCGCTCTTGCGTTTTTTCTCTTTGCGTTACGTCCTGCACAATACCCACGTAGCCTTGCGGCATCTTATCGGGTCCAAAAAATGGACGGGCGATTAGATCTACCCACATCACGTTTTCGTTCACGCCAGACAATCGAAAGCTGCAGACAAATTCTTCGGCTTTGGAAACTGCTTCCTCCCAAAGTCGCAACGTTTCTTCGCGGTCCGCGGGATGCAGGGCTCGAGGCCACAACCCTGCCAATGCGTCTTCCCTGCTTACTCCAGTCATTTCTACCCATTGCTCATTTACATAGACGCATTCCTTCTGGGCGTTAACACGAAAAATGCCAACGGGCGCGGCAGCGCTCAAGGTGCGAAACATCTCTTCGCTTTGGCGGAGGGCTTCTGCCCCGGTTCGAAGTAATTGCTCACTGTCGCGAAGCGCACTCTGCACTTTTACTCGCTCACTGATATCGAGATACATTCCAACCTGCCCACGGAGAACGCCGCTCAATACGAAAGGAACTCCGAACGCTTCGACATCGATCATTTCGCCAGTGCGATGTTTTCTCCTGGTAATCTTGTGAGCCAGGTTTCCGCTCAAGACGTTTTTGGTCATTTCCGCTGCTTCTGCTTTCATTTCTTCCGATGCCAGCAGGCGGTCAATGGACAAAGATTCCATTTCGGCTTGGGAATATCCGAACATTTCCTGGAAGGCGTGGTTGCTCATTTCGATGAGCCCGCCGGCATTTTCCGTCACGATTCCCATGGGGCAGGCCTCGATCAGGGTTTGAAGATATGTCGATTGTTCCGCGAGTTGCCGTTGCGCCTGCTGCCGTTCGCGCACCTCGGCCGTCAATTCCTGAGTACGTTCGGTGACTCGCTCCTCGAGCATATTGTGGGTATCGCGCAACTGTGCTTCGCGACGCTGGATCTCTTCGAGCATAGTGTTGAAGTCGACTCCCAATTGGCGGAGTTCTTTGCCGAGCAGCGGAGGAACACGCAAGGCATATCCCTCACCCGAGGAGACGCGCCTGGCCACATCCGCCAAGTCGTAGATGGGCTGGACAAAAACTGAGCCCAAACGCTGCGATAAGAAATAAATGATGGCTGCACAGACCAGCCCAAAAATTGCCGCAGTACCCGCGAAACTAACCATTCGTTCGTGAAAGTCGCCGACGCCTTCCTCGATATAAAGCTCGCCCACCGATTTCGCGCCTACGTTCACGGGGTCGGCCAAAGATAATGATTCCTTACTCCATTTCAGTCCCGGTTGAGGTTTCCGGGGAGGCAAAATGGTCCCCGTCAAATCCTGTCGCAAATACCAGGCCAAAACCCGACCATCAGGCTGATAAAGAGCGGCCATGCGAATGTCCGGACGGACCAGCATGGCTGTCAGCACGTTCGTTGCGGTGTTTTCATCTCCAAATGCCAGTGCGGGACCCGCGTTCGCCTCCAGCACGGAGGCGACGGTGCGCAGGTCGTCTACCTTTCTCTTTCGGAAAGTATGCACATCGGAGTAAAAGAATCCTGCGCAAATGAGCAAGAGACCCAATCCGCTGGACACCATGGTTGGGAGCAACAGCCAGCGTCGTAACGATAGCTCTTGGATGCTCATAGCTGACTGCTATCTCGCAGGGTGCGCTTGCGCAAAATTGACTGACTAGGGAGTAACCCTATTTTCGAACTTCGCATAGACGGCAATTGCCCCACCAAACGCGACCCATTTTTGCAGACCTGGTCTAGCCCGACATTTAGCGGCAACTTGAGGACCAATCGGGGCAATTTCGAATTGGCAAACCCATGTAAATGATGACCTTGTAAAAATATTGTTGCCGAGTTTTTAAGACAAATTTAATCGGCTGTTGCAAGTACGGAATGGTGTCCCGAATTGGGACGTCCTTCAATCGACTTAGAAAACCTTCTAATCATAAAGGTACGTAATGTAATTGTTATTTCATTGACAGGGTGTGTCTATCCTATTTGGGACAGGGACTATCGCCTGCGCGGCGATGGCTTCATTCCTCGGTTTCCTGCGTGACGATATGGACGTCAACGGCAGGAGACTCTCGCAAAAAACGGTGCACCGCGGAGAGATACAGGTATTTCCGCCAATCGCGAACTGGCGCGCGCCCGAAAATCACCTGGGTGATGTGTTTCGTGCGGACAAAATCGGCGACAGTATCCGCTACGCTTTTACCTTTTAGCCGCACGACTTGCGCACCGAGACTTTCTGCAAATCGCAGATTCGCGGTCAGAGCTTCTGGATTTGATTCCTTGGGGCCGAACTCACGATCCACATGGAGTACGTAAAGCTCCGCATCCATGCGCCTGGCCATGCGCGCGGCTCGCGCGATGAGGTGTTGCCCGGTGGAATTTGATGATATGCAAACCGCCAGCCGTTCACGGACTCCCCAGTTTTTCCGGATGTCCTGAGTCTCCATGTAGGATTCGAGGCTGCGATCCACTTGCTCGGCGACTTGCCGCAATGCGAGTTCGCGAAGGGCGATTAGATTTCCCCGGCGAAAGAAATTTTTTAATGAACGCTCAACCTTTTCCGAACTGTAAACATCGCCGCGCTTCATGCGGTTTTGCAGGGCTTCCGGCGTCAAGTCCACCATCACGGTTTCCGCGGCGGTCAGCGGAACCCAATCCGGGACGGTTTCCCGCACGACTATTCCGGTGATAGATCGCACGATCGGAGCGATACTCTCGATATGCTGAATATTTAATGTCGAGACAACGTCGATTTTAGCGGCCAGCAACTCCTGCACATCTTCGTAGCGCTTTCGGTGTTTGCTTCCGGGAATGTTGGTGTGAGCGAGTTCATCGACAAGCACTACATCAGGGTGGCGAGCCAAAATCGCGTCAGTATCCATTTCTTCGAAAATCGTGCCCTTGTACTCAATTTTTTTTCTTGGAATAGCTTTCAATTGACTAGCCAACTCTTCAATGCCCTTCCGGCCATGAGTTTCGACGACCCCAATCACCACATCTTCGCCGCGGCTTTGCCGGCGAAGGGCTTCGCTGAGCATGCTGTAGGTTTTACCGACGCCGGGGGCGTAACCGAGGAATAGTTTAAAAATCCCCTTGGCCTTCTGCGGCGGCGAGGCAATCTCCAGCCATTCTTCGGGCTTTTTCGTCAAAGTACTCTTTACTCCACCGAAATCGTAGCCTGCGCTAAACTAAGAGAATGCAGAGGATGCTTGCGGGCAAATGGTTTGGACTTATTTGCGCATTCACTGCCATCACCGGCGTTACCGTGTTTTATCGACATATCCTGGCGGCCAATCAAACCACTGTCGCACTTACGTTTCTCCTTGCAATTTTAGCAGTTTCCGCAGTCTGGGGCATGGCTGTCTCGGTTTCCATGTCCGTGGCCGCGATGCTGGCGTTCAATTATTTCTTTCTCCCTCCCGTGGGGACGTTCACAATT
>DATNME010000007.1:0-143212 GCA_035602385.1 Candidatus Dormiibacterota bacterium
CACCATTCTCCCCCTACTTCGCCAGCAGGCCGAACGCTTGAAGTTTTCACTGCCCTTGAATCGCGATGAGTCGGCATCTGTCCAACAGTCGAAGGGACGCAGTTACACCAGCTACGGAAGAATTTTGTTCAAGGCGAGTGCAACAACTCTTTTTGGCCGCATCCATGTGGACAAGCAGAATTCGTTCATTTCAGAGAAGTGCGATTTTGCCGGGCTGTGGGAACTCGCCCGTATCACGAAACTTCCCATTCAATACTCGGCTAGAACAACGACAGGCACCGGCATCTCTTACATGCAGATGGAACTCGCCCATCGCGATGGCGTGTTGATTCCCGAACAGAAGGCGGAGCCCGAAGATCCCAAGCATCCCGATGAACTTCTATGTGCCGACCGCGGCGGGCTCGTTTTCGTGCCGAAACTCGGCTTCACCGCGAACGTTGCGGAACTCGACTTCGTCAGTCAGTTTCCGAGCATTATGGCGCGCTTCAACATCTCGCCCGAGACTGTCAACTGCCGCTGCTGCCCCGATGCTCCTCGCATTCCTGAACTCGGCTATCGCATCTGCGAGAAAAGACGCGGTATCACCAGCCGTGTTGTCGAACGCTTGATTGCGAAGCGCAGCGCGCTCAAGAAATTGCAGAAAACTTCTCCGCCCGACGCCGCGCTGCGTTTCAAACTGCAACGCGATTCGATGAAATGGCTTCTTGTCTGCTGCTTTGGCTACACGGGTTACAAGAATGCGCGTTTCGGCAAAATCGAAGCCCACGAAGCCATCAATGCCGTCGCGCGCGAAACCCTTCTCGTCGCGAAGGAGATTGCGGAAAACGATGGGTTTCAACTCATCCATGCATTGGTGGACTCGATCTACGTTTGGAAGGAAGGGGCGAAAAGGGAAGACTTCGAGCGGCTGGCTACCGAAATCGAAACAAGAACGCGCCTCCCTCTCGCGATTGAGTCCGTATATCGCTACGTCGTCTTTCTACCCTCGAAGCAATACGCGGACGTTCCCGTGCCGAATCGCTTCTTTGCCGTTGGCGAAGACGGCGAACTGAAAGTCCGTGGTCTCGAATGCCGCCGCCATGACACGGCTCCACTGCTGAAACGGATGCAGGGCGAGGTGTTGGCGATCCTCGCGGAAGCGCACGACTTTGAATCCTACGTTCACAAGATTGATGCCGCGCGCATAGTCCTGGCGGACTACCAAGAGAGGCTTGCCAGCGGAGATGTCGACATTGGGGAACTCATCGTCAGCAAACGCATCACGAAAGAACCGCGTGACTACCAAAAAGCGGGTGTCACCGCGATTGCCGCGCAGCAACTCTTCGGTAGCGGCGTAAAACTGCGGCCCGGCCAGACCGTCGAGTACGTCATCACTGACAGTGAATCGGCCGTGCCAAATGATCGCGTTCGGGCCTTTGCACTATGGGAAGGATGGTTCGGATACGACCGCAAGAAATATGCGGCGATGCTGCAGGAAGCGTTTGAACCATTTGTCCTGTGCCTGCCAAAGACGGTCGAAGAGAATCTTTTGACTGATTCCCTTACAGAAGAAGAACTGAAACGGTTTCCCCTTTTTGCTGCCTTGACAATAAGCCGATCCTGAATCCACGGCGCCAAGTGCAACCTGAGAAGAATATCTGGCCTCAAAAAGAATGTGCTTTCCATGGTGCTGTATGTATAGTAGCATGTTCATGGTGAGACCTGGTTTTAAGCGGATGGTTCGGGAACGAAGGTGGGTCTCCGGCCAGGAAAGGGAATGAGACATGAACCGCAATCTACCGCGAGTGGCGTATCGACCGCGCGAAGCCGCTGAGGTGACTGGCCTATCTCTTCGGTTCCTTTACTACGCGATTCAGCATAAAGACCTGCCCACTGTCCGTGTGGGCCGTTGCCGGCTGATAACTGAGAAGGCTTTGCGTGAGTGGCTGGACCGAAAGGCTGAAGGAAGCGTTGAAACCAGTACCTGACTAGTCCCGACCGCTCATCCCTGCAACTCCCGGACATCGGATTCGGTTCTAGGTTCATCTATTTTCCTTCTTGTTTGTCAGTTGGACTCTCAGAAGTCGTTCTACGGAACCGGCGACACGAAGCTGTAGAGCCGCCCATTCGAGCAAGACCCTGCCGACATTGCCAAGTGTTCTGCGTTCCCGTTTGGCGACCCCTTCCAGTTCCCGGCGCAGGTCCTCCCGGACTCTGAAGCTGACTTGTACTTTCCACTCGCCCATCGTCTCGCTCCAAGCGTTCAGACAAAGAACGGGAACGCAATCTTGACCAGCTTGCAGAGGAGTGAGGGGGGATGGAAAAAAGAAATCGGCGTGGCTGGAATTGCTACCAGAACCAAGAAGACGGTGGGGCCTGCTCAGCCTGAAACGGGGGCGTACTTAGATGTACCACATGGAATCGGGCAATACGCAACCTTGCCCGAAAAGTTGGCAAATAGTTGGCAAATTGGTTTTTTGAGGCGGATCCCCGGAACGGGGAAAGTGAGAATAGCCGCGTAATTACTGGTGATTTGAATGGTGGGCCTGGGTGGACTTGAACCACCGACCTCGCCCTTATCAGGGGCGCGCTCTAGCCACCTGAGCTACAGGCCCAAATTCGGTTCTACTTTCGCGAACAATTCATAAATTCTAGCACGGCAGGCCAGCCTTCGTGCAATTTGCACAATCCTTTTTCCACGAAGCTATTGCACAAATCCAACGGTCGGAGCGGGCGGCGCGCCCTCCGGGGACTCTTTGATCGGCCCGAATTGCGCCTCGAACCGCGAAATATTTTCTCCCAACGCCCGCCAGATCCGCTTTGCGTGGCCCGGGCTGACGATCATGCTGCTCACCAATTTTCCCTGTCCACCGTTCGGAAAAATGTACACAAAATTTAAAGTGAATTCCTCTGCGTGGTGATGCACCATCACCAGGTTGCTGTATTGCCCCTGCAGTTCTTTTTCATCGGCCTTGATCTGAACTTGTCCGGGTATCGGCTGCTTTTCATCCATTATCTTTCTCCGAAAACGTCATCTTCAAAGTATCACAGCGTCACTCGCTATGCTCATCCGTCGTTGTCAGCCGACGTCCACCATTGCGCACCGAACCTAATCGTATCGATTGCATATTCATTGTGTTTCTTGTTACATATAGTTTAGAATCGATATTTAACGTAGTTAATGAATATGGCTAACGAAACTATAGAAGGTCCCCTCGACCCGGCCTCCAGCGAATTTCCTCCCGCCAGCGCGCTTATTCCTACCTGGAAGCGTATCGCCTCTCAGCCGTCCCTCCCCGAGTCTCACCGTTCCATCCCGGTTTCCTCTGCCGCTTCGTGGTTTCGCAAGGTTCTAGCCTTCGCCGGGCCGGGTTATCTTGTCGCCGTCGGCTATATGGACCCTGGTAATTGGGCTACCGACATTGCCGGCGGCTCCAAATTTGGCTACTCGCTTCTCAGCGTTGTGCTGATCAGCAACCTCATGGCCATGTTTTTGCAAGCGCTCTCCGCCAAGCTTGGCATCGCCACCGGCCGCGACCTGGCTCAGGCGTGCCGCGAGCAATACTCACGGCGCACCACCTTATTTTTGTGGGTTGTCTGCGAAATCGCCATCGCCGCTTGCGACCTTGCCGAAGTATTGGGGTCCGCTGTCGCCCTCAAACTGCTTTTCGGCCTTCCGCTGCTTGCCGGCGTACTGATCACCGCGCTCGATGTTCTGATTGTTCTAGCTTTGCAAGGTCGAGGGTTCCGGCTCATCGAAGCGTTTGTCATTACTTTGATCGCCTCCATCGCGGCTTGCTTCGCGTACGAACTGTTCTTCGCTCAACCCATCTGGCGGAATGCGGGCCTCGGTTTTCTTCCTCACGCGGAAATTCTACGTAACAAGGAAATGCTCTATATCGCCATTGGAATTCTTGGCGCCACGGTTATGCCGCACAACCTTTATCTTCATTCCAGTATTGTGCAGACCCGCGCGTTTGGTCCCTCGGTGCCCGACCGCCGCGAAGCCCTTCGCTACTCCATTCTGGATTCCACGGTGGCTCTTGGCTTCGCACTGTTCATTAACGCCGCGATTCTCGTACTCGGCGCTGCCGCGTTTCACACCCGCGGTCTGCACAACGTGGCCGAGATAGCCGATGCCTATAAGCTTCTCAGTCCCGTTCTTGGCGCCAGTCTTGCCAGTACCATTTTTGCAGTCGCGCTCCTGGCTTCCGGCCAGAACTCTACACTGACCGGCACCCTCGCAGGCCAAATCGTCATGGAAGGTTTCCTCGAAATTCGCCTCAAACCCTGGGTGCGACGCCTGATTACGCGTTCCATCGCAATCTTTCCCGCCGCGATTGTTATCGGCATTGCCGGCGAAAGCAAAGTCACCGCACTTATCGTATTCAGTCAGGTGATTCTTAGTTTCCAGCTGCCCTTCGCGATAATCCCGCTGATCCAATTCACTGGGAACCAGACTAAAATGGGCGAATTCGTCAATTCCCGTGTCACTCAGGCACTGGCTTGGATAGTTACCGTCGCCATTATTTTCTTCAACGGTGAATTGCTCTGGCTCATTTTCCGCTCGCGGTAATTTCTTTAATCCGGTTTCTCCCTTTCCAAAGTAATCGCAACCTATGCGAGAATTCTCATGCCGACCATGCCTACTCCCGCGCAACCTGGTTTCCAGGCGCGTAAACTTTTTTTGATCTTTCTCTTAGTACTGATTCCGCTATCCATATTTCTTACTCTCCAGCCGCGAGGGCCCTGGGTCGTTCCCGAAGCGGAAAAATCCAGAAAGAATCCTCTCGTTCCTTCCTCCGCCTCCCCTGAAGAAATTAAACCCGTTTATCTTGAGGACTGCGCTAAGTGTCATGGCGAGACCGGCAAGGGCGACGGCTCGAAGGCCGCGCAATATCGCCCGGCGCCAACCGATTTTACCGACGCCGCGCGTCTCGGCGCGCGCACCGATGGCGAACTGTTTTATAAAATTAGCGAAGGGCGCAGACCCATGCCCGGCTTCAAAGGTCGCCTTACCGAAGATCAGCGCTGGCGTCTGGTGCTTTTAATCCGCAGCTTCGCCAGGCCGGTTTCCGCTCCTGCCGAAAAATAAATTTGCAATTTAATGCTGCCGAGTAGAGGCTATCCGTCTCACGCTGTGCGCGTCTAAGAAACGGGCACCGTAATTTGCGAATTATTTTGGATGCTCTTTATTTCTAGGAGACCCATGCGCCGCTTCTTACTACTTGTGCTTGTCTCGATATTCTCTGCGCCGTTCGTTCTTGCCGCTCCGGGCGCGGTTCGTTGTGGGAAGCTCCTTGACGTGCGTTCCGGCCGCGAATTGAGCGACCAGATCATCTTTTTTGACGAGCAGGGCATCATCACCTCAGTTACTCCTGCTAACTCCTCGAAGCTTCCTGCCGGCGTAACGCCCATCGATCTTTCCGGTGCAACTTGCCTTCCCGGTTTGCTCGATGTTCACACTCATCTCACCACGGACCCTTCTGACACCGGTTATTCCAGCGTTGGCATTTCGTATCCCCGCGAAGCGATCAGAGGCGTCAAGAATGCTCGGCTGACTCTGCGCGCTGGCTTTACTTCGGTTCGCAACGTTGGCGCCAGCGGCTTCTCCGATATTGCTCTTCGCGATGCCATCAACGATGGTGAAGTCGAAGGACCGCGCATGCGTGCATCCGGACCCGCTCTTGGCATCACCGGTGGCCACTGCGACAACAATCTTCTTGCTCCGCAATTTAATTATCGTGATCAGGGTGTTGCTGATGGTCCTTGGGCCGCGCGCGCCAAAGTGCGCGAAGTGGTCAAATACGGTGCGGACGTAATCAAAATTTGCGCCTCCGGCGGCGTGCTCAGCAAGGGTGACTTGCCTGGCACTCCGCAATACACACTTGAAGAAATGCAAGCCATCGCCGATGAAGCTCACAAACTGGGTCGTAAAGTGGCGGCCCACGCCCACGGCACGCAATCCATCAAGGATGCCATTCGCGCGGGCATTGACTCCATCGAGCACAGCAGTCTTATCGACGACGAAGGTATAGCCCTTGCCAAACAACACGGCACCTACTTGGTTTTTGATATTTACAACGATGATTTCATTCTCCAGGAAGGCGCGAAGGCAGGAATGCTTCCGGAGTCGATCGAAAAGGAAAAGAAGATCGGGAGGTTGCAGCGCGAAAACTTTCGCCACGCCTTCCAGTCCGGGGCGAAGATTTCTTTCGGCACCGACTCTGGTGTTTACCCGCACGGTGACAACGCCCGTCAATTCGCAAAAATGGTCGAATGGGGCATGAAGCCCCTCGACGCTATTCAGGCCGCTACCATCAACGCTGCTGACCTTCTGGGCTGGGCTGATCGCGTTGGCGCTCTCGAACCCGGCCATTACGCCGATGTCATCGCAGTACCAGAGGACCCACTCGCCACCGTCCGTACTCTTGAATCCGTTGGGTTCGTCATGAAGGGCGGAGTCGTCGTCCGCAACGATTTCGCCACCAAGTAATCAACGCCCGTAACGATCGGCACAACAAAAAGGGGCTGCCGCTGGCAGCCCTTTTTTGACAAGCTTCCTTTAGTTTCTTTATTTCCGTTCCTACGCCGTCGCCGCCTTTACGTTCTGCAGCGCCGCTGCCACTTCCTTTACATCCGGCGCCACCGGAATGTCGTAGTTTTTGAACCACGCCACTTTTCCGTCCTTACCAACAATCGCGATTGCCCGGCCCGTAATGCCTTTTTCGCTCAAGTACATTCCATATTTTTCACTCGCGGCCCCTTTCGGATGAAAGTCCGCCAACAGTGAATACTTAATTCCCATCTTTTCAGCGAATGCCTTGTGCGACCACACGCTGTCCACGCTTACTCCAAGAACTTCCGCATCCAGGTTTTCAAATGACTTCATGTCATTCACAAAACAAGCATGCTCGGTCGAGCAAACCGGACTCCAATCAAGTGGATACCATACGATCACCACGTTCTTTTTGCCTGCAAAGTCCGAAAGCTTCACCTCTTTTTGATGCTGATCTTTTAATGTAAAATCCGGCGCAGTTTGTCCCACCGAAATACTCATTTTTCTTCCTCCTGAATATTGATTCCCGTTAGCATCTTACCCAATCCCTACAGCGTGCCACAAATGAGCGCGCATCGTTTTCCTGGCCTTTCGCATTCTTGGCGTACGCAGTACACTTTGCCTTAAGAGGTCGTTCGTGACCAACGAAGCAGTTCGCCATGCACCTATGCTGACCCTTCGCGAATTAGTCGACCGGTATATTGGCCTCGCCGGACAATTTTCGAAGCCCGTGCCACTCAGGGCCTTCGCGCTTTCACAAGAGGAGGTCGAACGCGTTTTCGCCAGCTATGATGAGGACTATCACATCAGCCGATTTTTCCATTTCTCCGAAGCGGATGGACCTTCTTATAGCATCAACGGCGCGCCTGCAACCCACGTTGCTCTCGATTCTGAAATTGCGTCCATTCTCTGAACCCTGCAATTCCCAGGTGCTTCCCATATGTACGCCCAAAAATTTAGCGTGAATCTTCTGATTGGTGCCGATAGCAAACCTTGTCCCCTCGATTGGCTCGATCAATTCTGCATGCGCAATTTCACGAATTCCGCTGATTTCGACGACACCCTTCCCGTCGCGGACGGCCGCATCGAAGCCAGTTTTCGTCTCACACCTGAAAAATTTGCCGAAGGTTTGCGCGCCTGGCTCACGCAGCGCGGCAAAGGCGCCGGTCAACCAATCGTCGTGGAAGTTTCACGCATCACTTAGAGCTTACGTTGTGTCTCTTGGCGGATAGCGCGGCGCGAATCTGCGGAAGTGCGGCAATCGCCGCGCGTTCCCCCGCGGCAATTAATCCCGGAGTTTTTGTGAAGTCATCCCATGCAAACGGTTTCATATCCGGTTCAATCACAATGTCGGCCTGCTGCCTCCAGGCCAAGTCCGAGTGCCGTTGCAAAATATTGAATGACCGGCTCAGCACGTCCGTGAACGTTCGGGGTTGATCGATCATTCCGGGCTCAAGGTACACCGCAATAATAATATCCGCTCCGAGATACGACGCGCCTTCTACCGGCACCGGTGAAGTCAGAAATCCATCCACCAATGTTCTACCCTCATGCTGGATGGGCACGAACAGTCCCGGATACGCGCACGACGCCCGCAACGCCGGCCCTAGCGCCCCTTGCGTGTAAAACACCGTTACTCCCGCATTGATATCCGTGGTGGAAACCGCCAGCGGTATCTTTAGTTGATCGAACCTTTTTAGCGGAGTCATTCGCTCCAGATATTTTTCCAGCCGCTGATTTGTTGCCAGGCCTAGCCACGAAGGTGTCCAGCGCCCAAAATCCGCGAAGGTCGTTGCCGCGCCAATTCGTTCCATCACATCGAGAGGAACCCCCGCGCAATACGCCGCGCCAATCAGCGCCCCCGAACTCGTTCCGGCCACGGCATCCACCTGTATTCCCGCTTCGCGAAGCACGCGAAAAATTCCTATATGTGAGATGCCGCGCGCAAATCCTCCCGCCAAAGCCAATCCCACCTTCGGCCGCGATCTCTCCTCAGCGCCGTAGGCAATCGCGCGAAACCTGGCCCCCGCGTTTTTCAACCATCCCTGCGTTTCCGTTGTTTTCGATTCACTCATACATTTCCAGTTTAATCCGCCCGCAGCAATTCCTATGGATGTTTGACCCACGCATGCTGGTTTTGTAACCTGTCCTCTCGTGTAAATCCGTTAGCAAGGGCGTGTCATGAAATATCGCATAGAAAAGGCTGCTGTTCTCGGCGCCGGTACTATGGGCGCGCGGATTGCCGCCCATTTTGCTAACGCCGGCTTGCCTTGCATCCTTCTGGATATGTTGCCGCCCGGGCTGCCAGCCAATGCTTCTGCTGACGAGCGCAATAAAATCGTGCGCGCCGGCCAGGATGCCGCTCGAAAATCAAAACCCGCCGCTTTTTTCACGCCCACGCTGGCGGAGAAAATTTCCATCGGCAATTTTGAAGATGATCTCGCTCGCGTGGCCGAGGCCGATTGGATCATTGAGGTTGTCGCCGAGAATCTCGATATTAAACGTAATTTGCTTGACCGTGTCGCAAAGTACCGCAAGCCGGGGACCCTCGTTACCACCAATACCTCCGGTCTGCCCGTTCATCTCATCGCTGACCGCATGTCCGAAGAATTCCAGCAGCATTGGGCTGGAACGCATTTCTTCAACCCTCCGCGTTACTTGAAACTTGTGGAAGTTATTCCTGGCCCAAAAACTTCTTCCGAAGTCATCGAAACGCTCCGCGAATTTTGCGACCGCCGCCTGGGCAAGGGCGTCGTCCTTGCCAAAGACACTCCAAATTTCATCGCCAACCGCATCGGCACATTTGCCATGCTCAATGCTTTTCGTCTGATGAGCTCTCTGCAAATGACCATTGAGGAAGTCGATGCCTGCACCGGCCCTGCGATCGGCTGGCCAAAGTCCGCAACCTTTCGAACCGCCGATATCGTCGGTCTCGATGTTCTGGTCCACGTTGTCAAAAATATCTACGAGACCGCCCCACACGATGAATCGCGCGAATCCTACACCATTCCTCCTCTTGTTCAAGAAATGGTGCGTCGTAACTGGTTAGGTGATAAAACCGGACAGGGTTTTTACAAAAGATTGCGTGGCGAAGGCGAAAGAGAAATTCTCACCCTCGACGTAAATACCATGGAGTATCGTCCCCGCCAGAAAGCTAAATTTGCTTCCCTTGAAATGGGCAAGTCCATTGAGGACACCCGCGAGCGCCTTCGCGCCATTCTTGCTCCGGTACTCGAAGGGCAAAAAGGCGATAAAGCCCAGCAATTTCTCTGGGCCGCGCTTTCTGAAATGTGTCTCTACGCCGCGCGGCGCGTACCGGAAATTTCTGACCATATCGCCGACGTGGACCGCGCGCTCCGTTGGGGTTTTGGCTGGGAACTAGGCCCGTTTGAGGTTATGGACGCGATTGGCGTTCGCGCTTTCGCGGCACAGCTCAGCAAGGAAGGACGTTCGCTTCCCCCGGTCATAGAAAAATTACTGGCCAGCGGCCGCAACTCGTTCCATGAATCCAAAAATGGCGCTGAAACCGTTTTCACGCCAAGTGGTGCCACTGAAAAGGTCGAGCAGCCTTCCGGCATCATCATACTCAAATCTCTAAAAGATGCTGGTCGTGAAGTCGACCGCAATTCCGGCGCGAGCCTCATCGACCTTGGTGACGGCGTGATCTGCTGCGAATTTCACGCCAAAATGAACGCCATCGGCGCCGATCTTATCGCCATGCTTCACAAAGGACTAAAGCGTCTCGACACCGATTTCGACGCTATGATTATCGCCAATCAGGCGGTGAATTTTTCTGTTGGCGCAAATCTTATGCTCATCCTGGTTGGCGCCCAGGAACAGGAATGGGATGAGCTGCACCTCGCCGTTAAACAATTCCAGAACGTGAACATGGCCATCAAATACGCGCGCAAACCAATCGTCGCCGCGCCTCAGGGACTGGCGCTTGGCGGCGGCTGCGAAATCAGTTTGCACGCTGCAAAAATTCAAGCCGCGGCGGAATCGTACATGGGACTCGTCGAAGCCGGCGTCGGCCTCATCCCCGGCGGTGGCGGGACAAAAGAAATGATTATCCGCGCCAATGAACACGCCCCCGGAAATGAAGACCTCGATTTGTTCCACGCACTGAAACCCATCTTCGAAACCATCGCGCTCGCCAAGGTGGGCACCAGCGCCGAAGAATGCCGCGATCTAGGTTATTTGCGTCGTGAGGATGGCGTCTCGCTCAATCGCGATCGCCTTGTTGGCGATGCGAAGGAAGCCGCGCTCGGCCTGCTTCGTGGCGGGTGGAAGCCGCTCGCGGCAAATCCGGTGGAAGGCGCGCAAACCACGCAGATTAAAGTCCTGGGCGAACAGTTTCTTGCCGCGGCAAAGTTGGCAATTCATATGATGCTGCGCGGCGGTTACGCCTCTGAGCACGACGCGCTGGTGGGTCGCAAGCTCGCGAATATTCTTGCCGGTGGCGCGCTCTCTGCTCCACAATTTGTCAGCGAACAATACGTGTTGGACCTTGAGCGCGAAGCCTTCGTTTCTCTCTGCGGCGAAAAGAAAACCCAGGAGCGTATCGCACATACATTGAAAACCGGGAAGCCGCTTCGCAACTGAACCGTATTGCCTGTTCAAAGGAAAAACATGTTTCTGCACAAAATGAAAATCTTCGGCTTGCTCATGCGCCTCGGTGCGGTCGTTTGCTTTCTGCTACTCGTAAATTCCAACACTCACGCACAGAACCAGGAATTGCGCATAGCCGCAGCCGCTGACTTAAAATTTGCCATGCAGGAACTCGCGGATCAATTTGCGAAACAATCTTCCACAAAAATCTCCGTTACCTACGGTTCCAGCGGCAATTTTTTTACGCAATTGCAAAATGGCGCCCCTTTTGATCTTTTCTTTTCCGCTGATGTTGATTATCCCAAAAAGCTCGAAGCTGCCGGCCTTACCATCCCCGATTCACTCTTTACCTACGCCGTAGGCCGCCTCGTTATCTGGATGCCTCCTGATCCAAAGCTGGATTTGGCGAAACGCGGCTGGAGTATTTTACTGGATCCGCTCGTGCGAAAAATCGCCATCGCTAATCCCGAGCATGCCCCTTACGGCCGCGCCGCAGTCGCAGCGCTGCAAAAAGCTCAAATCTACCAACAGGTGCAGTTTAAGCTGGTCCTTGGCGAAAATATTTCTCAAGCCGCCCAGTTCGTCCAGTCCGGCAACGCGCAAGCCGGCATCATCGCGTTCTCGCTTGCGATTGCTCCGCCAATGAAAGTTGGTCAGCGTTTTGAAATTCCTTCTTCAATGTACCCGCGGCTGGAGCAGGCCGCGGTAATTTTGAAAGACGCCCAAAATCAAAAAGCCGCGACAGCGTTTTTGGATTTTGTGAAAAGCTCCGCCGGCCAGGCCATTCTCGCAAAATACGGATTCACCAATTCGAATTCAACCGTGCCGGTGTCCTGATCGTGGGCGCTTTATTGCTTTCGCTGCGTCTCGGTCTTTGCGTGTCCGCCATTTTATTGGTCATCGGAATGCCCATTGCCTATTGGCTCGCTTTTTCCCGTTGGCGCGGTAAGTTCCTGCTGGAATCCATCGTCGCTCTGCCTTTGGTTCTTCCTCCCACAGTGCTGGGCTTCTACGCGCTCCTCGCCATGGGGCCTCACGGGCCGCTTGGTAAATTTTGGCTGCAAATTTTCGGTCATGGTCTTGCCTTCACATTCCCCGGATTGATCATCGCTTCCGTGGTTTATAGTTTTCCTTTTGCCGTGCAACCCTTGCTTGTTTCTTTCGAGCATATTGATCGCAGATTGCTTGATGCTTCGCGCGTTCTCGGCGCCGGCCGTTGGAGAACGTTGTTTCGAGTAATCCTGCCTTTATCGTTGCCAGGGATTATCACCGCAGCGGTTCTCAGTTTTGCCCACACCCTGGGAGAATTTGGCGTCGTTCTCATGGTTGGCGGCAATATTGAGGGCATCACCCGCACCGTCTCCATAGATATTTATGATCACGTCCAATCCTTTGAATACGCCGAAGCCGGCCGCGTCTCACTCATACTCCTTTTCATCTCGTTCTCGGTGCTCGCGCTTGTTTATGGTTTGAATCGCCGCGCATGGTCGCCTTGGCCCTCTCGATGAATCCTGCAATCCTATCCGCGCGCATTCGAAAAAAATTGCACGCTGCCGGCTCGTCACCGTTTCAGCTTGATGTCTCGCTAGAAATTTCACCCGGCATTTCCATTCTTTTTGGCCCGTCTGGCGCTGGAAAATCCACTGCGTTGGATTGCATCGCCGGTCTTCTAACTCCCGATCGTGCCCACATTGCCATAGGCGATTTAGTTCTGCATGACACCGAACAAAATATCAATTTATTGCCGGAGCAACGCCGACTGGCGTACGTTTTCCAATCCCTGGCGCTATTCCCGCACCTTACAGTTGGCGAAAATATTGCCTACGGCCTTGCCGCGCTGCCCCACGACGAGTGCCACCAGTGCGTAAAAGAAATCGCTTCTGATTTCCACGTTGAGGAACTCCTCAATCGCAAGCCAGCCGACATTTCCGGCGGCGAAAAGCAACGTGTCGCTCTGGCCCGCTCGCTGGTTACGCAGCCACGCGCGCTCTTGCTGGATGAGCCGCTCACCAATCTCGACGCTCAATTAAAGACCAGTATCATGAACGATTTGCGCGACTGGAATCGCGCGAGAAATATTCCAGTTCTTTACGTCACCCACAGCCGCGATGAACTCGACACGCTTGGCGAACACGTCGTCGCCATGGACCACGGTCGCATCACGAGTGAAGGTCTTCCGCGCGATGTTCTTGACGCTCCGCGCAGCACTCGTCTCGCGCAATCCGCGGGATTTGAAAATATTATGCTCGGTGTCGTCACGGAATTGCGTGAAGCCGACGGTATTATGCGCGTTCAACTAGGCCTGGCTTGTAATATTGAAGTGCCGCTAGGCCACTCCGCGGTAGGAGATCACGTACGCGTTGCGATTCGCGCCGGCGATATTCTTCTTGCGTCGGAGAAACCCCGAGGCCTCAGCGCGCAAAATCTGCTTGAAGGTCGAATTGTTTCACTTGAACAACGCGGGCCTCTGGTCATCGCGCGTGTGAATTGTGGCGCGCTTTTCACCGTGCATGTTACTCCACGGGCAACGCGCTCCCTCGAACTTGCCGCCGGCAAACCTATCTGGCTGGTGCTTAAAACCTATTCCTGCCATCTCGTTAACGATTGACACTATCTTCCGTTTACGGATTTTTCTTCGATTTAACCTTCGAATGCGTCGCATCTCTCGCTTTGGAAAATTTAACTTCGGTTGCTTCAACCAAGTCCCCATGCGACGTTGCATGAATCACCACACGATCACCCACGCCCACATCCGCAAGTTTTGCGCTCTTCCCGTCTCTTTGCAGATATACAGTCTTGTCCATCAATTTGATTTCCACCGTTTTTCCGTTACCTGTTTTCACACTTACTGTGTCCGAGCTGATTCTCTCCACGGTACCGATCATATGTTTCTGGTCGCCGTGTGACCAAGCCGCTGTCTCGCCCAGTAGCGCTACCAACAAAATCAAGATTCGAAATCGCATCTATTCCTCCCAAGAGAAATCAAATTGTCGAACATCAATTAATTCTTAATGATGGTGGTGCTCCGAAGGTTGCAATGGCGCGGATGGCTTGCCATTCAAAAAATCCTCTTCTTGCTTTTCTTCCAAGCGGTCTCCGGGGCTTTTTGGATTGTTTCTTTCCATCTCCGATCGCTCGTCAGCGCTCAGTTGCGGCAAATGACGAATGAATCGCACCAATTTCCAGCTATCTTCCTGAGTTCCAGGATTTCCAAATCCCGGCATGCCCGTAAATCGCACGCCGTTTTCAATAATCCAAAAAAGTTCACCATCGGCAAGTTTTTGTGTCGCGTCCAACCGCAAATCGGGCGGCTTGGGATATAAACCTTTTCCAAACAAACTGTCGCCGCTGCCATCATTGCCATGGCAACTCGCGCAATGATCCGCGAAATGCAGCATCCCCTGGTGCACAATTTCATTCGAAGAAGACACTGGGTTAACCTGTCGCTTGGCCCCCGACGGTATCGCAAGGTGCCGCACGTTTCGCGCCAACATGCTTTCCATCTTCGTCGGTGTGGCTCTCGTGCTAAGACCGTCATGCAGAATTTGCGCCGCGACGGCGGCAAGTAATCCAAGCACTGCCGCACAAGCAGCGATCGCAATCAGAATAAACGTTCGGTTCATGTTCCTGGAAGCCATCTTAGCCCTCTAACGTAGTTTTAGGCGAGCAGCGGATTAGATGAAAAAGCTTGCCGTTGCAGTTGCACTAATTCTCAACCTCGGCAAGAATCATAAACACGAAGAACAATTTCATTGCGGATATGAAGACCAAAATCGTTCCAAATCTTGACGCCGCCGTCGCCGGCATCCACGACGGCTCTCGCATTATGTTCGGCGGCTTCGGAGGAGCTGGTTTCCCGAATAATCTTATCCAGGCACTCGCGCGGCGAAGCACAAAAAACATTACCGCTATCAGCAATAATTGCGGCACTCGCGATGGTGAGCTAGGCCTCATATTCAAAAATAAACAGATTAGCCATGTCATTGCGGCGTTTCCAGGCCCGCACTCCAACTATTTTCAGGAACAATTTTCAAAGGGCGAAGTGACTTGCGAGGTGGTGCCGCAGGGAATTCTGTGCGAAAGGATGCGCGCCGCCGCCGCTGGTCTGCTCGGTTTCTATACCACGGTGGGCGTTGCGACAGAGGTCGCCGTCGGCAAAGAAGAACGCGAAATCGATGGGAAGCGCTGCATTCTCGAGCTGCCAATTCATGCCGACTATGCTTTTATCAAAGCGCACAAAGCCGACGCCCTGGGAAATCTCACTTATAGACTGGCGGCGCGCAATTTTAATCCCATTATGGCTATGGCCGCGAAATTCACGATCGTTGAAGCCGAAGAAATTGTTCCCGTGGGCTCCATCGATCCGGAAAACGTAATTACTCCTGCAATTTTCGTTCATCGCGTTGTACAAGCCAAAGGACTCCGCTATGTCGGCTGACGCACCCAAATTGACGCGCGAGCAAATTGCACAACGCGCAGCTCTGGAATTTAGTGATGGCGATACCGTGAATCTTGGTTGGGGAATTCCCAATCTGATCGCCAGCTACTTGCCCAAAGAACTCACCATTTATTTCCATAGTGAAAATGGAATTCTGGGCATGGGCCGCCGCGCCAATCCCGGCGAAGAAGATTACGATCTGGTTGATGCGATGAAAGTGCCTGTATTGCTGAATCCCGGCGGCTCTTTGTTCCATCAAGCCGATGCGCATTTAATGACCCGCGGCGGCCATCTCGACGTTGCCGTGCTCGGCGGATTTCAAGTTTCTGAAAAAGGTGACCTCGCCAACTGGAAAATTCCCGGGGCACGCGGCGCAGGAAATATCGGCGGTGCCATGGATATTGCTGCCGGCGCCAAGAAGCTGATCGTTTGCATGGAGCACATCACCAAAGATGGCGCTCCGAAAATTGTGCGCGAATGTACTTATCCGCTTACCGCGCTCGCTTGCGTGGACACTATCGTCACCGATTTGGCGGTAGTTGACGTCACCGCGGGCGGTTTATTGCTTCGCGAAGTCGCGCCCGGATGGGTTCCCGAGCAAATCCAAAAATTGACCGGCGCAAAATTAAATTTTACCGGTCCCGTGCCGGAAATGCGCCTGGCTTAACCTGCACTCTTCTCATAGCCTGGCAGCCACCCGGGCGGCAAGCCGTCCGTCCGTGGTACGAAAAATCAACACCAGACTGTCCGTCAGCGGTACGTCCTGGCTGGGAACCTCGAATTGCGAAAACCATTCAAACTTTTCCGGTAGCGTATCCGCTAATTCGGTCGCGTACGGCGGTATGCGTTCCACTCTTGAGCTCACGCGCGAAACATTTTTCACCGGCCGCAATGCCGTCCCTCGTTTCCAGAAAAGTGTAAGGCGAAGCGATTCGACGCTTGCCGGTGTGAGGTGACTCTGCGTGTTAGATTGCAATTGCATGCTGCAAGGCAAGTCGCGGATGGAAAATGACAAATCGAGCTTGTCTGGAAATTGCGTAAGTACTTCCGGCCCCCGGCGAAAGACCGTCTGGCCGTCAACCTCAATGCGTTTGAGATTATCGAAAAAGCCCAGAGCGGTCACGCGAATGGAAACTTTAAAACAAGGACCGTTTGGAATAGCTCCTTCCGTACTGATAAAAATACCGTCGTCGTAATTCCATACCGTTTTTTCGTGTATTGGACCTGCGAAAATCGCAGAGGATCCCACCACCAGGTGGAAAGTTACGCAAACAACAAATCTCTTGAACGAGAAACCAAATACCTGTCGGCGTGAAAATCGCATAATAATTTCGCACAATAATATTTAACGATTTGAAGCATCGCGCAGAAGAAAAGTAATTTCGCCGACCTTGTACGTGGCTTTGCCGCCGGAGACGGACACCGCCTCCACCTTTCCGGCCCGTACCGCTTCAATGGCATCGACAAGTCGGGGAAGCACGCCAGGTTTTGCTACTGGAACATTGTGCGCGCCAAGAACCAGCGTCAGTTGTGGCGCGAGCGCTGCCAGACGTTTGACCGACGCGACGTAAGCATCCAGATCCGTCTCCGGCCGATACAACCAGATGGGAGCGGGATAGTAAGTGTCTCCCGTGAACAAAACTCCGTTTTCACGGTCAATTAAGGAAATCGCGTCCGGCGTGTGCCCCGGTGTGGCTATGATTTCCAGCGTCCGGTCACCAAGAGCGAATTTGAATGCGTCATGCACAAACAAAGAAATGTGCCACGGCTTGGTGGCATACGTTTTCGAGTTAAAAGTTTTTGGCAATTCGCCGCAAATCTGGTCCGCCGCAATTTCCGCTTGCGCATCCTCTCGTGAACCTTTGGCGTTGGCGCGGGTAAAAGGCGTATCCATCCCATAGATATAAGGAAATTGCCAGTTTCCGCCCACATGATCGTCGTGAGTGTGCGAGTTCAGCACCACAACGGGGCGCGAGGTCAATCGCGAAACTACGCCGTGAATATTGCCGATGCCTATTCCAGTGTCGAAAAGCAGCGCCTGCTTTCGCCCCACAATGAGGTACGAAATCACTTCTTCCGCCTGATGTGGCTCGTAGATCGCAAATACGCCCGGCGCAACTTTATACACTTCGAACCACGGCTCATTTGCCAGCACTCGCTCCAGCGATTTATATTCCGGACGCGGAAGGTCTTTGCACCAATCCGGTTTTATCGGATTCTGTGCCGCGCCAAACGAAGCCAAGAGCAAAAGGGGCGCCATAAGCTGCACCATGCGGCTCCTTATTCCGTTCAGCTTTTTTATGAATTTGCTCATGTCCATCGAACGTTCACTACGGGTGGGTCATGTCCCCAGGCTTAACAAGAGCGTCGAATTCCTCGCCATTCACGAAACCAAGTTTTATCGCGGCGTCTCGCAGGTTGGTGTGTTCCTTGTGGGCGGTGTGCGCCACTTTTGCGGCGTTGTCGTAACCAATCTTCGGCGCGAGCGCGGTCACCAGCATCAGCGAATCCTTTACGTAGCGATCCAACGTTTCTTGATTGACGGCGATGCCGTGCGCGCAATGCTCCACAAAGCTGTTGCAAACATCCGCGAGCAACTCCACGGAATGCAAATAATTAAAAATCATCACTGGTTTGAAAACGTTCAATTCAAAATTACCTTGCGAACCCGCAACACCGATGGTCGTGTCGTTGCCCATCACTTGCACCGCCACCATGGTCATCGCTTCGGACTGCGTGGGATTTACCTTTCCAGGCATAATGCTTGAACCCGGCTCGTTCTCTGGCAGCGTCAATTCGCCCAATCCACAACGCGGCCCAGAAGCCAGCCAGCGAATGTCGTTGGCGATTTTCATCAGCGATGCCGCCAAAGTCTTCAGCGCGCCACTGGCAAAAACAATTTCGTCGTGCGCGGCAAGGCTGGTGAATTTGTTGGGATGCGAGCGAAACGCCAGCCCCGTCAATTCGCCGATTTTTTTCGCGGCGCGTTCCGCGAACTCCGGATGAGCATTCAATCCGGTTCCCACCGCCGTTCCGCCAATCGCCAGGTCAAACAATCCATCCACCGCCATGGCGATGCGCGCGATGTCGCGGTCCAGCATATTCACCCACGCGGAAAATTCCTGCCCCACGGTAAGTGGCGTGGCGTCCTGCAGGTGCGTCCGCCCTATTTTTACGATACCCATGAACTCGCGTGCTTTTGCGTCCAGCGCCTCACGCAAATTCTTCACCGCTGGTAGCAGCCGCTTCAGAGTCTCCGTCGCGGCGGCGATATGCATAGCGGTGGGAAAGGTGTCGTTCGAAGACTGCGACATGTTGACGTCGTCATTAGGATGAATGGGTTTCTTGCTGCCCATTACGCCGCCAGAAATCTCAATCGCGCGGTTGGCAATCACTTCGTTGACGTTCATGTTGGTCTGCGTGCCGCTGCCGGTCTGCCAGATGCGCAAAGGAAAATGGTCGTCGAGTTTTCCAGAGATCACTTCGTCCGCGGCTTGCGCAATAAGTTTGCACTTTTCGGAGGGCAGCTTGCCGAGATCCTGATTCACCAGCGCCGCGGCTTTTTTCAGCACGCCGAAAGCATGAATCAATTCGCCAGGCATCACGTCTTTTCCAATGGCGAAATGAATCAGCGAACGAGCCGTCTGCGCGCCGTAGTAACGATCCGCCGGAACCTGCATCTGGCCCATGCTGTCGGATTCGGTTCGCGTAAGGCCAGGCTTGGCAGGTTGTGCAGCTTCGGACATGTTTAGCTCCTGAGCGTCTTTGTGTACTTTCAGTTTAGCAGGCTGCTGGAAGGGAAGTAAGAAGTAGCGTTTTCTATTGCGAAACATACCACCAAGAAATGGTATGCCTTTAGGTATCTGCCCACCTAGTTGCCCTGTCGACGCCGGAGCCTCATGTATAATTATATTTCAGGGGATTTGCTCGATTCATGCCAGAAGAGACAACCAAGAAACGGGCCAATACCAAAGTGCGCGCACGGCGCAGGCTGCGGTTTATTCGCACACGCACGCGCGAATTGCTGATGATTGGCAAAGCCCTGATCTCCACCAAGCATCCGATTTTGGTGCACATCATCCCCAATCGGCGATGCAATCTGGCGTGCACCTACTGTAACGAGTTCGATGACGTGTCCGATCCGGTGCCCCTGGAAGAAATGCAGCGCCGCTTGGACCTCATCGCCGACATGGGTACGACAATTATTACCATCAGCGGTGGCGAGCCGCTGATGCATCCCGATCTCGATGAAGTAATTCGCCACATCCGGCGCCGCGGAATGATTGCCGGAATGATCACCAACGGTTTTTTCCTGAACAAAGAGCGCATCGAACGCCTGAACGATGCTGGTCTGGAACACTTGCAAATCAGCATCGACAATACCGTGCCGGACGAAGTATCGAAAAAAAGTTTGAAAACACTCGACGGAAGACTCGAGCTGCTGGCGGAACACGCGGTTTTCCAGGTGAATATCAACTCAGTGTTGGGCAGCGGCGTGAAAGACCCCGAGGACGCATTGAAGATTGCACACCGCGCGGTGGAGCTGGGCTTAACCAGCACCGTGGGCATCATTCATGACGGCAACGGGCAGCTTAAGCCGCTGGGCAAGCGCGAATTGGAAATTTTCGAAGAGATCATGACGCTCGGCAAGCGTTCGTATTCGCGATTCAATGATTTCCAGCACAGCGTTGCGCGTGCGCAAGAGCATAAATGGAGGTGCCGCTCCGGCTCTCGTTATCTTTATGTATGCGAAAACGGATTGGTGCACTGGTGCTCGCAGCAACGCGGCTACCCCGGCATTCCGCTGGCGCAATACACGCCGGAAATGCGCGCGCGCGAATACTCCACCGAAAAATTCTGCGCCGCGCGGTGTACCGTATCCTGCGTGCAACAAGTGGGAATACTCGATAATTGGCGCGATCCCCAGACCCTGAAGCCCACGCCGATGGCCCCGCCCGCTGATCTGGTGCAGATCGGCTCTTCCCGCGGCAATTCATGATTTGTAGCAGCGTATTTTGCACAGACCTTTGATACCGGACCTTCCCTATTCGATATTTTCGATTCGCGCACAGAGCCGCTTTGCGCGATTGACCCTTTCCCCAAGCCCGCTAACAATATAACCATGCCCGGAATAGCCATCGAAACGGAAAATCTGAGCAAGGAATATCCGTTCGGTTTTCTGCACCTGAAGAAAAAAACTTCACTGCAGGGCCTCACCATGCAAGTACAAGATGGCGAGGTATTTGGTTTTCTTGGACCAAACGGAGCCGGGAAATCGACCACCATCAAACTGTTGATGGGGATTATTTTCCCCACCGCGGGTACCGCGCGCATCCTGGGCAAGTCCATCAGTGATGTTTCCATGCATCGTGACATCGGTTACCTGCCCGAGCAGCCGTATTTTTACGATTACCTCACCGCGGCTGAGGTGCTCGACTATTTTGCTCGCTTCCATGGATTCACTGAAGCGGACCGTCGCGAGCGCGTCGAACGCCTTCTGAAAAAAGTTGGCCTCGAGACCGCGAAAAAAATTCAACTCCGCAAATATTCCAAGGGCATGCTGCAGCGCGTTGGCCTGGCTCAAGCCATCTTGCATGATCCCAAAGTTGTGGTTCTTGATGAACCCATGTCTGGCCTTGATCCTGTAGGACGCCGCGAAGTCCGCGACATTATTCTCGATTTAAAGCGCGACGGTCGGACCATACTTTTTTCGACGCACATCCTCGCCGATGCGGAAATGCTCTGTGACCGCGTAGGCGTCATTGTCGGCGGCCAGCTCCGCGGCGTCGGCACTCCCGGTGAAATAGTCGGTATGGAATCCAAAGGCATGGAAATTTTATTTGAATTGCCAAAGGAAGGCGCGAACCAGTCTCTGCTTGCCCGCGCAACGCAAACCGGCGATCGTTACCGTATACAACTTCAGGACGCGGAACTCTACACCTTGATGGAAGAATTGCGCTCAGCGAATGCGAAAGTCTTGTCCGTGTCGCAGCTCAAACCTTCGCTGGAGGAATATTTCATGCACCTGGTGGAAGCGGACCGCGCGCAAGCCGCCGCGGTTGAGGTGTACGGAAAATGACCAGCATCAGCGTCGTAGCGCTGAACACCTTCCGCGAAGCGGTTCGCGACCGCGTGCTCTACAATTTGGTGCTGTTCGCTCTGGTAATGATGGCTGCGGCAATTCTAGTAGGACAAATCTCTCTCGACATCGAGCAAATCGTAATCGTCAATTTAGGTCTTAGCGCGATTTCCATCATCGGATTGTTCATCGCCGTTTTCATGGGCGTCGGCCTGGTTTATAAGGAAATGGAAAAGCGCACTCTCTATGCGTTGCTCGCTAAGCCCGTTCGCCGCTGGGAGTTTCTCTTGGGCAAGTACGCCGGCCTTCTTCTTACGCTCATAGTGAATACCGCGGCCATGGCGTCAGGCCTCTTCCTCGCTCTTCTTTACGTGAAACATTCGCTCGATCATTCTGATTTGTACTTGCTCATTGCCGTTTATTTTATTTTGCTGAAATTGGCGCTCGTCGTCGCGCTTGCGTTGCTCTTTTCCTGCTTCACCACGCCCTTCCTCGCCATCCTGTTCACTTGCGGCATTTATGTGGCCGGCCTGTTTGCTCCGGAGTTGCGCAGTTTGCAAGGCCCCAAGCTTTCACCCGCTGTAGCGGCATTTTTGCGGCGGCTTTCTTACGCCCTGCCGAATTTTGAAAATTTTAACGTGATGGCCCTGGCTGCGCACGGCAAGCCTATTCCTCATTCACTAATCCTGCACAACACCCTCTATGCCATCCTCTATTGCGGCATTGTGCTATTCGTAGCCTCGGCAATTTTTGCGCGGCGCAACTTGAAATGAGCACCAAGCGATTACTCGCATTCCTCCTTCCCGGGCTCATTGTAGCTTTTGCCGGGGTGTGGCAAATTCAAAAAAAAATTGATGCGCAACGTGCTGCGCTTTACGTCGAGCGCGACGAGCTCATGCTCCGCTCCGGCTCCTCCGTCAAGGCCATGAGCCTGGAGTACGCCCCTTTGATGGCGGATATTTACTGGACGCGCGCTGTGCAATATTTCGGCAATAAACAGTTGGCGCATGATACGAATTTGGAATTGCTTTGGCCGCTGCTCGATGTAACCACCACGCTTGATCCCGAGCTGCTCCCCGCGTATCGCTTCGGCTCAACCTTCCTGAGCGAACCCGCGCCGCGCGGCGCTGGCCAGCCCGAGCTCGCAGTGAAATTGCTGGAACGCGGAATTCAAGCCAATCCCCACGATGTTTGGCGCTTGTACCAGGATCTTGCCGACGTTTATTATTTCAATCTGAAGGATTACAACAAAGCTTCTGAAGCATTTTTGAACGGAAGCAAGATGCCTGGTGCCGAGAAATTCATGAAAATAATGGCGGCAAAAATTGCCGGCGAAGGCGAATCATTTGACACCTCGGTATTTCTTTGGCGGCAAGTTTACGATTCCACCACCGATAAAGACATCAGACGAAATGCCCTCGTGCACCTGAAAATGCTCGCGGCTCGCCTGGATTGCAAGCGTATTGACGAAATCTCCAAGCAGTTCGCAAAGCGCATGAATCGGCCTCCCGCGAATATCGGTGAATTGGTGCAAGCCGGTTTTCTTGCGAGAATTCCCGCGGACTCAGTGGGATATCCATACTTGATAGACGCTTCCGGAAACGCAATCATCAATCCTAAAAGCCCTCTCGCGGATGAAAAAACCCTGTTGAAAGCTGCGCCTTCCGTGCCTTAAACGGGTTATATGCGAGCGCTATGAGAAATGGTTTAACTACTGAGAAGTGCACAGCAGCGTCATCTGCGGATCAATCAAAATTTTATGCGGTGGCGCCGGTACGTTAAAATGAAATGCCGTTTCCGGCCCGCTCGCGATTATATTTCCCAGAAGCACGTTTTTCCCCGCGCCGCCGGCGGCATATATAGGCACCGAAGCAATAAAGGAACGTGGCACGCCGGTCTGTAAAAGTTTACCCCGTATCTGGTAACCAGTCGTCGCGCGACGCGCGGTGAACTCTACCTGATAATGCGGAACGCCCGTGCCCTTCACCCATTGGTCAAAAAACCATTCCATGGAGCGCCCGCCTTCCAAATCCATTTTTGGTGTCATGACTGCTTCCACTTCGCGCTGAAAGTCCTCGGTGGTAAACGCCCGGTAGGCGTATTTTTCGGAAATTGTTTTCAACAGAGCATTGAAGCGCGCATCGGGATTCGTCGTGCCTGGCTGGCGCAACATTTCGCGAAGCATATGAATTACCCAGGCGCCTTTGGCGTAAATCACCGTTTCATAGCCGTAGGGAGACTTCGAAGAATTCAGTCGTGAACCAGCATACAATGGGCCGATATCCGCCGCGGCTATGTCCGCCTCCGGATATTTGTCCACCAATTGCTTCCGGAAGCGCTCGAGCCAGACTCTTAGCGTATGGTCTGTTTTCTTCTGCGACTCCGCAAACAGTAACGCCAGATAGTTGGCGATCGCTTCGTCAATCCACTGATCCCGGTAGCTTCTCCATCCCACAACGTTGCCCCACCATTGGTGCGCGACCTCGTGGTAAGGAACTATTTCCGTGAACCGCTCTTGAACGCTCGGAGCAATTCCCGCGCGCTCCTGCGCGGCTGGCGATAGAAAAGAAAGCGTTGAAAGATACAGCAGGCCTGGCCAACCCTGCCCGAACGTCCCGGGAATTTGCGAGACGCTCAGTCGTCTATAAGGAAATGGGCCGCTGAATTTCTGATAAAAAAGAATGGCTGTCTCGATTTCGCGGCCCAGATTTTTTAATTCATCGGCAGGGCTTGGCGCTTGCCGGATGATCTCGATCTGCGCGCCCGGCGACAATCTGCCGAAGTTATCCAAAGCAGAACCTTCCACCGTGGTCGTCAGGCGCCGGCTCAAAGCTGTTTCCAGTTGCCGGTTTGCGTAAACGTCCACGGAATTCGTCGCCGCCGTCAGAGACGCCGAAGCGTAATCACCTAGATTAAAACCCGCAATAGGTAACGGTTTGTCCGACCGCCAATGTCCCACGCGAAATTCGCCCTCTTCGTGTTCTTCAATAGCAATGCCGGTAGCTACCATGCGCAATTTCTTGGGCCAGCGCATATTCAGATCATAGTCCGCGAACTGCGAAGTATCCCCAAAGCGCGGATACCATTCTTCGCGCGCTCCCACAAAGAGCACGCCATTACCCGCATCTTCAATAACGTTCCCCCGGTATTTGAAGTGTAAAGAAAATTCCCGGCCTCGTTTGGTAGCCTCACGGAGGAAAACGTAAAGAAAATCGCTGCCTTCAGCGTTGCGCTGCTGAACCGTCATTCCTTCGTTCTGAAAAAAAATGAGCGGCGCGTTATCGCTGTTGGACACGCTCTCCACTTTAAGCGCGCGAGACAACTGAAAAACCACCAAACGTTCTCCGTCTATTTCGCTACGCAGCCGTATGGTCGTCTCGCCCTCTAACGAATTGTCCGGCCGTATTGTGGCGGCGATGTCATAGTGCGAAGCGCGATAAATAACAGGAATTCCGTCAGCCGACGGCTGGTACGATGCCCACACATCGTAAAATGTAGTATTCCCGTTTTTGCGCGTTTGCCCCAGAAGAAGCGGTTCTTCGCGTGACTGGTCGAAAACCACATCGAATGGCCCGGTCGATAAACCGTCAAGCCCTGCTTGAAAATAATGTTTAGGGTTGGCGGAAACCATTTCTTCCAGCATGCGAAGCGCATGTGACGGATTCAGCCGCGCCAGATAACTTTCCCACCGCGCGCCAAAAGCCTCGTCGCTGTGAGGAACATACTCGGCGGTCTGCAACTGATGGAGCAATTCCTCGCCTGCGCCATCCGTAAATCGGAAATATCCCGAATAAAATTCCTCGTCGAGCATCGGAGCGCCAAGGAATCGCGCTATCTGCTGTTTTTCAAGTGCGTCTCGCGGCGTGGCCAGGACATGCCCGCGTCCCGAAAAAACCACTCCCGTGAGCTGACCTTCAAAAGCGCTAAGAAACGCGAGTTTCCCTTCCTCGAAGGTGATCTGTAAATCGGGACGCCGCAATTCGAGCCGTCGCTGGGCATCGATGCTGTAAACGTTTGATGCGTCAACCCGTAAAGCGCTGAGCGCCTCGTACAGCGCGCGCGGAGACTTCTCCGTTGTTTGCGCGGGTACCGCCGTTGCAAAGCAAAAACAAGCCAGGAGTATTAGCGCGAACTTCATTACAGGAAGTGTAGTCACATTCGGCATCTGGTAACAAGGTTCTAGAGAACGCGCGGCTGCGTCGTTTTAAAATGGAAAGATGCGTTCCAGGCTCAATATCCCGGCAATTGCATTCTTCTTGGCGATTTCGTTGGCGTCCTCGTGCCTTGCCCGCGCCGACAAAATAGTGCTGAAAAACGGGCGAAAAATAATTGCCTCGAATGTCGTGGAAGAGGGCGACAGGGTTCGCTACGAAACTTCCGCCGGCCAATTGACACTCCCAAAATCAATAATCGACCATATCGAAAAAGGCGAGTTTGCTGGCGAAATGAATGGCGCCGCTGGCGCTGCGGAAGCCATGGAAATGTCTGCACCCGCCATTTCCGCCGGCTCGTATGATCAAATCGCGCACGGCGTCGTGCGCAACGGCAGAATCGACCGTTCTTTTATCACTCAATTGGAAAACGAAGCACGCGATGGCTCCGGCGAAGCCAATAATCGCGTTGCCGTCGCCCATCATGCCGCTGCACAGTTTGAGTTGCAGCACGGAGATACCGGGCACGCTTTGGTTGATGAGCGCGCCGCGCTTCATTATCAGCCCGATCAGCCAGATTTTTTACTGGGCGTGGCCTTTTTGCACTTGCGTCGCAGCGAGTTCAAAAAAGCACTGGATTACCTCGATCGCGCGCGTAGCCTGGCGCCCGAGAATCCGGACGTTTCGAAATTGGCGGGATGGTGCTACTTCGGCCTGAGTAAAATTGACGCCGCTGTGGCGGAATGGAAGCATTCGCTGGCGCTTCGCCCCGACCCGGAAGTGCGCGCCGCACTGGATAAAGCCTCTCGTGACAAAGCCGAAGAAGCAAACTACAAGGAAAATGAAAGCGCGCATTTCAATTTGCGCTATAACGGAACCGCGGAGCCGGCCCTCGCTCGCGATGTGTTGCACACCCTCGAAGCACATTTTTCCCGCATAGAATCGGAGCTGAACTTCACGCCCCCGGATTCCATCGGCGTAATTCTTTATACCCGGCAAGCTTTTGCCGATATCACCCGCGTTCCTGGCTGGGTAAGCGCGCTCAATGACGGAAGAATTCGCGTTCCTGTTCAGGGGCTGACTGCCGTCAACTCTGACCTCTCGCGCGCGCTTAAGCACGAATTGACGCACAGTTTTGTGCTTCAAAAAACCCGTGGCCGCGCTCCCACATGGCTTCAAGAAGGCTTGGCGCAATGGATGGAAGGGAAGCGCAGCGGCCAATCCGCCTTTGCCCTGGCAAAAGTATACGCGGACGGCCACGCGGTTCCGCTGGGCGACCTGGAAGGCTCATGGATGGCGTTACCCGGCGATATGGCCAGCTACGCATATGCATGGGCGTTAGCCAACATCGAATACATCGTACAGACGGGTGGCATGCAGGACGTCGAGCGAATTCTCGATCGCATTTCGGCGGGAAGTTCCACGGAACAAGCGCTGCGTGAAACCCTGCATAGTGATTATCACGACTTGATGGATTCCACCGCCGCGTATCTTCGCAAAAATTACACTCATTAAATTTCTAAGTCGAAAAAGTTTCAGCTGTCGGCCAGCATTGCCGCTAGCAACGCCGCTCGCACTGGCATCGCGCGCACCACAACATGTTCGTGGCTGGAGTGTGCGCCATCTCCCACTGCACCTAAGCCATCCAGCGTCGGCACACCCATCGCAGCGGTAAAGTTGCCGTCCGACCCGCCTCCCACCGTGCATTCGCCCAGTTGTTCATTCATCTGCGCCGCCAAAAATTTCGCGCGTGCGAATAGCGACGCGCTCATCTTGCGTTCCAGCGGCGGCCGATCGAACGCTGCACGAATTTCAAGTTTTGCGCCTTTATGCGTCGGTCGTAAATTCTGAAATTTGCGTTCCACCGCGCGCATATCGCCAATACGCAACGCCCGCAAATCCAGCACGGCACGCGCCTTCTCTGGGATTACGTTCGTTCGCGTGCCCCCTTCAATGATTCCCGCATTGACGCTGATGCCCTGACGTGGATCGTTCCATTTCTCCGTTCGTGCAAGTTGCGCCGCCAACTCGTGAATGGCGTTAATGCCTTCCTCAGGCGCAAGGCCCGCGTGTGACGCCCGCCCGTGAACAATAATTTCTGCGTCGCCTATCGCTTTGCGTGCAGTTTTCAGCAAGCCCTGCTTTCCATACCCTGGCTCCATAACAAACACCGCGTCACTATTCCGCGCTTCAGATTCGATCAGCTTGCGCGAGCTGTCGCTTCCGATTTCCTCGTCCGAAGTCCACAAAAAAACCAGCCGCTTGCGCAACGCAACGTTAGCCTGCAGCAAGGAATCTAGCGCAAAAAGTGCTTGCACGATTCCCCCCTTCATATCGAAGGTTCCAGGCCCATACGCCTTACCGTTGCGAACCCGATAAGGCATCTTCCCTAACGTTCCGGAGGCATAGACCGTGTCATAGTGCCCCAACACCAGCAATTGTCCGTGCGAACTGTTCGTCGCGTTTGTAATCACCGCGCGTACGTGGTCGCCGCAATTCTTTTGTGCTATTAATTCGGTTTTAGCCCCGCGCCTCCGCCATTCCGACGCGATGAGCATGGCGCACCGATCCGCCGCGGCCTTCTCCAGACTGGGTGATTCCGCTTTTACCAATTTTTCCAGCAACGCGACCATGGCGTGGATTCGCGGTCGCAGCAGTTGCAGCAATCTTTTCGGCAACTTTTCTTCCTTCATGGTCCGCTCATGCTAACACGCACGGCGCGCGGCGCAACTCCTCGCGGCTTGCGGCGCCCCACCCTTGGTTTGTAAGGGTGGGGCGTTGGCATAGCAGCGAAAACAACTAAGAGCCGCGCACCGCGTGTCGTCGCGCTACGCTCTATCCTCCACCGCGATCAACGCATCTTGTTTTTTGGCTGCCGTCGTCGTAATCACGATCACGCTGATCAGCACGAATACCGTGCCCAGAATCGCTCGCAGGCCCAGCCCCTCGCCACCCAGAAAATATCCAAGCACCACCGCCACAACAGGATTGACGTACGCATACGTCCCAACCTTCGTCGGCGATTCATGATGGATCAGCCACACATATGCAGTAAATCCAATGATCGAGCCCGCGATGATCAAGTACACCAGCGCGAGCCACGCGTCACGCGGAACCTCACCAGGGTGAAAATTACGAAATTCTCCCAACATCGCCGACGCCAGGGCCAGCATTATTCCTCCGGCAAGCATTTGTGTCGCCGAACTCATCATTTTGGATGGCGGAAGCGGCAGTTTGCGGCTTAGCACTGATGCCACCGACCAGCTGATCGCTGCAACGATCAGCGCCAGCGCGCCCAACTTGTCGATTGGTTCCCCGCCAAGCATCAGCGAATGGCTCATCAACACTGCCACCCCCGCTATCCCGATCAGCAGCGCTATCGCCAAACGAAAAGTGAGTTTCTGGGTTCGCAAAAAAATAATTTCGGATAACGCCATGAACACCGGAATTGTCGCCAGCATCACCGCGCAAATACCGGACGGAACACGCTGCTCCGCCCAGAACAGCAGACCGTAGTCGATGAGAAAAATAAGAAGAGCCAGGACCAGCACGGAACCCCATTCGCGTTTCGTCGGTGAACGTTCACCGCGCGCAATCGTCCAGCCGTAAAGAAATATTCCTGCAATTGAAAATCGCATCGCCGCAAAAAGTAATGGCGGGACTGCATGGACCCCGACACGAATGGCGAGAAACGTAGAACCCCAAACAAAATAGATAATTCCAAAAGCCAGCAGCGTCTTCCAAGTCGGGCGGTGAGTTTTAGTGTTCATAGCGCAGTCGAAAGCACTCTGGAATGGTCGCCGAGTGTTCGTATTTCCTGCAGTTTGATGTTCCAGCTCTAGTATCGGGCACTAAACCTGCCCCACCCTAACCTCAGCTTCGCATATAATAAGAAGTTTACAGGGACTGCATCATGCGCCGCAGGAAAGCCCTGTGGCGACGGAGCTGCGGATGATCATGGATGTGACGGAAATTCAAAAAATTCTTCCTCACCGCTACCCATTTTTGATGGTCGACAGCATTGTCGAAATCGAAAAGCTCAAATATATCGTTGGGCTCAAAAACGTCAGCATCAATGAAGCGCACTTTCAAGGCCATTTTCCCGGTAAACCGGTGATGCCCGGCGTTTTGATTATCGAAGCGATGGCTCAGGTTGGCGGTTTGCTCCTGCTCCTGGAAATTCCTGATCGCGACAACAAGTTGATGTTCCTGGCTGCTGTCGACGGCGTTCGCTTCCGTCGACCAGTGGTGCCCGGTGACCAGCTTCGCGTCGAGGTAAAAGTTCTTTCCTGGCGCGGGGATTTTTGCAAAATTGAAGGAAAAGCGCTGGTTGAAGGAAAGCTCGCTGCCGAAGCCACGCTGATGTGCAAAATGATTGACCGCGATGCAACTCCTTCGCGCGCTTCGCAAACCCCTGCAAAATGAGCGGGCCAAAACTCCATCCGCAAGCAGTAGTAGCTCCTAATGCAAAGCTCGCCGCAGCTGTCGACGTCGGACCGTTCGCCATCATTGGAGCTGACGTGGAACTGGGCGAAGGTTGCGTTGTTCACTCCCACGCGGTCGTTCAAGGCCCTGCAAAATTCGGGCGAGAAAATATTTTTCATCCGTTCTGTTGCGTAGGCGGCGAACCGCAGGACTACACCTTTCGCGGTGAACGCACTTATCTCCTTGCCGGAGATCGCAATATCTTCCGCGAATACGTAACCATTAGCCGCGGCACTACCAAAGGCGGCGGCACCACCAAACTCGGCGACAACAATTTTTTCCTCGCGTATTCTCATGTCGGTCACGATTGCCAGATTGGCAGCAACACTCTTTTCGTCAATGGCGCCACGCTTGCCGGACATGTCGAAGTGCAGGATTTTGCCACCGTTGGAGCGTTTTCCCCGGTTCATCAATTTTGCCGCATCGGCCGCTATGCGTACATCGGTGCCTCCTCCGTCATCACCCAGGATGTGCCGCCGTTTTCCAAAATTGTTACCGAGCGCGAGACGAAAAGTTTCGGCATCAACGCCATCGGATTGGAGCGCCAGGGTTTCACCCAAGCGCGGCTCACCATACTCAAAAAAGCCTACCGCTTGCTGCTCCGCTCCAAATTGAATACTTCGCAAGCACTGGCGAAAATGCACGAACTCGGCAGCTCTGAAGATATTGTGGAACTCGTCAAATTTATTGAAACCGCGGAACGCGGCATCATTAAGTAGAACAAGTAGGACGCACCCCGCAGCGCATGACAGCAATGACCGATACTCTGACAAACACTACCGGCTGGGGACTGATCGCCGGCAACGGACGCTTCCCATTCCTGGTCCTTGACGCGGCGCGCAGTCAAGGCATCGACATGGCCGTCATCGCCATAAAGGAAGAAGCCGCGCCGGAGCTTGAGCGCGAAACCACGCGACTCCACTGGGTCAGTCTCGGCGAATTAAGCAAAACCATCGACTTACTGAAACGTGAAGGCGTTACCCAAGCGGTGATGGCCGGTCAGGTCAAACACAATAAAATCTTTAGCGCCATACGCCCGGATTGGAAATTGGCAAAATTACTTTTTTCTTTGCCAAGAAAAAATACGGACTCCCTCATCGGCGCTGTCGCCCGCGTGCTCGAAGACGAAGGCATCCGTCTCGTGGATTCCACCTTGTTCCTTAAGCCATTGTTGCCCGCTGCTGGTATTTTAACCGGTCGCGCACCCAACGACCGGGAAGCCGCGGACCTCGCCTACGGCCTCGCCTTGGCGCGTCACGTCGCGGCAAAAGATATTGGCCAGACGGTTGTCGTCTCTGCTGGCGCCTGCATCGCAGTCGAAGCCATGGAAGGCACCGACGAAACCATCGCCCGCGCTGCGCGTCTCGCCGTCGGCCAGCCCCTCGTTGTCGTCAAAGTCAGCAAGCCGCGGCAGGATATGCGCTTTGATGTACCCGTCGTCGGACCGTCCACCATCGAACAAATGAAGACCGCTGGCGCCACCGCGCTGGGAATTGATGCCGAGCGCACCTTGCTTTTTGACCGTACAAAATTGATGGAACTGGCTGAAGCCGCGGGCATCACCATCGAGGCCTTTCCTCCAACAGCGCCCGCGGAGTCTCTCAAAGGAAGCAATCAAGCATGACCGCCACGCCATCAGCAAATAAAAAAAATCGCGTGGCCGTAGTAGGCGCGGGTGAATTCGGTCGCAATCACGCTCGTGTTTACAGAGAGCTGCCCGGCGCGGAATTTGTTGGCGTCTTTGACCAGGATCCCGCGCGCGCTGCAGCCGTTGCGCAGGAATATCAGACTCGCACTTTCGCCAGTCTTGAAGCCCTGCGCGGCAGCGTGGACGCCGCCAGCGTTGCTGTTCCCACCATTTCGCACGCGCAAGTCGGTTGCCAGTTGATGGAAATGGGCATCGATGTACTTGTAGAAAAACCCATCGCGCCTTCTCTCAAAGACGCCGATGCTCTCCTCGATTCCGCCAAACGTCTCAATCGCGTTTTGCAAATTGGACACGTGGAACGTTTTAATCCCGCCGTGATTGCCGTCGAATCCATTCTGAATCGTCCCCTGTTCTTTGAGGTCCATCGCCTCGGAGTTTTCACCCCGCGCAGCCTCGATGTCGACGTCATCTACGATCTCATGATCCACGATCTCGACATCTTGCTCGCCCTGGTCAAGGAACCGGTCACCGAAGTCAAAGCCGTGGGCATCCCCGTGCTCACCAGCAAAGTGGATATCGCGCACGCGCGCCTGGAATTTGCTGGCGGAGCTGTAGCCAATATCACCGCCAGCCGCGTCTCCACGGAGCGCGTCCGCAAAATGCGTTTCTTTCAGCAGCACGAATATATTTCGCTGGACTACTCACGTCGCGATGCTCTTCGCGTGGGCGTAAAAAAATTCGGCCCCCAGCCGGAATTCGGATTTGAGAAATTGCTCGCGCCCACAACCGAACCGTTGCAGGCTGAACTCGAAGCATTCCTCGAATGCGTTCGCACTCGCAAGGAACCCCGCGTCAGTGGAGCAGCTGGCCGCGCCGCTCTCGAATTGGTCACCCGCGTCATGGCAAGCATCCAAGAACATGCCGGCCGCGTCCAAGTCTCCAGCCAGAACGCAAACGCAGCCTTTGGCCCATTCGCCCAATCGGAACACGTCGACAAATGATTCCTCGCATTCTCGTTCCGTTGGACGCTCGTCCACCCGTTGCTGATTCCGACGTTTCCGCGCGTCGCCGTCCCACCACGCTGGATCAACGCTCGCTGGTTCCGGCGATGTTGCCGATCGTTGTGCTCGACGGACACTCCACCATTCCCGCAAATCTGCCCCTCGAATCCATCGCCACTCGCGTCGTTGTCCCTCGCGACCTCAACCCTGAAGCGTATGGCGTCCGCGAAAAAAATTCATTGCCGCTTCAGCCTACGGAGATGGATGAACGCGTAACCGTACCTCAGGGCTCCGCGCTGCCGCTTGAAATTCAGCCGCTCAAACATCTTTCCGAAGAATTGGTGGAGCTCGATGTCTTCATGACCGGCGAAGTTCAGTTAATGCCGGTTGCGCGCGCCGAAAAACGCTCTACCGAAGAATGGTTCCGTCTCATCTCTTCGATTGCTCTCCACGCGCTCTTGATTTTAGCCTTGCTTGTCGGGCCCAAAATTTTTCCCGCGCACGTACCCACTGCGGCAGAAGAAGAGATTGCGCGCCGCCAGGTCACCATCATGTTTCCGTTCCGTGATCCCGGCCCGTCCGCGCCCAGCCATCCTCTGGCGCCCAGTGAAAGAGTGCACGTCGATCCTCGCGTGCTCCGTAAAGTTGCCCCGCCTGCTCCGGAGCCTGTCCCTGTCCCCGCGCCGCAGCCCGAGCGCTCCATAAGAGAATTGCCCAGCGCTCCTGTTCCTCAGCCCAATGCCGTGCAGCCCACGCCTCAACCCAGCGCGCCCACTCCAAAAACGGAAATGTCAAAACCGCAGATCAAGCTCGAAGCTCCGGACACGCCGCAGCCACAAAAAGGCCTCGTGCTGCCAAAACAAACCACCCGCAGCGCCATTGAGGATTCCTTACGCTCCGCCACAAAAAATGGCAACGCCGGCGGCCGTTCGGGCGTCGTCGTCGGGCCGATGCCGAAAACGCAGGGTACACCGGGCGTTCCCGGAAGCGGCGGACAAGGCGGCGGAAGTTTTGGCAACGGTTACGAAATTTTAACGCCCACCGAAGGCGTGGACTTCAGCGATTACATGCAGCGTCTGCTCGCCAGCGTTCGCCGCAACTGGTACGCGGTCATGCCCGAGTCCGCTCAGCTAGGCGACCAGGGCCGCGTCTTGCTGCAGTTTCGCATCATGCGCAACGGCAACGTTCCAGGCGAGGAACCGAACCAACTTCTCTCTTCCGGCAAGGAGCCGCTCGACCGCGCCGCAATTTCCGCGATTCGCTCCTCAAATCCATTTCAGCCCCTTCCCCCCGCCTTCAGCGGGCCCTACATCGAACTTCGCATCATGTTCCTGTACAATTTGCCCATCGAAGCCGCAAATCAGTGAAGCTCGTTCGCCAACAAATTATCGGCGCTTTGCTCTTGGCGTTCATTGTGCTCATCGTGCTGCTGATTCGCGCGTGGCCGCTGTTGTTTCACAAATAATTGCTATTCCACAACTAAAGGCTATTCCGTAAATAAATTGCATGACCACCGAAACAGCCCCACTCGTCGCCATCGTCGGCCCTACCGCATCCGGCAAATCCGCGCTCGCTGTCTGGCTCGCTGAAAGATTTCAAGCGGAAGTAATTTCCTGCGATTCCACGCAACTGTATCGCGGCTTCGATATTGGCACTGCCAAGCCTTCACTCGCCGACCGCCGCGGTATTCCTCATCACCTGATCGATGTTCTCGATGCTTCGCAGCAGACCACCGCTGGTGACTACCGCGCTCTCGCTTTGCCAATCCTCGCAGATCTTCGCCGCCGCCACCGCTTGCCTATTTTCGCCGTGGGCACTGGACTTTATCTCCGCGCCTTGCTCGAAGGCCTTGCGGATCTTCCGCAGCGTTGTGAAGAATTACGCGCGCGCTTGCGCAAAAGCACCGAGTGCCACCCTTCGAATTATCTGCATCGCATGTTGCAACGTCTTGATCCTGACGCTGCCGCTAGGATTGCGCCTGCGGATCAGCAAAAATTGATCCGTGCCATCGAAGTTTGTTTGCTGACCAGCAAACCCGTCTCCGAATTGCATCGTGCCGGCCGCGCTCCTCTTGCAGGATGGAAACCCCTGCAACTCGCGCTTTTGCCGCCGCGAGAACCGCTTTACGAACGCATCCATGCGCGCACCGACGCCATGCTAGCGAACGGGTGGCTCGAAGAAGTTCGCGCACTGGTGGCCGGCGGCTTACCAGAAAATTCAAAGCCATTTGATTTTATTGGATATCGCGAGTTGCGCTCGGTGCTGCACGGCTTAATCTCACTCGAAGATGCTCGCGCCACGGTTCACCAGTCCACCCGCAGATACGCTAAGCGCCAGCTCAGTTGGTTTCGCAATCTACCGGGCGTCCAACATTTCGCGGGCTTCGGCGATCATTTGTCAATTCAGACCGATGTTCTCCGCTGGCTTTCGCAGCAACTTGCATCCACACACGACGCTGGCTCTTCAGGCGTATAATCAATTTGTGGACCGCACTCCCTCATTCACAAATTTCTCCCGCACATGAAGTTTAAGGAATCGACTGCAATGTGTGTTTTACCGAGACGGAAAACCTTCCAGGCCTGATGAAATCCCAGCATAAAGTCTCGTCCGCCGAACGCGCCCTCCTTGTCGGTGTCGGTTGGAAGCGCGCTCCTCGTTTTCCGGGGATGCCTGTCGGCGAACAGGGCAGGGAATCGCTCACCGAACTTGTCGAGCTCGCCACCAGTGCTGGCGCTGAAGTTGCCTCTACACTTTTCCAGGTGCGCGATAAAGCGGACCCCGCCACCCTGGTCGGACGCGGCAAGCTCGACGAAATTCTTGCCGAGGCCAATGCCCACGACGCCCCACTCATTATTTTTGACTCCAATCTTACGCCCATGCAGCAGCGCAACATCGAAGAAGCCACTGAGCGCCGTGTGATCGACCGTACTCAGCTGATCCTCGATATTTTTGCCAGCCATGCGCGCAGCCGCGAAGGCCAGCTCCAGGTGGAACTGGCGCAACTCAACTACATGCTTCCTCGCCTCACCGGAAAGGGAACAGCCATGTCGCGCCTCGGCGGTAAAAGCGGCGGCGGAGGTTCCGGTGGCGCCGGGGGTGGTGCCGGGCGTATCGGTGTTCGCGGCCCTGGTGAAAAAAAACTCGAGACCGACCGCCGACGTATTCGCGATCGCGTGCACAAGATTGAAGCTGCTATTGCCGATGTCCGCAAACAACGCGCGCAACGGCGCGAAGCCCGCAATTCCGTCCCTCTGGGCACGATCGCGCTCGTCGGATACACCAACGCCGGTAAATCCACCTTATTTAACGCTCTCAGTCGCGCCGAAGTGCTTGTTTCTCCCAGAATGTTCGCCACGCTCGATCCCACCATTCGCGCGCTACGATTGCCTTCCCACCGTCGCGTGCTGGTTTCAGACACTGTGGGATTTATTCGCGATCTTCCCAAAGGATTGCTCAACGCCTTTCGCGCCACCCTTGAAGAAGTGCAGGAAGCCGCGCTCATTCTGCACGTCAGCGATATTTCCAATCCTCATCACCATGAGCTGAACGCCGAAGTCGACAAAATTCTCCGCGAACTTGGAGTGACCGGCCGCCCGGTTCTCCATGTTTACAATAAAATTGACCAACTCCCTGCTAACGAACGCCGCAACCTGGAAAAACGCGCCACACATTATTCAGACACCCACGACAGCCCGGTTCTGGTCTCGGGTCTCATCGGTGAAGGCTTGGACGAACTTCTTCGCCGTATCGATGACGCTCTCCCCACGGATCCCCTCGTCGACCTTTCTCTGCGTATTCCACTCGCGGAAGGCCGCATCCTGGCCATGATTCACGCGCTCGGCCGCGTGCTGCGCTCGAGCGTCGATGCGTCACACATGAATATGCACGCTGAAGTTCCCGCGTCCATCGTCAAAAAGTTTCATCTTCAGAAATTTGCTATTCGTGGAACTTCTCGCCACCGTCGCTCGTAACTTATATACGCACGCGCTGACTTACCCGAAATATTGTGATAGCGTATGCGCGTTTTGCCGGTAAGCCCCAGTACGCTAAGGAGCGAATTTCAATGGCCGCCTTTTTTCTCTGGTGCATTCTCTTTTTATTGTGTTGGCCGCTGGCCCTCATGGCCTTGGTTCTGTTTCCAATAGTTTGGCTGCTGACTCTACCTTTTCGCCTCGTTGGAATTGCCGTCGGAGGTGTTTTCAGCCTGCTCGCGGCTATCTTATTCCTCCCCGCGCGCTTGCTAAGGGGACCGCGCCACGTTTAGAACGTTTCTGGCATTGACTGACAAATTGCGGCGACGGTTCCGGGGTAACACAGAAGTAATAGCCCAAAGACCACGCCGAATTTAGCGTCGAATATCCGCCATTTGTGGCCTTTGTGCGCTGTTTCTAGCTCTGTTTCTTCTGTGGAAATCGCGTGGAAACTATCACTTAGCGCACCCTCACAATACGTTCTAAGTCCTCTGGCACAGGCGCCATTGCCCCCAATGTTCCTACGTAACTATAAGAAAAATATCACGTTAGCAGCTCAATGAATGGTCTATCCCTCTCAGCTTTTAGGCCGTTTCGGCTGCGCTCCTTTTCTCGGTATTTGCACAGCTCGCCCTGAGCATAGTTATTAAAAAGTATCTACTTTCCTTTCTTCGCTTTCCAGCACTCTAGTTACTGCAGAGTATCTCTTTTTCGCCGTTTTACTCACGTGGAAGGCGTTGACGCATCTCCGCACGGAGTCTATAGTGAGGCCTCGGTGCCACCGCTCCCCGTCCGTGTAGCGGAGAGCACCGTATGCCCCATGAACCTCCCGAACGCGCTGACATTGTTGCGGATATTCTTCGTCCCAGTGCTGATCGTCATTCTGCTGACGCGCAGTCCGAACCTGGAAGTTTGGGGATTCCCCATGCATTTTGAATTTTGGGGGGTTCTGATTCTTCTTCTTGCCGCCTTCACCGACTGGGCGGACGGCTATTTCGCGCGGCGTCGCTTGCAAGTAACCACCCTCGGCATCCTGCTCGATCCTATCGCCGACAAACTGCTCATCTCCGCCGCATTCATTTCCCTGGTGGACATGCACCTCGTCAAAGCCTGGATGGTGGTAATCATCATCGGGCGCGAGTTCACCGTTCTCGGCCTGCGCAATATCGCTTCCGCCGAGGGTTTCACGATTTCCGCGTCCACTCTCGGCAAAACAAAAATGGTTCTGCAGGTTTGCGCCGTCGCCGTGCTCATCGCCAGCGAACGATCTCACTGGCTGAAGCTGGTCGGGCTTATTCTTCTCTGGCTGGTGGTGATCAGCGCGCTGATCTCCGCGCTGCAATATTTCCATCGATTTTGGGGCCACCTCGATGATCGCATCAAGCAGCGCCGCAAATTGAGCCTGCTGCACCCGCCGGAAAAACACCGAGATGCAGTCCCACTCTAATTCCCAAATTTTAATCTTGTTTTAGTGCCCTGCTATTCGAGCTCCACATAATCGCCGCTGTAGACCTCGGCAGTCGCGTACGTCATGAAAACCGTTGACGCATTTGTGCTGGTGTTAATCACGATTCCTTCGCCCAGCACTTCTCGCGGCAAATCCTGCCAGGTATATCGTTTCGGTGCGCTGCCAAACCCAAAGACCTTGTATTGATAATCTTTGCTTAGTGGAGCGGTTTCGACAGTTGACCCCTGGTACCGGAACATCCTCACGTAATCGCCGATTTTTACTCCTTGTGCGGTTCCCAAATTTATGTAAACCGCCGAGTTCGTTCCAGCGATCTGGGAAAATCCATTTTGTGCCACGACCATCGCCACAGGTTTTCCGCTTACAGGCGCGAAATGGTTGAACTCGCTCGCCGGCTTATACGGTGCAACCGGGCGCTCAGCGTAAGGCCGCAGCAAATCCCCACGCCACATCGGACCGCACGAGAAGGTCACCTGCGCGACGGAGGCGTTGGGTAATACGCTAACCACTTGCACCGTGCCAAGGTCCGCGTAATGCGTGCCCATGGCTTTCAGCAGCCTGTTTTGCCACTTGAACCACGTTCCCCGGTCTGGATCTTCACTCGGTCGCACCACGCTGAAACGGTCGCCAACACGTATCCCCTGGCCCGCTCCCATGCCGATGTGAACGTAATCGCCGCGTGAAAATAATATCTTGTAACTGGACTGCTCCGCGGAAACGATTTGCAGCGTATCCGGCACCTTATGATCGGTAATAAAGCCCGAGCAATACACTGCCGCGGCGTCGGGCCGTAAGCCATGAGGAACATTTTGTGTGGAATCGATAGCTGCGCTTGGTGTCGCTTCCTGCGCCAAGCATGCTGTCGCTCCCAGGAATAGTGAAAGGCATAGACTCGCTACATTAGCGCGCATCGCGTAACTCCTTAGAAAACACGCCCTTTGGGCCGTGCGGGGACTTATCTCTTGCGAAAGTAACAAGCCTCGCACCCGGCGTCAACAAAATGGCCGCGCCTGCTTTACACTTTTGATACGGGCGAATAGGAACAAAAGAGGTTATGCTACTAGCTTTGTTTTCAATCAATTGGCGAACATGAACAAGTCCATCAGCCCATTCGGCGCCGGCCTCCGCCGCATCTGCGCGGTCATCGCTGCCCGCACGTTTGCGGAAATGAAGCACCAGGTGCCCCTTGCCCAACGTGCCGCCAAAACCATCGAGCTGCGCCTCGATTGGCTCGAAAGCGATACGCAACGCTCACTCGGGCTTCGTTGGCTGAAAAAGTCGCGCCCCAAGGGTGTCACCTTCATCGCCACGTGCCGCCGCAAAGTCGCAGGCGGTAACTTTCGCGGAAGCGTCAACGCGGAATTGCTGTGGCTCAACCGCGCCCGTGAAGCGGGATGTTCATGGTGTGATCTTGAAATCGAAACCCTCCGCGAAATTCCCGGCCAGGTCTTGCGGCCCTTCGCATTACCCTCGCGCGTTTTGCTTTCCTTGCACGATTTTTCCCGTACACCCGCTGATCTAAACCAAACAAATCTCGCATCGCATTTAACCGGCGAAATACATGCCCTCAAAATCGCCGCAATGGCCAACTCCATTGACGACAGCCTTCGCCTTTTGCGCATTGCACGTCACGCTGCCCACATGGTCGCCGTACCGATGGGCGATATAGGTTTGCCGGCCCGTATTTTGGCTTTGCGCGAAAATAGCGCATTGGCGTACGCACCCGTTGCCGAATCCACCGCTCCTGGCCAGGTCAGTTTTTCCGACATGGTGAATCTCTATCGAGCCCACAAGATCACTCCACGCACGAAAATCTTCGGCGTTATCGGCGATCCTATCGCCCATTCGCTTTCGCCGCTGATGCATAACTCAGGCTACGTTGCCCGCAACCTCGACGCCGTATATCTTCCGTTTCTCGTCAAAAATCTTCGCGAATTTCTCAAAACCGTTCCCGAATTTAATTTGCGCGGCTTCAGCGTCACCCTTCCACACAAACAATCCATCCTCGAGCACCTTGCCGAATGCGACCCCCTCGCCCAGCGAATTGGCGCCGTAAACACCGTAACCGTGCGTCCCGATGGCACTCTGTATGGCTGCAACACCGACTACGTTGGCGTGCTGCGCGCTCTCGAACGAAAGCTGCGCATCCGCGGAAGCCGCGTGCTCATTTTCGGCGCGGGTGGATCAGCGCGCGCTGCGGCATTCGCTCTCGCTCAGGCTGGCGCCCACGTCTTCATTTGCGCGCGCCGTGAAAAGGCTTCGCGCGAACTGGCAAACGCTGTAGGCGGCCAAAATATTCCACGTCGCGCTTTACGCACCGAATCCTTTGACGCCATCCTCAACGCCACCCCCATCGGCATGTATCCCCACGCTAACATTTCGCCTCTCGCGGCCTCCGAGTTACACTGTCGCATCGTCATGGATTTGATTTATCGCCCTGAAAGCACCAGGCTCTTGAAAATAGCCGCACAAAAAGGTATTTCCACCGTGAGCGGCGTGGACATGTTTCTCGCTCAAGGCATCGCCCAGTGGGAGCTTTGGACCCACAAGCCCGCCCCAGAACCCGCCATGCGCAAAGCCGTCATCACTTGTCTGCGTGTTGAAGCATCGCGCAATAATCCTGCGCGCCCCTTGCACGCAAAGACATCGCTGACAAAGACATCGCGAAGAAAGACCGCGAAAACGCGATGATCCGGCCAACGTTCCCTGAATTCCAACGCCTCGCAAAGCAGGGAAACTTAATCCCCGTTTACGATGTCTTTTCCGCCGATCTGCTTACCCCCGTCAGCGCCTACCTGCGCATCGCGCAGCGCGCCCGTTATTCGTTCTTACTCGAAAGCGTGGAAGGTGGCGAAAAAATTGCCCGCTACTCTTTCGCCGGGGCGAACCCCGAAGAAGTTTTTCGCTATGCCAATGGAGCCTGCGTTTTGGAAAGTCCGGACCGCCTGATTTGGGAAGAACGCGACCCAGTTTCTTTTTTACGCGCTCACATGCAGCGCTTCCGCCCAGTGCGTCTGCCGGATCTTCCGCCACTCCTCGCCGGAGCCATCGGCCATTTTAGTTACGACATGGTTCGCCTCATCGAGCGTCTCCCGAAACGCCTTCGCGACGAAATCGGCCTATACGACGCCATGCTGATGTTTTACCGCGGGATACTGGCATTCGATCACCTCCAGCACCGCCTCTGGATTGTGCGTAACGTCTACACCGAAGACCCCGGCTCGCTCCGGACGCAATATTCCGCCGCGGTCCGCGAAATTAAAAGAACCCGAAAGCTTCTCGAAGAAACTTCTCCATCCGAGCGCCCGGCAAAAAGCGCCAAACGCAAACCCCGGCCCTTGAAAATCACTTCAAATTTTAAGCGTTCGGAATTTCTTGCCGCGGTGCGTAAAGCCAAGCAGTACATTCGTGCCGGCGATATCTTTCAAGTGGTTCTAAGCCAGCGCTTCTCCGCGAAAACCAACGCCGCCCCGTTCGACATTTACCGCGAACTCCGCGCGCTGAATCCATCCCCATATCTTTTCTACTTGCAGATGAACGATGTCTTCGTGGTTGGCAGTTCCCCTGAAATGCTCGTCAAGGTTCAGGGCCGCGATGTTTTTTATCGGCCTATTGCAGGTACGCGGTGGCGCGGGAAAAATGAAGCCGAAGATCAGCGTCTTGAACGCGAAATGCTCGCCAGCGAAAAGGAACGTGCCGAGCACATCATGCTCGTCGATTTGGGGCGCAACGATCTCGGCCGCGTTTGTGAATACGGTTCCGTTCACGCTGAAAAACTCCTCACCGTCGAGCGCTACTCCCACGTGATGCATCTAGTTTCCAGCCTCCGCGGAAAGTTGCGCGAAGACGTCGACTGCTTCGACGCTTTGATGGCCTGTTTCCCCGCGGGAACCGTTTCCGGCGCTCCGAAAGTTCGCTCGATGGAAATTATCGAGGAGCTGGAAAAAACCCGTCGCGGCATTTACGCCGGCGGTATTCTCTATCTTGATTTCGCGGGTAATCTCGATTCCTGCATCGCGTTGCGCACCATGGTGATTAAAAATGGCGTTGCCCATGTGCAAGCCGGCGGCGGGATTGTTGCGGACTCTACCCCCGACGCCGAGTTCCAGGAGAGCGTCAATAAAGCAAAAGCACTGTTAACCGCACTGGAAGCCGCTCACCGGCGCTAACTCATTCTCATCCGCCAGCCAAGTGCGCCTTCGCGCAAAATGCTATGCTAGATATGCGCGATCATGATCCTGCTGCTCGACAACTACGACTCTTTCACTTACAACCTGGCGCAATACCTGGGCGAACTCGGTTGCGCCGTCGAAGTGCATCGCAACGATAAAATTTCCGTGGACGAAATTATCCGCCGCAAACCGGACGGCATTGTCATTTCTCCCGGCCCTTGCACGCCCGGAGAAGCCGGCATCTCCGTCGAACTCGTCCAGCGTCTCAAAGGGAAATTTCCAATCCTCGGTGTTTGCCTCGGCCATCAAGCCATCGGCGCCGCATTCGGAGGAAAAATCATTCGCGCGCCCAAACTCTTCCACGGCAAAACCAGCGAAATTCGCCATGACCGCAAGGGAGTTTTTCGCAAATTGACCAATCCCTTCACGGCCACGCGTTATCATTCCCTGATCGTCGAACGAAAATCATTCCCCCGCGAATTAACCATCACCGCGCAAACCGACGACGGCATCATCATGGGCCTGCGCCACCGCCGCTTCAAAATCGAAGGCGTGCAGTTCCATCCCGAATCCATCCTCACCGGCCCCGGCAAGCAACTCCTCCAGAATTTTCTTAACCTCTAGCACGATTTTATTTCCATATCTTTTTTAAACTCGAACAGGCTTCCGAGCGGGTCTTCTTCGAAATGTATATTATTCACCTGCAACCAGTGTAGCGCCGCCGTTTGATCGTCCTTCAGGAATGCTCTCGACAAGCCGACGCTCAGCAACGCCCTGCCTTTTGCTAATCGCTCGGCTACCCCTTGCACCACTTCTAGGCGCGGCGTCTCATGATCTTTTTCGTAAAATCGTATGTCGGTCACGGAAAGATCGCAGTTGAATCTCCCATCGGAAATTACTATTCGCAGTTTGCGTTGCCCGTTAAGTCCAAAGAACGAAATCTTGCTGGGTCGAAGATTGCCAAGCGAGCTTGTTCCACAATTCTGATTTATCGCGCAACCGCGTCCGTGCTCCTCCAACTCGTTCCCGAAAATCGGTCGTAAATCACTCGAAGAAGTTTTTGTCAGCCATCCCCAAAAATCAGAGGCCGCCAGCCGCCTTACATGTTGCAAATGATCCGGGGAAAAGTTGTGGTCTTCAAATTCGGGTGCGCGCCCCCCATATCTCGTGTTTCCCAGGTCTACCAGGGAGCCGATCTCAAAGGAGCCGCCATTGACACGCAAGAGCTTCCTGTCCATGTGGCGCTTGGTGATCGGACGAATGTGTCTTCCTGAAGTCGGCTCAATCCCCGCGACGCAGATGTAGCCGAATCGCATTCTTGTTAAATGATTGATTACTATCTGCATAAATAAACACGCAGATACTAATCTTTAACCACGATCCGTGCAAGGATTTTGGAACAGCGCAGTGGGTGTATTAAGGCGGCGTTACAGGTGCCGTATCGTGAAACCACTCCATTTGTCTTGCAAGTATTCGAGAACCAGCCTGCGGTGGCAATGGTCCGCTTTCGCTTCGCTGCAAAGCAGCACGGTTCGAACCGAGAACGACGCGCCATCTACCTTTTTCTCAATCTTTCGTTCCGCCATTAGCCGCAGGAATTTCGTTTCGTATTCCCCCCAGTCGCCTTTTTCTTTTTTGTATTTTGTCAGCATTTCTGAAGTGGGGGCCAGCAGCGGTTCATGCACGTATTCCGCATCACAAATTTCCTTCAGAAAGTATTTGAGGTCTTCGCGTTTGGCAAATCCAGCCAGTTGAGACACGTTGTTGAGTCGCACATCCAGCAGCCGGCGGATTTGCTCGCGCTTTAGAATGCTGAAGAACTGTTCTGCCGTTTTTTTCGTAAAACCGATGGAACAGATTTCCATTCCCGCGCCTCTGTCTCCTCGAACAGACTGATTTGTTGATCGGCCGGATCTGTTTCCCGCGCCAGTTCATCTTCAGACTGCAACCGCCCGTCGCCTCGAATGTGTTCGACGGCAATCCCCTGTTCGATTAAAACTCTGCCGATCAGCCGCCGCCGGTGGCAACCCGCTGGATTTTCCTCGGCGCAAAGCATCGCTACCGTATATTTGCGGATGCCTTCCTGAAGCCGCTGCAAACCTTTCTTGAACGCTGCGGAAGCCGCCACTTTGTCATACAGCACTCGTCCATCGCCATCGTAGTACTGGCTGCCATCCGGGCGCCCGCCTATTTCTTGGCCAAGGTATAAGTATTGAAAGCCGGCCTTAGCCAGCCCTTCTTTTAAAGGTTGCTGATCGTAATGCGTCGCGTAGTTGGAGTACGGATGCGAACGCGTGTCTACCACCACTTCCACACCGCGTTCCTTCAAGAGTCCTAGAAAATGTTCCAGCGGATGGTTGGAGTGCCCGATCGTTAGCACTCGAAGATTAGCCATTGGCTCGTTTTGCATATTAAAAACTCGGTACTCTCGCGCTCAGTCTAGCATAGCGACTAGCCCTTTGTTCGCTCTAGCCCTTTGTATGGTGCGCGCGCAAAGCCGCAAGCTTAGCGTGCGCTGCGCCGCTATCCAACGCTGCCGCCGCCAATTTCGCGCCTTCGCGAAAGTTTTCCGCAATCCCCGCGGCTACCAGCGCGGCCGCCGCATTAATCACCACAATATCCCGGCGCGCTCCGCTCTCTCCCGCCAAAATCCCCTTAATTATTTCCGCATTTTCTCCTGCCGTCCCCCCGAGCAACTCGGCTATCGCTGCCCGCCTCACGCCAAATTCTTCCGGCGTCACCACATATCTCCGCACTTTGCCATTTTTCACTTCCGCTATCTCCGTCTCTCCCGATAGCGAAATCTCATCCAGTCCGCCTTCGCCATGAACCACCATCGCATGCGCTACGCCCAATTCCGCCAACGCCCCCGCCATCGCATCCATTACGTCTCTCGAATAAACTCCCAACACTTGCGCCTGCGCCCCTGCGGGATTCGTCAAAGGTCCCAGCAAATTGAAAATAGTTCGCGCGCCAATCTGCTTGCGCGCCGGCGCGGCATGCCGCGTTGCCGAATGCGCCGCCGGCGCAAATAAAAATCCAATTCCCACTTCGCGAATTGCGCCGCCCGCATGTTGCAGCGAAACATCCAGCCGCACGCCCAGCGCTTCCAGCACATCCGCCGAACCGCTCTTCGAACTCATCCCGCGATTCCCATGTTTCGCTACCCGCGCGCCCGCCCCGGCCGCGACAATCGCCGCCGCCGTGGAAATATTGAACGTCCCCGCTCCGTCCCCGCCCGTCCCGCACGTATCTACCAGATGCGCCAGCACCGGCTCGTCCGCCGCAAAAACCGCTGCCGCATGTCGTCGCATAACTCGCGCAAAACTGGCCAGTTGCTCCACGCGAACCGGCCGCTGATTCAACGCCGTCAGCAACCGCACAATATCTTCGGTCACCATCCGCCCAAGCAGAATCTCTTCCATCAGCGCTTCGCTCTGCGGCGCCGACAGCCCGTCTCCGCTTTCCGCCAGTGTTAAAAAAGTATTTGTCATCGTCCTCTACTAATTTCCTCGAATAACCGCATCAAAAATCTGCATTCCACCCAGCCCCCCGCCTTCTTGCTCCCTCTCCCTGTTCCGGTTAAACTTCTATGCCACAACAGTCGGAAAAATTCTAACACTGGTGTCCCGCTTCGCGGTCGCACCCAAGACGGAAACTAGATGAAGATTCACGAGTACCAGGCTAAGGCTATCCTCGCCCGTTACGGCGTCACCACCCCGCGCAGCGAAGTCGCCTTCACCAAAGAAGAAGCTCGCGAAGCCGCCCAGCGCCTCAAATCCAATATCGTCGTCGTCAAAGCGCAGATCCACGCCGGTGGCCGCGGCAAAGCTGGCGGCGTCAAGCTAGCCCATTCCCCGGAAGAAGCCGCCGAAATCGCCAGCCACATGCTTGGCATGAATCTCGTCACCATTCAAACCGGCCCCGCCGGTCGCATCGTAAAGCGTTTGCTCATCGAAGAAGGTTTGGACATCAAGCGCGAACTCTACTTCAGCTTGGTCGTCGACCGCGAATCCGCCAAGCCTGTCTTTATGGCCAGCACCGCCGGTGGCATGGAAATCGAGGAAGTCGCCAAAGAGCATCCCGAATCAATCCTTCGCGAAACCATCAATCCCGCCATCGGCCTGCAAGCCTATCAAGCGCGCAAATTGGCCTTTGGCATGGGCCTCCCCGCCGAATCCGCCACCGTAGCAGTACCTTTTCTCCAGGCCGTCTATCGCGCCTTTGTCGACACCGATGCCTCCATGCTCGAAATCAATCCCTGCGTCATCACCGGTGACGGCCGCCTCGTTGCCCTCGACGCCAAAATGACCTTCGATGACAACGGTCTCATCCGTCACAAGGAACTTCGCGAGCTCCGCGATCTCGATGAAGAAGATCCACTCGAGGTCGAAGCTTCCAAGTACGGCCTAAACTACATCAAGCTCGATGGCAGCGTCGCCTGCATGGTCAACGGAGCCGGCCTCGCCATGGCCACCATGGACATCATCAAGTACGCCGGCGGCTCTCCCGCTAATTTTCTGGATGTCGGCGGCGGCGCTTCCGCCGAACAAGTGAAAAACGCCTTTCGCATCCTTAATAGCGACGCCGGCGTTCGCGCCGTGTTCATCAATATTTTTGGCGGCATCCTCCGGTGCGACGTTCTCGCCACCGGCGTAGTTGCCGCCGCCAAGGAGCTGCACTTGAACGTGCCCGTTGTCATCCGCATGGAAGGCACCAACGTCGAACGCGGCAAGCAAATCCTCCTGGATAGTGGTCTCGATTTCACCATCGCCGACGGCATGAAAGACGGCGCCACAAAAGTTGTCGCACTCGCAGGCGGTGCGCGATGAGCGTTTTAGTAAACGAAAATACTCGCGTCCTCGTTCAAGGCTTCACCGGCCGCGAAGGCACCTTCCACGCCCAACAAATGATCGAGTACGGCACGCAAGTCGTCGGTGGCATCACTCCCGGCAAAGGCGGCACCAAGCATCTCGAGCGCCCTGTTTTCAACACCGTTCGCGACGCCGCCAAAGCTACAGCCGCAAACGCTTCGGTAATTTTTGTCCCGCCGCCTTACGCCGCCGACGCCATTCTCGAAGCCGTTGACGCGGAAATCGCCTTGGTCATTTGCATTACCGAAGGCATCCCCGTCATGGACATGGTCCGCGTCGCTCAAGTGATCGACCCAAAGAAGACGCGCCTCATCGGTCCGAATTGCCCCGGCGTAATCTCTCCCGGCAAATGCAAAATCGGCATCATGCCCGGCCGCATTCACAAGCAAGGCCATGTCGGCGTCGTCAGCCGCAGCGGCACGCTCACTTACGAAGCCGTCGACCAACTCACTCGTCTGGGCATCGGCCAGTCAACCTGCATCGGCATTGGCGGCGATCCCATCATCGGCACAACTTTTCTCGACGCCATCAAACTGTTCAACGACGATTCCGACACTCACGCCATCATCATGATCGGCGAAATTGGCGGCAATGCCGAAGAAACCGCCGCGCAATTCATCAAAGCCTATGTCAGAAAGCCCGTCGTTGGTTTCATCGCCGGACAAACCGCGCCTCCTGGCCGCCGCATGGGCCACGCTGGCGCCATCATCAGCGGTGGCCAGGGCACCGCCAAGGAAAAATACGCCGCCATGGCGGCCGCCGGAATCCGCTGCGTGGAAACTCCCGCTGATCTGGGCAGCACCATCGCCGAGGCTCTAAAAGGCTGATCAGCCTTCGCGCGATACCGGTAGACCCGCTGAATCCAGCGGCCATTACTTAGAAATCTCAGGAGCATAAATGTCCATAGAACGCACTTTCGCAATCATCAAGCCCGACGCGGTAGCCCGCGGCCAGCAAGGTGAAATCCTCTCGCGCATTCACCGCGCCGGTTTCAAAATCGTCGCCATCAAATCCATGCGCCTCACCAAAGAAGAAGCTGGCGGCTTTTACGCCGTGCACAAACAACGCCCCTTCTTCGGCGAACTCACCGACTTCATGAGCTCCGGCCAGATTTTCGCCATGGTTCTCGAAGCCGACGGCGCCATTCTCAAATGGCGCGACACTATGGGCGCCACCGATCCGAAAAAAGCCGCGCCCGGCACCATTCGCCACGACCTCGGCACTTCCATCGGCAATAACTGCACTCACGGTTCCGACGCCCCGGAAACCGCCGCGTTCGAAATCGCCTACTTCTTCGCCGGCCTCGAACTCATCTAAAATTTCTTCCAGCTTTATGCCTTGCCTGCTTCAGCCGGGCCCGCCTGCCATGGCAGCCTGCCTGCTTGGCAGGGGTCTCGCGCTATCAAGGTGTAAACTTCTCTTTCGCCTATGCCCAAAACCGCGCTCACTCCCGCCAGCCGCATCCTAGTAACCGGTGGCGCAGGCTTCATCGGCAGCGCCCTGGTCTGGGCCCTGAACACTCGCGGCTGCCACAACATTACCATCGCCGACTTCCCGCCCAATCCTCAAAAACAACGCAATCTTCGCCCGCTAAAATATCAATCGCTCCTCGACCCCGCCGCTCTCCTCCCCGCGCTAACTTCAGATTCCCTTGGCCGCTTCGATTTTATTTTCCATCTCGGCGCTTGCTCCTCCACCACCGAAACCGACGCCGCCTATCTCCGCAAAAACAATTTCGAATACACGCGCGACCTCGCCACATACGCTCTCTCCGCCGGATCCCGTTTCGTTTACGCCTCTTCCGCCGCCACCTACGGCGATGGCTCCGCCGGTATGGACGATCTCGACCCCACAAAACTCCCCCATCTCCACCCGCTCAATCTCTACGGCGCCTCCAAACATCAATTCGACGTCCTGGCGTACCGCAACGGATGGCTCGATCGCATCGTCGGCCTGAAATATTTCAATGTTTTCGGCCCCAACGAATCTCACAAAGGAGACATGCGCAGCGTCGTCCACAAAAGTTACGCGCAAATCCAGGAAACCGGCGTCATCCGCCTATTCAAGAGTTATCGCCCCGATTATCCCGACGGCGAACAGCGTCGCGATTTCCTCTACGTCAAAGATGCCACCGCCATGACCCTGCACCTCGCCGAATCCTCTTCCGCCGCCGGTCTGTACAATATTGGTTCCGGCACCGCCCACACCTGGAACGAGCTAGCCCACGCAATTTTTTCCGCCCTGCAAAAATCCCCGCGCATCGAATATATCGACATGCCCCCCGCCCTTCGCGACAAATACCAATACTTCACCCGAGCCTCCATCCAAAAACTCCTCGCCACCGGCTACAAAAATCCCATCACCCCACTCAACGATTCCATCCGCGATTACCTCCTCCACTACCTGGTCCCCGCCCTGTCCCTCGGCGAGTCCCCTACCTCTCCCCAGTCCTAAGCTTTCCTTATTGCCGGCCCGTGGTGTTAAAATGCCGCTATGGCCCCCAAAAAGAAAACCCGCAAAAAACTAACCAAAAAGTCCGCACGCCCCAAAAAGGCTTCCGTAAAAAAAGTCTCCGCGAAAAAGCCCTCCGCGAAAAAAACTATCAACCGCAAACCAGCTAAAAAGAAAGCCACCATAAAAAGCCGCAACGCGGCCAGAAAGCCCGCCGCTCCCCAGACCACTCGCAGCGCCTCAAGAAGGAGCTCCCTCGACCGGGACGTTACCGTCGATACCGCCGCCGTTCTCCCCAAGGGATTAGGCGCTCGTTCCGGCGGCCAATCCGGAGATTTGCAGGGCCTCTCCAATCTCGAAAGCGCAAATTCAGAAAGTGTCGACGAACTGCTCGAGGAAGGCAACGCCTTCGAAGCGGAAATTGTCAAAGGTGTTGAGGACGCCGGCGACGCCGACGAAAGCGAAGTTCACACTCACGAAACGCCCGAGGATCCCAAGGATTACAAAAAGTAATTTCTCATGGATCCTGCTCGCGATTTCGGTCGCATTCTTCTTTTGTTTGGGGGAGCTCTTGCGTTAGCCGGCGCTTTACTCTATTTCGGCGGCAAACTTCCGTTCCGTTTGGGCAGGCTTCCCGGTGACATCGTACATCGCACCGGACACACCGCGTTCTATTTCCCAATTGTCACGTGTCTCGTTCTTAGCGCCGCCGTCAGTCTCTTGTTCTGGCTTTTTTCTCGTCGCTGATCCGGCGCTCACCCGTAAATCGCTTCAACCGCACTTTCCTCGATTACTCTCTATGCGACGCGTCTATCGCGCGTTCTTGATTTTCTAATTCTGGTGCCGTAGGTTCTAGGCGCGCTTCGATAACCGGTGCCACCGGGGATTTGCTCGCCAGCGCTTTATCCACCGCTTCCAGCAATCCCGTCATTCCATCCTGTTTCGCCAGCACCGCGTCAACGCCCACTGCCGAGGCCAGCGCTTTACCAATCTTTTCACCGTGCATCGTCACCAGAATAATGGCCATGCTTGGAAAAAATTTCCGTAGCACCGATGCGACCTCTATTCCGCTCATCATTGGCATCGATACATCCAGCAAAACCAAATCCGGCTTCAGGGATTTTGCTTTTTGAATTGCTTCCAGGCCATCCTCCGCCTCTCCGCAAACCTCCAGGTCCGGGCGTTGGCTCAAAATTTTACTGAAAATCGACCGAATCGTGCTGCGATCGTCGACGATCAGCACCCTTTTCGTCATAAAGAAAACACCTTACCTTGCCCTAAAAAATACCTCAGCTTCACATCCCGGGGAATACATTATTCGCTGTACTCTTCCTTATTCCCCTCATATCAATCCTCCATGCTTTCGGGCTCAGCTCCGACATTCACCCATCCCTATCAAGGGGCTTTAGCCCCTGAGGAAACGCGCCCCTTGGGCATGGACGTACCTGTCATTCCGAACCCGCTGCGGGTGAGGAATCTGCTTCACCGCTCTTTCGACTGAGTTTTTTAAAGAATCGATACTACTGCGGGATGCAAAAATAAACCTCGGCTTGTAACCGAGGTTTATTATTCAAATCGGATTTCTTCGCTGTGCGCTGTTCTTTATTTTGCTTCTGCTACCGTGAAAACCTCGTCCGTGTACGCCGGTAAAGCCGTTCCTGATTTTATTTCCACGTTCTTTCCGTGCTTGATCAGCCCGATCGGCCCAAACAATACCGTCAACGCCACCGCCGTGCCTTCTTTTCCTTCTCCTTCTTTGCCTTTGCTCCCGCGCAACTTTAATCGGCTGTCTCCCACAATCAAATATTCCAGCCGCATATTCAATTCACCGGCATGCCCCATCATTCCCGCTTTTTTACTGTGCGTGATGGTGCCCACGGCTTTCGATCCCGCTTTTGCGACCACCACATCGCCCGCCTTCAAATCCTGGTCCAGCACCAGCGTCACCGGATCCCCTTCGACGGCAGTCTTTGAATTCAAATCCTGCGCAAACTTTAGCTGCACGTCGCTGCCTTCCTTCAAAACCACCTTCTCCGTACTCGTCTTCGCAACCGCCGCGTGCATTGTTGGGCTTACTTCCGCGGTGGCCTGTTGTGTCGATTGCGCCAGAACTGCGCCGCTAAAACAAAAAGCAAACAGCAAACTACCTGCGACGGAGATGGATTTCATCGGAGTACTCCTTATCTAGACCTGCTTGACCGACTACCGACCTTTGCAACTACCCTTTGCGACCACTTTGTGGCGAACTATATTCCCACCTCACGCGGGTGTCAATCACTGCGCTCCGCCCGCGCCTCCCTCTAATAAATAACGTGTAATAACGCGAATCCTCAATGACCCATTCCATTTCTTGTGATACATTCCGCCTGCCTGCCTTGGCAGGCCTGCCTGCAGGCCCCTCTAGAAGGAGGCCCCCCATGCTCCGAAACATCCTGGCAGTCATCGCCGGATACCTCGTCACGGGCGTGCTCATCTTCTCCACCGATCAGCTCTTCGCTGCCCTCATTCCCGGTCTTAAAACCATGACGCCTCGCCCGCTCCACTACTTTCTGATCAGCGTAGTCACCGACACCCTCTACTCCATCATCGGCGGCTTCGTATGCGCCCGAATCGCGCACCCTCCAGTTCGCCGAAACGCCACGATCAGCCTTATCGTTCTTGGTGAGCTAGTGGGATTGGTTTCTACCATTTTCCTCTGGAACAACGCTCCCCACTGGTTCAGTTTCGCTCTTCTCCTTCTCTATCCTCCCGCCGTCTGGCTCGGCTTTAAGCTCCAAGCCCGCCAGGCACATATCAGCCCAGCCGCGGCCTAACACTCTTTCCGGTTTTCCGTTCTCAAAAAAAGGAAGAAACAAAATTGAGCGCAGATCAGCAAAACGATAATCCAAAGCCACCCTTTCACGTAGAGGATGGAATCCCAATTTTCGACCGATTGAGTGAAGTAGAACGTGAGCAGGCAGAGTCCAAGAAACGCGACAAAGAGTACAAAGATAAACAGCTTTCGCTTGATAGAAAAATGGTTCTCTTCACGTTTTTGTTGGTTATTTGTACGGCCGTTGTCGGGGTAATTAATGCATGGCAGGCTCGCATAGCTAGCAGGAGTGCCAAGGCTGCCGAGAGTGCCGCAACAACTGCGAGCAATACTCTGATAGAAATCAAAACCAGTAGTACGGATACCCACGAATTGGCGGTTCAGGCCAAAAACCAAGCCGACAGGACGAAGGATGTTGCCGACCGCGCTCTTGATCAAGCCAAAGCAACTAACCTTTTGGCTGCTCAAGCCAAGAGGCAGGCCGATATTGCGCGTGATGCTATGAATTCCACTATCGAGGCTTCCAAGCTTGATGGGCGTGCTTGGTTCGGAGTTTCTGATTTCGAGATTTTGCAATACGACCCTAGCGACACGAAAAAACCATTTCGTTTTCAAATATCGTTTCGGAACACCGGCAAGACTCCCGCTCGACAAATCAACGAGAGTGGCATTTTTCAAGTTTATGATTCCAGGCTCTCCGGTCCGACCGATGCTGATTGGAAGACATTTTTGGGTTATTTCAGCCAATCCAAAGAAAGGTATGTCGCTGCACCTAATGCGACCAGAAAAGCGATCTTTGACTCTTCCATGGACGCAGCCACCCATGAGTTCATTGTGCGAAACTACCCTGCCATAAAACAAGGTACGCAGTTTCTTTACTACTTCGGGCAAGCAACCTACCTGGACATCAACGACAGGCCACATACGACTAAGTTCTGTCTCGTACTGGCCCAACCGGAAACCAAACAACTTGCTCATTGCGGGAAAGGAAACGAAATGGATTAGCAGTAGCCCTGTCACGGCGAGGAAAATGACCAGTACTCACTTGACACTTATGCCAAAATAGTATTTTGCCTTTAATGATTCATTTTCCGGCTAGGTTTCTCGGGGAAATTGGAGCGGCTAACGCGCAGATTTTGCTAGCTTGGAAGCGGTTTAGAACAGAACTTGCGAAACTGTATCAAAACAAACAACTTTATCTTCCTTTAGAATGAACACTTATGAAAAAGGGGGAGGGGGGTAGTCATTCATTAGACTTAGCTAACTATTTTCAGCCCAATTCCATCCCATGAGCCAACTCACCTTCAACCTGATGCCCGACCGCCGTGCCTTCACCGTCACCGAGCTCACCAACAAAATCCGCGACCTCCTCACCAAAAACTTCACTGACGTCTCCGTCCTTGGCGAAATCTCCAATTGCCGCGAAGCGCAGTCCGGCCACATCTACTTCACTTTAAAGGACGAAAAGGCTCGCATCCGCTGCGTCTGCTTCAAAACCCAGTTGCGCCTCCTCAAATTTCGCCCCGAAGACGGTTTACAGGTTACCGTGCGCGGCACCATCAGCGTCTACGAACTCCGCGGCGAATATCAGATCTACGTCGAAAGCATGGAGCCCGTCGGTCGCGGCGCCCTCCAACTCGCTTTCGAGCAACTAAAGAAACGCCTCGAAGCCGAAGGCCTTTTCCACGCCACGCGAAAAAAATCCTTGCCGCTTCTTCCCACGCGCATCGGCATCATCACTTCGCCCCGCGGAGCCGCCGTCCGCGACGTCGTGCAAATCCTCACCCGCCGCTTTCCCAACGTCTGTCTCACCGTCTACCCCGTTCGCGTCCAGGGAGAAGGTTCCGCCGCCCAAATCGTCGAAGCGCTCCGCTACTTCAACCGTAAAGGCACCGCCGACGTCATCATCCTCACGCGCGGTGGCGGCTCGCTCGAGGATCTCTGGGCCTTCAACGAGGAAATTGTCGCTCGCGCCATTTTCGCTTCGGTCATCGCGGTCATCTCCGGCGTTGGCCATGAAACGGACTTCACCATCGCCGATTTCGTCGCCGATTTACGCGCTCCCACCCCTTCCGCCGCCGCCGAGCTCGTCGTCCAGACTCGCCGCGAATTTGACAAGCACATCGCCGACCTGCACGAATGCCTCATCGTCGCCATGCGCCATCGCTTCCTCGATCTCTCGCGCCGTATCCATGAACTCTCCGCGCGCCGCGGTTTCCGCCGCCCGCTCGATCTCCTTCGCCAGCAGCGCCAGCGCGCCGACGAAATGACCTCACGCCTCGCCACCGGCCTTCGCGCCCGCCTCGAGCACTCGCGCAAACGTTTCACCGCCGCCCACCTGCGCATCTCCAGCTTCGATTTTCAAAGGAAAATCGCCGCACTGCACCTTCGCCTCGAAAAGCGCGCCGTCGAACTCGGCCTTCGCACCGAACGCATCCTTCGCGCGAAGCGCGAACGTCTCGACCGCGCCCGCGTCCAACTCGAAGAGCGCGGCCCCCTCAAAGCCCTCGAACGCGGCTACGCCATCGCCACCGACGTCGCCGGCAACCTCCTCCGCTCCGCCGACCAGGTCGCCCTGGGCGACGCCGTCGCCATCCAACTCCACCGCGGCCGCCTCACCACCGAGGTAAAGGACAAGAATTAGCAATGACATTTGCAACGGCTGACTCGGCACGCAAAGTGTGGCAAACTGATGGTTTACACGGCAGGATTTTCCTCGCGTGTAGTCTCCGCATCGCGCGCGTATGCTGCATTCAGCGCGTTACCGGAATAGAAAAATCTCGCGGCAAGCCCGCGCTAAGAAAGTTACATGGACCCGCAGTTCATACGAAATTTTTGCATCATCGCGCACATCGATCACGGCAAGTCCACGCTGGCCGATCGCCTTTTGGAAATGACCGGAGCGCTCAGTTCCCGCGAAATGCAAGCCCAAGTGCTCGATTCCATGGACCTGGAACGCGAGCGTGGCATCACCATTAAAGCGAAAAGTATTCGCCTGCATTACAAAGCGAAGGATGGAAACACCTATCGCCTGAATTTAATCGACACTCCCGGCCACGTCGATTTCTCCTACGAAGTCTCGCGCGCACTCTCAGCGTGCGAGGGCGCTCTCCTGGTGGTAGACGCCAGCCAGGGAGTCGAAGCGCAAACCGTAGCCAACACGTTTCTCGCCGCCGGCCACAATCTCACGATTTTGCCGGTGATCAATAAAATTGATTTGCCCGCCGCCCAGACCGATTTTGTAAAAGAGCAAATCGAAAGTGTTCTCGCCATCCCTGCTGCGGACGCGCTTCTGATAAGCGCGAAAAGCGGCCTCGGAGTTGAAGATGTCCTTGAAGCGATTGTCCATCGCATCCCGGCCCCCAAGGGCAGCGTGGATAATCCGTTTCAGGCGCTGGTGTTTGATTCCTGGTTTGATATCTACCGGGGGGCGGTGGTGCTGGTCCGCGTAATGGAAGGCCGCATCACCAAGCACATGAAAATACGCCTGGTGGCCACCGGCGAGGTGTACGAGGTGGAGACACTGGGGACGCTGACGCCAAAGCCGATTGCGCTGGACGAACTGGAAGCCGGCGACGTGGGATTTATTGTTGCGAATATCAAACGCGTGGCGGATGCGCGCATGGGGGACACCGTCACGGATGCGACGCGTCCGGCGCCAGCGCTGCCCGGATTTGAAGCCATCAAGCCGATGGTGTTTGCGGGAATTTTTCCGGTGCTGGCGGATGAATACGAGCCGCTGCGCGATGCTCTCGGAAAATTGCAACTGAATGACGCGGCATTTTTTTACGATCCGGAAAATTCCGTGGCGCTGGGATTTGGATTTCGCTGCGGATTTCTTGGGCTTTTGCACATGGAAATTGTGCAGGAGCGGCTGGAGCGGGAATTCGGCTTAAATTTAATTACCACGGCGCCTAGCGTGCGTTACCGGATTACCAAGGTAACCGGAGAAGTGATTGAAGTGGATAGCCCCGCGCGATTTCCTAATCCCGGGGAGATTGCGAAGATTGAAGAGCCGATTATCAAGGCGATGATCATTACCAATGAAGATTCCGTTGGCGGAATTCTGCAGCTCTGTCAGGACAAACGCGGGACGCAGAAAAACTTCGAATATCTTTCTCCAACGCGGGTCATGCTGACTTATGAATTGCCGCTCAACGAAATCGTGCTGGATTTTTACGATCGTTTGAAAAGCGTTTCGCGGGGATATGCTTCGCTCGATTATCATCTGGCGGGTTACAGCGAATCCGATTTGATCAAGCTGGATGTATTGGTTGCGGGCGAACCGGTGGATGCGCTGGCGCTGATTATTCACCGTGAATTTGCGTTTGACCGCGGACGCGATCTGGTTTCGCGTTTACGGAAATTAATTCCACGGCAAATGTTTGATGTGCCGATTCAAGCCGCGATTGGAAGCAGGGTGATCGCACGCGAAACCGTGACCGCGATTCGCAAAAACGTGATCGCGAAATGCTACGGCGGAGACATTTCGCGTAAACGCAAACTCCTCGAAAAACAAAAAGAAGGCAAGAAGCGCATGAAACGTGTCGGTCAGGTGGATATTCCGCAAGAAGCATTTCTCGCGGTACTTAAAGTTGCGTCCTCTTCCGACGATGAATAGTTGCCCGACTCCGCTAAGTTTGGGTCCGCGGTTTTCATGAGTGCATCAACTTTTGGCCGAAGGTCGTTTCGGTGAAAGACCAACTGGAAAAAGGGTAGGGTTTTTTGGAGGTTCGGAAGCAATTTTGTTCAGTTCGGGATAATGTTCGCGAAGCGGTTCGGGAACTTTTACTTTTTCCTTTTTTAGTGCGTGGAGTAGTTGCAGGGCATTGACCAAGCCTTTGCCTTGCGGGTGATTATTGAAAATAACAAAAGTTTTAGAAGAAACTTTTTGCAAGTTGCGAACTCGTTCGCCCCACGGTTCAAGTTCGGCGGCGGAATAAAGGTAGTCATAGCGATTACCTGGTATTTTTTCCGGATCGTCCGAAAACCACGTGTCATAGCGCCGGCCATGCAGACGCACGTATCCCACCGACGCTGTGACGTGCGCGGACGGTTTGATGGATCTGCCAATCACCGGCTGATCGATGTTGCAAAAGCCGACATTTTTCTCGCGCAAAAATTCATAAAAACCCGCGTCGTTCCAGGTGGCGTGACGGACTTCAACAACCAGAGGAAAATCCTTGAATCGTTCCAAAAGTTGCTTCAAGTAAACATGGTTGTCCGGTGTTTTGTGAAAAGAAAATGGGAATTGCAAAAGCAATGCGCCAAGTTTCCCGCAATTGTTTAACACTTCCAGGCCCGCGCGAACGGCGCGCTCATCCTCCAGGTTCGCGCCGGTCTCATGCGTAAATTTCTGCCAGAGCTTCGCGGTAAACAGAAAATGCGGATTTGCGGAAACATGTTCCAGCCACTGTTTGCAGTAATCCGCACGAAGCGGCTGGTAGAAAGAAGTATTGATTTCGATGGTGTCAAAATATTCAGCGAGGTACGTGGCTTCGTGAAACCCCCGGGGCCGAGGTTTTGGGTACGCTATCCCCGCCCAATCCGGATACACCCAGCCGGCGGGCCCCACCTTCAACGAATTTTTCACCTCCGACATTTCCCAAGTTTATCATTTTCGCGTTGCGAATTATTCGGGCACGGGAGCAACCAGTTTAAGGCCAGCGCGAGCAGTAGAAGGCCAGCGGCTAAAAATGGAGTTTCGCGAGGTCTTGCCGCATACCACATCGAAAAGTCACGCAGAAAGTACGCACTCTTCGGATGCGGTATATAGTTAGAGCGGGTTCGCTGCGCAAGCACCAGCCGCTTCGGCGGCAGCAAACACAAACCACAAAGGTAATTCGCCCGGATGGCCGTAGACGTCACGAAACAATTGGAGCGCGCCAAGCGCTTTCTGGAAAAGAATCGCTTACAGGACGCTATTGAAGCGTACCTCGCGGTGCTCGAGGAATCGCCCCAGCATCAGGAAGCGAGTCAAGCGCTGGGAGATTTGTATGCTCGAATGGACCAGCCGGAGCGTTCGGCGGTTTATTACGCGCATCTTTTCGATCTTTTGGTCGATCCCAAAGAAGAAACCAAGGCGCTGGCGATCTATAACCGGTTTTTGCGTGGAAGTTCGGTGCAGCAGCCTCCCGAGCGCATTGCCCGCTACGCATTTTTGCAGCAGCGGCAAAATCATGGCGAAGAAGCCATAGAACAATACACAAAAGCAGCGGAATTATTTACGACTGCCGGGCGTCGCGAAGACGCGCTGTTTTGCTGGGAGCGAATTGCGCAAATCGACCCGGGCAGCATGGCGCAACAACTGCGCTTGGCGGAAGCCGCCGCGGAACTGGGCAAGAATGCACTTGCAGCAAGGGCATTTTTGCGCGCCGGGCAGCTTGCGTCAGCGAGCGGAGCGAAAAGCGACGCAATCAAACTTCTGGCACGCGCGCATGAGCTTGCACCCGGCGAACGAGGCGCGGCGCTTCTTTATGGTGAAGCAATACTGCGTTCAGGAGATGCGAAAACCGCGGTATCGCTATTGGAGCCTTTCGTGGCCGCGGAAACCAGCGGACCGCTGCTCGATACGTTTGCCGACGCATTGGTTCGTTCCGGGCAACTGGATCGCGCGCGGGAAGTATTGGAACGTTTGCTGCGCGAGAAAAACGAAGGCATCACGCGAATTTTTGAGCTGGCAAGCGCGTACTCGGAAGCCGGCAAGGATACCGAGTCGGTAGCGCTACTCAAAACTTTGAAGCAGCGCCTGTTTGCCGACAAGAAACAGGATGAATTTGCAACCCGGCTGGAAGGAGTAGTCAGCCAGAATCCGCGATCGAAAGCGTTGCTGGAATTTGCAGGCACGCTTTACAACGAACTGAACCGCGAATCACAGTATTTTGAAGTGCTGCTGAAGTTGTATGACTTGTATTTCGAGGAAGAGAATTTTGCAAAAGCGTGCGATTGTCTCGAACGTCTCGTGGATATTGATTCTTATGACCACCGCAATCAGGAGCGGCTGGAGCGGCTCCACGGGCACGTCGACGAATTATTTTTAAAGCGAATATCGGCGCGGCTGGCAAGTTCCGTGACACTTTCCACGCCGCCGTCCACACGGCCACAGCCGACTTCCGCGCACAAAGTCTTGACCGGGGAAGAGACCGTAACGCCAGAGGGCAAGCAACTGCAAGCTCTGGAAGATTTAATCGTGCAGACAGAAATTTTTCTGCAATACGCGCTGCAAGCGAAAGCGCTGGAACGATTGCAAAAAATTGCCGCAATGTTTCCCGGGGAGGAAAAACGTAACGCGCGGCTGCAAAATCTTTATCAAACGGCAAACTGGTGGCCCCCGGGCTCGGAAAAGGCCGAGAATGCGGAAGCTTCTGAAGCAGCTCCGCAAGTTACGGCGGCGCCGGTTACGGACGGGCCAAGCGGCGGATTAACCACCAAGACGGGCGTGTACACCGCGGAAACGCTGCGTGACCTGTCGAAAATTTCTGAAATTAATCAGAAAATTTTCCGGCAACAAACGCCGCGCGCGATGTTGAACACCGCGGTCAGCGAGGTCGGGAGTTATTTGAAGGCTACCCGCGCGCTGGCAGTGATTGGCGCTCCTGGACGGCCGCCGGAACTGGCTGCAGAATATTGCGCCCCAAACGTCCGGCCCGCACCTGGCGCGCAAGTTGTTTTTTTGCTGGCGCACATGGAGAAAGCGAAGCCGGACGATCTGGGCGGGCTCATCGTCGATGCGACGCCTGGATCAATCCTTTCTGAATTGAATTTGCGCACCGCCCTCGCAGTGGTGATTACTGACAAAGAAACGCAGGCGCCCGCGGGCATGTTGATTCTGGGACACGCCGACGCGCACAAGTGGAGACCCAACGAGACTTATTTTTTGCAGGCCATCGGCGATCAGATGCTGATGAATGTCAGCCATACTCGGTTGCGTTCATTGGTGCGGCGGATGGGAGTTTCCGACGAGCGAACTGGCTTGTTGAGCCGCAGCTCCTATCAAAGTTGTCTGCTGAACGAGGCGGAACGCGCAAAGACGCAGGGCACGCCATTGGCGCTGGCAATTTTGCAGATTGATCGTGGCGCGGAGATCCTGCGGCAGGAAGGCGAGGCTCCGCTAGAGCGATTTTTGGAGCAACTGGCGCGGTCGCTGCAGCCGATTGTGCGGCAGAACGACGTGGCTGTGAAATATACGTCGTGGTCGCTGGCTTTTGTGTTGCCGGATACCACCTTAGCCGGCGCGCAAAATCTTGCAGACAAGTTGAGAAGAGCTGCTTCGGGGGTGCGCCCGCCGTGGGACTCCACGCAAATCACGCTGAGCGCGGGAATCGTGGAAGCAGTCACGCGAGCGGAATACGACAGCGAAGATATCGTGACCGATTTGATCAACCGCGCGGAGTTTTCCATGGAAGAAGCGCGAAAACGCGGTGGCGATACAATTGTGATGTTTGATATTCCCAAGGTCTGATGTTCGCGATTTGCGGCGTGTGCGGGCTACCGCCTTGTTGACGTGTTTCTGCTACACTTCGAATTCAGAAAGAACGCACTGGATGGTGTTGTACGCGCGAACTTTGAGCGCATCCGACGAAAATAGCACCGATAAAAATTCATATGGTTTATCAGAATATTAGCTTCGAGAAAAAAGACGGAATTGCTTTCATCACATTTCAGCGTCCGAAAGTGCTGAATGCGTTGAACCGCGCGACCTTGGAAGAATTGCGCGACGCACTCGAGAACGCTCGCGCAGATGACGCAGTGCGCGTGGTGATATTGACCGGCGCTGGAGAAAAAGCTTTTGTGGCGGGCGCGGATATTAATGAACTAGCGCAGCAAACGGCAGTGAGCGCCAGGGAATTTTCACTTTTTGGGCAAGGAGTTTTTCACTTGCTGGAAACAATGGGAAAACCTTCGATTTGCGCGATCAATGGTTTCGCGCTTGGTGGCGGCTGCGAACTGGCGCTGGCTTGCTCCATCCGGCTTGCCAGCAAAACCGCCAAGCTAGGCCAGCCGGAAGTCAACCTGGGAATTTTGCCGGGATACGGTGGATCGCAGCGGCTTGCGCGTTTGTGCGGAAAAGGCATCGCGCACGAATTGTGCCTGACGGGAGAAATGATCGGCGCGGAAGAAGCGCTGCGCATCGGGCTGGTGAATCACATTTATGAACCGGCGGAATTAATGCCCGCGGCGGAGGCCATGGCGCGAAAAATCATCCAAAAAGCGCCGCTGGCAATTCGATATTGCATGGAAGCAATCGAGCGCGGGTCGGAAATGCCGCAGGAAGAAGGATTATTTTTGGAAGCGGCGCTTTTCGGCATGAGTTGCGCGACCGAAGATATGCACGAAGGCACCGCAGCTTTTCTGGAGAAGCGGCCCGCGCAATTTAAGGGAAAGTAGAGAACAGATTTGTCCTCGCAAGAAAAAATTGAGCCAGGAAAAATTGAAGGCGAACTAAGCGCCGCGGGATTGCGTTTTGGCGTGGTGGTGAGCAGATTTAATAGTTTCATCACCGACAGACTTTCCGCCGCGGCGGTTGACGCGCTGGGTCGCGCGGGCGCAGCGGGAAAAGATGTGGACATCGTGCCGGTTCCGGGAGCATTTGAATTGCCTCTGGTTTCTAAGAAACTGGCGCTCACCGGGCGTTACGATGCGCTGATAGCGATTGGATGCGTGATACGCGGGGAGACATCGCATTACGATTATGTCTGCTCGGAAACTTCGCGAGGATTACAACTGGCGCAAATGGATACGGGAGTGCCGATTTTATTTTGTGTGTTGACCTGCGACACGCTGGAGCAGGCCATTGACCGCGCAGGCTTGAAAGGCGGAAATAAAGGTTTCGAAGCAGGATTGGGCGCGATCGAAATGGCGCGGCTATGCCGAAAACTTCGCGGCGGTGCGGATGTGCTGAAACAGTCCCAGGGTGCGAAATAGATGGGATCTCTGCGCACCAAATCACGGGAATTCGCGATGCAAATGTTATTTCAGTGGGACATGAGCCAGCAGGACGTAAAAAAACTGGAAACAAAATTCTGGCGAGGCGCGAAGGCCGCCGAGGGAACTCGCGCTTTTGCAAATAAACTTTTTGAAGGAACGGCTGAAGAAGTTACGACGCTCGATGAGTTGATTACCAAACACGTAGACAACTGGCGATTCGAGCGGCTTTCTTCGATTGATCGCGCCATCCTGCGGTTGGGAATTTATGAATTGTTGTTTGCGGACACGCCAGGAAAAGTAGTCTTGAATGAAGCGGTAGATCTGGCGAAAAAGTTTTCGTCTGAAGAAGCCAGCGGATTTGTGAACGGGATTCTGGATGCGGTTCATACTTCATTAAAAAATAACAGCTTAAAAACATTGTAACTTCGCTTCGCCGAAGCTTTCGCCCCGCGTGCGCGTGTGATCCAAAAAATTTAAACGTGAATGCTGCCTTCGAGGACGCGAACGGCGGCCCCGCTCACTCGTGGCGTAAGTTTCTTTTTTGTCTGCGTGACTTCCACTTCGATGTGGCTGGGGCGGCCCATCTCCGCGCCTTGCAGAATAGTAAGTGTGTGGCCAGCGGTAAGCTTGCCATGCTTCACGAGGTAAGCGCCGAGCGAACCGGCGGCGGAGCCTGTCGCGGCGTCTTCGTATAGTTCCCAGGGAAGCATTCCGCGGGTGCGAGCTTTATCCGAACCGGAAAGCGCGAAGCAATACGCCATGGTGGCGTTTTTGCCGAGCAGACCGCGAAGCTCGGTCATGTTCATGGCGATTTTTGCGAGTGAAGCTTGATTGCGGAACGGAACCATCAGGTTGAAGACACCGGTGGAGACGTATTCGGGTTCAAGATTGGAATCGAAATCTTTCGGCGTGACGCCGAGAGCGGCGGCCAATTTTTTTGTTGGAATTTTTACGGGACGGAAGGCAGCGTCCATCTGCGTCATGGTTACACGCACGGGGCGCGCATCCTTGAAGCGAATTTCAACGGGCAACACGCCGGCGCCGGTTTGCTGCATTACGTGGACGCCCCCTTCTTGCGCGGGCACAACACCAAGCTCCGCGAGCAAAAACCAGGTGCCAATCACAGGATGGCCGGCGAGCTTTAGTTCAACCTGCGTGGTAAAAATTCTCAGGCGCGCGAGAGCACGGTCGTCGGTTGGCTTCTGGACAAAAACGGTTTCAGAGAGATTCATTTCGCGAGCGATTGCGAGCATTTCGTCGTCGGAAAGACCGTCGCCATCGGTAAAAACCGCGAGCGGATTGCCTTCATAACGTTTGGTGGTAAAAACATCCAGAGTGTAGAAGCGATGTTCCATGGCGGGTGGGTTCCGGCGCGAGAGCATGAGAGTCAAATGCGTTCGAGCTGCGGGACAGTCCTTTCATTGGTGATGTTACCGGTGTTGAGTGTGGATTTTGGTTCGATTAAAACGATGTGAACTTCGTCATCGGCGATGGGGAGATGCTCCACGCCGCGAGGAACAACTACAAATTCTCCTTCACGAATAACTGTTTCGCGGTCGCGGAATTTCATGCGCAGCACGCCTTTTACAACCCAAAATAATTCGTCTTCGTGGTCGTGATGATGCCAGATGAATTCACCCTTGAGCTTAACTGCCTTGATGTGGCAATCGTTGACTTCGGCAAGAATTTTTGGATTCCACTGGTCGGTGAAACGCAAGAATTTTTCTTTGAGATTGATCGTATCCATGTGTAACTCCCTTCCTAAAGAGCGCGCACCGCGGTGGTGACTGCTTCAAGAACGCGAGCGGTGAACTCCTGGCGCGAAGTTTCACAGTAGACGCGCAAAAGATTTTCCGTGCCGGAAGCGCGGATCAAAACCCAGCCGATTTCGCCAAGATATAATTTGATGCCATCCATGGATTCGCGGCGCGCCACCGGCCATTCGAGAATTTTAGAAAGTTGCTGGCCGGAGAAATGCGTAATGGCCTTTTCTTTCTGCCCGGGCTTGAGGTCCAGGTCCACGCGGCCGTAGTGAAATTCGCCAAATTCAGCGTGAAGCACGGCGAGCAGTTCGCCGAGCGATTTTCCGTGCCAAGCCATCAGCTCGGCTAACAGCAGCGCGGAGACAGTGGCGTCCCGCTCGGGTAGATAAAGACTGGTGCCGATGCCGCCGCTTTCTTCGCCGCCGATGAGAATATTTTGTTGCAGCATAAGCTCGCAAATATATTTGAATCCGATCGGTACTTCGTGAAGCTTGCGATTAAATTTTGCGGCGAGCTTGTCAATTAATTTGGTGACGGAAAAAGTTTTGGCAATATCCCCCGGCAAATTTCTGGTGCCGGCCAGGTGCCAAACCATTAGAGCCAGGATTTGGTGGGGATTCACGAAAGTGCCGTCGCGATCGATTGCGCCGATGCGGTCGCCATCGCCATCGGCGGCGAGGCCGGCGTCGTAACTGCCGGAAAGGACGGCTTGGCGCAGGGCGTCAATATGCGGGTCGATTGGTTCTGGGTGGACGCCGCCAAAAAGAGGATCGCGAGTGGCGCGAATTTCGTCGCAGGAGATACCGTTGCGCGTGAAAAGTTCGCGGAGTAGACCCGCGGCGGAACCGTGCATGGGATCCACGACAAAGCGAAACTTTGCGGCGCGCAATTTTTTCCAATCGATAAGTTTTTCGACGGTATCCAAATAGGGGGCGCGCGGCTCTAGCGTATGCACGAGATCTTTTCTAGGTGGCAGAGCTGGCGCGCCATTCTGCAAGACAGTCGCCAATTCGTTTTCAATTTGCGCCACGATGCCCGGAAGCGCGGAGCTGCCATAGCTCGCTTTGTACTTGATGCCATTCCATTGATAAGGATTGTGGCTGGCGGTGATCAGAATGCCGCCGGCGGCCTGGCGCTGGCGAACGAGCAGGGAAATTGCGGGAGTGGGACAAGGCTTGTCGGTGAGCCAGACCGGCGTTCCGGTTGAGCTGATGGCCTCGGCAACGGCGGTGGCGATGGTGTCGGAAGCGAAACGATGATCGTAGCCGACGAGCACGCCTTTGCGAGCGTCCTCGCCACGGACTACGTAGCGAGCAATCGCGTGAGCGACACTATGCGCATTGGCAAAGGTGAAGTCTTCAGCGATGACGCCGCGCCAACCGTCTGTGCCAAATTTGATGTTCGTCATGAAATTTGAGTATACGCGAAGAGCTATCGCGAAAAAGAGCCGGATTGGCTGGTTACGCGAAGCCGAACATCGTTGGCAGTGCTCTTACAACAAATGCTTGTGGCGCTGCTCTTCCAATAATTTAACGAGTTTTCCCACGTCTTGAGCGCGATCTCGCGGGCAGATGAGCAGGGCGTCCGGAGTTTCCACAACGACGAGATTGTGCACTCCGATGGCGGCAACGAATTTACCGGGACTCCAAAGAAAATTGCCTTGGGCGTCGAGCGCGTGGCCGGGGCCCGCAAAGACGTTGTCCTTTTTCTGCTTGGTCAGAAGCTCGAATACCGCTGCCCAGGAACCGATATCGCTCCAACCTACTTCGGCGGGAATGGTAAAGACTCGCGGAACGGTTACGTCGGCGGTTTCACGTTCGAGAATGGCGTAATCGACGGAGATATTTTCAAGCGCGGGATAAATTTGGCGAAGTTTTTTGTCATAGGAGAATTTACCGATGTGTTGCGCGAGCGTTTCGATAGCCTCAAATGTTTTTGGTAAATTGCGCTGCAAGCTTTCCAGAAAAGTGGAAACGCGCCAGAAAAACATGCCGGCGTTCCAATGATATTCGCCGGAGGCAACATATTCTGCGGCGCGCACGGCGTCGGGCTTTTCGGTGAAGCGGCGCACAGCAAAAGCTGGAAGATTTTTTGCCGCGAACGATTCGCCCATGCGCTGCACATAACCAAAACCGGTTTCCGGATGAGTGGGGGGAATACCCAGAACCACCATGCGGCCGGGTTTCTGCGCGACTTCAAGTGCGGCCGACATAATTTTGCGATAGCGATCGGGTTGTGAAATGAAATGGTCGGCGGGGAGCACCGCGAGCAAGGCATCGCCTTTGGCGGCATGGCGTACATGCACGGCGGCTAGGGCAATCGCGGCAGCAGTGTTGCGTCCTATCGGTTCGGTCAAAACGTGTTTGCGAGATGTGGCGGGCAATTGTTTGCGAACCGCGGCGGCTTGCTCGCTATTGGTTACCGTCCAGATGCGTTCAGGGGGGACCAAGGGACGCAGCCGTTCGACGGTTTGCTCGAGCATGGTCGTTTTGCCGATGATGTTCAGAAGTTGCTTTGGCGTACGCGTGCGGCTTCGCGGCCAGAAGCGCGTGCCGCGTCCTCCCGCGAGTATTACAGCGTGAATTGAGAGCCGGTCTTTTGCCATTGGATTCCGCCTAATCGAACAAAACGTTTGCCAGTTTTGTTTCCGCAATGCCTTCGGCGCGTAGTTCATCGTGAAGTATGGTCATGTCCGGAACATACGTCCTGATCACGGAAGTGTTTTCCTTCGGCTTCATTTCGAAACGGCCTAGCGACGCGGGCATCAGCCAACACTGCCCGGTTTGGTATTTTTCTTCGCCGTTTTGCCAGGAAAGGGTGCCGTAGCCACTCAGGATTACGAGCACGTCGAAATGGGCGGCGGAAGAGTTGAAAATAAAATCGGAAGAAAATTCCCAGCGCTCGGTGGCGAAATAAGGGCAACCGGCAAGAAAAAGTTTGAGTGCATCGTGCGATGGAATGGGCAGACTCTTGACGCGGCAATCTGGGGGATTTTCAAAATTCATTACTTCCAGGGCTTTTGCGATGTGCAGATCACGCGGCTTTCCGTCGGGACCAACGCGTCCGTAATCGTAGACCCGGTAAGTGAGGTCGGAATATTGCTGCACTTCGCAAATAATCATTCCAGCCCCGAGAGTGTGCGGCTTCCCGGCAGGTACGAAAAACGTCTCGCCCTTCTTTACCGCGTAGGATCTGAAAAGTTTTTCCAGAGATGACGATCCGAGTTGCGCCTCGAAAGCTTCTTTTGTCACTCCCGGATTTAATCCCAGCAGCAGGCGCGCATCGGGTTGTGCTGCAACGACGTGCCACATTTCAGTTTTACCGCGGCCGCCTGCAGCCTGTTCATGAGCAGAGGCGTAGGCGTCGTTGGGATGCACTTGGATGGAAAGTTTTTCGGTGGGGAAAAGAAATTTTACGAGAATCGGGAAATTTTCCAGCGTAGCCAGTTTTGTCCCGCGCCACTCTGGCGGCATTTCGCGCCACGCCGCGCCCAGTTTCTTGTCCTTGTAAGGACCGGTGGCGATTCGGCAGTCGACGCTGGTGAGCCAGGCTTCGCCAAGCGGATCGGCAAGATTTGTTTTATCCGGAAATAAAGGAGCGAGCGACCGCGCTCCCCAAGGACGCGGACTGAAAACAGGATCGATCCGTAAAGGTTCCGGCTTCACGTTTCAGGCGGCGGCTTCAGCGCGGGAAAAAAAACGGTTGAGGCGGCGAAGACCTTCGTCAATGCGTTCGATGGAGGTGGCGTAGGAAATTCGTAAAAATCCAGGAGCGCCGAAGGCTTCACCGGGAACCACTGCTACGTGCGCTTTTTCCAGGAGCAGTCGCGAAAGTTCGGTGCACGTTTTGGCGAAAGCGTTGGGGCCGTCGCCGAGATGCGCCGAAATATTCGGGAACGCATAAAAAGCGCCGCCAGGCCATTCGCAAGTGACACCGGGAATGGCGCGAAGTCCTTCGACGATGCGTTTGCGGCGTTTGGTATATTCCACAAGCATCAGCGGAACGGTTTCCATGGTGCCACGCATGGCTTCGAGTGCGGCGTACTGCGCGATAGAAGTTGGATTCGAGGTGGACTGGCTTTGCATTTTGATTACGGCTTGAATCAATTTTTCAGGGGCGAGGGTGTAGCCGACGCGCCAGCCGGTCATGGCGAAAGTTTTGGACATTGAGCCGATAATGATGACGTGTTCTTTCGATCCACTGACGCTAGCAATGGAGAAGGGTTTGTGAGGATCGTAGGTGAAGTGCGAATAGCACTCGTCGCCCATCAACCAGATTTTATGTTTTTTGCAGAGCGCGAGGATTCGTTCGTACTCGTCGGGCGGAACGACGCCGCCCGAGGGGTTGCTGGGCGAATTGATAATCACCATCTTCGTTTTGGGAGTGATTACTTTTTCGATTTGCGCCGCCTTGACGCTGAAGCCATCTTCGGCTCTGGTGGAAACATAAACGGGGGTGCCGCCGGCGTATTTCACGATGTCCGGAAAACTGACCCAGTACGGCGCGGGAATAATCACTTCGTCGCCGGTTTGCACCAGGGAACACATCACATTGAAGATGGAATGTTTGCCGCCAACGTTGACGACGCACTCTTTCGGCTCGTAGCTGGAATGCAGCTCGCGTTTGTGCCAGGCGCAGATGGCTTCGCGCAGCGGCATGATGCCGGGCGTCGCGGTGTACTTGCTTCTATTTTCTTCGATGGCGCGAATTCCGGCTTTTTTTATGTGGTCGGGAGTAGGAAAGTCCGGCTCGCCCGGACCGAAATCCGCGATGTCCACGCCTTTGGCTTTTAATTGTTCCGCGGCGGCGATAACCGCGGCGGTAGGCGAAATTTGAATACGATTCAGACGATCGGTGAGTTGCATGACTGCTCCTGTTGGATTTCAGAACGATTCATGAAACGACGAATAAAGAGAAAACTTCAAGCCGATTTTCCGGCGGATAATTTTTCCAGCAAACGGGTTTCCACGGACGGGGGAACCAGTCCAGTCAGCGCGCCGCCCAGGCGCGCAACTTCGCGAACGAGTTTTGAACTGAGATAGCTGTAACTTTCGCCGGGAAGCATAAAAACGGTTTCGAGTCTGGGCTCCAGCTTGCGATTCATTAAAGCCATTTGCATTTCGTACTCGTAGTCGGAAATGGCGCGAATACCGCGGAGAATCACGCCGGCGCCTTTTTTCCGCGCGTAATCGACGAGCAAACCCTGAAAAATATCCACTTCCACACTGGGCCAGCGTTTTGTGGATTCACGCAGCATTTCGATGCGCTCCGGCACGGAAAACAGTGGCTCTTTCTCGGCGTTTTTAAGCACCGCCACGATGACACGGTCAAACATCTTTTGACCGCGTTCGATCAGGTCCAGGTGACCGTTGGTGACCGGGTCAAACGACCCCGGATAGATGGCAATGGAAGTTTTCATGTGCGAGACAGAGCCTGCATTATTCTAACTCAGCCTCGCGCGATGGTGAGCGCCAAAATGGCACCGCAAGGCCCCAGGCCTATTCGGGTTTGGAAAGTAGGAATGACCTCGTCGTGCTACCGTATCGAAGCGAGTCTCACTACAGGAGTCGTCATGCTCTCAAACCGTTCCGTGCCCCCTTGCACCGTTATTCCCGTGCTTTCATATCCCGATGTTGGAGTCGCGGCGGACTGGCTTGGCAAAGCATTTGGCTTCACGGTCCGGCTGCGCATCGCCAACCACCGCATTCAGCTCAAAGTCGGTGACGGATGCATCGTGTTGGCCGAAGGAAACGTGCCAGCGGACAGTGCGCACATGGTGATGGTGCGTGTACCCGATGCGGACGCTCACCATGAGCGAGCCAGCAAACATGGCGCGCGCATCCTCGCTCCCCCGACCGACCATCCCTACGGCGAGCGTCAATATAATGCGCAGGATTTCGCCGGGCATCGCTGGACATTTACCCAATCGTTCGCCGACGTACCTCCCGAGCAGTGGGGTGGCACATCCGTAGCTCTCTAACGTTTGCTCCCGCCGCCGACAAAAATCAATTTCACGTCGCAGCATTTTTGTGACATCATCCGCGAGGTGACACCTGGGAAAGTTACGGTCGAGGCCCTTGTTTAATACGGTTTAACCGTCATCGAATTTAAGAAGAGGTAAAACATGGGAAACAGGCTGTGGCCGGGAATTTGCGCAGTTTTGTTTGTAGGTACGATGATGAGTTCCATGGCGTTCGCGCAGCAACCTGAGCTGAGTTTGATGCCGATGCCGGCGAGCGTGCAGGCCGGCGCAGGCACCCTGAAAATTACGCCACAATTTTCCGTGCGTTTGGCGGGGCACACGGAGCCACGGCTGGAACGCGCGGTAACGCGATTCACGCAACATTTATCGCGCAAAACGGGATTTTCTATAGCTTCGTCTTCCGCGCAAAATGCCACGCTGGTAATAAGCACCGACCACGCCAGCAAGCCGGTGCAAGAAGTAGGCGAGGACGAGTCCTACACTCTGGAAGTTTCTTCGAGCGGCGCGAAACTCTCGGCCGCCACCCCGCTGGGTACATTACACGGTCTACAAACTTTTTTGCAGCTTGTCGATATTTCACCGGATGGTTTTTCCGCGCCGGCGGTAATCATTCAGGACAAGCCGCGGTTTCCCTGGCGTGGATTGATGATCGACTCCAGCAGGCATTTTATTCCGCTGGAGGTAATCAAGCGCAACATCGATGGCATGGAAGCGGTAAAGTTAAATGTTTTCCATTGGCACCTTTCCGACAATCAGGGATTCCGGCTGGAGACCAGAAAATTTGCAAAGTTGCATGAAAAAGGCTCCGGCGGTTTGTATTACAAGCAAGGAGAGGTCGCGGACCTTGTCGAATACGCGCGAGACCGAGGAATTCGCGTGGTTCCAGAATTTGATTTGCCGGGCCATAGCACGGCGTTTCTTACGGCTTATCCAGAGTTAGCCAGTGGTTCGGGTCCTTACCAGCTTGAACAGAAGTGGGGGATTTTCGATCCGGCGCTTGATCCCACCAACGAAAAAACCTACAAATTTCTCGACCAATTTGTGGGAGAAATGGCAAAACTTTTTCCCGACCACTTTTTCCATGTGGGCGGCGACGAAGTAAACGGAAAAGAGTGGGACGGCAATCCCAAGATTCAAGCATTCATTAAAGCGCACAATTTGAAAGGGAATGAAGGGTTGCAGGCGTATTTCAATACGCGCCTGGAACCTATCGTGGCCAAGCACGGCAAAAGCATGGTGGGCTGGGACGAAGTGCTGGACCCGACGCTTCCCAAGGACATCGTGATTCAATCGTGGCGCGGGCAAAAGTCACTCGCCGCGGCGGCCAAGCTGGGATTTCGCGGGATTCTTTCGAATGGGTATTACCTCGATTTGGGTTGGTCCGCGGCACGGCACTATTCGGTGGACCCTTTGAGCGATGATGCGGCAGCGCTTTTACCGGAAGAGAAGCAACGCATTATGGGCGGCGAAGCGTGCATCTGGAGCGAGTACGTGGGCCCGGAAAATATCGAGTCACGCATTTGGCCGAGGACGGCGGCGATAGCGGAACGCTTGTGGTCTCCGCAAGAGTTGCGGGATGCGGGCTCGATGTACCGCCGCATGACCGCGGAAAGCGCGCGCCTGGAGTGGCTGGGCTTGACGCATCGCACGTATTACCGGCGAATGCTGCAACGCATTGCGGGCGCGGCCACGCCGGAACAATTTGGCGCGCTGCAAACACTGTCGGACGTGGTCGAGCCGGTGAAAGATTACACGCGCGGGGAGACAGCAACGTTTGAATCCACCAGCGAAACACCGTTGAATCGGCTGGTGGACGCGGTGCCGCTGGAAAGCGATGCTGGGCGGCGGTTTAATGAATCGGTTGAGCAATATTTGACGGGGCATTGTTCCGATGCGGAAGCGGAAGCGCGTTTACGCGCGCAACTTATGGCTTGGCAGCGGAACGATCGCGCCTTCCAATTATTGGCGCAGCGTTCGGCCCTTGCAAATGAGATAACTACGACTTCGCAGGGGCTCGCTGCGATCGGCTCGGCGGGATTGCAAGCGCTGGATTATTTGACGCAAGGGAAAAGCGCTCCCGACGAGTGGAAGACGCAGCAGGCCGCAACTTTGCAGAGCGCGGAGAAACCTAAAACGCAGCTATTGCTGATACCAGTGGCCGGCGTGCGCAAACTGGTGGAAGCCGCGGGTGCGGGAGCGACTTGCACGGCGCAGAAACCCTAAGCTTAACCGTCGGCCTCGAGCGAGGTGGGATTCTTGAACGAGAATGGGCGCAAAAAGCTCACGTGGGTAACGATATCCCTACTCCTGCTGTTCTTTTGCCTGCCGCTTTTCATGTTCGGTGCGTCATATCTGAACATGTGGATTATGTCTAAAGGCGGAGACCTTTACTCTTTTTACTACCCTTACCTTCAAATGGCTTCCATATACTTTGCCGCAGCGCTGGTAGCGGTTGGCGCTATGCTGTACAGATTGCGCTGCAATTTTCCCGGGCTGCTGATCGTGCCCGTCGTGCTGTGCCTTTGCGGCGCAATCTTCTTTCCGAATTTGCAACCACACGGGATAAACGACTCTAATTACATGACTACCGTAACGTTCGATTGCGACGAGTGGGCTGGAGCACATCACAGGTACCCGGCGAATGACTTGGAAATGCAGGAGGCCCTCCGCTCGACGACGCGGAAGGACGACGTCCTCAGAAATGGCGGGCTGCGCTGGCCCGAGGAGAGTCAATACCGCTATCAAGGACAGGTGTTGCCCTACCAGGTCGTGGTAGAGAACCAAAAAAAGGGGCCCCACGTAACAAACGTCCACGGACGCCCTGGCGTTGTGTATTACGCCGTTTCGCCGGATTTTAAGGAATACTGGCTCACAATGAGCGTGCTTTCGAGCAGTACTCCTGGATTTGCGAATTTGCTTACAGAGAACGGACAACCATACGTTATGCATAGAAGATTGCAGGACGGTTGGTCTAGAACCGAACAGTGAGAGTTTCTGATGGCGCGCAAACCCTGAGCTTAGGGGACCGGGGAATTGTGGCAGGTACCCTCGCCCGAATCGGGTGAAAATCCTGCCGGCACGGGAAGCACCGGAACAAATTCCCACTTATATTTTCCTGGCGAAAGCGTCAGCTTAAGCACTCCGAGCGTATCCCAGCTCCGGTATTCACTATTCGGAGTAGCATTTCCCAGAGGCCAGAGGCCCCTGCCACCGGTGCCGACGACGATTTCGCGAATGCCATGCGCGGTGTCCGCGCGGCCGCTGGGATCCTGCGGCGCGAACCGTTCGTAAGAATGTTCGTGACCGGCCACCACCAGATCCGCGTGAGCTTCGTACAGCGCTTCCCAGAGTGGGCGAAGTTTGGGCTGAATGGCGTGTTCGCGAATCAAGCCGCTGCTGAAAAGGGGATGGTGGCCATAGGCCAAAATGCAGCTATGCGGATGTTCCGCGAGATCTTTACGCAACCACAATTCTTGCGGCGAACCGGCTGCGCATCCGCCAAGCGGCGGTGAAGCGCAATTGGTATTGAGCGCGATGATGTGCCAATCACCAAGATCATAGCTGTAGTAACCGCTGCCGGCATCGCCGGCTTGAGATCCCCAATACTGGAAATAGCCGGTGGCTGGAGAACCGTTGTATTCATGATTCCCCGGCGCGGGCCGGGTGCGGTCTTTGAAGCGGCCCCAGGTGGGGTTGTAGCAATTCTTAAACTCAGATGGGGTGCCGCTTTCGTAAGCGAGGTCGCCGGCGGCGAACACCGTGCCGGGAATACGTTCGATCAATTGAGCTGTGGCTTCGGCGCCGCTGAGGTTTTTGCATGAGGCGATATCTCCGGCACCGACGAGAGTGAAAGTTACAGCGGGTGTCTGGGGGGCGAGCTGGCGGTTTGCGTCATGGTTTCGGGGCACCGGCGCGTTTTGGGCAAGGGGCCCATTCGCGGAAACGAAAAGAGAGATAAAAACTACGAGAATGGCGGAATTCAGTCTGCGGACTGGCAACCGGGCCCTTTCCAATACGGGTATAAGAAATTAACAAATTAATGGGAGCAAGCTTAACGCCATTCGTTGCGGCTAAAGGCATTTCAGGGGACGGAAGTGCCCTCTCAAATGAGTTTGGTTGCAAAGGCGACTAAACGGGTCGTATTGTAAGCCTGTCGAAATGCATGGTTTGTGGGCGATATTGGCTTGAAACGCGCTTGCTCCGGGTGGGATGTTAGGTTAGTATCCATTTACGACTAAATTGGTCGCATATCTGTGTTTGACGTGGTAAACTAGGGGCATGTTCAAGCTTTCGAAAAAGGCCGATTACGGGCTGATTGCCATGAAGCATCTGGCGCTGCACCGCGATCAGCATGCTTGCAGCGCAAACGAAATTGCCGAAGAGTATGGCATTTCGGTGACGCTGATGGCCAAGGTGCTGCAGAAACTGGCGCGGCAGAACCTGGTGGCTGCGAAACATGGTTCGAGCGGCGGGTATCAACTGGCGAAGGAGCCGCATCAAATCAGCGCGCTAGACGTGATTTCAGCGATTGATGGGCCGGTGCTGATTACTTCGTGCGTCACCAGTCACGGGGCCTGTGACGCGACCGAGAAGTGTTCGGTTCGAGAACCTTTACGGCGAGTAAATGAGAGCATTTTGGGCGTATTGAACACCGTCACGATTTCGCAGATGAGTGAAGAACAGCACGAGAACGTGCTGGTTGCTTTGGGATAGGGAGAACATATGGCTGTAAAGCTGCCGATTTACATGGACAATCACGCGACCACTCCGGTGGATCCGCGGGTAGTGGAAGCGATGCTTCCGTATTTTAGCGAGAAATTCGGGAACGCGGCGAGCCGCAATCACTCTTTTGGATGGACTGGCGAAGAGGCTGTGGAACACGCGCGGCAGCAGATTGCTTCGCTGATTAACGCCACGCCGAAAGAGATTATTTTCACCAGTGGTGCGACGGAATCCGACAACCTGATGATCAAGGGTGTGGCGGAGATGTATCGCGAAAAAGGGAACCACATTATTACCCAGGCCATTGAACACAAGGCGGTGCTGGATACCTGCAAGCGGCTGGAAAAATACGGTTACGAAGTGACGTATTTGCCGGTGGGGAAAGATGGCCGCGTGGATCCGGAAGATGTGCGCAAAGCCATCAAGCCGACAACGATTTTGATTGCGATTATGTATGCCAATAACGAAATTGGGGCGGTTAACCCGATGGCGGAAATTGGCAAAATCGCCAAGGAACACGGCATTATTTTTGCGTCGGACGGCGTGCAAGCTGTCGGCAAGATTCCGGTGGATGTGCAGAAAGATAACATCGACTTGCTGGCGATTACCGGGCATAAAATTTATGGTCCGAAGGGCGTTGGCGCGTTGTATGTTCGCCGGCGTAATCCGCGTGTGCAGCTTTCCGCGATTCTGGATGGCGGCGGGCACGAGCGCGGGATGCGTTCGGGAACACTGAACGTTCCCGGTATCGTGGGACTGGGCAAGGCGGCCGAAATTTGTCAGCAGGAAATGGCGCAGGAGTCAGCGCGGATGTTGGGTTTGCGCGAACGGCTGCGGAAGGGCCTGGAAGCCAAACTGGACGAAGTGTTCATCAATGGCTCGATGGAACACCGGCTGCCGAATAACCTCAACATGAGCTTTGCGTATGTGGAAGGCGAATCGCTGCTCATGGGGATCAATGATATTGCGGTTTCCAGCGGATCTGCGTGCACCTCGGCAACCCTGGAGCCCAGCTATGTGCTCAAAGCCTTAGGCGTGGGCGAAGACCTGGCGCATACGTCGATCCGATTCGGTTTGGGAAGGTTTAATACCGCCGAAGAAGTGGATTACGTGGTCGACAAGATGGTTCAGGTGGTCACCAAGCTTCGCGAACTGTCACCGCTTTATGAAATGGCCAAAGAGGGCATAGACGTTTCAAAGGTGAAGTGGCAGACGGCGTAAAGAGAACAGACAAGGACGAAAAAAAACATGGCAGCCGAAGGCACAATTAGAATTCATCGTTCCATCGTAGGACCTGGCGCGGCATTCCGCGTGACGTTCGTTCCGTATGTCGAGGGCGAAGAAGCTCCCGCGGCGGGCGAGCGTTCGTTTCAGGAACTGCAACAGGTGCGCGCGTTTTTGAAGCTGTTAGGGCTGGGCGCGGATTACGTTAAGGACGCGTTGCGGCAACTGACTGCTGGGCGCTCGGCGTTTTTGACCAACGTTTCGCTATCGGACAAAGCGCTGAAGAGCGCGGGTTTCGGGAGCTTGGTCAATAATATGGCGCGCAGCAACAGCTAAGATTTAAAATAGCTAAGACGGTTTGGGAAGTATGGATTCAGCATCAAGGGTCATCTTGAGGGGCAACATCAAGGAGTAACAGATCATGGCATACAGCGAAAAAGTGGTGGAGCACTACAACAACCCGCGTAACGTGGGCAGCTTGCCGAAGGAAGATCCCAACGTGGGAACTGGCCTGGTAGGCGCGCCGGAGTGCGGCGACGTGATGAAGCTGCAGATGAAAATCAATCCGCAGACGCAGATTATTGAAGAAGCCAAGTTTAAGACTTTTGGCTGCGGTTCGGCGATTGCCAGTTCGTCGCTGGCCACCGAATGGGTCAAGGGTAAAACTGTTGCGGAAGCGCTTTCCATCAAGAACACGGATATCGTGCGCGAACTGGCGCTGCCGCCGGTGAAGATTCACTGCTCCGTGCTGGCGGAAGACGCCATCAAGGCGGCGATTGGTGATTGGAAGAAGAAGCATGGCATTGAAGTGCCTGCTTCGGAAAAATCTTCGCACTAGCGTCGTCGACTGAACCCAGTCGGGCTGAAGTCGCGCGGCTGAAGTGATCGAAACAATTATGGAGTTAGTTATGGCAACGGAAGTTGCAAGCCCGAGCATCGCGAAAATCCAGTTGACGGAACGCGCCGCGAAGAAAATTCGCGCGCTGCTTGAAAAAGACGGCGTTCCGCTCGAACAGGGTGGATTGCGCGTGGGCGTGCAAGGCGGCGGCTGCTCAGGGCTTTCCTATGCCATGCGGCTGGACACGCAGGCGCGGGACCGCGATAAAGTTTTCGAAGAGCACGGCGCGCGGCTTTTTGTCGATCCGAAAAGCTTGCTGTATTTGAACGGAACCGTCCTCGAATACGAGGAAACCCTGATGCGCCAGGGATTTGTTTTCCAGAATCCCAACGCGGCGCGCAATTGCGGCTGCGGCAGTTCGTTCACGGCTTAAGAAATATCATTTTGATTTTGCCGCGTAACGCAGGCGACACCTGAATCGACACGTGGCTGCTCGCCGCAAACGACAGCCACTTTTTTTATTCCTCTTGAGGATTACTGGAAAAAATTCTATGAGCGCCGCCACCGTACCGACCAATCCGCCACTGGTTTGCTGGAGCTGCCACGAGCGCACGCTCGGAACACACTTTTGCAAGAGCTGTGGAAAACTGCTGCAATTGCCGCAATCGATCGATTATTTTGCGCTGTTCGAAATGCCGCGCAAGTTGTGTTTTGATATGAATGCGTTGGAACAGAAATTCCTGCAACTCAGCTGGAAACTGCATCCCGACAATTTTGTAAATGCCACAGAGCAGGAGCGCGAGCTATCTCTGAAGCGCAGCTCTGAATTGAACGACGCACATCGTACGCTGCGTGGTCCAATTGCGCGCGTGGAATACCTCTTGACCCTGGAAGGCGCGCGCAAGGAGGGCGAGCAGAAGCAAACAGCGCCGCCGGAACTTCTTGAAGAAGTTTTTGAACTGAACGAATCCCTGGATGAGATGCGCGAAGCCAAGGCGGCCGGCGGGGATATTGCCACCCTGAAAGCGCGGTTGGCGGAGGCGGAAAAGAATTTTCAGCAAAAATTGAGCGAAGTCGACGAGCAACTTAAGACCGCAGGGCGCCAGTGGGATGCCGCCGAAGAAGAGAACGCAAGTGAAGCTCACAGGCGGTCCATCATGACCCGACTGAATGAATTATTGAATCGGCGTTCGTACATCCGGAATTTGGTTATTAACGTTGAAAAGGAGTTGCAGTAGTCGCACAGGATATGGGACGCATTGTCGGAATTGATTTAGGGACAACTAACAGCCTGGTGGCGTACGTCGATGCGAAGACTGGCCAGCCGCAGTGTATTCCAGGGCCGTACGGCAGCACGTTGTGCCCCTCGGTTGTGAGCCTCGATCCGGATGGTTCCATCGTGGTTGGGGAAGCCGCGCGCCGGCGGTTGTTGACGCAGCCAGAACGAACCATTTATTCCGTGAAGCGCTTGATGGGTCGCGGACCCGCAGATGTGCGGGAAGAACTGAAATTGTTTCCGTTCCGCATTGATGGCACCAACAAAAACGTGATTCGCGTGAAGCTTGGCGAGAAATTGTTTACGCCTCCGGAGATTTCCGCGTTTATTCTTCGCGAACTGAAAAACTGGGCGGAGTCATTTTTGGGGGAGCCGGTCGACCGCGCTGTGGTGACCGTGCCCGCGTATTTTAATGATGCGCAGCGCCAGGCGACGAAGGACGCGGGGAAAATAGCCGGCCTGGAAATTGTTCGCCTGGTGAACGAGCCCACAGCCGCGGCGTTAGCCTACGGCTTGCACGAGAAACAGCGTGGCATAGTCGCGGTATACGATCTGGGCGGCGGCACCTTTGACATTTCCGTACTGAAACTGATTCCCACAACCGAGGGTGACATCTACCAGGTTCTTTCCACCAATGGCGACACGCATCTTGGCGGCGATGACATCGACAACCTGCTTCAGGCTTTTACGCACGAACGAATTTTGCAGGATGACCAGATCGACTTTTCGCCGCACGGCGGGATTGCGCAGGAGCTGCGCCAGGCGCTGATTGGTATCAAACATGAATTATCAGGGAAGCCGAGCGCCATGCTGAACTTTCCGTTGCCCAATGGAAAGGTTTTCACTCAGGAATTTACGCGAGGTTCGCTGGAAGCGCTGATTCGCCCGGTGGTGGACCGTACCATGGTTCCCGTAAAGCTGGCGCTTGCGGATGCGCAAATATCTGCCGAAAAAATTGAAGAAGTGGTGATGGTGGGCGGCGCGACGCGCACCCCGCTGGTGCAAAAAGTTATTCGCGAATATTTCGGCCGCGAGCCGCACACGGAGTTGAATCCGGACGAAGTGGTGGCGCTGGGCGCAGCGGTCCAGGCAAATATTCTGGATCGTGGCGTAAAAGACATGCTGCTGCTGGACGTGACTCCGCTTTCTCTGGGCATCGAGACCTACGGCGGCGCAGTGGCGAAAATTATTCCGCGCAATTCCACAATTCCGGCCAGCGCGCAGGAAATGTACACCACCGGAGTCGACAACCAGACCGGGATCGACATTCATGTGCTGCAGGGCGAGCGCGAGCTTGCCAGGGATTGCCGGTCGCTGGCGCGTTTCACGCTAAAAATTCCTCCCGGGCCGGCGGGCCTGCCACGCATTGACGTAAAGTTTCTGATTGATGCCAATGGCATCTTGCAGGTGGCGGCGAAGGATTTGCGCACGGGCGAAGAGCACAAAATCGAAGTGCAACCCAGTTACGGAATCAACGACGCCGAAATCGAGCGGATGCTTGAAGACTCCATCGAATATGCGGAGCAGGATTTTGCGGAGCGCCAGGTCGTGGAAGCGCGTACCGAAGCCGAATCGATTTTGACCGCTACCTCGAAGGCGCTCGCTCAAGTGCCGGGAGCGGCGCTGCCGGCCGAAGATCGCGCTAAGATTGATGCCGCGGTAGCAGCGGTAAAGGAAGCGGTCGCGGGCTCGGATTACAAATTGATGCGCAAGCGCATCGACGAACTCAACCACGCCACCGAGCACCTGGCGGAATTATTGATGAACAGCGCGGTAGCCACGGCGCTGCAGGGTCGTAACCTGGCCGACGTTTAAAATTTGTTTTGCGGCGCGGCGGCCTCGATAGTGCCGCGCGCAGCGAAGTAGGAGGGCGGAAATCATGGGTGGAAGTAATCCTTATATCGAAGAAGTGAAATACAAGCCGGCGACCAAGAAATTCAAGGTGACATTTCTTCCCAGCGGAAAAACCCTTGAGGTTGATCCGGAAAAAATTCCCTATGGGCACAATGGATTGCCCGGAAGCATTCTGGATTTTTCCGAAGCGCTGAAGGCCGGGCTGGATCACGCGTGCGGCGGCGTTTGCGCGTGCTCGACCTGCCACGTATTTGTGAAAGAGGGATTGGAATCCTGCAACGAAGCTACCGACGCGGAATTGGATGAGCTGGATGAAGCTCCTGGAATCACCAGGAAATCGCGGCTGGGATGCCAGACCGTGCCGGACGGCACCACGGACATTGTGGTGGAAATTCCCGCGTGGAATAAGAATCACGTCAAGGAAACGGATCACTAGAGTGGTTGGAAGTAATTCGCGAGGAAAATAGATGCCGCCAACATTCGACTGGGACAACACCGAAGACATCGCCATCGCGCTTACCGATAAATTTCCGGACGTTGACCCGCTCACGGTGCGCTTCACCGATTTGCACAAATGGATTGTGGAGCTTCCCGGTTTTTCCGGCGACCCGCTAAAATCGAATGAATCGAAGTTGGAAGCGCTGCAGATGGCGTGGCAAGAGGAATTTCAGGACCGGCAAAGCTGAGATTCCCGCGCTGAATTTGTTTCAGCAACAAGGTGTGCGCAACAAATATTTTTTCGGCTTTCTCTCCGCGCGGCTTGTGAAAAGACCCGTTTTTTCCTATTCTAGTAAGGTTCCCCACGCACAGTTGTGGCGCCATGGTGCAACGGTTAGCACATCGCCCTTTCAAGGCGGTAATACGGGTTCGATTCCCGTTGGCGCTACCAATTTTTACCGGATGGCGGGTTGCGGATTGGATTTAAGCTCCTGGAGTTTTGCCTCCAGGAATTTTACTTCTACGCCTGCTCGATTGCGCTGCTCGGTCACCGCGTCGATCTTTTTCTGAATCGGTACGCGAGCCGCGGCGTTGGGTGCCTGGAAATATTCTTCCATCAATTTCTTGAGTTGTGCCTGCGTGTTGTTAATCTGGTCGTTCTTTTCGGATAAGCGCTGTTCAGCCTCGGCAATGGATTTCGGCGTGGCGATCTGAATAGCAGCGAGTTTTGCCTGGGCGGTGGTGCGATTTTCGGCTGGTGCGGTTGCTGCGTTTCCCGCAGCAGTGTTTTCCTGGGCCGCCAACTCCTGCTCCAGGTAGGTATCCGAAGGTTTACGAAGCCCCGCAACCTCATCATTGGTCCAAACGGCCTTGCGCAGAGGAGTCCGCTTTTCCGTCTGCTTCGTCTGGGTCGCCGAGGAAGGATTTTGCGCCAGGACCGCGGGGGCGATCATCAGGGCCAGCCCGCAGATTCCATATATTCCGCGCGGGGTAAGCAGTTTCATATACTTTTCTCCTTTTATTTTGCAGCTACTATTCCTTGTCGCCGTTTTCACTGGCGGTCCTGGGGCTATCTACTGCTCGCGAAACGAAAGGACCGCGTAAGGCACATTATTCAGAGCGTTCTGCACCAGGCAGGCGTTCTGATGAAGGAAGATGCTGCCACCGAGGTTGGCCAAGGAAGTAGAACCAAATATTCCCGTGGCGATGATTGTACCGTGGACGTTTGCCGTCACCGAGGGATTCGGATTGGCAGTGAAGTTAACGTTTCCGGAAACGAGAATTAAGCCGAAATAGTTGAACCCGTTGGTAATATCAATGGTCAAGTTTCCATTGACGACCAAAACTCCATAGCCGGTGGGCGTGGCACCGCCAACCACTGGAGTACCCAACGTCAGGTCTCCACTGGAGAGGTAGGTGACCGGAGCACCGTTGGTTGGCATCGGGGGGACGATCTGACCACTGGCGTTGTAGGTAAGCGGGCTTGGCGCGGTTCCCAAGACTGGGTGTCCGCCGCTATAGACTTTCGGACTTCCGCTTCCTGTCACGCCGGTTCCAGCGGTATCGATAGGAATTGAACTGGGGCTCAGGGCAGTAATGAGTGCCGGAATGTTGTAAGGGAAGGCTGCATTTTCGACGTAACCGCTAGGCGCTCCTGTTACGTTTCCCGCACCCGGCACCGTGACCGTTTTGCCCGACTTAACGCCATAAGTACTTGGCATGGAGCAAGCCGGATCGGTATATCCGCTAACATTGAGGGCATCGCCCATAAAGACGTCCAATTTTGTATGGATCGCCGCGTCCACCTGAATCGGAGCTTGCGGCGCGACAACATATTGCAGCATTTTTCGTGCGCCATTTGGCAACACCGCCAGGGAAGTAACCTCTAAAGCTTGTGCTCCAGAGCTCGCCGTGTTTAGGTTCCCACCGTCAAAATATAACGGGGTGGTTGAATCCAGAGGAAGCGCATGGTTGCCGACATTCACGCCGATGGATTTTTCGGTAATGGCGTTAAGGCGGACCCACTTATAAAGAGGACCGGGGTTGGCGGCGCCCGAAAACATGGAAGGGGTGGTTTGCGTCGCCGGAGGGGTAAACGCGGTCCCAGCAAACTCCGTGGGATATATCGTGTCGGGATATTTCGTCAAAATATTTCCCGCAGCTTCTCCTGGCGCCGGATTCAAAACATAGCGAGCCTGGCCAAGAGCCAGCGTAGTTCCCGGGGGAGCTGCGAACGCACCGAAATAGTTTGGGTTGGAGGGCAACAGCCGTCCGCGACCTTCTTCCACGCCCGCCATGGACGCGTAAAAAGCGCTGGAAGAGTTGCGGTAATTGCCTGCCAACGTGGTTTCTGAACCAGAAGCCGCCACCAGGGCAAGGCCTACGGCGCTGATAAGCAAGAGCGCGAATAGCGCGATGAGCAACGCGACACCGTTCTCGGAACGTTTGCGTCGGATCGTCTTGGGGTATTTCATGGAATCCTTCTTTCTGTTTGTCTAGGCATCAAAAACTATTTGTTCGGGTTAATCCGGTGGCCTCGGCCGCTGAGTTCCACCAGCCGGGGCCTATTTGTCTGTGCATCCGTTTCGGTTGCTAAAACGATGAGCGTCACGCCAATGTCGCGAATACTGCTCGGATTGTTAGCCGCAGTGCATGGCACGGCCGCGCCGCCGGCTGGTGGATCGCAAAAATAAGTGAATATCGGCACAGGGTTGCCGCCTGGGAACATCGCGGGGTAAGTCGCCTGGTATCGAGCGATTTGCGCGGCTGGCGCGTTGTTCATAACGTTCCGGACGTATGGAAACAGAACCGCATCCGTGGCAGCCATGGGGTCAGCCGCCGACTTGGAAACCACGCCCCGCCACAAGGTGGTGCCCACCAATTTATAGCGAACCCACTCAACTCCATTGTTCGCGGCGGGATCGATATCGGTCTCGATGATCAAGTCAAAGTTACCGGGAGAAACGCAGCTTCCACCGATGGTGCATGGGGTAGGTACTGCATAGTTCGGGCTCCACGCTACCGGAGTTACGGCGAAAGAATTCGCTGGCGCGGTATTTGCCGCCGGCGCGACCGTGAATTGGTTAGCCGCAGGATAGCCGGCGTCGTTTGAATCTCGGACAATTTGATCAAGTCCGAGGCGCGCTTCCTGAAAGGTATCCAACACTGCCGTTTCGGTTCGCTGGCGCTTTTGGGAAACACTGAGGAGCCCAAACGCCGCACCGGCTACGATTGTGAAGATGGCCACGGACACCATCATCTCTAAGAGAGAAAAGCCTTGTTGGCGGCTGGTCTTGATTGTCTTGTTCATTTCTGCACCATGGTGTCGATCGTCACTGGAAGCAGCGGTGCGTCTCCAGAGCGCTTCTGAACTCCAAGGATGAATCTCTTGGCGCTGGCACTGCCGGCCGTAGCGTAGGTAACCACGGCCCAGCGAACGTCGTAGGTAGCCCCGGAGGGATCGTTGACATCCGTGGAATTGAAACCGTAACCGGGAACTTGCGCGCCGGAAAAATCGATAGCCGGAGTGTTGGTGGCCGCCGAGAAAATCACGGGGTTACCAACTACCTGGCCTGCAAGGGCAGGATTGCCTAGAGTGCAGTTGTTATTCTGCGCGTCGGTAAAATTCGTAGTGGTGATCGCCTGGCCGACGAATTGGTCCATCTCGCGCTGCGCGATAACCAGCGAAGTCGAGTCGTATTGATTGGCGGAATTCAACCGAAGAGAATAGGGAATCAGTTGAGCGACGGCCACGACTCCAACCAGCATCACGATCGTGGCCATCATCAGCTCGATCAGGGTAAAGCCGCTTTGCTTCTTGCTACGATTTCTTGTTTTAGCTCGCATGGACATAATCCTTATTCACTCCTCAATTCAACTGCCGCCAGGCGCCGTCAGAAGCCGCCAGCCAGACCTGCGTGAGTCCCGAAGGAAGCAAAATTACCGCGCGGTAGTTCGCGGTGGCGCCGCCATTCGGAGAATCACTGACGTACACCGCATAGGCCGTGGGCACGCCGGTAACCGCGCCTCGAGCGTCAAAAGTGATGGCGGCAGCCGCAGGGTTCACGGCTGTCGGAGCCGCCGCTAGACCCATTGCGCCTCCCAATCCACCAGTGTTGGGAACGGTACCCACCGGAACTACGTTAATATTGGAATTGAATATCACTGCTTTAACCTTGGGACTGAAAGTGCCGTTGCGATCGGTGTCGACAAACATCGTTGTGGTGTTGGCTGCCTGCTTTATTTGCCAAGTCACCAACGCATCGGTACGGATGGCTTCAAAGCGCGCCATTTTTATGTTGCTGGTTACCTGTGTGGCGGCGTCCGTTAGCCGGTAGGTCATCACGGAGCGATTCACGACGGGAACCGTGATGCCGGTAACAATAAGGATTACCGCGACGACCACCAGTATTTCCAACAAGCTGAAGCCGCGCATCCGGCGCGTGTTGCGTTTCGGGCTAAGCAATTTTGGCTTCATACTCTATCCAATCTCCGTCGGTTACTATCGCGTGCTCGACCTAGTTTGCTGACTCTGAGCTTAGAGAGATGCAACTCGCGTGCCAATAGTACCTTGGATTAAGTTATTGAAATAACATGGTTTGCTGACTCGAAAACGACTCTTGGCGCTTGGCGAAAGATGTCGTGGGTAAAAAGGTTACAAAGCGCGCATCCATACTGGTCAACAGGTCATGGTCACTGGCCGTCAGTACATCGCGACGACGATGACTCCTGTCGCTGAAGCCGCTGGCTTTTCGGCGTCAGGGTGCCGGCCGAATACGTGTCGTGAAACTAGTGGCCGCTTCGGGAACGACACATGCTTGCAGCGGTGGCCAGCCGGCGTCCGTCGTGGCATTACGGCACAAGGTACCCAGAGCGTTGTAAACCTGTGCCGGCACAACCGTTCCGTTAAGCGGCTCGGCGTATACCGTATAGGAATGTCCTGTTGAGAGCCGTTCGATCTTGTAGCTGCCATCAAATTGCGCCGGCCCAGCATTGCTGCAACTCCAACCGCCAAGCGTACCGGCAACCACCGCGCCGGTGTTCGCGTCCACGGCGACAACATGCGCGCCAAAAACACCGGTCACGCCAGGAGGCGATAGCGGAAGTGAAATCGGGTTAGCGGGCGTTACCTTGCCGAAAATCGCGCCGGTGTGCGCTACATCCGCGGCGCTGGGATACAAGACGCGCAATCCGGTGCGGTCATCTTCACCAAGAGGAGCATCAGGCTGTTGCAGTGTCGGCCGCAGCCCGCTGAAGGCGCCTGCAGGCGGCGCGAAAGGATACATCATCGCGCTCCAGACCGCGGAGTGGCTGAAACCTAAAAAATGTCCAAGCTCGTGGGACAGCAAAGACGATAAATCATAGGACGTTGGCGAAGCAGCAAGCGCGGCTGGTGTGGCGAAAGTTGTGCGCCAATCGCTGGGATTAAAATAAATGTCCGCGTCGAGTATCTGGCCAACTTCGCTAGCGGGCGGGCCATTTCCCACTTGCGCGCCGATGCGATCCGCGGTGATTACGCGAGTAAAAGCCAGCACACCTGGAGTGAAAGCGCCGTCAGGTTGATCCAGGCAGATGGAGTTGATTCCGTCCGACCCGCAAGCGGCAGCCACGGTCGTGCGCGACAGCACCCCGAAGCTTGTTAGCGTTGTGCCGGTAACGCCGGTCCAGACTGCGAGCGATTGCGTGATGACTTGTTCGATTTCGTTCAACCGGCCTGGCGCGGTTTGCTCCTGCGTAATAATGGTGGAAGGGCTTGCATTGAGCGCGGTGCTCCATCGCACCGAAATACTGCCAGGAGTAGTCAGATGATGAGAGCGCACCGGACAGGAGGATCCGCCGGAGATGCTTGCCGGCTGGCGTACGTCCGGAACAATTTCGTTGAATGAATATGCGGAAGCTGGCGTGGCGCCGTATAAGCCGTAAAAGATTGCAAATGCTGCTGCGCAAATTTGCCTTCTGTTCATGGTTCGCTCCGAATTATGAATTTTGCTGTGCGCGCCGGCTGCGCTCAGTTTGTTTCTCGCTCCAGCGCTTTTTTCAATTTCATTTGGAAGATGGCGATCGGGATATTGCGCACTCCTCTACCGCGGAATTGCCTGGTTTGCGGATCAAAAATCAGCGTGGCCGCGGAATCTTGCGTGACCCGTTCGATTCCGGCGTCGCGGCGTATGCGGAAGGTGCCTTGCTGCCAGCCCATCACTTGATAGGTGCCACCGGCGGTGCCATACAAAAATAAATAGACCTGTTCGCCTGGACGAAATTCTGGAACTCCTTCCACTCGTGAGCGTAGTCCCGCGGCCGCGCCTCCCATGGTTCGCACACTTACCAATTCGGGTAGTGAGCCTTTGCTGGTCTCCATCACTTCAAAGCGCGTTTCCGTCCAGATTTCGCCGTTGTACCATTTACTTTCGGTACTGAGGCAGCGAAACCGTCCCACCGCGGTCGATTGTTGCGCCAACTCCCGGAACGATACGCGCGCAAACGTGGTGGCGTTGGCCACCACCGCTATCAATCCGAGGCCCACTAAAAATACCTTCCACAAAAAACGGCGCCGTTGTACGAAGTTCATCATTTGCTGCCTCGCTTTTCTCAGTTCCCGTGCACTTAACGAATTTCCAGAACGCCGCTCGCAGCGGTTTCATCCAAATTTGCGTTTTGCATGAAAATTGTTCGCGCGCCCGGCAGTGCGCTCGCGGAAATTACCAGGGTCAAATGGATGATTCCTAATCCCGCGGGCTGTTTGGAAATCACCGTGACATCGCCCGGTCCCGATATGGTGTAGCTCATGCTGGTGTCAAGACCACTCTGCGAAAAAACGCATATATCCGCGGACGCGTTACCACTGGCCGGCCGTGCGAAACTTATTGGACTTCCCCCGAGGGTGCAGGTGTTTGAAGCGGTAATAAATTCCCCAAGTGCTGCCACGCTTATATCGAGACTGAATCCTGGTACATCGAGTCCCGCGGTTGTTGGGTCAACCACCGAAATATTTTTTTCGGTGGCTACCGGCGCGTCATTCGTTAAAGAAATAATTTCGGGCCCAAGACCGGGCGCGACTACCAGCAAATTCAACGCGTTTGAAGATGTGCCATCGGGGTTTCGTACTTGCACCGATGCGCTTCCGGTTTGCGAAACGTCCGCTGGCGTTACCGGGGCGGTACATTGCGTATCCGAAGCGCACGAGGTGATTCGCGCGGTTCCTGCAATCCAAAGCGTCGAGCCGGACCCGGTTGCACTCGCGTTAAAGCCACTGCCGTTCGCGCGCAGCGTGAAGCCGTTCGCTCCGCCGGTGTAAACGCTGGCGGGGTGCAGCGTGAGAATATTTGCTCCCGTGGAAATGATTACGTTCGCGATTCCTGATTGCGAAGTGTCGTCCGAGCTGATCGCCGCGATCTGCACGGCATCGGGAACGGGCGCCGCGGATGGCGCGGTGTACGTCCCGCTGGAATTAATTGCTCCGCAGCCACCGGTCGCGCACGCTGCGCCTTGCACGCGCCAGACGACGCTCTGATTGCCAGCCCCCAGCACGGTCGCGGTAAATCCCTGCACGCCCAAGGGAGGCAGCGTCACATTGCCGGGCAGTATGCTCACGAGCACGTGATTGATAATGGTTATGTCCGCGGCCGCGCTCTGTGTGGGGTTATTGACGTTGCTAACGACCACCCGTACGGGATTGCTGCCGGGAATCGCGCCCGGCGCAATATAATCCGCTTGCAGAATATTTCCTGTGGTAACCGGCTGGCACGGACTGCTGTTCGCGACGCAAATCTGTCCTGTCGCGGCGTTGCCGCCCAGGATGCCGTTCACCGTCCAATTGAGAACGGTGGTGGCGTCTTGCGCGCTTGCGAGCAAGGTGATGCGGTGATTCGCGGTGAGCGTGGCAGTCGCTGGAGACAAACTAAGATTTGTGCTGCCGGGGTGCAGTGCGATGGTGGCTTGCGTTTCTTTTGCAGGATCAGCGAGTGGCGTTACGGTGACGGTTACGCTGGCCGGCGACGGAATCACCTGCGGCGCAGTGTATGTTGCCGTAGTCCCGTCTGGCTGAGATGTCACGGTGCCGCACGTAACGCCGCTGCATCCCGCTCCTGTTACGGACCAAGTCAGCACTCTGCTCGGATTCGAATTTGGCACCGGCGTGAGTGTCGCCACGATTGTTGTCGAGCTGCCGGCGACTACGCTCGCCGGCGCTGTCAGTACCAACGTGAAATTGCTGGTAATTGCCACGACGGCGCTGTTTTGTTTCGTCGAGTCGGCAACGCTCGTAGCCGTTAACGTCACGTTCGCTGGCGCCGGTAAAACTTGCGGCGCGGTAAAATTTCCGTTGCTGTCGATGTTTCCGCACGCGGCGGGGCATGCTCCACCTGACAGGCTCCATTGGACCGTGGTATTCGGGTGGCCCGCGCTGGTTACGATGGCTTGAAACGCCTGCGTCGCTCCGAGTTCCACGCGCGCATTGCCTTGCGGCACTCCAACCACTACGTCACTTGATAAATTTATTTTTGCCGAAGCCGACTTGGTCACGTCCGCATGGCTCGTTGCAGTAATTTCTACAGAAATTGCCGATGCGGGTAGATTTGCCGGCGCGGTGTAGGTTCCATCCGGCGCAATCGTTCCGGAGTTGCCGCCCGGCTGGCCATTTACGCTCCAACTGACGGCTATGTCGGTCGTTCCGCTCACCCTGGCTTTAAACAGTTGTGAATTGCCCAGCAATACCGAGCTGGTTGACGGCGTCACGATGACCTGTATCGCAGGCGGCGGAGGCGGTGGGACTGCGGATATTCCCGCGCACCCGGACAAAGTAATTCCAGCCGCGAGAACAAGCCAAACGAAGCATGCGTTGCGTTTCGTTCGCTGCGGCGAAACGAAAAAATTCTTCTTTTGAAATTGCGGAAGGGACCGCATGCCTCGACTAAGGCAGGCCGAGGGCCAGCATGCAAAATCTCGCGCGAACGTCAGCAAATAATCGAGTGCCTCGCCTATTTGCCTACTAAAAGTTCTATTTTGTTTTGATTAGAGCACTGGATGAGTTTGTTTTTGATGCCAACGTCGCGGCGGTGTCGGCTCAATATTCAGCTAAAAACCCACTTTGAAACACCTTTGTAGGAACAGGTACCATTTTGGAATTCCGCTCAATCCTCTGAGCCAGTCCACTATTTTTCGTTCAGCACCGCATTGAGTGCCGACGCAATATCTGTATGTTGAAAGTGGAAGCCGATTTTCTGCATTGCTGCGGGCACTGCTCGCTGGCTTGCCAGCAGCATGGTGTCCGCCATTTCACCCAGCGCCAATCGCAAGGCGAATGCTGGAGCCGAGAGCGCCGCGGGCCGCCGCATAGCCGACCCCAACGCTTTCGTGAATTCGGCGTTCCGCATCGGCTGAGGCGACACCACATTCACCGCTCCGGTCACCGCCGTATTCTCCAGCGCGAACCGCAACATACTAGTTACATCTTGCAGGGTGATCCAAGACATCCACTGCTCGCCAGTTCCCAGTTTGCCGCCCAAGCCAAAGCGAAAAGGGAGCATCATTTTTGGCAGCGCTCCGCCATTCCTTGCAAGAATAATCCCGAATCGCGCGCGTACCACGCGGATGCCCATGGCTTCCGCTTTCAACGCTTCCGCTTCCCAATCGCGCGCCAACTCCGCCAAAAAATTTTCGCCGGGTTGGCTTTCTTCGGTCAACAATTCGTCGCCACGATCCCCGTAAATTCCTGTTGCTGAAGCCGAAATCAACACGCGCGGCCGCGCATTCATTTTCGCCAGTGCGGCGACCATCGCTCGAGTGGTATTGACTCGGCTGCTGCGCAACACTTCTTTTCGCGCCGCGGTCCATCTCTGTTCGGCGATCGGAGCTCCGGCCAGATTAATTACCGCATCCGGCCCAACCGCCGCGCCTCCCAATTCTCCGGTGGAGGGATCCCACGTCACCGCGAATCCCGCCGCGCCTTGCTCTTCACGCTGTCCGGGGCGCACTAACCGGCAAACCGTATGCCCGGCATCCACCAGCATCGGCACCAGCGCCGATCCCACCAACCCACTCGCGCCTGTCACCAATATCTTCATGTCTCGACCCTAGCAGAACTTTGCCGGATTTAGCTGCCACATTTCGAACGCATTTTGCCTTCACTTCCCCCCCCGGGGCCTCGTCTATCAATCGCGAGTCTTCGCGGGTTACAATCCTGTTGTGCCGCCGGTGTCGCAAACAATTCGCGTCGACGTTCTTTTCTTTGGCCAGCTGAAAGAATTTCTTGGCCGCGCGCAAGAATCCGTCGAATTGCAAGCAGGCTCGTCCATTCAGGATCTTTTCCAGCACCTTGCCGGCAGAAATCCCGATTTGCAGAAATTTCGTAATTCGCTGATCGCCTCGCGTAATCAGGAATTCGCAGCCTGGCGTACTTCGCTGGAAGCCGGCGACGAGATTGCCTTCCTTCCCCCGGTTAGTGGAGGTTGAGCCGCAGCATGAGTGTTTCCGCCGAACGCGATTTCATTCAGCTCACTCGCGATCCACTCGATTTACAAGCGATTGCTTTGCACGTTCGCGGCGCCGAAGATGGCGCTGTGGTGACCTTTGATGGGTTCGTTCGCAACCAGTCTCATGGCCGGGTCACTCTTTATTTGGACTACGAAGCATATGAGCCGATGGCTGTGCTCAAAATGAACGAAATTGCCACGCACCTGCACGAAAATTTTGCCATCCATCGCGTCGCCATTGCGCATCGGCTCGGCCGCTTGAAAATTGGCGAGACCAGCGTATTCATCGCCGTGAGCGCGCCTCATCGCGCTGCCGCTTTCGATGCCTGCCGCTATGCCATTGATACCTTGAAGCGCACCGTGCCTATCTGGAAAAAAGAATATTTCGAAGACGGCGCCGTTTGGGCCGGCGGCGAATTGCCGCCAGTTCCTGCGGAGACTCCCGAACGCAAGTCTGCATCTTAGAACATTGATGATTCGCACCCGCCTGCTTGCTGCCGCGTTCAGTCTTGCCGCTATACTTCTGTGCGCGAGTGCTTCCCGCGCGCAGGAAAATCCGAACCGGCCGCCCTGGGCGCAGCCTGCTCACAAAAAATCAAAGCCATCCCCGCCAGTTTCTACCGACGCTCCGGTTCCTAATGACCCGCAACCACCGGCTGACGCGCAGGACAGAACCAGAGGCCAGACGGCCGGTTCAAGAGGGGGCACCATCAAGGTTCGCGTCAATCTTGTCAACGTGCTGGTAAGCGTCGTTGATGAGCACAATCGTCCCGCGCCGGATGTTCCCAAGGAAGCTTTCGAACTTTACGAGGAAGGTGCACAGCAAAAAATTGAAATTTTCGAGCCGGAGACGCAGCAACCGCTGGATCTTGCGCTGATGATTGATTCCAGCCTGAGCGCCCATAAAGAAATCGTATTCGAGCGCGAAGCCGCGGCACATTTCATTCGCCAGATTTTGCGTCCCTCGGACCGGCTGGCAATCTACTCATTCGATGAAAGCGTAAAACGCATTGCGAATTTTTCCGGCGATGTCGCGGCGCTGCAGGAAGCCCTCAAAAAAATTGCCGATGGAGCGGGCACGTCCATCTATGACGCGCTGGTTGTCAGTTCACGCGACCTCGAAGAACGCCGCGAAGATCGCCGCCGCGTGGTGATCCTGGTCACCGACGGAGGTGAAACCACCAGTCGCGCCGACTTCGATACCGCGCGCGCCGCCGCGCTTCGTGCCGGAATCTTGCTCTACACCATCGTCATCCGGCCGGTGAAAAATGAAAATGGCCGCAACACCGCGGGTGAACACGCTCTCGAAACCATCACCGATTCGACCGGCGGCGCCATGTTTTTTCCCGATGAGCCCCAGGAGCTCGATAAGATTTTCGATCGCATCGACAAGGAATTGCGCACGCAATATCGCCTTGCGTATTACCCCAACCCGCGTGGGCCCGCAAACTCGTATCGCACCATCGAAGTCAAAATCCTCAAACCAGGCTTTCAGACCCGCCACCGCAAAAAATATTTAACTGGCGCGGAATAATCCGACGTCCCAGTGGCTTGAAATTCCCGGACCGTTGGGCAGCGCAGAAGAGTTGTGAGCGATGTGGTTACTATGGAGAGTGCTCTCTGAAAAGACCCGTTCCCAGTCTGCATCGTGGACCAGGGCTCGGCCGTGATTTGGTCCGGAGTTGACACTATGCTTCTAGGGAACTATCCATAATAATCGACGTACCGACTCCCGTCGCCAGAACCTCATCTTTAGAAAGGTCCTCCATGATTGCTTTGTCCAATCCTCGCTTCCTTGCAATCTACTCCGGCGTGCTCACGCTCGTGTTTGCAGCCACCGTTCTGTGTGGCTTTGTGATGATGCGAAATCCTCAATTTGGCATCATCACCGCCCGTCGCATTAACATCGTGGAACCGGACGGAACGGTGCGACTCACAATCTCCAACCGCGCCGATTTTCCTGGCGCTTGGTTCCATAAAAAGGAATCTCCCCGACCAGATCGCCGGGAGGCCGCGGGAATGCTGTTCATGAGTGAGGAGGGCTCGGAACAGGGTGGCCTGATTTGGGGAGCGAGCCAACTCCCAGACGGCACGATAGAAAACCATGGACATCTGAGTCTTGATCAGTATGAGGAGAATCAAGTTTTTGCTCTGGATGCCGGTCAAGACGGAAAAGACAAGTTCTCGCAAATCACTATAGCGGATCAGGGAGATTACCCAATCGAGGAGAAGAGGAGAGCAGAGGAGCGGATCGGTAAACTACCCGAGGATAAGCAGGACGGTGCGTGGAAGGAGTTTTTTGCGACGCATCGGCACGATGTGAACCGACTGGTGCTTGGCCGCGCTCGGGATGGATCAGTGGGGCTGACTCTGCGTGATGGGGGCGGCAAAGTCCGCATCTTGCTTAACGTTAAGTCCGATGGGAATCCAGTCCTACAATTCCTTGATGATAGCGGCAGAGTGGTCAGCGAGCTTACAGGACAGAAGAAGTAAACCTGCCTTCGTGGGTTTCGCCGAAAGCAGACAACCCTAAATCCGGACCCTAAATTGGGTTAGACTGCTTGGCCTATGAAGACCTTTTACTCTGTTACTTTGTTGTGCTTCATTCTCGGCATGCTTATCGTTTCCTTCCACGCCCCGTGGACCTCCACACCGGCGGACAGTCCGGACGTCCACAATCTGCTGGGATACGCTCCGGTGTGGTCCTCGCAATTTTCCGGAGTACCTGGTTCGCGCGTGGATACCGGCGGTGTTGCGCTTCTTGCCGGCGTTGTGGCGTTTTTCTCCGTGGTCCTGGGCGGCTCGGCATATTTTTTCCGCGGCAAGCGTACCGGCGAAAAAGATTTGATGGAGTAATTCCAGAACGATCACTCGCTATGCACTTTGAAGGAGCGTGAAGAATGTGGATGATGCGCTGTTCTGTTGCTTCGCTTGTGTTGGTAGAAATTTTCTTTGGTGCTCCAATATTTGGTCAAACCATGCAACCGCCCGCTGCGCCGATCATCGAGCACCGTGAAACGCGCCACGGCGCCGTTGTAGTCGACAATTATTTTTGGCTTCGCGAGAAGTCCAATCCTGAAGTGATCAAGTATCTCGAGAAAGAGAACGCCTACACCGAGGTCATGACTAAGAGTTCGAAGCCCTTCGAAGACGCGCTCTATAACGAGATGTTGTCGCACATAAAGCAAACCGATTTGACTGTGCCGGTGCGGCGCGGCGACTACTTCTACTATTCGCGCACCGAAGAGGGCAAACAGTATCCGACTTATTGCCGCAAGCGCGGTAGTTTGGACGCCAAAGAAGAAGTATTGCTGGATCTAAACGAGCTGGGTCAAGGCCGCAAATTCATCGGACTGGAAGCCTTCGTCGTCAGCGACGATCAAAACCTTTTGGCCTATACGCTGGACTATGTCGGCTACCGGCAATTTACTCTTCATGTCAAAGACCTGCGCACCGGCGCCATTCTTCCGGATACCGCCGAGCGCGTCGACAGCGTTGCCTGGGCCGCCGACAATCAAACTTTGTTTTTCACTACCGAGGACGAGGTAACCAAACGCGCGGATCGCGCCTGGCGCCACACTCTGGGGCAGAAAGAATCCGAACCTTTGTACGAGGAGAAGGATGAAACCTTCCGGATCGGTGTCGACAAAACTCGCGACAAAAAGTATCTGCTGCTTGCCGGCGAGAGCACGGACACCACGGAATTCCGCTATCTAAAGGCGGATCAGCCCAAATCAAATTTCACGCTTTTCCTTCAGCGTGAAAAACAACACCGCTATTACCTCGACCACCGCGAAAATCTTTTCTATATTCGCAGCGACAAAGGCGCAAAAAACTTTCAGGTTTTCACCGCGCCGGAGCAGGATCCGGTTCAGAAAAATTGGAAAATGTTCATCCAGCACGACAAGGACGTCCTGGTCCAGGACCTGGACCTGTTCCGCGACTTTGCCGTGTCTATCGAAAAATCCCAAGCGCTCAATCGTATGCGCGTGTTCGACTTCAACTCTGGCAAATGGCGTTCCATTCCATTTCCTGAACCGGTTTATTCCGCTTTTCCCAGTGAAACGCCGGATTATACGTCGTCGACGTACCGCTACCGTTACCAAAGCCTGGTCACTCCTCCAAGCGTCTTCGACTACGATACGCGTAGCGGGACGTCCACGCTTCTTAAACAGCACGAAGTGCCAGGCGGATATATTCCTTCTCAGTATGTTTCCGAACGCCAGTGGGTGACGGCACGAGACGGCGTCAAGGTGCCGCTCTCCATCGTTTACAAGAAGGGCCTGGCCCGCGATGGCCGCGCGCCTCTTTTGCTTTACGCCTACGGTTCTTATGGATTCGGTATGCCTGCAACGTTTTCCAATTCGCGCCTGGTTCTTCTGGACCGCGGCGTGGTCTACGTGATCGCACACATTCGCGGCGGTGACGATATGGGCGAACAGTGGCATGACGACGGCCGGCTCATGAACAAGATGAATACTTTTAACGATTTTATTGATTCCGCGGAATACCTTATCCGCGAAAAGTGGACGTTCAAGGACCGCCTCCTGATTGAAGGCGGGAGCGCTGGCGGACTTTTGATGGGCGCGGTGGTCAACTTGCGTCCGGATTTATTTAAAGCCGTCCATTTGGATGTGCCGTTTGTCGACGTGATGAACGACATGATGGACCCCACGCTTCCGCTGACTACCACCGATTATCCGGAGTGGGGCAATCCCAATGAGCCAGCCGCTTACAAATATATTCTTACCTACAGCCCGTACGATAACCTGCACGCAGCGGCTTATCCTGCGATGCTGCTCACGGAAAGCCTCAACGACAGCCAGGTGGCTTATTGGGAAGCGGCAAAATTCGTCGCCAAAGCGCGCACGCTGAAGACCGACAAGAATCTCATCCTGCTTAAAATGAAAATGGACCCCGCCGGGCATGGCGGCGCTTCGGGCCGCTACGACCAATTGCGAGACCAGGCCTTTGAGTATGCGTGGCTGCTTAGCCAGGTCGGCATTTCTAAATAGCAAAGAGCCACCGGTTAAAGACTATTCTCGGCTGATACAGCTTCGCGTATCACGCAATCATCTGAAGGTGAACACGACTATGAATAAATTTGTCGGGAAACTCCTGGTTGAAGTGGCTTTTGTTCTGTTCCTGTTTTACGCAAATCTCTTGATGGGAGAATTCGAGCGTTCCGGCGCCGGTCAGAAGAATGGCCTGCTGTGGGCGCTTGGCGATATTTTTACGGTGGCCAATTTTGTAATTGGTCTGATAGCGGCTCTTGTCGCCTATATCCTGTTCGAATCCCTGCGCAAAAAACTCTAATGGATGCAATAGAATAGGCGGAAACTTTTTCCGCCACTCGGTGTTTAACATCCTAGGTGGATAGCTCAGATAATCTGAAGCCCAGCAGCTCCACCGATCCGGCTATTTCGTGGCAAAAAAGCGATCCGGAAAGGCGCAAAATGCGATATCTAAAATACTTGGTTTTAGCGGGAGTGCTGATGCTTGCGGCCACGGCCGCGAACGCGCAGGTGCGCGTAGGCATTAACGTCGGTTCAGGGTATGCGGGTCATGCTCCGGCGTGCACATACGGATACTACGGTTATTACCCATACGCCTGCGCGCCATACGGCTATTACGGGCCCGACTACTTTGTAAGAGGCGTGTTCATTGGGGCTGGTCCGTGGTACCGCGAGTACGACCGCGGCTACTACGGGCGAGACTACGATCGTGATTATTATGACCGTGGGTACTACGGACGACAAAATTATCGCGAGGGTTATCGCGGACGAGATTCGGATGATCGCGGCGGCCGACGAAACTACGGCCGCGGATATCGCGGTGACTATAACGGCAACCGTGGCCGTAATTACGACCGCGGGTATTACGGCCGCAGTCGCGAACATCGCGGCGAACGCGGCAATTATCGCGAACACGGCGGTTGGCGCCGTTAAATAATCCGCACCAAAAAAAACGGCTGCCGCACGCTGCGGTAACCGTTTTTTTGTCTCCTGTTCTGAGATCCTGCAAACTTAAAAAATATTCACGGCCCGCGCGGCCAGCAGAACAATAATCATCAACGAAATCAAAGACTGCAACATCATCCCCATCTTCGCCACTCGTGACAGCACTGCCGTGTCCGTTGGCGAGAACGCGGTGCTGGTGTTAAACGCGAGAAACAGGTAGTCCACAAAATTCGGTTTCCACGATGAGTTTCGTTCCTGCTGGCTCAACATTTGCGGAAAAAGAAACGAGCTTTTGGCGGCTCCATCCGGGTGCGCTCGCTTCAACGGGCCGCCTGCGTCCAGCTTCCAATACCACAGCGCGAACACCAAAATATTTGTAATCCAAAGCGCGCTCGCGGAACGCAGCAAAGCTTTTGGCGTTTCCAGATGCTCCGGTATTCCTTTCACCAATAGAACCAATGAGGCGATCATCGCCAGCGTGATGATGGTATTCGCGATCATCGTAAGGAATCTCGCCATGTGATATCGCCGGTAATAATCCAGCGCCAGAATCGGCACCAGCAGCACCGCGGTTATCGATGGCAACGCCCAGGTGGGTCCAACTTCAAGTGGTTTCGGCAGTGCCAAATACACGCCGCTCGCAGCGAGCATCGCCACGAACGCCGGCCAGCGAGGCTCGCGAATAATCGGATGAGTGGTGGCTTTAAACTCCATCGTCGTATCTTACAGCCCGTCGTATCGTACGGCCCGTCGTATCTTACAGCGATTGTCGCGCAGCGCCGCGCAAAGGCGCTCGTTCTTCAAAAAACAATGGGATGAGAACGCAGCAGCCAGATCAAAATGCCAATCGGGATGGCCACCGCCGCAACCACCATCGATAAAATAAGTACCAGGAACATCCAATCGCGCCGTGTGTTCGCGCCCGGCTCCATTTTTTCGCGCATTAACAGGCGGTAGTTTCTTCGATTGGCCTTCCAAACAATGTGGAAAACATCTCCAACCACTGGTATTGCTCCAATTACCGTTTCCAGCAGCACGTTCGCAATCATGCGCGCCAGCGTAACCATGGCAACGCCGCGCCGCCACGACGCGAACACAATCAGAAATGACGCGACGCCGGTGAGCGCATCCCCAATCCCGGGTACCCAACCAATCAACGCATCCAGGCCGAAACGTATATTCGTTCCGGGAATTCGGAACATATCGTCCAGCAACGCCGCAATGTAGTCCAGATGCTCGTTCGAAGTTTTTTGCCGCGGCAGCGCCATAGGCCATTCATACCATAACGCCCATTTAGCAGGAGAGCTTATCGGTACAGTGCGGTTGGCGGTCTGAATCATTCCAATAAGATTTTGGCTGAACTAAAAACCAAGACGGCGGGTTTGTGCCCGCCGTCCTTGGCCACCCTGATTTTGCATTGCAATTACGGAGATTACCGCCCGATGCGCCACACGATTCCGCTTTGCAGACGGAAATTATTCTGCGTAGTGCCGCCGAAGTGGGTAAACAGGTAATCAAATTGCACCGCGCGCAACGAGACATGACGCGTAAGCGTCACGTCCGCGCCGCCGCCAACCGCCATTGCAAATGAGTTGCTCGAAGCCGAACCAACTCCGGTAAGCCCCGCCGAGAGGCGTTCCCCGCCGGCTAGCGCTTGCACGAACGGATACACGCGCCCATGCGCAGGGAAATATGCCCGGGGGCCGAAGAGATAGTTCATCTCGTGCGCAGAAACGCCGGACGGTGTCCCGGTGACGTTGCACATTCCGAACTCGCCGACCACGCCAAGCCATGAATTGAAATACGCCGCGGCTGAACCGGATCCGCCGTGGCAGTTGAAACCCGAGGTGCTTCCGCCGGGATTGAACCGGACGTACTGATAATTGCCGGTCAGTTCGAATCCGCGGCTTTCTTGCGCCTTGGCAGCAGTCGTCGCCACCAGGGCAAATGCCATAAGAATCATTAATTTACGCATTCCCACCCTCCCAAGTATTTAACACATAGATCTGGTACTAGGACTATTGTCGCGGGATCTGGCTTAGGCGGCAACTACGTTGCATCCGACCGTTTCCTGAACGAAACCTGTCCGCCCGTACGGGCGTTTTGCGCTTCAAAGGTCAGGCGAAACTGCGTTTGGAGCTACATTTAACGGCACCGCCTGTGACTTGCAGATAGCGCGCTTGTGTTATTGTGCGATGCGTTCTTGGCCGGTTAACCAGTGGGATCTTCTTGCAAACATCTTGTCGGCGGAGCAACCGAAAATGCCATCATCCAATGTTTCTCGCCTTCACCAATATCTCCAAGCCGTCTCAGCGATCGGCTCGTTTGACGCTGTGGCGGAGTTCTTCGCCCCTGACGTGGTTGTCCGCGAATTTTCGAATCGCATCGTGCCGAGGGGACGCGTTTCTCATCTTGCCGACGTGCGCGCTGCGTATGAACGCGGCCGCTAAATTCTCACCTCGCAGACCTACCGTGTGCAAAGCATCCTGGAAGACGGTGAAAGACTAGACGGTGAAAGACTGGCGGTGGAATTGGAATGGACCGGTGTCCTCGCCGTTCCAGTGATGAGCTTGCCTGCGGGAAGTGAAATGAAAGCGTTTGTCGCGATGTTTCTTACGTTTCGCGAAGGTAAAATCGCGGAGCAGCGAAATTATGATTGTTACCCGCCATTCGATTCACCGGGCGACACGGCGGAAATACCGCGGAATTAATCACGCGACAATTCATTTTTCTCGGGGAATTTTGCAAACTTAACCTCTTCGTGTTCTTCTTCGTCTTCGCGTTCCTTCAGGCCCGCCGCCACGGTTTTCAGAAGCTGCCCGCTCGGAACATCGTTGCTGAGTTCCCAAACCATGGCGCCGGCTAGCTGATGGTCCTGTACATAACGCATTTTCCAGGCAATCGATTCCGGATCATCGTACGTCCAGAAATTGTGCCCGTCATACAGCCATGGGACTTTCGCAATCGTGTCGCGATGCTTCTGAAAATTCTTTTCGATGGTCACGATGAAGTTGTAAGGCGCTCCGCCACCGACGGGATTTCCCGGCTCGAATAATCCCTGGTCGATATTGGGAACGTTGTTCCACTCGTACCCATAAAATGGCACGCCCATCACCAGTTTCTCGGCTTTGACGCCCGCCGCAAGATACGCTTCCACCGACGCATTGGCATTATTCGATGGGTCTGGATCTTTTAACGAACGATATAGGGGCGCGACGAAACCGGTAGTGAAATTCCACGGCCCGTCGTAGTCGTAGGTCATCAATCCCACGTAATTCAAATATTCCTGCACTTTGTCCAGTTCGATGAACTGATACGCCCAGCTTCCCGCGGGCGCTGCGATCGATAGCGACAAACCCGGGCGCAATTCATCAAGCTGTTCGCGAAATTCCGCAAGTAGCGCGGTGAAGTTTTTGCGATCCGCGGCGCTCGCCGGAAATTCCCAATCGATGTCGAAGCCATCGAATATCCCCGGCTTATTCAGCCCTGCGGCGAAATTGCCGCGAATGAACATGTCCACGCAGCTTTTTACGAAAAGTTCGCGATTCTGCGGCAGTGCCGCGGTGCTGAAAGCCGTTGGGTCGGAGCTTCCGCCTCCAATGGACATAATGATCTTGAGCTTTGGGAAACGCCTTTTCAGTTCCTGCAATTGATGGAAGTTGCCCGCGAAAGTTCCGGGCTTGGTGTCGTCGGCGTCGCCGTTCACCGCTTCAGCGGCAGTCAGTGGCACTTGATAATCGGCCCAGGGGTCGAAGCTCTCGCAGCGGCTGTTCTTTACGTTTGCAAACGCATAGTCAAGGTGCGTCAGCAACGGCGCCGAACCCGAGGTAATCACATTCTTCACGAAATAACCGGAGTACAAGCCCCACTGCGGAAAATATCCGACGACCTTTTTGTGCGGTGTTGTTTCGTCGGCGTGGTCCGCTTCGTTGAAATTCGCTCTGCTGCCTTGCCCAAACGCCGCAATCGCGCAAAATAAAAACAGGAGTGAGTAACGGACAAATAATTTCATAAAAAACTCCCAAAGCCACCTTTGAACCGTTTCAACGCCGATCGCACGGGATTATATCCGATTTCTTAGCCTGTAAAGGTATTTGCGTAATGCTTAATCCGGCTCCGCAACTCTGAGAAATTAGCTGCCTGTTCGAATAGATACCACAATATTAACTATTGACTAAGTGTTATATGCATGCTACGATGCTTCGTGAACGTCACAATTACCTCTTTTTGCCTACCTGCGTCGCCTTTTTCCCATCAAACGACGATCTCAGCCGGAAATAGCCCTCGCGTAAGTTCTGTGTTTGTCACACTTACGAATTGCTCGTATTTGTATCATTCTAAGGAACTTAAAGCGCCACGCAAGTCCTTTGTTTTGATACATCTATGCACTGCACATTTCCAACCCTTTTATTTTGATACATCTACACCACACCCCGGGGGTGGGTATCCCCTCCATCCCGACGAGAATCTAACCCAGTCAGCTGGTGATACAGTGGACTATGCAGCCCCGAAACGCACTATGACCAACTCTTATCTAGCAACTGCCATTGAAATCGCCCGCGAAGCGGGCAAGGTCCTTCGCGAAGAGTTCTCTCGTCCTGCGGACATCACCTATAAAGCCGAATGGGATCTGGTTACCCAAGCCGATAAACGCTCCGAAGCGGTAATCGTCGCCGCGCTGCACAAGAATTTTCCAGGTCACGCAGTGGCCGCCGAGGAAGGTTCCGGCCGTGATACCACCTCGGAATTTCGCTGGCACGTCGATCCTCTCGATGGCACCACCAATTTCGCGCACGGGTATCCTTGTTTCGCCGTTTCCATCGCGCTGGCGCAAAAAGAAAAACTGATCGCTGGCGTGGTCTACAATCCCATCTACGAAGAATTATTTGCCGCCGCGCTTGGCGAGGGCGCAACGCTCAACGGCAAAAAAATCTCGGTGTCGAAAATTTCCACGTTGAAAACCAGCTTGCTCTGCACCGGCTTCCCGAATCACAAACGCGAATCTCATCCCAACATCCATTATTATTGGGATTTTACGCTGCGCTCTCACGGCGTCCGGCGCGATGGTTCCGCTGCCCTGGATCTTGCCAGCGTCGCCGCCGGCCGCTTCGACGGTTTTTGGGAATTTGGTTTGAAGCCGTGGGACACTGCCGCCGGCGTTTTGCTCGTCGAGGAAGCCGGAGGAAAAATCACTGACCTGCAAGGTGAGCCGTACCCTCTCGGTGGACGAACCATCCTGGCTTCCAATGGGATCATCCACGAAGAAATGAAAAATCTTGCCGCTGAAGCCGCAAAGCGATCTACGTCCGTAGCAATAAAGTGAGCAATGAACTATTTTTCGCCTGGTCTGGCACCAAGGAAACAAGCGATGAACCGCGTAGTAGCAAACCGTCATCATCCACTGATTGACGTCCTTGCTCTGCGGCAGGGGGGGTGCTAGAACAAAAGATAATCTCGTCCAATGGCATCAGCGTGGCGCTTCGGCCTCAGGGAAGTTCGTTAACGGCCGCAAACGAGCTCGCAAACGGAGGAAGTCTGGTGAAAAAGATATTCTTAATCGCTTTTGCCTTGTTTTTGGCGTGCCCCTCCACGTTTCCGCAAGGCAAGCCCACGGATGAATTGGAAATCGAGCGCCAGGAAATCGTAAATTTGGAACACGAGACGGTTCGCGCGCTGCAACTGAATAACGCGACGTTTTTTAAACGCGTTTATAGCGATGACTTTATTGCGATTACCGCCCTGGGTCAGGCCATTGACAAGCAAACTTTGGTGAACAACATTCAAACCGCGGGCATAAGGTATGAAACATTTGTCGCTTCCGATATTCGCGTTCGTTTTTATCAGGAAACCGCGGTAGTAAACGCTTTGTGGAGTTCGCGCGGATTTTCCAAAGGCCACCATTTCAGCAAACAGTCGCGCATCCTGCACGTATACATAAACGGCCAGCATGGATGGCGTGCCGTGGCCACTCAGGAAACCGCGCTACCAGGCTTGGGCGAATAGCGTTTTTTTCGCCGCGGAATAAGCCGCGAAATAAAAATTTGCCGTGCGTTTTTTCGCAGCGAAATAGAAAATTTAACGGCGCGAAGTTTGACGCCGCAAGCCGCCAATGTTACGCTCCGGCGAACCTTGCCAAACGCATGCGCGCCGTCGACCTGATCCGCAAAAAACGCGACTCCCTGGAACTCTCCCGCGAAGAGATCGATTTTCTGGTTTCCGGTTACACGCGCGGAGATATTCCCGATTACCAGATGGCCGCATTTCTCATGGCCACCTGGATTCGCGGATTATCGCGCGCCGAGCAAACTTCCCTCACCGAAGCGATGCTTTATTCCGGAGAAGTTCTGGATCTTTCCAACATTCCCGGCAAAAAAGTCGATAAGCATTCCACCGGCGGCGTCGGCGATAAGACTTCGCTGATTCTCGCTCCAATTGTCGCGGCTGGCGGATTAATTGTACCGATGATAAGCGGACGCGGGCTGGGGCACACCGGCGGAACCTTGGATAAATTGGAATCGATTCCAGGATTCAGAACGGATTTGAGTCTTCCGGAATTTCGGGACGTGCTTGCGAAATGCGGAATGGGATTGATTGGGCAAACCGCGGAAATTGCGCCAGCGGATAAAAAAATTTACGCGCTGCGCGACGCAACCTCCACGGTGGAAAATATCGGATTAATTTGCGCTTCGATCATGAGCAAGAAACTCGCGGAAGGAATTGACGCTTTGGTTCTGGATGTAAAAACCGGTTCCGGCGCGTTCATGAAAAAAGAAGAAGACGCGGTGCGGCTGGCGGAAGTGATGGTGGAAACCGGAAAGCGCATGGGAAAAAAAATAATTGCGCTGATCACCGACATGGAGCAGCCGTTGGGAAAGATGGCGGGACACTCGGTGGAAATTACCGAATGCGTGGAAATTTTAAGAGGCAGGGGACCGGAAGATTTGCGCGAATTGAGCATTGAACTTTCCGCTTGGATGTTCAAATTTGGCGAACGCACAAAAACTCTTGAGGAAGGACGCTCGCTTGCGGCGGAATTGATTGCAAACGGAAAGGCGCTTGAAAAATTGCGAAAGGGAATCGAGCTGCAAGGCGGAGATGCGCGGGTGATCGACGATTCAAGTATTTTGCCGCAAGCGCGAAATCAGGAAGTGATTCGGTGCGAAGCAGATGGTTTTGTTACGGGAACAAATTGCGAACAGCTGGGGACGGCACTGGCGATGCTTGGCGGGGGCCGGGGAAAAAAGGAAGATAAGATCGATTACGGGGTAGGGCTGGAGTTTCACAAACGCATTGGGGATCGCGTCAAAAAAGACGAGCCACTGGCGACTGTTTCTTACAACAGTGAAACACGTTTAGAGGAAGCAAAAAAGATGATCGGGTCCAGTTATCAAACCGGACCGGGAGCACCGGAAAAACGTCGTTTAATCTGGCAAATCGTGGGCGAGTAACGAAAAAGGAGCGACATGGGCAGATTTGTGGGATTTCTGGGATTGGCAACCATGATCGGGCTCGCGTATTTGTTCTCGACGGACCGCAAAGCGATCCGGCTAAAGACGGTGGCGTGGGGACTGGGACTGCAATTTGCGTTTGCGTTTTTTGTGTTGCGTTTTGAAATTGGCAGACTGATTTTTCAGAAGGCGGGGGACGCGGTGAACCGCCTGCTTAGTTTCGCGTTCGTGGGATCAGAATTTCTATTTGGCTATCTGGGAAAACCGGCGGCGCGGCCGGATCTTTTTATTTTTGCATTCCAGGTTTTGCCGACCATTATTTTTATCGCTGCGGTGTTTGCTTTTCTTTACCACATCGGAGTGATGCAAATTATTATTCGCGCTTTCGCGTGGGTGATGACGCGAGTGATGGGAGCGAGCGGCGCGGAATCTTTGGATATCGCGGCGAGCATTTTCATGGGGCAGACGGAAGCGCCTCTGACGATTCGCCCGTTTCTCAACAAACTCACAAAATCGGAGCTGATGACCGTCATGACCTGTGGCATGGCGCACGTTTCCGGCGGAATCATGGCGGCGTATATCGCCGCGGGCGTGGAAGCGAAACACCTTTTGACGGCGGTGATCATGACCGCGCCGGGCACGTTGTTGATGGCGAAAATGCTGGTGCCGGAAACCGAACAGCCGTTGACCGCCGGAGTGGTTCAAGAACCAGAAATGGAAAAGGAAGCAAATTTCCTTGGCGCCATTTCGCGAGGAACGTCGGATGGATTAAATCTAGCCCTGAATGTGGGGGCGATGCTGATTTCATTTCTGGCTTTGCTGGCGCTGACCAATTATTTGATCGGCGGCGCGCACAACTGGTTTGCGCATCACGGAATGCCGCATTTTCCGTCCAGCCTGCAGCAGGTTTTTGGATGGGTTTTTGCTCCAGTGGCGTGGCTGATCGGAATCCCATGGCACGATGCGCCGATCATCGGGAATTTACTGGGGACGCGCATGGTGGTGAATGAAGTGGTGGCGTTCACGCAACTGGGTGGAATGAAGGGATCGATGGATCCGCGCACGTTCACCATAGCGACATTCGCGCTTTGCGGTTTTGCAAATTTCAGCTCGATTGGAATACAGATCGGCGGGATCGGAGCGTTGGCACCGGAACAAAGGGGGCAGTTGGCAAGATTTGGAATTCGCGCGATGCTGGCGGGAACCATGGCGAATTTGATGTCCGCGGCTATTGTAGGAATACTCACGTGAAAGCCAAAAGAGAAGTGCTCACCATTAAGCAGGGTGAGCCGCCCAGCAACGAATTTGTGAACGCGGAAAGAGCGGCGAAATATATTTTTGCCAAGACCGAGCTACGGCCGAAGATTGCGTTGGTGCTGGGATCGGGTCTCGGTGGTTTTGCGGATGAGTTTTCGTCACCGATACGGATTCCTTACGCGGAAATCCCGCACTTTCCGCAGTCCACCGCGACGGGGCACGCGGGAAAATTAGTGATGGGCAAGGTGGGGCGCGTGGTGGTGGCGGGCATGCAGGGCCGCGTGCATCTTTATGAGGGATACACGGCGCAGGATGTAGCTTTTCCGGTGAGAGTGTTCGCGCGCATGGGGATAAAAGCGGTGATTCTGACCAATGCCGCCGGAGGAATCAATCTTAACTATATGCAGGGCGTTCTGGTGGTTCTTCGTGACCACATTAATCTGCAGGGCGCGAATCCGCTGTCAGGACCGAACGATGAACGATTTGGCCCGCGGTTTCCAGACATGACCACGGCGTACGATCGCGAGTTTCGGGCGTTCGCTCTGGATGAAGGAAAGCGCCGTGGAATGAAACTGAACGAAGGCGTATATGCAGCGTTAGCGGGTCCGAATTACGAAACGCCCGCGGAAATTCATTATTTGCGGGCCATTGGAGCGGATTTGGTGGGCATGTCCACTGTTCCGGAAGTGATTGCGGCGCGACACTGCGGGCTGCGAGTTTTGGGAATTTCCTGCGTGACGAATATGGCTGCAGGGCTGACCGAAGGCCCGCTGGTGCATGAAGAAGTTATGGCCACGGGAAAGCGCGTAAGCGAACAGTTCGTCGGATTGCTTCGCGGGATCATTCCAAAAATTGCGGAGGACGTTGGTGAGTGAATACGAAGCATTGCTGGCGGCTGCCCGGCAGGCAAGAGAGAACGCGCACGCGCCGTACTCCAATTTTCGGGTAGGAGCGGCGCTGCGAGCGACATCGGGAAGAATTTTTGGCGGGTGCAACGTGGAGAATGCCACATATGGGTTGACGGTATGCGCGGAGCGAGTGGCGATTTTCAAAGCGATGTCAGAGGGCGAACGTGGTTTTAACGCCATCGCGGTGGTGACGGATACCGAGACATTGACGCCACCTTGCGGGGCTTGCCGCCAGTTGATATGGGAATTTTGCGGAGATGTTCCGGTGATATTGAGCAATTTGAGTGGCAAGTCGGAAATTATGCAGATGCGCGATTTGTTTCCGAGGCCGTTTGATGATGCCAATCTGTAATTTGAAAGCACAAGCGGAATGTGTAACTGGTTCGAGGAGTGGGAATGAATTCCGGTAATTGGTTTAGAAAATTTAGAGTTTTGGCTACCGCACTGGCTGGAGTTGTCGCGCTTAGCTTGGCGATACCCGCGAACGCGCAAAAGAAGAAACAAAGAGTGGATTTGCTGATATTGGGCGGCACCATCGTGACGATGGATGGCGAACGCAAGGTTTTAGAGAATGGTGCATTAGCGGTGAAGGGAGACTTAATCGTTGCGCGCGGGCCGCGCGGAACGATCGAAGCGGAATTTGAGGGCACGCAGACGATTCAGGCCAAGGGAAAACTGGTGCTCCCGGGATTTGTGAACGGACATACGCACGCGGCCATGACCCTTTTTCGGGGATTGCGCGACGACGTTACCCTGGATGAATGGCTGACAAAATATATTTTCCCCGCCGAAGCGAAAAACGTTTCGGAAGAGTTTGTGCGCTGGGGGACGCGGCTGGGAGCGGCGGAAATGATCCGCGGGGGAGTGACGACCTTTGCGGACATGTATTACTTCGAGGACGCGGTGGCGGAAGAGACCAAAGCGGCGGGAATGCGCGGCGTATTGGGAGAGACATTTATCGATTTTCCCGCGCCGGACAATAAGAACGAAGCGGCGATGCTGGCGTATACGGAGAAATTTCTGAAGCGCTGGCAGGGTGATGCGCTGATTCACGCGGCGGTGGCCCCACACTCGATTTATACCTGTTCGGAAAAGACACTGCATGATGCAGCGGAGCTTGCGCGGAAATACCGGGCGCCCATCTTGATTCACGTTGCTGAGATGAAGAAAGAGTTGGACGACAGCCGCGAGAAAAATGGGACAACGCCGGTGCAATATTTGGACAAGATTGGAGTGCTGGGCGCGGACTTGGTGGCGGCGCACTGCATTTACGTGGACGAAACGGACCGAAAAATTCTGGCGGAGAAGAAAACGGGCTGCGTACACAATCCTTCGAGCAATATGATGCTGGCGAGCGGGGTGGCGCCGGTGGCGGAGATGCGAGCGGCAGGAGTGAATGTGGGCCTGGGGACCGATGGCGTGGCGGGAAGCAATAACGATATGGACTTGATGGAGGAAATGGATCTGGCGGCGAAGCTGGCGAAGATAACCAAGATGGATCCACGCGCGTTGAACGCGGAGGCCGCGGTGGAGATGGCGACAATCGAGGGGGCAAAGGCGCTGCATATGGAGAAGGAGATCGGGTCGTTGGAGAAAGGCAAGAAGGCGGACATTGTGGTGATTGGGCTGGATGAACCGAACGCCGTGCCGATGTATGACGTGTACTCGCAAGTGGTCTATGCGCTGAAGGGAAGCGATGTGGAGACGGTGGTGATTGGCGGGCGAGTGGTGATGCGCGATAAAAAATTGTTGACGGTTAACGAAGCGGAAGCGATGGTGAAGGCGCGCGAATATGGGAAAAAGGTGGCGGAATCACTAAAAATGCCGGTACCGGGCGTGAATTAGTAATTTTCCTCGCGAGGCATCCGGATTCAAACTGGATTGAGCAATTTTTCCGAAAGAGCGAGGCGCACGCGGCGCAGGCGCGACTTCACTGCCGGTACAGAGAGTCCCAGGGTTCGCGCGATTGCGCTGCGAGAAAGTTTTTCAGGGTCGCGCAGCATAAAAATAACGTGCGCGCCTGGGCCGAGTTCGTTGTTGGCCACGCTGAAGACACGATTCATACCGAGTTCGTCACACGGAGTTTGCAGACTTCCCCAATCCTTCACTTCCGCCGCGGTGATATCATCGAGAGAAACAATGTTCGGCCGACGTTTGCGCACGAGCATCAGACTTTGGTCCACGGCGATATGCGTGAGCCAGGCAGCAAAGCGGGTATGGCATCGAAAATCCTTTAGAGAGCGGTGAACCTTGACAAAAGTTTCCTGGGCTGCGTCTTTGGCATCGAGGTTATTGCGCGTTACTTGCAGAGTGGTACGAAACACGCGGTGCTGGTGACGACGTACCAGGGTTTCAAAGGCGGGATGATCGCCTCGCGCGGCGCGCTTCACTAAGTCGCAGTCCAAATCGCTGGTGCGAGTCCGGCGGGATTTAACCAGGAGAGACGCTGTTTTGCTGGGAGTGGGCATGGGAAGCTCCGCGTACGGGATGAAGCATGTTCAAACATTAGGGAAAACGGAAGCTGTACCATTCTGAACACGTGGGCTATTTGGTTTGGAGGGCTGTGGAAAAGAGGCTGTTTTCGGTGGATGAGGCGGAGGAAAAGGTGTTGAAGAGAGTGGCTATGATTGCCGCGGTTTTGCTTTTTTGCGGAGCGACGAACTACCCGCAAGTTAAGAAAGATTGCGGAGGCGGGGCGTCGCTGCATGTAAGCGCAGAAAAAGCGAGGCAAGGAAGTCTATTGACGATTGAAATCGAAAGCGTGAAAAGAGTTGCCGAAATAAAAGGGGAATGGGATGGCTCCGAGGTGCAGTTTTGGCAGGACGGCGACGGAAAAGGACAAAAATGGCGCGGATTTATTGGAGTCGATTTAGAGAAGCCAGCGGGAAAATATGGTTTACGGGTAGATGGAAAAGTATCAGACGGAACAGCGCTGAACTGCGCGGCCGAAATACAGGTGGCGGCGGGAAACTTTGCAACGGAGAGGCTGCAAGTAAAACAAGAATATGTGGAACCGAATGCGGAGCAACTCGAGCGGGCGAAGGCAGAATCAGCGCGGCTAGGAGTTATTTTCGGGACAGTGACCCCGGAGAAATTATGGAACGGAAAATTCCGTTTGCCGCTTAAAGGGGTGCACAAAAGCGGAAATTTTGGGAAGCGCAGGATTCTGAACGGGCATCCAGGATCACCGCACAGAGGAGTGGATTTTCCGGCGCCCGCGGGAACCCCGGTGCATGCCACGCAGAGAGGGCGAATCGTACTGGCAGAAGAATTATATTTTTCGGGAAATACGGTGCTGATGGATCACGGACTGGGGATCTATACGCTGTATGGGCACTTGTCGAGCATGAATGTGAAAGCTGGAGATACGGTGGAAGCCGGAGCTGTTTTGGGAAAAGTAGGGGCGACGGGGCGATCGACGGGCCCGCATTTGCATTGGGGATTGACGGTGAACGGGGCCAAGGTAAACGCGTTGGAAATTGTAAAGCTGCGGCAATAAATACACGATTAGAATTGAACGATTTGCAGATGCGGCGAAGATGATCAGAGCTTGGCCGGAGACGGGCAGTGTGTGTCGAGTCAATAAGGCGGATTAATGGGATTTTTGTGCAAGCTGTCAGGGCGGTCAGAAAAAATGTGTACCTTGGCCGTGACAGCGGCGCTGGCCACTTTTATGGCGTTGCCATCGCGACTTAGCGCGCAAGGGGAGCCACCGCCTTCGCCCGATGAACGCAGCGCGGCATCCCCTGATGTAACTCCCGAGCCGACACTGACGATGTTAGGGCACCTGAAAACCGAGCGAATCTGGATTTCAGGGCAGGTGAATATTATTTCGCAGTGGCATCCGGCGTTTCGTTCGCCATATCAGGGGGCAAACAGCCTTTCGCCGGAAGCACAAGATGCGACTTCTCGCGTGCTGACCCTATACACGGGACTACGTGTGAGCAAAACTACGGAATTTCTTTGCGACGTGCAGGAAACCGGCGGGCACGGATTGGGAGAAGCGCTCGGAGTCGCGGGATTTATGAATTTGGATGTGGTGCGCAACCCGTTGCTGACCAAAGTGCCGTACGTGGCGCGATTGATGTGGCATCAAATTATCCCGCTGGGAGAAGCAAAAACTGTAGAGCCGAATGCGTATTCGTTGTTCCGCGAATTACCGGAACGGCGGCTGGAATTTCGTTTAGGAAAATTCAGCTTGCCGGATTATTTTGACCTCAACGGGTATGGCACCGATCCGAATTTTCAATTTATGAATTGGACGGTGGACAACAACGGAGCATATGACTACGCAGCGGACACACGGGGATATACGTTCGGTGCAATGGTGGAATATCACCAGCGGAATTGGGCGGTGCGATTTGCGGAAGCGCTGATGCCGAAGGTGGCAAACGGGATTCACCTGGACGCGGACTTTAGCCGGGCGCGCGCAGAAAATGTGGAGTGGGAATGGCATGGAGAGGGATGGCGGAAACGGAGTGCAGCGGTGCGCGTTTTGGCGTATGTAAATCACGGGAATATGGGGAGTTATCGCGAGGCCGTAAACGATTTTCTGGCGGGCAGGATAAAAGAGCGGCCGGACATTACGGCGCATCCGCTGAGAACTACGGTGAAATACGGCTTCGGAATAAATTTCGAGCAAGGGCTGACGGATTGGATCAACGTTTTTGGGAGATGGGGATGGAATGAAGGGCGGCATGAGTCGTTCGCGTATACGGAAGTGGATGAAACAGAACAAATTGGGTTGGGGGGAAACGGGTCCAGGTGGCGCAGGAAATATGACCGGCTGGGCTTGGTTTTCGTGTCAAACGGGATTTCGCGGGATCACCAGGAGTATTTGAAACTGGGCGGCTTAGGATTTATGCTGGGGGATGGGACGCTGCGATACGGGCGCGAAAATATTTTTGAAAGTTTTTATACGGGACATTTATGGAGAGGGGTTTTTCCCGCGTTCGGGGTGCAGTACATTGTGCATCCTGGGTACAATCGCGACCGCGGGCCGGTGGTGGTGCCGAGTGCGCGGTTACATATAGAGTTCTGAGAAGTTCCTTGCGGTAGCGAATTTCCCCGAAAAGCGTCAAATATAAACTTATAGAAGAAGGTAAGAAGTACTACCGTACTGGCCTCGCGTATGGGAGCATGGTACGGAAAAACTATTGCCTTGTGGCCGGGTGTGGCTCAGAATTTAGAGACCAGCAGGAATTCGACGATATCCATTTTTAGATTTTGAGCGACACGCGCAAGTTAGCAGATCTCTCCCAGGCCGGCTGCTAATTCCGAAGCGGTAAATGGATTAATTAACTGAATCACAAGATTCGGAGAAACGGTACAAGTCCCCTATGAGTGTCCTACATTTTCGATATAAAGAACGGCGCAGAACACTTCGCGTTTCTCTTTCCGTGGCGGTGGCAGTGCACGGGGAAAATGAAGCCAAAGTAAAGTTTTGTGTGCGCACCGTGACGCAGGCGGTAAATAAAAATGGAGCGCTGCTCTGCTTGCAGGAGCCGGTGGTGATGGGACAGACGCTGCTGCTGGTCAATGAGAGCACGCACCGCACGACGGAAGGCCGGGTGGTGTATATCAAGCACGACCGTGACGGAAAGACGTACGTTGGCGTGGAGTTTGCGGCGACGGATGCGAATTTCTGGCACATGACATTTCCGATACCCGGCGCGCGACCGTTGCGAAGAGCTATTCGCGAACGGGACAAAGTGACGGCCTGAGGCGGCTGGCAGTTTGTACTGGAAGAGTGCTTGGTGAAGGTGTAGATTTTGCGGGTTGCATAGAGATATTTCCTGGTTTATTCCAATAGACATTTTTAGTGAGTGTGGACGGGCAGATTTAATCTGCGCCGGCTTGCGCCGGTGACTACGCTTTAAGAGCTGATGATTGCTCGGCGGCTTGCGGTTAGTGTTTGGCTTCCTGACGCTGGCGCTGAAGTTTTGTGGCCATGGAACGAAGCGTTTCGGGAACGTTTTTATTGGAAGTAAGTCTTTTGAGATCCACGGGATTGAGCAGAGGGAGCATGGTGAGGGAAACATCCAGAGGCGTTTTGCTGTTATTGAGCAAATTTCGCGTGATCGTATAATTTTTTCGAAACTTACGATTGGTGGCGATGATGCGCAGGATTTCGTCGGTAAGGCTGGACATGGAAGCGAAGGATTCCACTTCCTGACCGGTGAGGCGGGGAGACTGAAGCACGGCACGTTGTACGACCTTGTTGGAATCGCGAATGAGGGCGCGGCGCGCTTCGGAACCACCCTTGATAGCGTATTGCACGCGCTGGGAAACGGTAAATTTAGCGATGCGTTGAATTATGGTTTGGCGCACGGGGGCTTCTGGCGTGGCGACCGGCGCGGCGTCCGGCGCGGTTTCCTCGATTGCTTCTTCGATGAGCGCTTCTTCCAAAAGGCTATCGTCCGCCGGTTCGCTAGAGGCGAGCAGTTCGTTGAGCAACACTTTATCCGCGGCGGTAACCGAGTTGGAATGAAGCAGGGCCGCGGCCAAGACGGCTGATTCACTGACGCGTTGCAACTCCTCCATTAACAACTGCACGCTGGATGAAGACATGTTTTGAACATGCGCTGCCAGGAGTTTAGCCGGGCAATTTCTGTTTTGCACCAGAGCGTCGGCGATGCCCGGTTTGCCCACCAAATGTTCGGCGGCAAATGGAAATAAGTTTTGCATGGCTTCAGGACGTTTCAGGGCGGCGACAAAGATTTCCGGCGGCTGGGAACGCAATGCCTGATGCACCTGCTCGACGACAACGGGATCTTGATCGGCTGAGAGCAGGACGAGCATTTCGACGCGATCAATAGGCTCAAGTTTTGATGATTCCAAGCACACGGCGAGTTTGCGCTCTCGGGCAGCGAGGTCGTGCTCGTGCGGAACGGATGCGCCAGGGTCTGTGTTAGGTAATCCCACCGCGGTTTACCTCAAATTTTTGCGACTGAGCACAATTGTACCGGAGGCGCCGGGCATGCCAAGAGGCGGCATGGCCCGGCCGTTCAATTCCAGCAACACCGCGGAAGAGTCCGCGGCGGAAACTTCGAACTGGTCATTGGCGACGAATTGATGATGCTCGCCGACGTTCATTTCGCCGTCGAACAGGACTATGCCGTCGGCCAATATGCGGACGCGCGTGGCAGCGGAAGTGGAGACGGAAAGAGTAAGCGATGGCGAAGGCTTTGCGGAGGGCGCCGCGGAGGTGGTGGGAGAATAGGAAGAACCGGGGGTACCGCTCGAAGGTGCGCTGGAAGGAGTGCTGGAAGGCGGCGTGGCAGGAACGGAATTCTGCGTGGCGGAAGAATGCGAAGAGGCGCGGCGGGCGGTATAACGATGCCAGCCGAAAAGACCCGCATAAATCAAGCCGGATAATACGGCAAGAACCGCAAGACCTGCCAGGATGGGCAGCCAGACAGGAGGAGACGGCAGACGATTTTCATAGGGCGCGGGAGCCTGAATTTTTTGTTCACCGCGGGCCAGGTCGTATTCGGCAAGAAGATTTTCTTCGTCGAGACCGAGAAAGTGGGCAATGGCGCGCACGAAACCGCGATTAAAAACACCGCCAGGCAGTTTTTCCCACTGTTCATTTTCCAAGGCTTCAAGGAATCGCGGGCCAATACGCGTTCCCGCGGTGATTTCAGTGAGTGAGACCTCGCGCAATTCGCGCTCGCGCTTGAGGCGTTCTCCAAAATTTCCTTTGGCCATGGGTGGAAACCAGTGTCCAGCAATTATAGCGCGGTCCTTAGTCAAGCCAGAGCGAATGCACGCTGCTTTCTAATAAGGAGCGTAGTACGCGGAGGACGATTCGCGAATTCCGCCGGCAAATTTTAAGAGAATGCGGGGACTGAATACTCTCGACGGACTATAGGGCGTGGCGCTAGTTGATGTCAAAGAGTTTCAGGTCACGCTTTAGCTGCGGATTTCGCGGCGGCGGAATCGTAGCTTTCGCCATAGATGGCGGGCACCTGGCCGCCCATGGCTCGGAGATAGGTGGAGAGTTGCCCGCGATGGTGAATGGTGTGGTGCAAAGAAAAATTGAAAACCGTTACGGCGGGCATCTGCATCAAGCCGCGAAAGTCGATGATTTTGGCGAGTTGTTCGCCAGAGAGATCGGAGAAGCGTGCAAGATTTCGTCCGAAGGAATGGCCATACCACTCACCAATCTGCGCGGGAGTGGTGACATTTTCGGGACGATGAATCGGGGTGAAGTCAAATGCTCCGTGAACGATTCCGGTGTAGAAACGGTGCTCCGCGGCAACAATATGCCAGGCCAATTCGAGGGCGGTTTTGGAGTTAGGATCGGGGCGATAGTCGGTGCTGACGGTAGGAATTGCTTCGATGACGGAGCGAGTGAGGCGGTGTTCGTTCTTTACGGCCGGAAGTGTGTATTGCAGTAGGAAAGTTGCTTGATCCGGAGATATGGCGATCATGAGGTTCACCTCTTAAGATTTTTTGGAGTGCAGTCGGGAGTAAGATGCCATGAAACGATGTTGAGGTATATTCCTTTTTTTGGCGATACTACTGTTCGTCCTGGCGGATAATCGCGAGACTCTCCGCGTTTCGTTGCTGCTCGTACCAAACGGATTTGCCATCGCGGGAAGCGCTTAGCCAAAAAGAAGTTATCTGCAGGGTGCTCGCGGGCCGGACGCTGCCCGCGGCGAAATCATAAAATTCGATTGCGTGAGTTTGCTCACCATCGCGGCTAATAAATAGGATTCCGGTTTCCGTAACGGCCCAATTGGCCCACCAACTGGGCCGCAGCAGCGGAGAAACAAGTTTTTCTTCGCCTCCATTCATCGGCGCTTCCCAAATTTCGGGATTTGGTTCCGAATGTTTCGCGTAGTAAAGGGTTTTTCCGTCATAAGATTCGGTCGGGGCGAATCCGCCATGGATCGTCACCTGCATAGCGGGACCGCCTGCTATAGGAGCCTTCCAAACCTGCTTTGCAGTGTCACGAGCCGAGGCAAAATAGATCCATTTACCATCGCGCGACCAACGCGGCACCATGCTTTCGGCGTGGAGATCCACGTGAGTAGTGATCGGCCCGCCTTCCGCCGAGATGAAAAATACGCCGGGCGAATTTTTATTTGCGGAATCGAAGGCGACCCAGCGGCCATCCGGGGACCATTGAGGAGAGCCGCAAGGCCCCATGCTGGTAAGTTGCCGAAGATTGGAACCGTCGTTGTCGCTGGCCCAAATTTCCATGGTGCCGCTGCGATCCGACATAAACGCCAATTTGTTTCCATCAGGAGAAGGTTGCGGACCTTCGTTGCGGCCGCCCCCGGAGATGACTAACTTGTGTGCACCAGGATCGGAGGGGTGGGCTAAATCCGAGCGCCAGATTCCTGGGGCTCCAACTACCGTAGACTCAAAGCGAAGTTTCGCGGCACGTTCCTTTCGCTCGTTTGCGTCAAAGGCCGCCTGAATTTGAGTGTGATGCACCAGCGCGAAGCCTCCGACGAGCACGGCCGCCAGAACGCCGAAAGCCCCGGCGTAGACGCGGAGACGCCGTCGCTTGGCCTTCGCCAGCGGGTTCGCCGTGGATGGAACAAACACTTCTTCCGGGGCGATAGAGACAGGCAGGCCGGATGCCAGAGATGCGCTCTGGGGCGCCATAGAGAGCGCTGACGCTGCAGCGACAAAGTCAGGTTGCTGGGCTGCGGCCGGCACAATCACCGAACCAATAAAACGGTAACCACGGCGGGGGACGGTCTCAATGTATCGGGGGTCGTCGGCGGAGTCCCCCAAGGTATCGCGCAACTTGTTGACGGCCGCGTTCAAGCCATGATTGAAGTCTACAAAAGTGTCTTCGGCCCAGATTTTCTTTCTGAGTTCGTCGCGGGTGACGAGTTCCCCGGGTCGCTCAAGCAGCATGGCCAAAATATCGAATGGCTGGGCCCCCAACTTCAATTTTAGGCCGCTCTTTCGCAACTCACCGGTGCTGAGGTCGGCTTCAAAGGGACCGAAGGTGACGCGTTTCTTGATGAGGTTGGTCATCGGCCGGTAAATTCTATCATTTAAGTAGACGAGCGGGCCCTCACTTTAGTTCCCAACTCAGAGCAATTTCTTTGCATTCAATGAGATGGTCAATGACCCGTAATGAATTCCGAAACGAGGAAGTTTGCATTGAGGTACCCCAGCACCTAACTCAAATTTGCCCCAACACGGACCGAAACAAGGCCGGGCAACTCGAAAGGGGAGAAAAAATGATGCAAGGGTTATATCAGATTCTGAGTCCAAAAGTGCTGGGCACGGTTATTTTGGGGGTGTGGCTTAGCCCCGCAGTTGTGGCGCAGCAATCGGTTGTGGAAAACTCCGCGGCAACGAACAATTGTGTTTCCGAAAAAAGCAATCCCCTGGAGCCGCAGGGAGGCACCGGGTGCGATCGCCAAGGCATAGCCCAGTGGGCTCAGGCGGGTCATAGGGATGTTAAAGGCCATACGGGAGTCGAATCCGCTCTAGCTCTCGCGCCCGGCATGACGATGGCGGATGCCCGCAAGCGGTTTGAAAAGGCCGCAGCCCAAGGTTCTTCGTCAGCGCAAGTGAATCTGGCGGTGTGCTACTTAAACGGTTGGGGCACTCCACAAAACAATGGCGCGGGCTTCTATTGGTTAAAAATGGCAGCCGCACACGGTGACGCGCGCGCGCGAACCAACCTGGGGATTTTGTACCTTAAGGGCTGGGGCGTAAAAACGGACTACCAGGAAGCGAGGCGCAATTTTCAATTTGCCGCGGAACACGGCGAAACCGGCGCGATGGTTGACCTGGGTTTTATAAGCGACGGGGGGCTCGGGACCGCGAAGGACCAAAAGGCCGCAGCCGCGTGGTATCGACAAGCAGCGGAGCGTGGCGACGCGTTGGGACAGAATAATCTGGCGGATTTGTATTTGCGCGGAGAAGGGGTGCCGCAGAGTGATGCCGTTGCGGCGGAATGGTTTGAAAAGGTTGCCGCGCAAGGGCAAACCGCCGCGCGCATCAAATTGGGATATATGTACATGACCGGCCGCGGCGTACAAAAAGACCCGAAGATGGCGTACACGTTAATCAGGGCGGCTTCACTGGCAGGAGACCAACGCGGCAACGAGTACATACCTAAGCTGGAAAAGGCGTTGAATGCCGAGCAGATTGCCGCGGCCGATAAGCGAGCGCATGAATTGCAAGTTGCTTCGCGAGGTCCGGCTAGCGAAGTTGCGTTCGTGCAATAGGTGGTAGCTGGAAGATTGCTATAGAAAACTGGCGCGGGATGGTCTGTTGATAGACGGTCCGCGCCAGTTTCGTTATTGGTTGGCTCGCAAGTGGCAGGTTCTTAAGATTCGGGTAAGCTGGACTGGAATGGTTGGAGAGGACAATGAGCGAAGGTTGGAAGCCTGAGGGATACACGAGTGTTTCTGTTTACATCGTGGCGCAAGGCGCGCAGAAGGTGATTGATTTGCTTAAGAAAACATTCGGAGCAACGGCGCTGCGCCGTTTTGATACTCCTGCAGGCAAAATCATGCACGCCGAAGTGCGCATTGACGATACGGTGGTTATGATTGCCGACGCAAGCGGCGAACATCCGGCGTTCCCTGTCTCGATGCATGTTTATGTCGAGGATGTGGATGCGACGTACCAGAAGGCGTTGGCGGCCGGGGGAATCGAAGTACAGAAACCGGTGCAAAAAGGTGATCCGGATAAGCGGGGCGGATTTAAAGATTCGAGCGGAAACACATGGTGGATCGCGACGCAGGTAGGCGAGGGGACACAGAATTGATCGGAACTAAATTTTGGCGCGGTTTAGCACCATTGCGTGTACGCAGATCCCGGAAGCACATTCTTTTTTTGGCGCCGTTGTGCGCCGCGGCTTGTGGCGGCGGCGGAGCGAGTAATCCACCGCCAGCGCCGTTGACCATCAGCCTGCAATCGAGCACGGTGATCGCGCCGCAGGATGGCACGCAAGCGAGCTTGGGCGTGACCGTTGGAGGAGTAACTGCGGGAAGCGCGTTTCAGGTAACTGCGACGGAGCTGCCAGCCGGTGTAGCGGCGCAGTTTGTGGCCGATCCGGGAAAAACATCGGGGACGGTGACGTTTACAGGGAGCCCGACGGCGCCGGCTGGAACATATAGCGCGAATATCCGCGCAAGCGCCGGGACACAAACCGCGGCGCAATCATTTTTATTGGTGGTCGCAGCGGTGGCGGCTGTTTCACCGACGGTGGACACGACTTTGGGCGTAAATGGAAAGCTCGATCAATTTATGGCTACGTCTTTTCAGCCGGCGGATTGGGACTGGAGATTTTTTTTAGATCATCCGGATACTTCGCTGCTGCAGAATCTGGGCGCGAAACACATGCGCATTCAGGTGTTAGATGGTTCCGTGCCGTGGAAAGCGAATTCGCAACCGCAATTGGCGAGCGATTGGGATTTTAAGGAACTTGACGCCACGGTGCAGCCGGTTCTGAGCGTTACCGATCACAGCCCGGAGTTTCAGATTGCGGTTCCACCCAACCTGCCCGGGATGCTGGATGCAAGCGGGCATTTCATTTTCAATCAGGCGAATCTGGCGACGTTTGTACAGTACTGCGCGGATCTGGTGCGTTATTACAACAAGGGTGGGTTTACGTGGGGCGGAAAACCATTTAAGTCGGCTTCGTCGACACCAGTTATATGGTGGGGAATCTACAACGAGTACAACATCAACGGCCTCACGCCCGGTCAATATGTGCAGCTTTATAACGCGGTGGTGCCAGCGATGCTGGCAGTGGACAACACGATAAAGTTTTCAGCGGTAGAACTTTCCGATTTTGATTTCAACGTGGGAGACCCGCGAAACAATTTGCCAACGTTCGTGAACGGCGTGACGGCGCAGGTGGATTCGGCTTCAACGCATTTCTATTCTTCGTGCAACCAAAGCGACCCAGATACCAGTTTATTCGGATCGGTACCGGCATTTGTCGGCGACGTAAAATATTTTTATCAGCAGCTGGCGACACGCCCGAATCTTGCTTCCGTTCCCGTGTGGGTTACGGAAAACAACGTGAACGCGGATTATTCCGGTGTAAACGGCATGAGCACTTGCAATCCGACGCAAAGGTTTGTGAGCGATACACGAGGGACCAGCGCGTTTTTTTCGGCCTGGCGCCCGTATGTTTTTTCTCAATTGGGCAAGGCGGGTAATCGCGCTTTATATCATTGGGACTATCCCGCGGACGCGCAGTATGGCGAAGTGGATTTTACTACCGGCAACAAGTATCTGAGTTATTGGGTGGATTATTGGCTGAGCCGCGTATTTCCATCGTCAGAGGGTGGCACTGCGCCGAATTTTCTGAAACTCAACTTGACGGACTCTTCGAGCATAGAGGCCATAGCCACAAAAAATAGCGATGGCAGCGTAGTGGTGATGTTCGCGGATCGCGCGGTGCACGGTGCGGCGGATAATAACGGCCCCGGCGACCCGCGAACCGTGGTGATAGATCTCAGCGCGTTGGGGAATTTTACTTCGGCAACCTTATTGACGATCGACACGCACACGGATGTAAACGCGGGACCTACTCCGTTGGCGATTACGCCTGCCGGAAAAATGACGCTGACGCTCGGCGGGTATGGCGTCGCCTTCCTGACGCTCAAACGGTAAGTTGTACGCACTAAACACAGGGGAAACCCAAGGATGGCGAGATGGGAACGCCTGTACCACGACTAGGTTGCGCGGCATTTTGCGAGGCCGCTATACTGGCGGTGTTTCTCCAAGCTGAATGCTTCCCACGGAGGCTGCGGAGGTTTGTTTTCGCAGGCCAGGGAAATTCAAGAACAGGGTCCCCTTGAGCACGGAGGAAAGCAAGCAATTCGCCGGGATTGACCGCCGCAGGAATCTCGCGGCCACACCCGAAAAACGTGAAGCAGGAGAAGTAGCGGTCTTCCAGGAATTGGGGAAGGCGCTAACGTCTTCGCTGCAGCTCGATCAGGTTCTCCGCACGATTATGGAGAAGATCGACGAATTTTTGCGCCCGGACAATTGGTCTTTGTTGCTGCTGGATGAAACGACCCAGGAACTCTATTTCGAGCTGGCGGTCGGCAAGGTATCGCAGGCACTGAAAGATGTGCGCATCAAGATGGGGCAGGGCATTGCGGGATGGGTAGCGCAGCACGGCGAAATTGTTATCGTGCCGGACACTTCGAAGGACACGCGGTTTTTTGGAAAAGTAGACGAGAAAACGAAGATGGAGACGCGTTCCATCGTCGCGGTGCCAGTGCGATTCCGGGATACGTGCCTGGGTGTCATTGAATTGATCAATTGCGTGGGGCCGGACGGGTTTGATTCGCGGGATTTGAAACTGCTCGAAGCGTTATCGGACTTCGCGGCGATTGCGCTGGAAAACGCGCGACACGTAAAACGGATTCATGAGCTGACGATAACGGACGACTGCACATCGCTTTATAACGCGCGGCACATGGCGGTTATTCTGGACACGGAGATTTACCGCTCGCAGCGCTACAATTACGAGTTTTCGCTGGTATTTATTGATTTGGACCGCTTCAAGCAGGTGAACGATACGCATGGTCATTTGATCGGTTCGCGGCTGCTGGCGGAAATCGGCAGTTCGCTGAAGACGCATTGCCGGCTGATTGATTTCGCATTTCGCTATGGCGGGGATGAATTTGTTTTGCTGCTGCCGCAAACGTCGAAGGAAAATGCGATGAATGTGGCGCGCCGGCTGCATCGACTGATTCGCAGGACGAAGTGGCTGGCGTCGGAGGGAATGGATATTACCGTGACGCCGAGCCTGGGAGTGGCGGCCTACCCCGTGGATTCGCGGACCAAGGAAGGTTTGCTGCACCTTGCGGATGAAGCGATGTACCTGGTGAAAAACACCAGCCGCGATGCGGTGGCGGCGGCGAACATTGGAATTCTGTCGGCGTTGGCCGCGGACGTGGAATTACCTATCGAAGATGTGCGCCAGCACGCCAGCCGCGCGCGTCCCTCAGAAGCATAACTTTTTTCCCTCAGCTACCGCCGTTCTATACAGCAAGCCTGATTTTTGTTTAACTGAATCCATGAAACGAAGCGAAGCGGCGCGTTATGCGCGCTTGTCGGCCGTGCTGGCTTTGCTGTTAATCAGCGTGACCGGAACGGTGTATCTGCGCCGAATCTGGGGAGAGTACCGGGACAGAAAAAGCGCGCCCGCACCGGCTCCGGAGAATGTGGACCGGCAATCCAGCGGGCTGACTTTTTCCAAAGTAGATGGCGAACGCACCATTTTTACGGTGCAGGCCTCGAAATCTATCAATTTCAAAGGGAAAGACGATAGCCGGTTGGAAGATGTGCGAATCACCATATTTGGCAAGACCGGGGAACGGCACGACGTTTTGCACACGCAAAGCTGCCAATACAGCAAGGAAACGATTTCGTGCAGCGGGCTGGTACAGATAGAGATGCAGAGCGCCGTGGATGCCGCGCGTGGGGCCAAACCACTCATGACCGTGGAAACGCGTGGCGTGAGTTTTGACCGCACAGGCGGATTGGCGGAAACAGCGCAACGGGTGAAATTTTCGTTCCCGGAGGGGAGTGGGGAGGCCATTGGAGTGCAGTACCGGTCCGAGCAAGGAACTTTGCGGTTGATGAAAGACATTCGGTTGAACGTTGCCCAAGGAAGCGCGAATGTAGGCAGCGGCAAGGGTCGCGGTAGCAGCGAAGTTCACATCGTGGGCAGCAGCCTGCTGTTTGATCGAGACGCGCGAACTATGGCATTGGCTGGACCAGCGCAGGCGGAAACGGAAACGCAGAAATTGACAGGTGGGGAGATGCTGCTGACGCTGAGTGAATCATTTCATGCGCAAGAATTGGTGGTAACAGCCGGAGCAGGAAAAAGCGAGCCACAGTTGACGTCGAAAACTGGAGGAGGGGGCGCGGGGTTAGTAGCGGATAAAATGACGGCTGTATTTGCGCAGGTGGGATGGGTTGCGCGCATGGACGCGGCTGGCAGTGTTAAAGGGAAGATGCAAAGGGCAGCGGAAACCGATGACTTCAGCGCCGAGAATGCGAGTATGGAAATGTGGCCGCGGGTAAACGAGCCGAAAACACTGGAGCTCAAAGGCAATGTGAGTATAAAGACCGGAACAACGCCCAGCGTGGCCGATCGCACGCTGCAGACTAGCGGATTGAGGGTGCAATTTAGCGAAGGGAAGGCGGGTGGCGCGGGTCATCCGGTACGCGCTGAAACGCTCAGCACCGGAACGATAGATTGGCTGGAAGAGCCGCTGGGCCCCAACGGATTAAGGGCACACACGAAATTGCAGGGCGACACGTTGCAGGTAAATTTTGGGCCTGACGGAAAAGCGGGCGAGTTGCGAGCAGTGGGAAACGTGATCACGGAAAGAGCGGTGGAGGGGAAGCCGGTGCAATCGGCTAAGGCGTCGGATGGCACGGCGCAGCTTGCGGCGGGCGGCGGCTGGACGCAAATCGAATTGCGAGGAAGTGTGAAACTTGCGGAGGGCGAAAAGAGCGCGCAAGCGGAGCGTGCGGTATTTTTGCGAGCCGCGCAATCGGTGACGTTAACGGGAAACGCGGTAGTTAGCGATGGAACAAGGGAGACGCACGCACAACAGATTATTTTCCTCCAGTCCACTGGGGATGTAAGAGCGGAGGGTGGTGTTCGCTCGACGGACTTCTCGGCTAAGGGAAATTCATCGCAGCTATCTGCGGCACCGGCCAATTTAAGCGCCGACTCGATGCGGGCCAACACCAAAACTATGCGGGCAATCTATACCGGACACGCCCGAATGTGGCAGGGCGAAACGGTAGTGGAAGCCAACACCATCGAACTAGTGAAGGATAGGAAAGAGATACTCGCGACGGGTAACGTGCGTGGAATATTCCCGCAAACAGCACGCAAGGGGATAGCGCTTTGGCATGTCTCAGCGGGCACGATGACCTACAGCGATGCGGACAACCGAGCGCACCTGGAGCAGAATGCCGAGGTACGGTCAGCGGACCAAAGAATCCGGGCGCAGGCTATAGACCTATTTTTTGTGCGAACAGCCGGCGGCAAAAATGGCAGCGCAACGCAACAAATCAGCCGCGCGGTGGGGACGGGCGGGGTAATCGTTGAGCAAGGGGGCAAGCGAGGCACAGCGGATCGAGGCGAATACATCGCGGCGGAAGGCAAATTCGTGCTGAGCGGGGGTACCCCGACGCTTTTTGACGCGCAGAATGGCACCACCACGGGCCGAGAATTGACCTTCTTTTTTGCGGATGATACGATCATCGTCGATTCCGAAAATGGTTCGCGAACGGTGACAAAACACCGGGTTGAGAGATGACGCGGGCCACGAAATCCTAAGTGGCGAGGTATGCTGAAGCTCCAAGCCGTAGAATTAAGCAAGTCGTACCGCGGACGCAAGGTTGTTGACGACATCGAACTGGAAATAGCTCAGGGAGAGGTCGTGGGGCTTCTGGGTCCCAACGGTGCGGGAAAGACGACGACTTTTTACATTTTAGTCGGCCTTACTCGTCCAGACGCGGGCCGGGTTCTTCTAGACGGCGAAGAAATTACCGATTCACCGATGTACCTCCGGGCCCGGGATGGCATCAGCTACTTACCTCAGGAACCCTCCGTTTTTCGTCAACTAACCAGCGAACAGAATCTTTTGGCCGTTCTGGAGACCCTTCCGTTAACCCCGGAGCAGCAGCGCGACCGTTTGGAAGAGTTGCTGGTGCAAATGGGGCTGGAAACGGTGCGGCAGAGCAAAGCGTACGTGCTTTCGGGTGGCGAGAGGCGCAGACTGGAGATAGCGCGGTCCCTGACGCTACAGCCGAAGTTCATTTTGCTGGACGAACCGTTTTCAGGGATTGATCCGCTGACGGTGAAGGACTTGCAGGACATTATCCGGGACCTCAGCCGTTCCGGGATAGGGGTATTGATTACGGACCATAACGTGCGCGAAACACTGAGCGTAACGGACCGCGCCTATATTGTGAATCATGGCAAGATAATGAAGAAGGGCACTCCACAGGAATTAAGCGGCGATTCAGAAGTCCGCCGAATATACCTGGGGGACAACTTTAGATTGAACTAGCCACAGACGTGGTGGTTTGGGGTAACGAGCCTAGGGAAGAGACAACACTGCAATGGCCTGGCAGGGACTCAAGCTAAATCTCAGGGTATCGCAGAAGCAGATTCTGACGCCGGGGCTTGTGCAGATGGTGAGCGTACTGGCGCTCAACCGTCTCGAATTACGGGAAATGATTAACCAGGAAATGATTGCCAATCCCGTCCTGGAAGAGCAATCCGAAGAACCCACCGCAACGGACAATTACAGCGATGAGGCATTTTTGAAAGCGGAGACGGAAAAGGTTCCGCAAAAGGCGGAGTCCAACCCGTTTGACGAGTTCGACGTCGGCACGTTCTTTAATCAGTACCTGGATACGGGTGGTGACGGCGGCCGCTCGCAGGAGCGCGAAGTTTCCGAATTACCCTCGTTCGAAAAATTTTTATCGTCGCCCAGCGGACTGACCGATCACTTGCTATGGCAATTGAGCATGACGGTCTGTTCGGATACGGTTTCTGAAATCGCGGAAAACATAATAGGGAATCTGGATGAGAACGGTTACCTCACCGCATCGCCGGAAGAACTATCGCAAAATGGAAAATATTCGCAGGATGATTTAGAGGATGCGTTGGCGGTTGTGCAGGATTTTGATCCTATCGGCGTAGGCGCGCGCGATTTACGCGAATGCCTGCTACGGCAACTAAAAGCTTTTGATCCGCAGAATACATTGGCGCATCAGATTGTTTCGGATCACTTGAAACAGGTGCAGTCTAACCAGCTCAAAGAAATAGCGCGTGCGCTGAATCGTCCGCCCGAAGTCGTCAAGCGCATGATTGAAGTCATCAAGAAACTCGATCCCCGGCCGGGTCTGCGCTACAACAAGACGGAGGCACGGCTGGTGGAACCCGACGTCTATTTTCGCAAGGTGGATGATCATTGGGACGTATTTTTAAATGAAGATGACATGCCACAACTGCGGCTGAGCCCGACGTACCGGCGCTTGCTGGCGCGCGATGCCGCCGACAAGGATGTACGCAATTACGTGAAGGAGCGCTTCACGGCCGCCATCCAATTGATGAAAAATATCGAGCAACGGAAGCACACCATATTGCGTGTTTGCCAATCGATCATCGCTCGGCAGGGAGAATTTCTGAGTCACGGACCTGACGCGTTGAAACCGATGATGATCAAAGAGGTGGCGGAAGAAGTGGGCGTGCATCCTTCGACGGTGAGCCGTGCGGTCGCGAGTAAGTATGCGCACACCCCGCAGGGCGTGATTGAACTGCGGTCATTTTTCAGCGAATCGGTGAACGGGCCTGAAGGTGGCGCGATGTCTTTGCTCACGTTGAAACGTGTGGTAAAGAAAATGATTGAAGAGGAAGACGGCGCAAAACCGTTGACGGACGAGCAAATCGCAAAGAAGCTTGACGATCACGGCATCCATGTAACGCGGCGCACGGTAGCCAAGTACCGCGAGGATATGCGCATACCAAGCACTCACCAACGCCGGGTGAAGAACTGAGACGCCGGCAATCGTGAAGCGCGCGGGCAACAAACGTCCGGGTAACAAAGGGCGGCAACTGGTGATTCTCACCGGCCTGTCCGGGTCGGGAAAAAGCACGGTCCTGAAAGCTTTCGAGGACATGGGCTTTTACTGCGTCGATAATCTCCCTGTTGAATTAATCCCCATTTTTGCGGAATTGCACGCGGCGGGCGACAGCGATTTTGCGCGCGCCGCGCTGCTGGTTGACGCACGCGAAGGCGCGCAGCTCGAGAAGTTGCCGCCGCTACTGCGGCATCTGCGGAATGAACACCCCATTACGCTGGTTTACATCGATGCGAATGAAGACGCGTTGCTGCGCCGCTACAGCGAGACTCGCCGTCCGCATCCTCTTGGCAAGGCGTTTTCCGTTCGCGAGAGTCTACGCCACGAGCGAGCGTTGATGGAGCCGATCCGCAAGCTCGCGGATGTGGTTATCGACAGCAGTCAGTTTAACGTGCACGAACTGCGCCATTTTGTTACCGAACGTTTCAAAAATCCGGACAAGCGGCCGGTATTAATTTCTTTCGTGAGCTTCGGTTACAAATATGGCGTGCCCACGGATGCTGATCTGGTGTTCGATGTACGGTTTTTGCCGAATCCTTTTTTTGTGCCGAAGCTCAGACAACTCACCGGGAAAGACAGTAAGGTGCAGCGTTACATTCGCTCGTTTGCGCAGACGGGGGAATTTCTACGGCGCATCGAAGGATTGCTTACGTATTTAATTCCGCATTATACGCGAGAAGGAAAAAGCTATCTGACCATCGCGCTGGGTTGCACGGGTGGAAAGCATCGCTCGGTTATGCTTTCCGAGGCATTGAAAAAGGCGCTGGAAAGGCGCGGATTTCCCGCAAAAATATTCCATCGCGATATCGAAAAATAGCCCTCGTGAAGCGATTGCTACCGTAATTACAGCGCAGATGAATCGTCGTGAAGCAAGGCGCGGCGCACTATCTTGATGGGCGGAAATCCTTGCTTAAGAAAATCGTTGTGAAACGCTTCCAGCGAAAATGCAGCGCCTTGTTTGCGCTTAAGATCTTCGCGAAGTTTAAGAATTTCGAGTTTGCCAAGCGTGTAATATAAATAGGTTGCGTCGGAAGTTCCGCGTTTCGTTTCAACGACACCGACTTCGTGCGACTGATAGCCTTCCTTTACAAAAAAATCCACGGCCTGGTCAAAGCTCATTTTTCCGGTATGCATTTCAATGCCAACAACGAAGCGAGCATCTCGTAACAAGGCGTCCTGCAACTGGCCGAGCTTGATCCATCGCGTCTCCGCGGCATCTTTAGCGCCGGCGCCGATTTGTCCGTAACCTTCATCGAGCATCATGCGTTCGCAATAATGCGCCCAACCTTCGGCATTCGAAGACGCACCGAGCAATTTACGAATTTTGCTTGGAGCTTGGGGGATCCAGAGAAACTGGACGTAGTGCCCAGGATAGGCTTCGTGAATCGCTGTGCTGGTAATTGTTCCAAAGTTAAAACCCGCCATACGGCCGGCGATCTGTTTGGGCGTATCCGAAGGGCCAGGAAGCGTGACATTGAAATACGCTTCGCTGGCTTTTTTTTCGTACGGCCCGGGCGTATCCATGGAGGCAAAAGTGGTGGCGCGCATGAACGGAGGCGTTTCCTGCAAAATTGGCCGGATATCGGAAGGTATAGTGACGATCTTTTTCTCTCTGATAAACGCAATCAAGCCGTTGAATGTGTCGCGAAAACTTTGCAGCAAATGATCCGGTGTGGGATGAATAGTCGCTAGTTGCGCGAGAATCTGTTCGGGGGTTTTGCCTGGATCGACTTCTTTAGCGACACTGGCGAATTCCAACTGATTTTTGCGCAAGTCGCCCCTGGCAATATCGAGCAGCTTGTCGAGCGGAGTATCAACCATCTCGTCATACAGAAGTTTTTTCGAATAGGTTTCCGCGCCGAGACGGAAATCACCCTTGGAACGTGGCAGCAAATCGGACTTCAACCATTGCGCATAACTTTGCAAAGCGGCAATAACCTCGGAATTGGACGCTGCGAATGCAGTTTTAACAGCTGGATCGGTGGCGTCGGCAAAAGCGGCGGGCACGTCATTTTGAAAGAAACTGATAATGCCAGGGAGCTGTTCGATGGCGATTTCGGTATATATCTGGGGAGGATTTTTCAGATTTTCACGCGCGGCGGTAAAAGCGGCGGGCATGCGTTTTTCGCGAGCGATGACGGAACGAAGCCGCTCATCAGTCGATGCGAAACGGCGGCTCATAATCAGGTAGACGCTGTTGGTGATGCCGCTGGAATAGGTATCGGCATTTTTTTCCCATGGCCGGATGGTTTCCAGGGTAAGGAGGGTGCCGCGAATGTTGGAGAGTACGAGTTCACGGTCAGCCGCTTGTGTTTCGTTTAATGATTTGGCGTCGAACGCGGAGAAGCGCTTCTCAAAGGAATGCAGGACGGCTATCTGCTGGTCTACCGTGGCGCGGGAATAATTCTCAAGCTGCGAATCGTACTGATGAAATCCAGCGGCAGTTCCCTGGGTGGGGTTAAATTTAAAATAGGCTTGATCGAAATACTCGTCCACGAGGGCATCCCAGTTTTTGGGGCCGGGTTGCGACGCGGCTATTAGGGCAGGCGCAATCCATAACAAAGCTGCCAGAAGAATACTGTTCGCGCAGAAATTTATTCGCATGGGTCCTCGTCGTTGTGGCAAGTAGGCTTCTAAATTTTAGCAACCAGGTGCAGCGATTTCGTACTGGTTAGACGCCATACCGGAGCAAATTGTAAGCGGGATTCGTTCGAAACACAAAACAGATGGCTTTTAGACATCCGCAAACTTGACAGGGTGCAAGGCGGCGAATAGCGTAGCAAGTGTGAAGGACGCGGGAGTTTAAGGCGTGGCGAGATTATTTACACCGCAGATGAAACGGTTGCTGGGATATGTGCGGCCGTACCAATTTTGGATGGTTTTGGGGATTATGGCTCTTGCGGTGGTGGCTCTTGCGGAAGGCACCATCGCGTTTTTGATTGTCCCAATCATTGACCGTGTTTTGACCCCGTCCGCTAGCGATTCAAACCTCTCACTTTTTAAGCTGCCAGCGGGCGGCCCCATGATTTATTTGAACCAATTTTTCCCCCACAGAATTCACAATGTTTGGACGGTGGTGTCCATTTCCCTGCTGGTCGTGTTTCTCATCAAGGGAATTGCGGAATTCGTAGGGAATTCACTGATTCAGTATGTGGGACACTCGGCAGTAACCGAGCTCAGAAATCAGCTTTATACCAAGCTGATTCGCCAGCCCATCGGTTTTTTTCAACAACAGCCGGCAGGGCGGCTATTGTCCACGGTGATCAACGACGTGGAACGAGCGCGCATGGCCCTCTCGGAATATTTCGCCGACCTGTTCCGTCAAAGCTTCGGTCTGATTGTTTTTATTTTGGTGCTGTTGAAGATTAACTGGCGAATGGCGCTTGGGTCGGCGGTATTTTTGCCGTTGGTGATCTGGCCTGTCGCTAAATTGGGGCAAAAAATTCGACACTCGGTGCAAAGTACGCAGACCAGGTTGGGAGAACTCAGCCAAATTCTTCAGGAAACCACCAGCGGCAACAGGGTGGTGAAAGCGTTTGGCATGGAATCGTTCGAAATTCGGAAGTTCCGCCGCGCCGCGCAACGGTTGCTGCGGGAAACGATGCGTTGGGTACGCGCGCAAGTGCTGACATCTCCGCTGATGGATTTACTGGTGCCGGTAGTGATCGCATTGCTGCTGCTTTACGCGCGGGACATGATCCGGCTGCAGCAGATGACCACCGGAATGTTTTTTGCGTTCGTTTACGCGCTCTTCAAATCGTACGAGCCGATCAAGAGAATGGGTTCCGTCTACCAGCAATTCCAGCAGGCCGAAGGCGCAACGATTCAGGTATTTGAATTTCTCGATCTTGCTGAAGAGGATCAGGACGCGCCGGGCGCCAAGTCCTTGCCTCCTTTTTCACGTGACGTGAGGTTTGAAAATGTCAGTTTTTCCTACCACACGGCTCCGGTATTGCGTGGGATTAATTTGCACGCTAATAAAGGCGAAGTGATTGCGCTGGTGGGAACCAGCGGTGCCGGAAAAACCACGCTGGTGAACTTGCTCCCCAGGTTTTACGAAGTTACCGCAGGCACCATCCGGATCGACGGAATGGATATCAGCGAGGTGACGTTGCGATCGTTGCGCGAGCAAATCGCCATGGTAACGCAAGAGAACATCCTGTTTTACGACACGGTGTGGAACAACATTTGTTATGGGATGCCAAACGTTCCCAAGGAGCGCGTGGAAGCCGCGGCGCAAGCAGCTTTGGCGCATGAATTCATCATGGAGTTGCCGCAAGGTTACGACACGCTGATTGGAGAGCGCGGCACGCGGCTCAGCGGGGGCCAGAGACAGCGGATCGCCATCGCGAGGGCTATTCTGAAAGATTCTCCGATTCTGATTCTGGATGAGGCTACCTCTGAACTGGATACAGAGTCGGAGATGTTTGTTCAGAAAGCTTTGGCGAATCTCATAACGGGTCGAACAACGTTTGTGATCGCGCATCGTTTGGGAACCATCCGGCGGGCGGACAAAATTTTGGTTTTGGAAGAAGGACAGATTCGCGAGTGTGGAACTCACGCGGAGCTACTGGCAAACGGCGGAACCTACGCGCGGCTTTATGATTTGCAGTTTGCCGACGATGAGATGATGGTTTCGGCAACAGGGGACAAACGGAATGGGGCAAGCAAAATTTCATGATTGAAATAGGCGGGCAGATCGCGGCGCAAACGGCTAAGAAGCGCGCGGACTGTTTATCCATGACCGGTTACGCGCAGGCGCGGACGGAACGGGACGGCCGGGTGGTGCGCGTGAGTGTAAAAAGCGTGAACCACCGTTTTCTGGATTTGAAAATGAGATTGCCGGAAGCGCTGGAGATGTATGAGCCACGCTTACGCCAGATTGTTCGCGGGCGAATACACCGCGGGCACTTGGATGTGCATGTCTCCATTGATGCGGCAAAAGACCAAACCGTGCAGGTAAACCGCGAGCTGGCGCATGCGTATCTGAAAGCTGCGGAAGATTTGCGCCTGGATAGCAAGGCAGCCGCGGTGCTGGACATGGCGGGGCTGCTTCGGCTGCCCGGCGTAATCGGTGGAACGGCGGTTGCGGCGCCTGAAACGGAAGAGGCGCAGGAAAAACTGGGGGCGGTGCTTGAAGAGTGTTTGCAGGAAGCGCTGAAAAAACTGGATGAGATGCGGCGAGCGGAAGCAAAACACCTGGTTGAAGAGATGCGCTCTCGGCTGGAGCGTATTAGTTTACACGCAGAGGAAGTGCGGAACCTCATGAGCGCTTTGCGCCCGGCGTTTGCCCGGCGATTGGAAGCGCGCCTTAGCGAATTATTGCGCGGGGCCGCGATAGATCCCGCCAGGCTGGCGCAGGAAGCGGCGGTGCTTGCGGAGCGGAGCGACATCAGCGAAGAATTAGAGAGGCTGCACAGTCACGTGCTGCAATTCGAAAAACTGTTGGATGGAGCCGGCGAAATTGGCAAGCGGCTCGATTTTCTGCTGCAGGAAATGAACCGCGAAGCCAACACCATACTTTCTAAAACGCCGGGAGTAGAAAAGGAAGGGCTCGCGGTGACGGGATTGGCTCTGGAAATAAAATCGGAAATTGAAAAATTACGGGAGCAGGTGCAGAACCTCGAATGACCAAGGAGAAGGTGAGTGAACCGCTGCTGGTGATTGTTTCCGGGCCATCAGGGTCCGGAAAATCGACGTTGGTGCAAAAAATTTTGGAGTTACCGGGAACGATGGCGTCGACTTCATGTACTACCAGGGCGCGCCGCGCGACCGAGGCCAGTGGGAAGTGTTATGATTTTGTTACTGAAGCGGCGTTTGAGGAGATGATCAAACGCGGAGAATTTTTGGAGTACGCGCGTGTCTTCGGAAAACATTCCTACGGCACGCCGAAGAAATGGCTAGAGGAATCACGGGCAAAGGGATTGGATCTGGTGCTGGAGATCGATGTGCAAGGCGCCGCTCAAGTAAAGGAAAAATTGCCGGAGTCCGTGGCGATATTTATTTTGCCGCCATCACGGGAAGAACTCGAGCGCCGGCTGCGCAGTCGAGCACAGGATGGGGATGAAGAAATTGCTCGACGCCTGGGGAAAGCGCGCGATGAAGTCAGGGCTTTTGAAAAGTTTTATGATTATTGCGTAGTTAACGAAGATATAGAGCGGGCGGGCCAAGAAGCGCAATCCATTGTTATCGCCCTTCGCTGCAGCAGCAAGCGCCGCCGCGCTCGAGTGGAAGAATTTCTCGCATCGTTTGGAGGGAAAGACTGAAATGACTGTACAAACGAAAGCTCCTGGGAGCCAATTTGCCTACGTGGTGCTTGCCGCACGCCGCGCACGGCAAATTATGGCGGGGGCTCCACCAATGGTGGAAACCCCGAGAACGCTGAAGGCCACGAGGATAGCCTGCGAAGAACTCGAATACAGCCTTATCGAATACGAGTTCATTGAGCCTTCCTCGATTGACGAAGACAAAGACGGAAACAAGCGCCGTAAGTAGCGGCCGCAGAGACTGACCATGCGAATCACTCTCGGCGTAACCGGTGGGGTAGCGGCCTATAAAGCCGCCGAACTTGTGCGCCGCCTGCAGCAGGAAGGGTATACCGTTCAGGTTGTCATGACGCGGGGCGCGCGCGAATTTATCACGCCGCTTACTTTTGCGGCGCTTACCGGTGAAAAGGTAATTACCGACCTGTTCCAAGATTCCTCCCGTGGTGAAGCCAATCTGGAAAGTGCTATCGAGCACATAGCCGTTGCGCAGAAAACGGATCTGCTGCTGGTTGCTCCGGCTACCGCGGATATCCTCGCGAAATTTGCTCGAGGAATCGCTGACGATTTTCTGACCACGCTTCATTTGGCGACTACCGCACCGGTAGTGGTGGCGCCGGCCATGAACGTGAACATGTGGGAACATACCGCGACCCAGGAAAATATCGCGTTACTTCGGAAGCGCGGCGTGCACATCGTGCAACCCGACGAGGGATATTTGGCTTGCGGAATGATTGGAGCGGGACGGCTCGCTGGTCAGGAAGAAATTATAAAAGCGGTTCGCGAAGTGTTGCAACCGGTGAGCGATCTTGAAGGCGAAATTGTGGTGGTGACCGCCGGACCCACACGCGAAGACATCGATCCGGTGAGGTATCTGAGCAACCGGTCCTCGGGCAAGATGGGATATGCGGTGGCTGCGGCGGCCAGGCGCAGAGGCGCGAAGGTAATTTTAATTAGTGGACCTACAAAATTGGATGTTCCGGCAGGCGTTGATCGAGTGGATGTGGGAACTGCGGAAGAGATGCGCATAGCCGTGCAAGAGCGTGCGACGCAGTGCACGATTGCGGTATTTGCGGCGGCGGTTGCCGATTATCGTCCCGCTGCGCCGCACGCACGCAAGATGAAACGCAGCCACGAAGAGTTGAGTATCCGTCTGCAACCAACTATCGACATTCTTGCGGAATTTGCGCGTACCAAAGGCGAGCGGCTAGTTGTTGGATTCGCGGCGGAAACGGACCAGGTAGCGGAAAATGCGAGAAAGAAACTCCAGGAAAAGAACGCGGACTTGATGGTGGCAAATGACGTTACCGCGGAAGACGCCGGTTTTGATCATGATACTAATGTTGTGACGCTGTTTTCTCGCGATGGCCGAGATCTGGCGTTGCCCAAACTGACTAAGGGTGAAGTAGCGCAGCGTATCCTGGACGAAGTAGTCAGGCTCCGTGGAACTTTACGTGAAGGCCCTTCGCCTGGCCATAAAAAGTCTTTGCGGCACAGTGGCGACTAACAGACACATGGGCGAGAGAATTTCGGAATCACTCCACGAAAAATTGAAGGCGCGCCTGGAATTCTACGAGGACCTGGGAATTCGTCTGTTCTACTCTGACCGGCAACCATCTGTCGTAGCAAAAACGAGCGGTTCGAACTCGCAATTTAATGAGATTCGGGAAGAGGAATCGACTTTGATCGAACGAACAAGGAAATTGCCGGCCCGCGAGAATCTCTCCACTGCGTCGCCCTCTCCAGTAGGAACGAGCGGATTGCACGAAGTCATTGATCAGAGTTCCGCATTTTTCAAAACCTTTGCGACGATCCCCGGCGAAACTCTTTCTTTGATTCAGGAAGATTTAGGCGAATGCACGCGTTGCAAACTTCATAAAACACGAAACAAAATTGTTTTTGGCGATGGAAATCCAAAAGCGAAGCTAATGTTTGTGGGTGAAGGGCCTGGGGCGGATGAAGACGCGCAAGGTTTGCCGTTTGTGGGGCGCGCGGGAAAACTTTTGACGCAGATGATTCAGGCTATGGGGCTGCAAAGAAGCGATGTGTATATCTGCAACGTGGTGAAATGCCGGCCTCCGCAAAACCGCCAGCCGGAGAAAGACGAAGTGTCGACCTGCTCGCCATTTTTGTTGCGACAAATTGACACAATTGGGCCCCAGGTAATTGTTTGCCTGGGCGCTACGGCTGCTAAATTATTGTTGGACACGGAGCAGGGAATATCGCAATTTCGCGGTCAGTGGATGGATTTTCGGGGGCGCAAGCTGATGGCGACTTACCATCCGGCGTATTTGCTGAGGAATCCCGCGGCAAAAAGCGAGGTATGGAAAGATTTGCAGAAGGTTATGAACGAACTCGGACTTGAAATTAAAAAAAATAAGCCCACCGTTTAACAAAATAAAAATTACATCAACAAAATATATCGCACGCGATGCATGGGGTTTGCCCGCTTGATGGCAGAATAGGCCCATGGGAATTTTATTTGGGCTGCTGACCGCGGTAACGTGGGGCGCCTCCGACTTCATCGCGCGGTTTGCGACACAACGCATCGGTGCGATGCGCACGATGTTGTACATGCAGGGAATCGGATTTTGCCTTCTATCCCTGTTTTTGCTGCGCTTCCACCAGTGGGGACATTTATTCGACGGGTCGGGGTGGCAGCCTTGGGGCTGGGGACTACTGGCCGGATGCGTGAACACGTTTTCCACGCTTACGCTTTATCGTTCCTTTGAAATTGGGAAATTATCAATTGTCGCTCCTTTATCGGCAAGTTCCCCAGTGTTGACGGTGCTTCTTTCGGTGCTGTCTGGAGAACGATTAACCGCGGCCAGAATTTGCGGAATCGTGGCGGCATTGTTGGGCGTAATGCTGGTGGCAGGCGGAGAAAAAACACCGGATCAGGCGGATGCGGACGCGATGCGTCGCAGCGGAAAGGGAATCGTTTGGGCTCTTTGCGCCGCGGTGGGCTTCGGCGTACTTTTTTGGCTGCTTGGAATGCGCACTGTGCCGCGTACGGGAGCATTTGCGGCGGTGTGGCTAATTCGCATGACGGGATTCACGATAACCTTAGCAATTTTATTGATTCGCAAATTGCCAATTCGCGCGCCGTTTGGCCGTGTCACCATGCAGCTAGCGGGAATGGGCGTAATGGATACGAGCGCGTTTGTACTCAATAACCGAGGTTTCCAAGTAGAGCAAATCTCGGTTGTGAGCGTTCTGGCTTCGCTCTACGGCGCTGTGACGGTAGCACTCGCGGCAGTTTTTTTGCGCGAACAGGTTTCCAAATGGCAGTGGGTGGGAATCGCCGCCATTTTTGCGGGAATTTGCCTGATTAGCAGATAAAGAAAAAATGGGAATGAGCGAAATGTTCTGCAATGTGGCGTTGCCCGTCCCGCTGCGTACTACGTTCACGTATGCGGTGCCCGAGGAATTGCGCCAATCGGTGCAGCCCGGTGGCCGCGTACTCGTTCCGTTTCGCAGAAAATCGATGGTTGGCGTGGTTGTTGAGATGACGGCGCGTGCGCCGGAATTTTTGGTTAAGGGAACAAAAATTCGCGAGGTGAGTAAATCTCTCGATTTGATTCCAGCACTTTCGCCCACGCTGATCAAGTTGGGCAAATGGATTTCGGAATATTACTTGGCGCCGGTGGGCGAAGTGTTTCGTGCAATGCTGCCACCGGTTACGGAGTTCAAGTCGCAACGACAAATATTTTTGACCGATTCGGGCCGCGCTTTCCTGGAGGCTTTGGGACCTAATCCCTTACTGTCGGAGGGAAACGCAGAAGAAATCAGTCTCTTAAAAAAACTGAGTGAGAAGAGTTTGAGTACCTCCGCCGTTATCAAGCTGGGCGTGAGCGCAACAGCGCTCCAACGATGGCAACGGCGCGGATTCGTTGAAGTCCGCGAGAGTACGATGGCACGGAAGCACAGGACGCAACTGGTGATTGCATGGAAAGAGCCCGGCGAAACGACGATTCAGGAAAAAGAGAGAAATGAAGAAAAAGCCGGAACGCGCAGAACGCAGAAGGAAGAAAGCATTAAACAATTATTGCAAACGGAACGAGGGCCGCTGCCGTTGGGGCAATTGATGAAATTGGCCGATGTTTCGCGAGCGGTCGTCGAGCGGATGTTGCGCCAGGGCTGGCTGCAGAGTTGGGAGGAAAAGATTGATCCGGCGGAGGATCCTTTCGACGCCGGGTACTCTCCGCCCGCGCATGAATTGAACGAGGAACAGGAGAAGGCGTTCAATTTAATTCGATCGCGATTTGAGTTAGGTGAGTTTGGAGTTGCGTTGTTGCACGGCGTGACCGGCAGCGGCAAGACCGAAGTGTACTTGCGGGCGGTGCAGGACACGCTGGCGCGAGGAAAGACAGCGATCGTGCTGGTGCCCGAAATTGCGCTGACACTCTGGATGGGACGCCAGTGTCGTGGATGGTTTGGAGCGCGATTCGAAGGCGTTGCAGTGCTGCATTCGGCCTTAAGCGACGTAGAGCGCGCGCGTGAATGGTGGCGTGTGAGAAACGGGGAAGCTCGAGTAGTAGTTGGAACGCGTTCGGCGGTGTTTGCTCCGCTGGAAAATATTGGCCTGGTAATTGTCGATGAGGAACAAGAGAGCAGCTACAAGCAGGAAGAAACGCCGAGGTATCACGGTCGAGATGTGGCGATTGTTCGCGCAAAGCTGGAAGGGGCACTTGCCTTGTTGGGTTCGGCCACACCTTCGCTAGAAAGCTATCACAACGCACAAAGCGGGAAATATGAATTGCTGACGATTGCGGCGCGCGTCAAAAATCGTTCGATGGCGAGCGTGGAAATTGTTGACCTGCGCGAAGAGTTTCAGCAAACACATAAAACCAGCCCGATTTCGTCGGCGCTGCATAAGGGTATTCAAGAGTGCCTGGCGGCTGGGGCTCAGACGCTTATACTCATTAACCGGCGAGGATATTCGTGGTCGGTGCTGTGCCGCAGTTGCGGCGCGTCGGTACATTGCGCGAACTGCAGCATTTCGATGACGCATCACAAACAACGCAATCGGTTGGAGTGCCATTATTGCGGGTCCGTTCAACAGATACCGAAGGAATGTCCGAAATGTCATTCGGTGTATGTTTATTTTTTTGGCGAAGGCTCAGAAAATCTCGAAGAGCGGCTGCGAAAAGAATTCGTTGGCGCGCGCATTGGCCGGCTGGACCGGGACACGGCACGCACAAAAAAACAATTTCAGGAAATGCTCGGCGCGTTTGCCAGCGGCGCGCTGGATATTCTGGTCGGCACGCAAATGCTGGCGAAGGGACATGATTTTCACCGCGTAACGCTGGTAGGCGTGGTGTCCGTGGATTCATCACTGAACATGCCGGATTTCCGCGCCGCGGAGCGTACGTTTCAGTTGCTGACGCAGGTCGCTGGCCGCGCGGGAAGAGGCGAGTTGAAAGGGCGCGTGCTGATCCAGACCTTTTATCCTGAACACTACGCTGTGCGGGATGCGGTGCAGCAAGACTACGTGGCATTTTATAACCGCGAAACGCATTTCCGGAAAATGATGGGTTATCCGCCGTTTGTATCGCTCGCCAATGTGATTGTGCGAGATACCAGCCTGGAAAACGCGATACGGTGGTCAAAACAGTTGAGCGAATATTTTTCATCACGAGATGGTAAAGGCGCGCGCATCCTGGGCCCTGCGATAGCGCCGCTGGCCCGGTTGAAGAAAGAATACCGGTTTCAGTTTTTGCTGAAGTCTCCGAAGCGATTGCTGTTGACCAGTATTTTAAAAGGAGCGATGAATTTTTGCGACGCCAGGGAGATTCCGCAGACCGCGGTTTTGGTGGATATGGACCCGCTAAGTCTGATGTAGAGCTCAATAAGACGGCAAAGGTCTAGGCCCGTCATTGCTGCGCGGCATCTTAGAACGACAGGGAGCGGCTTGGAAGAAGAATGAGAGCGTTGCGCGAGAATACGTTGCTATTCGACTGCTAGGAAGCTACCTGGATAGGATGTGGAATGAAGCAAAGGACCAGCAACAGAAGCGCGAGAAACGCGAGGAACAGGCGTTTGGAATCAAGAGGAGTGGAATCGCGAACCGCGGAAGTAGGAAAGAAACGAAGGCCAAACAGTATTGCCGCCCAGACATACCAACTTGGGGAATGGCTGAGAAATCCAAGAAGAACAAGACACGGAGGCAGGGCTAGGGAAACGATGCGATGGGCGCGTGCGTTGACGGACCGGAGAATATGTCCACCATCCAGCTGTCCTACCGGCAGGAGATTAAGGGCGGTGGCAAGCAAGCCGGCCCAGGCGGCGCGTCCAACCGGATTGAGAAGCAGGTCGTTAGCCGAGACGCCCGGATGAACCAAAGGAGCCATCGCATGGAGCAATAAGGGAATGCCGAAGGCGGCGTCAAATTGCCTGACGTCGGATAGGCCAGGTACGATTTTGGAGTTTGCCAGGCCGTAAAGCAGCGCGGGGAAAGCGATAAGGAAACCCGCGAACGGACCGGATGCTCCCACATCGAACAGCGCGCGACGAGTGCGGAAGGGCGAGCGGATAAAAATGAAGGCTCCGAAGGTCCCAATGATCGAAGGAAACGGAATAAAAAAAGGATAGCTGGCGTAGATGCGATGGCGGCGGCATGCAAAAAAATGGCCAAGTTCATGCGCAAGCAGAATCATGAGCAAAGTGACGGCGAAAGGCAGGCCAGCGAGCAATGCGGATGGGTGCCGGTAAGGCAGCGAAAAGGAACGGACCAAACCTTGCAGGGAAACGGCTTGATTTTGAGAATAGGCGATTGCGAATTGCGTCCCAGCCACAAGACACGTGAGAAACGTCAGGAGAAATAGAGCGATAGACAGGAATAAAGTTTTACGCGGCGGAAGCGATAGCCGCGAATACGCGGGAGGCGGCGTTCGCCAATCGACGCTAATTGGAAAGTAAACGGTTTGCTGCTCTGCGGCGGGAGTATTCACGTGACGTTAGAATAGTTGAGTGGTCGAGAACGGTACCGCAAAGCCTGCCCAAACGCGCAGACAGCATTACATACGCCAATGTCTAAGATGTTCTTTTATGGCTGGAGGTTACTCGGCGCTCTTGGGAGCTTCGAGCCCCTGAAGTTCCTTGCCGGGCTTGAAGCGCACGGCCTTGCCTGGGGGAATGCTAACTTCTTCGCCGGTGCGCGGGTTGCGGCCGATACCGGTTTTGCGAGGCTTGACGCTGAACACGCCAAAGCGGCGAAGCTCGATGCGCTGGCCGCGTCCGAGAGCGTTCTTGAGCGCCTCGAACACGGTTTCCACGGCTTGCTCGGCCTTGGTGCGGCTGATGTTCGTCTGAGTTACAACCGCGTTTACGATGTCCAGCTTGATCACACAGACCTCCTGATCCCGTGGCCTGATGCTAGAGGCTGTGCCGCGGGTTGTCAAGACGTGTTGAGTAATCTACACTGAGGCTCTTTTGCGTTGCGCTTCAATCAAAAATAAGCTCGCACCTATTGCGAGTCACAATAATTATTACCGAGCAGCAATCGAGGAGGATTGGATGGCAGTTAAGGCCGACCGCTGGATCCGCCGAATGTCCCTGGAACACAAGATGATCGAGCCGTTCACCGACCGTCAGGTGCGCGAAGGGGTGATCAGCTATGGCGTCTCTTCGTATGGATATGACATTCGCGTGGCGGATGAGTTCCAGATTTTTACCAATGTGAACTCGACTATCGTGGATCCCAAGCATTTCGATTCGCGCTCGCTGGTGGAATTCAAGGGACCAGCTTGCCTGATTCCTCCAAATTCCTTCGCCCTGGCGCGTTCGGTCGAGTATTTTCGCATACCCAGAAATATTCTTACCATCTGCGTCGGCAAATCGACCTACGCGCGCTGCGGAATCATCGTGAACGTCACGCCGTTCGAGCCGGAGTGGGAAGGTTTCGTGACGCTCGAGATCAGCAACACCACCCCCCTTCCCGCCAAAATTTACGCCAATGAAGGCCTGTGCCAGGTGATTTTCTTCGAGTCCGACGAGCAATGCGAAGTCAGCTACAAGGATAAAAAAGGAAAATACCAGTCGCAGGGTGGAATCGTTCTTCCGCGCCTCTGACGAATCCGACGTCGACTTGTTCAGGTATTACAAGTCGCTGATTGTCACAAAGCTTATGGATACGGAGTCGTCAAAAGTAAAATCGGACGCTTTACGGTCTACTGAGGAGTAGCTCAGTGACTTTTCTTTGACCCTATGGACGTTCCCGAAGCCATCCAAAAGCTGCAACCGGTTCGAGACGGGTTTGTAGTGAGGTTCTATCGCTGGGCACAGGAGATCTCGCAAGAGGAGTTCAATAACGGTTTTCCGTACATAAGTCGGATTAGAAGCCTGTCTACTCTGCGGCTCTTGAATTTCACTGAGTCCTTAGGCGAGAACGAAAGGGTCTTATTCCGTTCTGCTCTTCTGAAGAGATTTCACCTAAGAGCGGTTGAACTTCTGGAAGATTTTCCCTCGATCGAGGAAGAGGCCATACTGCAAAGGTATTTGAAGACCGACGTCCAAGCCTGGCAATTCGAGACTGCCACTCGCCGTTTTCGTAAGGCTCAGTTCCGAAAAATCCTGCTTAGGAGACTGAAACTGGTTTTAGGTGATCCAGTTGAAATGACGCCTAACCGAAAAGAATGGACGTACCACACTCAAATGGGTTCCTGGATCGTAAGCACAGAGATCGATACCGGCGGCAGGCGAAACGTTGGGTACGATCATTCCATCGGTGCTCTGGAAACCATGCATTTGCAAGATCGCATCTCTGTACTTAGTTGGATGGGGATCAGTTCACAGACAGATTGGATGTATCTGTCTGAGGACGAGGCCGACGAAGCGGCGGAATGTCTCGGACAACTATGTGGGCAATTTCTCAGCGCCGTTCCGAAACTCCTCGAAGGTCTATCGCACGATCTACCCAAGCTGGATGTGCGCGAATGGCGAGATCTCTTTACGGTCAAAGGACATCGGAAGAACGGGTACACTATCGTGGCCTCCGACACACCAGAACTTCGGAAGGCGTTTCGTGGAAAGGCGACATGGGAGATCCCGACTAGTATCATTCCTGAACGACTCCGCCAGGTCGGGTCACATTTCGCCATCGTTCAAGACCCCTCGTTCATACGCGAATCAGCCGATCCCTTAGCCCTGAAACCGATCTACCGCCACGTAAGAGTCGAACCTACCGAGAAGCGGTAATAGCGGAATTCGGGGACATGTTCCGCAAAGCTGACTTAGTGTGCTCCAGGAAGTCTGGTCCGTAGTCCTTTATAGAAAGAAATGGCGGGTGGCGCACCATTAAATGAACAGCTCCTGGGTGGCCTACCCTTTGCGGTTTTTGCAAAGGGTGGGCTCCGGTCCCACGCCAAACTATCGAGAACATTCTGTCCCTGAATCAATCTGCACAAGACCGCAGCTACGGTAATAGTTAGACCAACTGCTCCAGGGCCAGTCACCTGGATGTTTTACGAGCTTCTCCTTCACCGGATTGGCCGAGCCAGACTCGCTGATCAGCGAGTGCACGTGTTCGGGCATGATGACGTAGCCCACCAAAGCAAACGCGTGTCGCGCTCGCACTTCTCTAGGAATTTTGGTGGCCAAATTTCTCGCTGCGACGCTGCCCAGCAACGCCTTTCGCTGATAGCAGCAGAACGTAATGAAATGCAAATCGCCGCGGCCGGTAAGTCGCCTAAGTCCCGATGGGCATGGTAGTGGCTGATCAGCAGCCCACCCTTTGCAAAAACCGCAAAGGGTAGGCCACCCAGAATAGTTCTTCTTATCACTTTGCGGTAATATTTATCAACATGTGCTCCCTCTTAGAGGAAAGCATGCGCCACCCGCCATTGCGGCCCCAGCCCCGATCCTGCGGCAACTTTTCCTTTCACCAACAACGCTCCCGGCATCGATCTCTTGCGATGCGTGCAGCGCGGAGGCCCTAAATAGCCAATGTGGAGATCGGATATTAGAATGGCTAAGGCAGGAAATTAGGAATAACAAGATGATTCAACCTCAGTCTACCAATGCACGGATTCTGCAAATTCTTTCAGTCGTAGGGCAAGCAATCATTACTATTATCACGTTCGGCACTTGCTTGCCGCTGTTTGCTGAGAATGCTTCGCAGATCAATCAGATCTCAGGCGCAAGAGAATTTCAATTACAAGATGTCAAACCCGGTGAGTCAGAATCAAAGGGGCCAGCCGATATTGATTTTAAATTGGTAACAATAAGCAATGGGCTGACGGAGGACGGCTTCTTCACGTCCACTCTAGAGCTATCGACTCCCAAGGGCAACATGGTCTACAAGACTACCGCCCCATTTGATAATGCCAGGCGGGCAAATGAGGAGTTTCAAAAGCTACTCAAACACGCAGAGAGCATCGTGAGGAGAACTGCTGAGACCAATAAAGATGGCCAAGTCACAGGTGAAAGAATTCTGGCTACCTTTTCTTGCAAGAATTCTAACGATTTCCGTTTTAGGTTATTTTGGACAGGCGGCTCTTGGTTTCATGAGATTTACGGGAATTCAGTTGATGACGTTTTGGCTCTTGAAAGATT
>DATNME010000008.1:0-177778 GCA_035602385.1 Candidatus Dormiibacterota bacterium
GCCCGCGCGTTGGAAGCAACGGACCGACGAAGGTTTGGACAAACGGGCGGGCGGCGGGATTTTTGGTCCGAAATACCGTAAGAGAACGATCGTAAATGCCGCCTTACTGACGGTCGCAATTATCGGATTGTGGGCCGGATCGGTTTATGAGCCCACCGCTATCATCACGCTGGCCAAGAAGGCTGGCATGACAATAGCGGAGGCCTCAAAGACGGCCTCGTTGGGAACCGTAATTCTTTCCATCGGCACAATTTTGGGTTGCCTCGCCGTCCCAATCATGGCGGAACGCCTAGGCCGTAAGAAAACGTTGGCAATATATTTCGCGGGAATGAGTGTTTTTATTTTTGTGACTTTTGGCTGGGTTTTCTATCAGGCAAACGCGTTAAAGCCGTTCATAGCCTGCCTGTTTTTCCTGGGATTTTTCGGGGGAAACTTCGCGTTGTTCAGTCTTTGGCTTCCAGAACAATACGATACTTCCGTTCGCGCAACCGCGTTTTCGTTTGCGACTTCTTTCGGAAGGTTTGTTGGCGCGGGTGTGAATTTTCTGATCGGCGCGATGGTCCGTCATGTCGGAACAATCGGGAAACCCGTGGCGTACACAGCTATCGCCTTTGGGATTGGGCTGCTGATTATTCCGTTCGCACAGGAAACCCGGAATGAACGGTTGCCTGATTGAAGGACATTTAGGATTTGAGAGCTTGGCAGCATGGTGAATGCGCGCCAAAGCCGTATGAAATGCAGAAACTACCATGGCGTCCTTCCTCGATAAACTGCTGAAGCTATTGCGAACCGGCCGTGGCAAGGACATGCGTTTTCTGTGTCGCCATCTGCTTTCGCAGCGGGGCGAAGCCTCGCAGACGGCGCTTGCCCAGGAAATCATAAATACCTATGCTGCGATGGATTCCACACAACGTATTCGGTTTTACGAGATGCTCTGTGTTGAATTCTCGCCAGACCCGAAAGCCCTGCAACGTGCCGCGGCGAACTACCTGGAGAACCCGAATGAACTGAATCTTTCGCAGCTCTCCGCGGCGGTCGAACCACCACGGCAGGAGCTGCTTCGCCGTATTAATACCGCGTCGCGGGGCACAGAAACTTTAGTGGCAATGCGCAAAGACTTGTCGGATTTACCGACAAAATCGTCAGACTTCGGTCCGCTGGACGCAGATCTGAGACATCTGTTCAGGTCGTGGTTTAACCGAGGATTTCTAAGTTTGAAGAGCATCAGCTGGCAAACTTCCGCTCTGATTCTGGAAAAGCTGATCCGCTATGAGTCGGTGCATGAAATAAACGGATGGCCCGATCTTCGCCGCCGCTTGCAGGCAGACCGGCGATGCTTTGCTTTTTTTCATCCGGCGCTCGTCGACGAGCCGGTCATATTTGTAGAGGTGGCGCTGGCGAATGGACTAACCGGCGATCTGGAACGTTTGCTGGACGTAAACGCTCCCGTGCTGACGTCCGACAAAGTGAACACCGCAATCTTTTACTCCATCAATAACTGCCTGGATGGCCTTCGCGGGATTCCCTTCGGCAACTTCTTGATTAAGCAGGTGGTGGTTGAGTTGACGGCCGAGTTTCCCAACATGAAGAATTTCTGCACACTTTCGCCCTTGCCACGCTTTTCCCAAGCATTGCTGGACACGCATAATGAACATGGTTTTACGCCGCGCCGCCTCTCGGCGTTGCTCGCCGATTACGCTGCCGCTCTAACAAAGGCTGGAAAACGCCGCGATCCCGTCGAAGCATTTTTTTTGCTACTAGAGAAGCCTGTCGCAAACCGCGAGGTACTTGCGGCGCCATTATCTCGCCTGGCCTTGGCATATTTAACGGAAGTACGCCAGAACGGCAAAGTTTTCGATCCAGTCGCCGCGTTTCATCTCTCGAACGGAGCTCGTCTTGAAGGAATCAACGCTTTCGGCAACCTGCGTCCCTACGGGCTTAAAGCGTCTTTTGGGATCACCATTAACTACCGTTACGTTCCTGAGGAACTCGAAGAGAATCACGAGCGATTTGTGACGGCAGGACAAATTCGAATTTCAGATGCGCTTTCGCGGGAGCATGCGATGGTAAAGAAAGCGTGGCCTCAAGACCATGCCTAGCAGCAGTGTGCATTCGGGAATCAGTGCGAAATTTCTTCGAGCGCTAAGGCCATTAGTTCGAGTGGCCGATTATCGGATGGCCCCCAGGAGCGAAGTCGGTTACAATCCGGGCCGGGATTTGTTCAGATGAATCGCGCTCCACAACTCGGACGCTTCGCTGTTGCGATTGTCGCAGCGTTACTCTCGTTCGCCCCGGCGCGTGGCCAGAATGCTCCTTCCCTGAAAGTCATGATATCTCCCGGCTTCACGGCCGCGTACGAGCAGCTTGTTCCAGAGTTCGAACGAAAAACCGGGAACACTATCGCGACCGCTTACGGTGCGTCAATGGGAAAGGCACCCACGGCAATACCAAATCGCCTCGAGAACGGCGAGTCAGCGGACGTGATCATTTTGGCCGGTTCAGCCCTTGAAGAATTGGTGAAGAAGAATAAAGTTGTTCCCGGCACGCGGGTGGATCTCGCGCGAGCCAGCATTGCCATGGCGGTGCGGGCTGGTGCGCAAAAGCCAGACATCAGCACATTGGAAGAGCTCAGGCGCACTTTGCTGGCTGCAAAATCGATCGCCTACTCCGACAGTGTTAGCGGTGTGTATGTCTCTACGGAGCTGTTCCAGCGCCTTGGAATCGCCGACACCATACGGAGCAAATGCATAAAGGTTGACGGGATGGTTGGGCCAGCCATAGCACGGGGAGACGCCGAAATTGGTTTTCAGCAAATGAGCGAACTGCTTCCAGTTGCGGGTATCGACATCGTAGGGCCAATTCCCGCTGAAGCTCAGAAGATAACAACATTTTCAGGCGGAGTTGCCGTCAATTCGAAGGAGCCCGAAATTGCGAAGCAGTTTCTCCGATTCCTGGCTTCACCCGAAGCGGCTGCGACAATCAAGAAGAGCGGAATGCAACCCGTTCTTGAGCCTCAACCTCTACAATAATTTAAATTCCACCTGCATGACGAGGAACTCAAAAGTAGTTTCACTTGCCCGGTAAGGCGATCCAATCACCAAATCAACTTGAGGGCAAACTGAATCTGGCGAGAAGTTGTTTGCGTGGAGGTGATAAGCCCGGCGCTTGAGATTGGGTTGCCACTTGGACCGAAAACCGTCGCATGATCAGTCGGCGAGGAGAAGTTAGCGCGATTGAGAACGTTGAAGAATTCCGCTCGAAACTGCGCGTTGAAATTTTCTGAGATGCGCCGAATGCGATTGTTCTTGAATACCGAAACGTCCAACTTGGACACCCCGGGACCAACGAGGGTGTTGCGACCCAAATTTCCCCATTTGTTCACACCGGGAAATGCCAAACACTGCGTCTTGATGTAATGGTTAGGATTTCCCGGATTAGTAAGGGTCCCGCAGCCGGGTCCTCCCAAGCGGTTAGGCAGCTGACTGGTTTCGTCCAATTTCTGGCCGGCGGGATCGCCGCCAAGAATTGGCGTGAAAGGCTGGCCGGAGCTTGCTTTATAGAGCCCGCCCAATTGCCAACCATTGGCAGCCCAATTCAAGACTCGGGAATTTCGCTCAACGCTGGGCAGTTGCCATGTAAAACTCACTACCAAAGCTTGCGCGACGTCGAAGTCGGAGAGCCCGCGCGTAGTGCCCTGATCAAAGAAAAGCTGATTGAACAAACCATTGGGAAAGGCGTCGTCCGCCGCGGTTGCGGATAGCGTGTCGATACTTTTCCCCCATGTGTACGCGCCGTGCACTTCCACTCCGTGGCTGACACGCTTGGCGACGTCGGCCTGCAGGGCGTGATACGAGGAAGTCGCTTGCCACAGTGTCGAATTGATGCGGCCAAAATTCTCATTCACCCTGCTACTGGTCGCTGTTGGCGGAAACACGTAGCCTGCCGGAGTCAACGTGGGGAGAACCATATCAATGTTGTCTACGCGGTAAGGAAGATGAACGCCACGAGAGCCAACATAGCCGATGGTCAGGGAAAGGGTTGGGGTGATCTCGCGAGCGATCCCCAAATTCCACTGCATCACGTAGTTACGTTTTGGATGGAATTCGACGAAAGTGCCAAGCCCGAAATTCGATAGGCCATTGAACGCTTGAAAAGCACCGGTCGGGAACATGCCCGGCTGAAGAGTATTGGCAAAGATGGAGCGCACAAATGGTACGCCAAGTTGAAATGAAGATTGAAATTCGTAAGGCAACGGCAGTACATCGAAAATGCCGAAACCGCCGCGCAGCAGGGTCTTCCCAGCTCGCGGATTCCAGGCAAAGCCAACTCGCGGCTCGAAATTCCGCAAGGTCGGGTTCGAGAAAAACGGTGCGCCTAAGTGAGGCGCGGGATCGGTCAGGTGCCGTAGATTCGCGACGCGGTTCTGCGACTCGGTGGGTACCGTGGTCATCTCATAGCGCAATCCAAGATTCACGGTGAGATTTTTTCGCAGCCGAACATCATCCTGCGCATAGACGCCGAACAAAGTCTGGCGCAATCCGACATCCGGCACATTAGGAGTGACGGCTCCCTGGAAATCAAGGGGCCGATTGGTGAGAAAGCTCTCCAGCGAATCGAAGCGAAAACGTCCGTTTACCGCGGGAAGCGATAGGTGGTTGTCCTGCATACGTTCAACGACCACGCCGAATTTTATGGCGTGGGTACCACGCGTCAGAAAGGCGTCGTCACCCGCTTGAAAGGAGTTCCAGGCGAGCGACTTCTCGGACAGAAGAACTCCCGCCGCTGTGGGTGCGCCCGAGAAGTTGGTCACGCCTGGCACCGAACGCACTTCACCCGCCAGACCGCCGGGGATGAATGCGAAAGATGGGTCAAGCATCTTCGCGTTCAAAATCTTGGTTAAGCCTCCTGTAATACCAACGGAGCGGCTAAAACCAAAGCGGGCGGCATTGACGAGCGTGGCACTAAAGAGGTGCTGCTCGTGGAGGGTTACCACCTGGCGTCGCGAAACGGTATTCGACAGCAACTCGTTGAAATTGTCGGGCTGGACGGTTTTGGAGTTATCGCGCATGTAGGTGCCAGACAGGGTGTCTTTATCGGAGAACTTTCGATCCACTCGCACGGTGAAATAGTTTTCATTGGTTATTTCCTGGCCGGCGAAGGAAAAAATTCCGGTATCGCCATTGCCCACGAGGGGACCGTTGGGCAGCGGGTAAAACGCGCGGATGAACGGCAAAACCCCTTGATCGATATGCGTCGTGGGGTCCGGATTGACGGCTGAACCCGGACCGCTGGCCGGAATCTGGGTTTTCGTGCAGCCGTTTTGCGGTATCGAGCACAAAGTAGCCGGACCTGGGCCTCCGTTCGGTCCGGTATTGAGCCCCAAAGCTGCTGGCGAGGGGACGGTGTCTACCGTTGTCACACCGAGTGACTGGCGAAGCCCTTCGTAGTCTCCGAAGATGAACATGCGATCTTTTTGAATCGGTCCACCAGCTGAGGCGCCAAACTGATTGCGCTTGAACGGGGGAATCTTCTTGCCATCGAAAAAGTTTCGTGCGTCCAGTGCACTATTGCGAAAGAACTCGTACACATCGCCGTGAAATGCTTTGGTTCCCGAGCGGGTGACCGCGTTGATTACCCCGCCTGAAGTGCGTCCGTATTCGGCCGGATAATTGCTGCCCAGGACAGAGACTTGCTCAACCGCATCGATCCCTAGATTGTCACCAAGCACGCTGCCCGGAGCGCCATTGGAATAATCGTTGATGCTTATTCCGTCCAATCGATAGCTATTTTGATCGGGTCGAGCGCCCGAGATACTGATGGGCGCCCCAAAGCCGCGTTCCGTATTTCCACCACCGCTGGAGCTTCCGGTTTGAACGCCGGTAACGCCCGCTTGAAGGGTGGCAAGCTGAGTCCAATCGCGCCCGTTGAGCGGCGTGTTCTCCACAACGGAAGTGTCAACGCTGCGTGACGATTGATTCGCAGGCAGTGTTGACGCAGTCACACGCACAACAGACCGAGGATTACCCGGGCGCATACGAATATCGAGGACTCGCTCAGTTCCCACGGCAACGGTGATGCCCGTCAATATCTGAGTCACGAAGCCGGGGGCAGACGCCGTCATTTCATAATTACCGGCAGCTAGCGCAGGGAGGCTATACGAGCCCGATGTATCCGTCTGGACGGTCCTGACCTGACCGGTGGTTGCATCTTTTATAGAGATTTGGACTCCCGGTATTGCGGAGCCGGTGTCTGCCCGGGCGGTTCCGGTTATGCTGCCCCCGGGAACCTGCGCCAGAGCGGCCGGCGTTACCACGCACATGACAAGCGCAAGCAGTGGCAATGTGAAACGAGGGGCGATACCGAAGCACTTAGTCATGGGACTCAATCAAAGCCTAACTTAATCGCTTCTCGTCAAAACTGAATAATATATTAAGTTTGTTTTAATAATGTGCCGCGGCCTATGCTCGTTGCAGCAAGGGGCGCAGCTCCCTTACGTTCTTGACGTTATCAATATCAAGCAAGCGGTCGATCAGTTTGGTCGCTGTCGCTGGACCGAGAACAGGGGTCATCAATCCGCGCGCTTTGGCAACCACCTCGTCCCGGGTCATCGGATTCTCAGGAGTACCGCGGGCATTCTCTACCCGCTCGTTAAGTTGCGTCCCATCGGTTAGCTCGATCTCGACTACTCCCACTCGAGTCGGTAAGAGTTTCTCGAGTTGCTCATCTCCAACCAGCTCGACCTTGGCCTCTTCGCGCAGAATCGCCGGATCGTGCATGCGTGCTTTGTCATGCGCCGCATGGAATGAAACCGTCTTGTCGATCATCATCAGCGCAACCAAATATTGAACATTGATGTCCGGCATTTCGCGGTTGTTCACGCGTTCGGCCTGGCTCGTGGCCGAACGTACGACGACACGTCGTACGTCGTTTGCTTCGAATGGCCGCCGCTTTCTCAAGTTAACGATCGCGTCGAGTATCGACAGAATGGGACCTCCGGTAGTCCAGGGCTTGAGACTGGTCAGCGACACTTCATAGCGCTTACCGAGATCTTCGATCAGCTTGGCCGGATCGGCTTTAGGCGCGTAGGATTTGACGAAATTTTGTGGACCGGCCAGAACGTCGTTCATGCCGGTCCATCCCGATTTCACAACAAGCGCGGCAGTCACGCCGTTGCGCGCTCCCATTGCGCCAAACAGAAAAGCCTTTTCAATATGCTCAATATCGTCCCGCCAGGTACCGATACCAGCTCCGGCCTGCTGCGTCGCATAGTCGAGCAACCAGCGCATCTGCTGGACATCAAGACCCGCGACACACCCGCTCGCCGCCGACGCTCCCATGGTCCCCACTAAGTTATGGGTTTCGGTTAGGACTCCCCCTTTCAACGTCTTGTATGCCCTCATTCCAATGTCGTAGCCGAGTGTCACCGCGCGAAGAAAGTGTGTTCCGCTGATTTGAAACTGCTCTCCCAGGGCTAGCGTGGCGGGCACGACTGCACAGCCAGGATGTGCGCCCCCTGACGTGTAATCGTCGTCGCTTTCATCGGCATGAGCCAACTCCCCGTTCGCGAAAGCCGCGTCCATCGGTCCGCAGAGCGTTTTGGAAGCGACCACGGTAGCGACCTTCTGGCCGCCCGCGTAGTCGCGGGCGAATTCGATAGCGTCGCGACCTGGCGGCAACTCAGATCCAGACACCATTGCTGCGACCGTGTCCAGGATGTGATATTTTGCATCCAGCACGACTTTTTCCGGCAGCTCAGTGTTTCGAGCTCCAGCCATGTACTCACTGAGCTTGGCCATGACCGGGCTCACTTCTTGCGCTGCTCCTGCCATTTTGGCCAGAAACGCCGTAGCAGGAAAAATCCAAGCTGCGCGTTGTAACAAACCGCGGCGTGTCAAAAGTCCACGACTGTTCTGCGTAATTCGACTTATGTTTTGCTCTTTATCCATCGTGGTATCGCCCCTTTTATCCTTAGTCCGATAGCCCAAGCTATTGGGCAACCGTCTCCGCGGCCCGTGCAGGAGTAAACTCGTTCTCCAGCTTTGCAACCACAACCGTCGCGACGCCGTTCCCAATGACATTTGCGAGTGCGCGCGCCATGGATAGGAAATTATCGACAGCAAACACGAGCGCAAGTCCTTCGAGCGGTAGAACGCCCGATGCGCCGACAGTCGTCGCCAAAACTATGAAAGCGGCTCCAGTGACACCGGCGGCTCCCTTCGAGGTGACTAGCATGATTGCCACCAGAGCCAAGAGGCGAGGGAAGCTGAGCGAAACGTGGTAGACCTGGGCGATAAAAACGGTGCTGATTGGCAACGATAGAGCTAAGCCGCCCAGATTGAATGCATATCCTGTTGGCAGGACCAAATCGACCACGGAACGCGAAGCCCCAAAACGCTCAAGTTTTTGCATCAGCTGAGGCAGAACGCTCTCTGATGAAGACGTGCCGATAACTAGAACAATTTCATCGCGAATATATTTAATGAAGCGAATCAGACTAAAGCCAAAAACATGCGCTATAAGTCCTAAAACAACGAAGACATAAAACGCTTCTGTCAGATAGGTGACCAAGACAAGTTTGGACAACGCCAACAAGGCGCTGGTGCCAAACTTACCGACCGTGAACGCCATTGCCCCGAAAGCTCCTATGGGGGCGACACGCATAATGATTTTGATCATTCCAAAAAATACGTTCATCGCGCTGTCCAGGGCCCGAATCACTGGATGACCGCGACTCCCCATCGCAATAAGGGCCATGCCGACGAGCAACCCAACGACTACGACCTGGAGCAAATCACCCCTTACGAAAGCCCCCAAAAAGTTGTCAGGGATGGTCCCCATTACGAACTCGAGAAATGAAAACTCCTTCCCCTTATTGGCGTACGCCGCGTAGTCCCCGGAAGCAGAGGTTGACTGGAGAGCGTTAACGCCAACTCCCGGTTTGAAGATTGTGACCGACGCTAAACCGATGGCGAGAGCAAGTGTCGTCACTAATTCAAAATATATTAGAGCCTTCAGACCGATTCGTCCGACCTTGCGAAGGTCACCGATGTGCGCGACGCCCGTTGAAACGCAGAGAAATACAATGGGAGCAATCGCCATGCGGATAAGCTTGATAAAGAGATCACCAAGCGGCTTCATTGATAGGGCAAGTTTGGGATTAAGTACACCCAGCACTATCGCAACCGCAATAGCCAGGAAAACTTGAAGAGTAATATTATTTCGCCGCCGAGGTTTGTCGGCACGAACCGTCTCGTGCGTTTCTGCTCCCAAGATTCTCCTCTCGACGGTGCAGCGCCTAACTATCCGAAAGTGTCTTTAATAGCCGGAACAGTTCTTTTTTTGATTCGAATCCAATCCCCGGAATGTCGGGCAACGAAATGTAACTGTTCTCAACGGGAGTGTCATCGGCGAATCCACCGAATGGTTGAAAGATGCCGGGATAAGATTCGTTGCCGCCCAGACCCAAGCCGGCGGCTATATTTAACGATAACTGATGGCCGCCGTGTGGAATGCAACGACGCGCCGACCATCCGTAGTCTTTCAACATCTGCAATATCCGCAGGTATTCGACCAGACCGTAGCTGAGTGCACAGTCGAACTGCAGAACGTCGCGATCGGACCGCATGCCCGCATAGCGGATTAGATTACGTGCGTCCTGAACAGAAAAAAGATTCTCGCCGGTTGCCATGGGACCTTGATAGTGCTCAGCAAGCTTAGACTGCAATTCATAATCGAGCGGATCTCCAGCTTCTTCGTACCACCGCAGATGGTAGGGTTCTAGAGCGTGCGCGTATGCAATCGCCGTCTCGAGGTCGAAACGCCCATTCGCGTCCACCGCCAATTGATCCCCAGTCTTCAAAATTTTCAGTACCTTTTCGATTCGACTTATATCTTCCGGTAGCGAAGCGCCACCGATCTTGATCTTCAGTACGGAATAACCCATGTCGAGATAGCCTTGCATCTCGTGTTGTAAGCCTGAGAGACCTTTCTCGGGGTAATAGTAGCCACCGGCAGCATAGACGAAAACTTTTGCGTCAACGACGCCGCCCCTGAAGCGATCCGCGAGTAGACGATAAAGCGGCACCCCGGAGATCTTCGCCACGGCATCCCATACCGCCATATCGAGGACCCCGACTGCTACCGACCTTTCGCCGTGCCCCCCTGGTTTTTCGTTCCGCATGAGAACATTCCAAATCTTAAACGGATCAAAATTATCGCCAGCGTCGTCGAGAAGACTCGAAGGCTCGGCAGCCTTCAGTCGCGGTATAAAGCGGTCGTGTAACAGTCCACTCGGTGCGTATCGACCGTTAGAATTGAAGCCAAAGCCGACAACACGTTTGCCGTCACGTATTACATCCGTGATTAGCGCCAAGGCGCTCACAGTCATCTGACTGAAGTCGATGTAGGAATTGCGAATATCTGATTTGATAGGGACGGCGGTCTCGCGAATATCGAGAATCTTCATTCGGCCACTTCGCTCTTTCGCAGCGCATCGCGATTGAGAGTCAGCCCGAGACCAGGAGCGTCAGGTATCGTCAATATTCCGTTTTTCGGCTCTGGGGGATTTACGAAAAGCATCTGGCCAACCTGAACCATGCCCAAGTGCCACTCCACAATCCAACCGTTCATAAGCCCGGCAAAAGTATGCATATTGAAAAGGGGCCAGCCGCCGCCATTGGCGATCGGCAAGTTGTAAATTTGGGCCAGATGAGCGGCCTTGCGCGCTTCAGTATATCCACCGCAAAAGCAACAGTTCGGTTGCAAAATGTCTACCGCATGCCTTTCTACCAATTCGCGAAGCCGCCAACGATGCCCCTCCATTTGCCCCGCGGCGATCGGGATTCTTGTATGGGCACGCAGATCCGCGAGCGCTCGCGCATCGTTTTGGTGCAAAGGCTCCTCAAACCAAGTGATATTGCACTCTTCAATCGCACGGCAAAGCAGTTTGGCCTCCACCGGGTTGAACAAATAATTGGCGTCGATCATCAAGTCGATGTCGCAACCAACGGCGTCGCGAACCTTGCGAACGCGAACGGCATCCTCACGCCAACCTTTCTTGTCCACTCCGACGATGAGTTTCATTGCGGAGAAGCCCTTCGAGATCTGCAGCTTCGCAGCTTCGACCAACTGTTCGCGATCGTACTGCGGAAATCCGAAGGTCACATAGGCGGGTACTGAAGTTCTCGCGTTGCCAAGCAAACCGGCGACTGTTCGGCCTGTCGCCTTGCCGTGAATGTCCCAGAGAGCGATGTCCAGGCACGATAAAGCGCTGGAAATGACTCCGGTCATTGCTCGAGGGTTTAACTTGGACCAAATCCTCTGATGGATGGCTTCGATATCCCGCACATCCATATCGCGCACAACCGGAAATACGTACGATTTCAGAGCAACGACAACGGAGCGAGCGAGGAAATGACCAGTGACCGCAATACCTGAGAGGCCATCATCGGTTTCAACTTCACAAAAGACAAATTCCTTTTGCTCTTCACGGCCATAACCTTGGACCTTGCCGTCCAGCAGCGGTATGGCAATAGTCGAAGAATGTACGCTGGCGCGTATCTCTCTAATCTTCACTGGTTCTCCTGGGGGTATCCAATTTGGAATCCGAAACTTCCGGATCGTGTTTTTTCACACTTTCCAGCAATCTCGCCTTTCCGGCCAGAACGTGGTCGGCCATTGTGCGTTCTGACAACTCACAGCTGTGATCACGCAGCGCTTCGACAATGCGCAGATGTTCTTGGTTTGACGAAACCATTGCGTGACCGCCGACGAGGCCACGCCGGCGGAAAAGATGAAGCTCTTTGCCCAAGGCGTAGTACAACTCAGCCACACGACTATTGCCGGACAACTCCACCAGGCGAGCATGGAAAGCGACGTTCAAGGGGTAATACGAATCTATATCCTTCGCTTCCTGCATTTCTGCCACCATGGCAAGAAGTTCAGCAACGTCTTGGGAACGGATACGACTCGCAGCAAGCCGGCCCGCGAGGCCGAAGATATGCGCACGCACGTCATAAATCTCTGCTGCTTGAGCCACGCTCATTTCGCGCACGAATACGCCGCGATTCGTGACGACCCTCACCAAGTTGCTTTTTTCCAGACTCCGGCAAGCTTCCCGTATCGGTCCTCGGCTGATGCTGAACATCTGAGCGAGCGCGCTCTCGTTAATGCGGTCTCCCGCCTGCAACTCTCCCCTGATGATCATCCGTTCTAGTTCTTCGGCAACCAGGGAAGAGAGGGTTTCTGCCCGCCGATTCTTCAGCTGTACGAGCAAATCTTTGTTTTTCATCTCGCGAATTTCCTAAAATTCAACATCACTTAATAAGATTTCGCACTTTGCGGCGCCGGCAATACAGGTGTGGAAACTGGTGGTTTTCGTAGATGCGTTGCCTGCTCAAACCCGAAAGCAAGTTTTATCAATTCAGGCTCCGACCATGCACGACCGAGCAACTCCATCCCCACCGGTACGCCAATCGGAGCATCTGGTGTCGGCTTAGAAAAGCCGGCAGGCACTTCGATCGCCGGAAAGCCCGCCAGAGCAGCGATAACGCCGTTGCGGTCTTTCTGAAACGTCGCACCGATGGGAAGGACCAAACATTTTTGATGCGGATACACCAGCGCGTCCAGATGATTTTTCGCCATCAGGTTGGCCACTTCAATCTTGATTTCGTCCATTCTCATCCGGCGATCTTTGTAGTCCGCCGAATTGGGGCCATCTTCATAACTCTCAGCAGTGGCGAAGAATTTTTCCAGCGTCGGCTTGTGGTAGTTACCGGAGGCGATGATTTCGGCGAGCGAATGCACCGGCACGCGCGAACCCTGATGCTGTAAATAGCCATTTAATGCCGCCTTGAATTCCGGCTCGTTCAGCCGAAATTTCGCGGTCAACGTGGTGGTGTCGAGAGCCGCGTCTTCAATGCGGACAATCACGGCACCTTCTTTCTCCAGCGCGTCAATAGCTTTAGCCATCACCTCGTTCACTTCCTGGTATTCCGGTCCGTTGCCAAATAGGTTCGTAAGCACCCCAAGGCGAGCTCCCTTCAATCCATTATGGAGAAACGCCGTGTAGGTGCGTGGAATATTGCCAACATTAAGAGAAGTCACCGGATCATTCGGATCGTATCCGGCCATAACGTCCAATAATCTTGCGGTGTCGGAGACGTTTCTGGTCATCGGGCCTATGGTGTCCTGGGTAAAAGACACCGGCACAATTCCGTCCCGGCTGATCAAGCCGCGTGTCGGCCGCAGTCCTACCAAACTGTTTGCAGAAGCAGGGGAACGGATGGAGCCGCCGGTATCGGATCCAGTGCCTGCAACCGCAAAGTTAGCGGCGACCGCAGCGCCGGTTCCACCGGAAGAGCCACCTGGTGTTCTGGTGAGGTCATACGGATTTTTCACCTGTCCGCCCAGAGAACTAACCGAGATACCACCGCTGGCAAATTCCTGCAAGTTAGCCTTGCCAAGAATGAGTGCACCGGCTTCGCGAAACCGTTGGACTGTAAAAGCGTCTTTTTCGGGCTGTGCACCTCTAAGAGTGATGGCGCCAGCCGTTGTCGGCATGTCCGCAGTATCAAAATTATCTTTTAGAACAATCGGGATGCAGCCCAGCGGCTTCAATTTGTGTGTGCGCTTGAACTCCCGGTCCATATCATCAGCTTGCTTGAGGCTTGCGGTGTTGATGTACAGCATGGAATCGATGGCGGGACCTTGTTGGTCGTAAGCGTGGATGCGATCCAAATATTGCTGGACCAGATCGTGGCACGTCAGGATGCCCGCTTGCATCGCTCTGTGAACGTCAGCGATGGAAGTTTCCATTAAACGGAAGGAGCGGTCAGGTGCGCCGTTAGCAAACGGCACGAGCAAAAGAGTAAACACAACTGCGATTTTTTTTGGGCCCATGAAATTTAGTTCGCTTCCAACTGCCGGATTTAACGCACCGCAACACGGATTAAAACAACTCTTGATGCAAAATTCGAGTGGCTCACCCGGCCCGAGAGTCCCACAGTCTTCGAAAATAAGGGACCCAGGTCCGAAAGAGAATATTTTTCAGATACGTTGCAAAAACGTAGAGGTGGCATAAGTCGTCCCGTGCGTGAGGATTATTATTCTAGCGTCCATAAATTAGCACGAGAAACGTTCCAGGGATCGGTTTTCGTTCCGCCTCGGGATTTTCTTTTGTTGGAGCAGCAGGAGCCGGACCGAAATCCGCGGTGGTGAGGAAAAGGTTGTGGGTTTTCGGGTCGATACTCATGGTCTTGGCGCCAAACTCGGTCTTGATCGTTTCGATTTCAGTGAGTTTATCGGGCGAATCCTCGTGGAAGATGTGGAGCTTGCCTGCGCGCGTTGAGACAAACAACAGCCCCGATTCGGGATCGAAGACGCTGCCATCAACACCAGAGCTGATGGGCAAGGACTGGATAACCTTGCCAGTGTCCGCATCCATCATGACCAGGAATTGCGGTTTGCGGCCGCTTGAAAATAGGCGCCGGTGCTCGCGATCCATCGCGATGGCCACCGGTGTTCCGGCAGGCTTAACGGGCCAACGAGATTTGATGGTGAGAGACGCCGTGTCAACCACAGCCACATCGTTTTTTTCTTCATTGTTGTCGTAGAGAGTGCCCTTACCGTCGACCACGGGCTGTTCCACCGCGCCGCCCATGTCGATAACTTTGACTACCGTTTCCTTTACCGGATCTATAACTGTGGAGTTTTTACTGTCTCCATTAAAGGTGAAGATAAGCTTGGACGCGGGATCATAGACCAGAGAGTCCGTGTCTTCAGAGCCTTTAATAGTTCCGGTGATCTTCAGAGTCTTGAGATCGAACACCGCTACCTCAGCGGCGTCGCCATCGGTAATAAATCCTTTGCCGAGTTCCGGAAGTACGACCACGCCGTGGCAGCGCTTCAGCCCAGTAATAGTACCCACGACGGAGTAGTTATCAGCATCGATGACCTTGACCTCGGCGCCGTGCGCGAGATAGACCCGGCGAGCATCGGAGTCCACGGTGACGTAGTCGAAATATTCTCCGCCACCCGGAGCCGCGCCCAAAGGGACTTTCTTAATGAGGTGATAGCCCGAACCCGGCGGACTCGCCAGAGCAACGGCCCCAAGCAACGCAACGGAAACGATCACGGACAATGCGAACTTCTTCATCCTGCTGGCTCCTCGATTTAGTGACTAATGTTGGTCCCATGAACTTGCTCTTACAAACAGCAACTCTCAAATCTACCAGCAGCATAAGAAACTTCGCAGGTTACCAGATCACTTTCAAGCCGAACTGAATCTGCCGCGACGAGGTTGTTGTGGAATTAATCACACCCGCTTGGTCCGCCGGCCCCGATCCGTCTTGATTGAAGATCGCATTGTGCTTGACGGGTGACTGGAAGTTGGGGTGATTAATGATGTTAAAGAACTCGGCCCGGAACTGAATGTTGAAGGTTTCCGAGATTCTCGGTATGTAGTTGTTCTTGAATGCCGAGAAATCGACGTTGACCAGGCCCGGCCCGACCACCGTGTTCCTCCCGGCATTGCCAAACAGGTTCATGCAGGTACCGGGGACGGGGATTTTGGGGCCGCCGGGATTGGCGGGATCTTGAACAAGAGCGGGTTGGCACACCCCGGCGAACGAAGCGGGTACAAGCGGAACACTGAAGCAGCTCAGCTTGATGTAGCCATTGACATTGCCAGTGACAGGATTTCCGCATCCGGGTCCTGCTACGCGCGACGCGAAAGCAAACGCATCCGTGCTATTTTGACCCAACGGATCCCCCGCGATAAGCACCGTAAAGGGCGAACCCGTACTGGCAACAATGACCCCGCCGAATTCCCAGCCGCCGAGGACGTGCTCCGTAACTGTTCCCCCAAACTTTGGTGTGCCCGGCTGCCAAAGGTAATTCACCACAAAGTTTTGGGTCACGTCGAAGTCGCACTTGCCATGCCTGCCTCCGCGGTTAAAGAACATCAGGCTGGAAAGTGAGTTCGCGTAGGGGTCGCCGAGCATGCCACCCGAACCATTGTCCAGGCATTTGCTCCAGGTATAGCTGCCCTGAGCCTGAAACCCGTGGCTCATCCTTTTTGCGAGTCCCGCCTGGAGGCCATGATAAGACGAGCTGTTATCCCACCAGTTCGCACGAATTCTGCCCACCTTGGGGTTCAGTCGCGCGCCGGCTCCTCCGGCACCGGTGCAGGGTGTTGTGGGAAAACCTGCCACGGTTTGATCACAAGGCCAGAGATAACCTGCCGACGTCAAGGTTGGAAGGACCATGTTGCTGTCATCCGTGCTAAACGGGGAGTGGACCGCGTGCGAACCCACATAGGCGACCGCGGCCGTTAAGTTGGAGGCGATTTCGCGCTGGATATTGAGATTCCAGTTGATGGCGTAATTGCGTTTTGGGCGTTGTTCAACAAAGCGGACACCCACAGTTGCGGGGTCGACGTTGCCGGCGAGCGCAACCGCTTTTGTCGGAAAATCGCCCGGACCTAGGGTTGTGACAGCTTTTTGCAGTTGGTACGGTAGGACACCAGTGCTCCCGTGAGTGTATACCCAGGGAAGAGGCAGAACATCAAAGATTCCAACGCCGCCCCGCACGGCGGTCTTGCCATCGCGGAATGGATCCCATGCGAAACCGATGCGCGGCTCGAAGTTGTGAAGGGTTTGGTTCGACGCCCAGAGGGTCTTAACCGGCGTCTCCAAGGGATTGGTAAGGCTGGTCAAGACAGCGAACGTGTTATGGGCGTCGGTCGGCAGCGTCGTCGGTTCATAACGCACGCCAAAGTTCAACGTGAGGTTCTTGCGCCAATGCCAATCGTCCTGAACGTAAAATCCGAACAGGGTCTGTCGCACATTAATTGGCCGAGTTGTCGCTGGATCGTCAATCTTGAGGCTGTGAGGGTTGTTCTGGAGAAACTTCTTCAGAGAGAAGAACTCGAAGCTTCCATTGGGCGGGACCCCTCCCGAGAACTCACTGTTCTGCATGTATTCCACGGCAAACCCGAATTTTAGCGAGTGAGTGCCGCGGGTAAGGAAGGCATCGTCATAGAACTGGAAGGAATTCCACGTGAGAATGTCCGATGAGACGGTGCCCAGGGCGCCGTCCATGGTGACGAGACCGCCATCCACGACGAGCTCCGGTGCAAACCGTCCGGGCAACACTCCGAGACTAGGATCCTTGGCGAGCGGATTGAGTGCGGCGAAAGGCGCTGTGACCGCCGCAGCCACGCGGTTAAAACCAATCCGCCCGGTATTCGCGAATCCCGGGCTGAAGAGATGGGTCTCTTCGATGCTGCCCATTTGTCTGAACGTAAAATTCTCGGTGAGCGTGTCCACCAATGAATCGGGCATGGTGAGAGGCGCCTTGTCATAGAACCAGCTCACCGCAAGACTGTCCTTGTCTGAGAAACGGTGATCGCCCCGCGCCGTAAAATAGTTTTCTGTCAAGCGCTCAACTCCCGAAGTGTTGAAGGTTCCTGTGTCTCCGGTCGTAAGGCCATCGTTGCGTAGTGGATAAAAGCCGAGATACGGCAAAATCGCCTTATCGATGTGCGTCACCGGGTCTGGATTCGGAGAGGCACCTGGCTGGCCGGGTCCCGGGAGAAAGCCTCCCTCTACAAAGGCAACCGTCGGTTGCCCATTGGTACCGATCCCGCGCGCCGCCGCAGACGGCACTGTATTGCTGAACGTGTCGCTCTTCCGCTGACGGATTCCTTCATAATCGAAGAAGATGAAGGTCTTGTTCTTTATAATCGGGGCTCCGCCGGAGGCTCCGAATTGGTCGCGATGGAATGGCGGTATAGGCGAATTAAGGTCGTCGAAGTAGTTCTTTGCATCGAAAATCTTATCGCGGATGAAATAGTAGACATCCCCGTGGAACTGGTTGGTCCCGGACTTGGTAATACCGTTGATGACCCCGCCCGAGGCCCGGCCATACTCCGCCGTATAGTTACTGGTCAGAACCGAAAACTCCTGGACCGCGTCCACACCTAAATTGACCCCCAGCGTGCTGCCAGGCGATCCATTCGAATAATCGTTGATGCTCACCCCGTTGATCCGGTAATTATTCTCAAACGGTTGGTGGCCGGAGATGGACAAAAGAGTTCCGTAGCCCCTGTTGCCCCGATTGCTGGGCCCTGCCTCAACTCGGACGCCAGTGACTCCCGGCTGGAGTGTCGCCAGTTGCGTCCAGTCGCGGCCGTTCAAAGGTAGCTCGCGCTCCGTTGTGGAATCGACCTCCGCGCTCAACGCCGAGGAAGCAAGCTGCACGTCCGGCGCTACGGCGGTGACCTCTACATGCTCAGTCGCGCGGCCAATCTTCAAGGGAAAATTCAGGGATTTTACAGCTCCGACGGTTAACGTAAGGCCACTCTGGACGCCAGTGGAAAATCCTTGAGCTGTAGCTGTTACGTCGTAAACTCCCGGCAGCAGGTTTGGCGCGCTGTAAAACCCGTCCGAGTCAGTGGTGATGTCGCGCACGATCCCGGTCGCGGTGTTCTTAATCGAAACGGTCGCATTGGGAACCCCCGCGCCAGATGCGTCCGTCACCGTGCCGGAAAGGTTGGCTCCGGCGACTTGTGCATAGAGTGGTGCTGATACGAGCCCAGTGATTGACAGCGTTACGCACACAAAAAAACCGCAAGCAAATTGCTTCAAATTCCACATAGTCATTAGTTACCTCCAAGGACTTGCTGCAACCCCGTTTACATCCTTGGCGGGGAGACTATAGTGTTGACAGTTAACAGTCAACAAAAATAATGCATCCATCGATTCGAAGATCGAGTTCTTAAGAAGACCAATATTTGGAAATAGCCGCTAGCCGGGTAGTTCAGAGTTTGAGCAGCCGTGCGGCGTTATCACCTGAAATAAGTCTTCGCTGCGCGCTGGTCATATTTACGTCGTCGAGGAAATGCACTGGTTGGTCGTATCCCATGTCGAGGCAGTAGTCGCTTCCGATCATGATCCGCTCGGCGCCCACCTCACTAATCACAAACTCCATCACGGATTTCGAGTGGACTATCGTGTCAAACGTGAAACGCTGCAGATATTTGCTTGGGACCTGCGGCAGATTCAGTTTTTGTATTTCCGGCCGCACCTTCGCGCCATGGTCAATGCGTCCCATTAGCATCAGCAACACTCCTCCACCGTGCGGCAGAGTGACCTGAAGCTTAGGGTGACGGTCGAGGACGCCGCCGAAAATAAGGTGGCAGGCCGCAATAGCGGTGTCGAAAGGAAAGCTCAGGATATTCGAGAGATTGAACGGTGCGGTACGAAGCCCGCCAACTACCTGCAATGGATGGAGGAAAACGGGAAGATCCAAGGCCTCGATGTGGGCAAAAATCGGCTCGAACAACGGGTCATCGAGATCGCGATGGTTAATGTTTGTGCCCATATAAACGCCCCGCATTCCGGGCAGCTTGCTGGCGTAATTCAGTTCATCGATCGCGCGATCCGGGAAGAGCATTGGCAGCGTCAGGAGTCCGAACAGCCGAGTTGGATATTCCAGGTGCGCAGCGCTGGCCCCATCGTTCCAGGCGCGGGCCAGTTTATGAGAGGTTTCTTCATCGCCCCAATGCGCCATTGGGCCGGTGAGCGACATCGCCTGCACCGCGGTCCCCTGTGCGTCCATGTCAGCGATGCGCTTCTTCAGGTCTACGATGCGGTAAGGGAGCGGTCCCTGAAACCGCACTTCGGTCTTAATGTAAAACCCTTCTTCAGCCGCGCGATATTCGACGTTGAAGCGCGGCCCCTCTTGTGCGAGCACGTCGAGATAAGTTTGCGGGAAAAAATGCGCGTGAATATCGACGGTGCGGACACCGCTCACATCCTTCATATCAATGATCTCCTAATCTTTTCGGAACGCATCCGAGCACGTCTGCGGAGCGTATTTGAAATCGAGCCGGCCATTGGCAGCCAAGCTCGAACAAACCGCTCGGAAAATTATCAATGTCGGATGCGAACGTCTACTAGTTCAATCGCTCAATTTTTAAGCGATCGGCAAGTTCATCCAGAACCTTGCGCAGCTCAGGACCTAACGGAACGCCTTGGGCGACCCTCTCAGCGTACAGCAGCCCAGAGCGTTCTCCAGGTAGACGGACCTCATCGACGCCCGGCAGAGTAGGGGAAGCCTTCATCATGTCCCAGACTTCATCGACGTTCTGCTTGAAGGTCTGCACATCCGCGAAAGCCGCAATATCAAGGGCTAAGATAGCTTGCCCGGTATTGCTCGGCGTTTTGGAATCCTTCGTGTAGTTCACCACATTCCGGCCAAACGCAGCGCCGTTAAGTGTTCCGGCGAGCAAACCAAACATCAGCGCAAGTCCATATCCTTTTGGACCTCCGACAGGAACGAGGAAACCTTCACTTGCACGCTTTGGATCGGTCAATGGCTTACCTTGCCGATCAATCATCCAGCCTTCGGGAATCGGTTCATTGCGTTGCGCCTTGAGTCTGATCTTGCCCAAAGCAGTGTTCGTGGTGGCCATGTCAAGCACGATCGATGGATGGCGCAAACCAGGGACAGCAATCGCAATCGGATTCGTGCTGAGCAGCACTTCCGTTCCGCCCCACGGGGGCAAAAGGTTGGCATTGCCGACGCAGAAGTACAATCCAATCATGTCCTGGTACATGGGCATCCGCGCATATAAGTGCGCGGGGCCGGCATGATTGCTGTGCTGCGTCCCTACCCAGCCGACGCCGGTCCGGCGCGCTTTCTCAATAGCGAGTTCCGAAGCCCGTTTCATCACCAAGTGCCCGAGCGCGTTATCACCGTCTATAAGCGCGGTGCCAGGCCGTTCGTTTATGATTCGAATGTTAGGCCGGGCATTGACGCCGCCTGTTTCGATCTGTGTCACGTACTGCTGCAATCGGAAAATGCCATGGGCGTCGCCGCCGCTCGCGTCGGACGCGGCCATCAGGGCAGCCACCTGGGATGCATCCTCGCTGGGAATTCCCACGGACGTTAAAGCGCTTGAGATGAATGCTTCAAGTCTGGCGATTGAAACGGGTGGGTGGGCCAACCCGGGCTTGGTGCTGTCGCTCATCGTCTCACCTCTTTGCTCTAAAATTGTCGGTTCGCTGGGTTCAGAACTTGCTTCACAATAACAGGCCGCGTATTTCAAGCGAGACTACCAGCGGAAGTCTAATGCACCACTTATGGTAAGTAGTCAAATACCATCAGATGCGCCTCTTCGATGACCAAGTCGGAAAGCATCGAGGTTTGCCATCCTGATTTCTTGTCTCTCGCGGTCACACCTTGCGCGATGTTTAACTCTTTAAGTAAGTCGGCCAGAAGGTCCTGCGTGCCATGGCGAGCAGTAAGAATATAATGCCGCGGAACAGCCGAGTAAAAACGCTTCCACTCAGGCACCCAAAGTCCTGTTTTGGCTATTGCGCCAGTGGGAACTTTTCCCAGAAGCTGGAAGTGGTCGGGATCGATCTCTTTAAAAACGGCGACGGTACCAGTTGTTCCTACGAAGTAAATGCGCCCCGTAGCAGCGTCGTATTGAAGGTCGTCTGCGCCTCCCACGCTGTCCAACACTTGCACCACTTTGCCGGTGTCGGTGTCCATAGCCACTAGCTTTCCTGGCTCATGCTGGTGCCCACCACCGACATTGCCAGTGTGAGCTACGGTCCGGCTGCCCACAAACAAGCGATGATGGGCTACGTCCAAACCCGCGGTGTGCGGCACCGGCCCACCAATGATTGGCCACTGGGCGACTACGGCACGTTTTTCGAGATCAACGACTGCGACATGGCTATCGCCTTCGACGATGTCGCCCATCGTTACGTATAATCTTTTTCCCGCCGGGTCGATCGTGATGCCTGCAGGGTCGCCACCAGGCAGCTTAATGCTGCCCACTAATTTTGCCGTCGTCGTGTCGACTATGTCGATGGAAGCATCCGTAGACCCATGTTCGCCGCTGCCGCCAAAATTTTCGAAGACTTCGACGCCCGCATAAATTAAGTGCGTGCCCGGGTCGTAAGCGGCATTGTCCGCTCCTCTGTTTGGATCACCATACCCAGACAGTTTTACAGTCTTGGTTACTTCGTAAGTCGTCCCGCTTATGACTACAACACTGCTATCGGTCAACGTAACCCAGATCTCGTTGCTGTCAGGGAGATAGAAGGCCTTCTTGGGCATGGCTGAAAGCCCTTTGGTCTCATGAATCACCTTGCCGGCGGCCAGGTCCACGGTAATAAGGCTTTTTGCGGCCTCTCCGGAAATGAACAGGCGACGGCCTTTGACGTCCACAGTGAGATGGTCCATATAGCCATCGCCTGGCAGAGGGATGGTTTCAACCAGCCCCAGAATGCCTGCCATATGCGTCATCGGCAGTTGCTGGCCCGGCACGTTCTGGCCGGACGCTCGCGAAACAACGGCGATTAAAACCGTCACGAGAATAGCGAAAACCTTTTTCATCTCTTCTCCTAAATCTGAACTTCAAGTTTCAGCCGCAAGAGAGACAGATAGCAAATGACCGGTCGCTTGAGGCAAGAACCTGCACTCGGGTTTCGTGATTGCATTTGGTGCCCAAAAAGAAGGATTGCAGGGTCAAACTGATCCTGCCTCCATGCCTCTACCAAATTATTTTTAACGCAAACTGCATATCTCGTGGTTGTGTCGCCAAGTTGTCCAGAAATCCATTGTTTAGGCGTGCTCCGGATTCCTGAAAGAGGGAGGCGCCGGCGAGTGGTTCGGGAGCGACAAAATTCGAATGGTTTAAAATGTTGAATACCTCGGTCCGAAATTGCACGTTAAACGTTTCCGAAATGCGACGGATCGGGAAATTCCTTGTCACCGAGAAATCTAAATTTACGAGTTTTGGCCCAATTATGGTATTGCGGCCCGCATTGCCCAGTAGATTCGCGCAATACACTTGTCCATCAGGCGGCTTGGTTTTGACTCCGGTAAAGTTAGCGCACTGCGAAGCGAACGGGGACGTAGCCGGCAGCGTAGGCAGCGTAAAGCAATTTATATTGATATAGGATGGCTTGGCACCGCCAATGTAATTGTGGTTGACAGGATCGCAGCCAGCAATGCGGTTCGGAATTCCGAACTGGTCTGCACCGCCGTTCCCCAAACCGGCAGGGTCTCCATTGATGATGGCAGTAGTTGGTATCCCCGAATTGATTTTAAAGATGCCACCCAATTGCCATCCTTCGATAGCCGACCTGGCAAAACCATTGAATGACTTGGGAACCGGCAGCGCCCACAACACGTTGATCGATGCGCTATGGCTAACGTTGAAGTCAGAAAGGCCACGAAGGGATTTCGGAGCGAACCAGTACAACGAGTTAAGACTATTTCCAAAGGTATCACCCGCAATCGTTGAAGAATCGTCATCGATCGACTTGGACCATGTATAGGCGACCTGGAATTGCAATCCGTGAGCCATCCGCTTATCAATGTTTAAGTTCATACCGTCATAGAATGAGTCGCTTCCCCAATAAAGGTAGCGAATAGGTCCTAGGAGCGGATTGATCTTCGCGGAACCAGTGGGAAATAGGTATCCTTCGGGCGTGCGGGCGGGAATTACCATATTGCCGTCATCCCCGCGAATCAGCATGTGTACTCCGTGGGAACCTACGTAACCCAGCGATACGGACATGTCCTGACTAAGCTGGCGCTGCACGTTCAGATTCCATTGCAGAACGTAGTTTCGGTGGGGATGCGATTCAACCGTCGAAGTGCTTAGCTTTCCCACCCCGGACGGGTCCTTTGGGTTCGTTAATAGATCCTGTCCACCCGCGGAAAACTTTCCCTTCAAGGTTGAAGCTTTGCTCACGCTGTCGAATATCATGAACGGTGCGGCTTGGGCCTGAAGCACCAGGAAGTAACCGGGCAGAGGTAAAACGTCGTAGATACCAAAGCCGCCGCGGACGGAAGTCTTTCCATCGTGAAACGGGTCCCACGCAAATCCGATTCGAGGCTCAAAGTTACGAAGCGTGGGATTGTGATAGTAGGGACCAACGCCGGCACAAACACTGCCTGGGACGGGGGCGAAGGCGGCCGTGAATTGCACGCCGCACTGCGGTGCCGGGTCAGTGATATTCACCAAGTCGGTTATCTTGCCTTGCGCATCGTGAAGCACCGTGGTCATTTCATACCGCAGTCCAAGGTTTAGCGTCAGATTGGGACGGAACCGCCAGTCGTCCTGCAAGTAGCCTGCGACCAGTGTCTGCCGGAGTTCGCGCGGTGTAATCGTGGAGGGTATGCCCGCTTCGAAATATTTGGCGTTATTGGTGAGAAAAGCAGCGAGGTTCGAGAAATTCCACCTACCGCCCGGCTCGACCCTTGCAATGTAATTATATTGCATGCGCTCGATATCCGTACCGAACTTCAGGGTATGGGTTCCGTGGGTCCAAAACGCGTCGTCAGCAAACTGATAATTATTAAAGGCATGTTCGTAATTAGAAGCCGCGCCTACGCCCCCCTGATTTCTTGTAAACCCGCTGATCGCAACAAGAGGCGCGTTTTGCCCGGTCGTGCTGCCTAGCGACGTAAGTGCAGCTGCCGGGTTAATCGCTCCGAACGGTATGAGGTTCAGTGCATGACTCCGGCTAAAACCAAACCGCGCGGCATTGACGACAGTGGGACCGAATGTGTGGCTCTCGCCGAGCACAACTGTCTGCCGTCTGGTATGGGACTTGAGTAAGACGTTATTAAAGCTGTCTGGCTGCGTGAAGTCCGTGTCGTCGAACAGGTATGTACCGAATAGTGTGTCCGTCGCCGAAAGCTTGTGATCCACACGGAAGGTATAGAAATTTTCCGGGACGATTTGCAAACCAGAGTGAATAAATGTTCCTTGATCGACTGTGGAAGTCGTTGCATGGGGAAACATCGCCAACTCCGCCGCTGCTGCAGGGTCTACCGTTACCGTACATGTCCCTGGCACAGTCACGGTGCAAAATTTGGGCGCCGGGCCCGCAGGATCATAGTGGAGAGTTCCCTGGCGCGCGGTGTCAGAGGGCACCGTAACTGCCGTGGTGATTCCCTTAGCCTGCCTGAATCCTTCGTAATCCCCAAAGATAAACGTCTTGTCCTTGATGATCGGGCCTCCCGCCGCCGCACCGAACTGATTGCGCCTGAGCTGGGCGAGTGGAGTATTCGCACTCCTTGAGAAGTAATCCCTCGAGTCCAGTGCGCTGTTGCGAATGAATTCGTATACGTCACCGTGAAAAGAATTTGTACCGGACTTGGTGACGGCATTTACAACTCCGCCGGTGGCCTTGCCATACTCTGCGGAGAAACCTCCGGTCAGCACGGAGAACTCCTGGATAGCGTCGACGCCTAATGCCGCGCCAATTACGTTCCCAGGCCCGCTGTTGGCGTAATCGTTGACGCTGACGCCGTCCAGCCTATAGTTGTTGTTTGTTGTTCTCTGGCCGGAGATCGTAAGTTGCGCTCCAAAGCCGCGGTTGCCGCGCGCAGATTGCGCATAGTCAACTTGAGTTTCAATCAGGTTTACACCCGGGTTGAGTGTGGCTAGCGAAGTCCAGTCGCGGCCATTCAAGGGCAAATCGAGTATTGTCTGGGATTCTACTTGTGAGGTAAGTGTCGATGATGAGAGCTCGACCTGCTGTATAGCCCCAGTCACTTCTACAGTTTGTGACGTCTCGCCCACCTTCATTGGGATATTGAGCTGTTGCTGAGCACCCACAGCCAGCGTTAACGTCGAGATTGTAGAGTTAAAGCCCTTAGCAGTGACTTTAACTTCATAGACACCGGGCGCTAGATTCGGAGCTGTATAGTATCCAGCGGAGTCCGCTTGAAATTCTTGCTTGATACCGGTGGCGGTATTGGTGACGGAGATCTGCGCTCCCGGAATTACACCGCCCGACGAGTCTGTGACCGTACCTGATAGAGTTGCTCCGGTGACCTGTGCGTGCGTCGCGACGGTAACGGAAAGCATGAATACGGCCGCCAACAACGGTGCGAGGCTTCTATTGACGATTTTTGTTAGATTCACGGAACCTCCTGCTGCTGTTGACTGTTGACAGTTTAGAACGGCACACCTACTCTTCTAGCTGTCGGTAAGGCACTTATTTAGATTTGCGCCATTAAATATCCTGATTCATGAGAGGTCAAGCAAAGACGATGAGGATAAACAAGAATTAATGTCATATTCAGTTTTACTGACAAAAGAAAGTAGTTCAGTCGGCGACAGGATGCAGGTTTCGCGACAGCGCTATTGTCGCGATGGGCGGCTTGGTTGTTAGGGATATGGACGAAGAGTTCGCAGAAAAAACAGGCACATTTTAGTGCGAGCTAAATATAACTCGAATTTGTGTGTCCCCAGGAAGCGAATATCCCCGCGTTCCAGATAGGTTCCAGTTAGGAGCAATTTCTGCGTTTTTCGATTTTTGAGCGTTTCGATTTTTCAATAACCTCAACACCCCTGAATATTCCAACTCACCCCGCCTCCACCATTTTTTGATAAATTTAACATTAATAAAAATTGATTTTCGGCGCGAGCGATATCGCGCGTGCGTGCGCGTGCTATTATCCGGGCGACTCGCTAAACGAGTCTTGCACGCATACGTTTTGTTCGCCAAATGAAAACTGAAAACCAGAAGAAGAAGCCTTTCTATACCGGCCTGTCGTTCCAGGTGATGGTCGCGATGATCCTCGCGGTCATCTTTGGCTACTTGTTCCCGGCCAGGGCCATTGCCATGAAGCCGCTTGGAGACGGGTTCATCCGGCTGATCACCATGATCATTACGTTGATCATTTTTTGCACGGTGGTTACTGGAATCGCTGGCATGGAGGACATGAAAAAGGTTGGGCGCGTTGGCGGCAAGGCGCTGCTGTATTTCGAGGTGGTTTCGACGGTGGCCTTGCTCATTGGTTTAATCGTGGGGAATTTGGTTAAGCCCGGCGCGGGATTCAATATCGATCCGAAGACGCTTGATCCAAAAGCGGTGGCGGATTACGCGGGGCAGGCAAAAGCGCAAAGCATTACGGACTTTGTGCTGCATATCATTCCCAACACTATTGTGGACGCTTTCGCCAAGGGAGATATTCTTCAGGTTTTATTTGTTGCGATTCTATTTGGTTTCGCATTGTCCAAAGTAGGCCCGCGCTGCAAGCCGCTTGTCGATTTATTTGACGCGTTGACCCATGCCGTGTTTGGGGTCGTTAATATTCTGATGAGGGCAGCGCCGATTGGCGCGTTTGGCGCGATGGCGTTCACCATCGGCAAATACGGGATTGCCTCGCTCGGGCCGCTTTTTAAGTTGATGGCGACCTTTTATATAACCTCGGCGGTATTTGTGCTGGTGGTTTTGGGCGTGATTGCGAGATTGGCGGGTTTCAACATCTTCAAATTTCTGGCGTACATCAAGGAAGAGATGCTGTTGGTGCTGGCGGTAAGCTCGTCGGAGCCGGCGCTTCCGACGCTTATGCAAAAACTGGAAAAGCTGGGTTGTTCGAAAGCGCTGGTGGGCTTGGTGGTTCCGACGGGATATACCTTCAATACCGATGGAACGAGTATGTATATGACTATGGCGGCGCTGTTTGTGGCGCAAGCGGTGAACATCCCGCTAACCTTGACGCAGCAACTGACCATTGTGACCGTGGCGATTCTGACCTCGAAGGGCGCGAGCGGAGTGCAAGGCGCGGCGTTTATTGCGCTGGTGGCGACGCTTTCGGTAGTGCCCACCGTTCCTGTGGCGGGCATGGCGTTGGTGCTGGGGATCGACCGGTTCATGAGCATGTGCCGCGCGCTCGTTAATATGGTGGGAAACGGCGTGGCGACTATTGTTGTGGCGCGATGGGAAAATGAAGTGGACCCCGAGACTTTGCGGCGAAACCTCGCTTGAAAATTGTAAAATCTTCTAAAAATTTCGATTATGCGACACCTGGCGGGCCACACAGAGGTAAGATAGCGGCTTCGACCCAAGGCTTGTGGTCCCGTCGTACTTATATTTAGACTAGGTGGAAACGCGAAAGAGGATGCCATGAAATACGCGATTATCGCTGTGCTTGTAATTTTGCTGTGCGGTGCGCTGGCGCTGAAAATCACCGCGAAACCTGGAGACAAATCACCGGCGGTGGGAACGCCAGCGCCGGACTTCACCTTGAATTCGCAGGACGGCACTCCGGTGAACCTGCACGATTTTAAGGGTAAGTGGGTGGTGTTGTATTTTTATCCGAAGGATTTCACCAGTGGCTGCACGGTGGAAGCGCACAATTTTCAGCGCGACATCGCGCAGTACGAAGCAAAGAACGCGGTGATTCTAGGCGTGAGCATGCAGGATGAAAAGTCGCACAAGGAATTCTGCGCGAAAGAAGGACTGAACTTCAAACTGCTGGCGGATACCAACAAAGAAGTTTCTGAGAAATATGATTCCATCAGGGATTTGGCGGTGGCTAAGTTGTCCGCTAGGCATACTTTTTTAATCGATCCGCAAGGAATTGTGCGCAAAAGCTGGCTGGATGTGGACGTGAAGAAGCACAGCGAAGAAGTGCTGGCGGCGCTGGACGAATTGCAGGGCAAAGCCGCGAAGTAGCTTCGGTCTGCATCGAACAGTACAGCGAGCCTCCCCTAATTATTTGATTCGACAAATTCCGAGGTGCGCTATGAACAGTAAGGTTATATTTCTGGGCTGCATTGTGGGGTTGCTGATGGCGGGATTTGTGTTGCAGGCAGGGTCGCCTAAAACGGAAAAGGTCAGCTACAAAAGCGGAGGCGATACCGTCACCGGATATTTGGCTCTGCCGAGCGGCGAAGGAAAACACCCCGCGGTGATTGTGATTCACGAGTATTGGGGTTTGAACGATTGGGTAGAGGAGCAAGCCCGAAAATTCGCGGAGCAGGGTTACGTGGCGCTGGCGGTGGATTTGTATCGCGGCAAAGTGACCAAGGATGCAAATGAAGCGCACGAGTTAATGCGCGGCTTGCCGGTCGATCGGGGTGTTAGAGATTTGGAGGCTGCGTTTGCGTATCTGGCGTCGCGCGCAGATGTAAATCCGGAAAAAATTGGTTCGGTGGGCTGGTGCATGGGCGGCGGTTGGTCCATAGGTCTTGCGGAAGATCAGCCGAAGCTTGCGGCGTGCATCGTGAACTACGGAGCGTTACCCTCGGAATCCGCGACAGTGCAAAAAATTAAAGCGCCGGTATTGGGAAATTTCGGAGCGGATGATCGCGGGATTACCCCGGACTCCGTGCGGGCCTTCGAGAGCGAGATGAAAAAACAGGGCAAGAGTGTCGATATTAAGATTTACCCTGGTGCCGGACATGCATTCCAGAATCCCAATAATAAGGATGGCTACCGGCCGGAAGCCACCGAGGACGCGTGGAAGCGTATGACCGCGTTTTTCAAGCAGAAGTTACAGTAAAAGCAAATAGTAGCGTTAATTTTACTTCGCGGTCGTGGCCTCGGGTTGCGGACGCGCGGGCGACGGATCGCCTTTCACGTAGTGCCCGTACCACGCGAGATAACGTTCCAAGCGGTCCTTAATGTGGCTTGGCGCGGTGAAACCGTGAAATTCTCCGGGATAAACAACCAATTCCGTTTCGCGCCCCAGCATTTTCAGCGCTTGGTAGAACTGCTCACCGTTAATAATCGGCACGTTCCAGTCGCTGTCGCCACCCATGAAAAGAGTCGGCGTGGTGACGTTTTTCACTTTGTTGAATGGTGAGAGCCGTTCATAAACCTCGCGGTGTTCCCAGGGAACGCCAAGTTCATAGACCCAATCGCGCGAATAATGGTCATGGCCGAAGTTTGTGATGTACAGGGCTTCTCCCGCGCCGGAGATGGCGGCTTTGAATCGTGTGGTTTGCACGATAATGAAATTGGTTGAGATTCCACCGTACGACCATCCGCCCACGCCCAATTTATCGGGATCCGCAATTCCCTGCGCGATGGCGTAGTCCACCATGGCCATATCGTCCTGATAATCCTTGACTCCCCAATCGGCAAAAATCGCTTTGGAGAATTCTTGCCCGTAACCCGTAGAACCCCGCGGGTTCGGAAAAAGCACCACGTAACCATTCGCCGCGAGCAACTGCGCCAGATGATCGAATTCAGCGTAGTAGGCCCACACAGGCCCGCCGTGCGGCCGAAGGATGGTGGGATACTTCTTGCCCGGCGTGTAATCCACGGGCTTATAAAGATAGCCGGAGACCAGCGTTCCATCCGGACTCTTAAATTTTACGTACTCGCCCACGGACACTTTCAATTGCTTGATCAGCGCATCGTTGACATGGGTGAGTTGTGTGGGTTTTCCCCCGGGGATGGTGTACAGCTCCGCGGGGCGATCGATGGTGGCAACCTCGGCGACGATGTCGCCGCTCTTGCCAAGGGCATATCCGCTGACCATTAAGCGTCCACCGAAAGTCCTGGTGACTTCTCCGCCGCTGGTAGAGATACGGCAAACATTCTGCGTGCCATCGTCGTCGGCGATGAAATAGATAAATTTTCCGTCGGGAGAAAAACGCGGAACCTTGGACATGCGGTCGAATGTCAGCGTAAGGACTTTGGCCTCGCCACCGGATGCCGGGGAGATGGCAACCTGCTTGGTGGCGTACACGAAAAGAGCCGCGTCGGTTTCCGTAATATAAGTGATCCACTTGCCATCAGGGGACCAGAAGGGATCGCGGTCGTCGCCGACGCCGGTCGTAACCTGTATGAGGTGCGCTTCCTTATCCTTGTTGTCCGCGGCTACGACCCATATGTCGGAATTGTAATTCGCGTCCGGATCGGGCTTTGAGCGATTGCTGGCGAACGCGATCTGTTTGCTATCAGGCGACCAGGCTGGCACGGAATCGTCAAAATCGCCGAAGGTAATCTGCGACAGCGATTTGCCGGGCAACTCCAGGGTATACAGATGTGTGCGGCGGCGATCCAGGTAGCCGATGGTGTCTTCCTTGAAGTGCAGTCGATCCACGACCCATGGCTTGAGCGTCTTTTTCTTTTCCTTCTCCGCTGTAGCGGTGGCTGCAGCCGCGGGCTCGGCTTCTGGATCCTTTTCTTTAGCTTCAGCCCGGTCTTTGGCGGCTTCCAATTCCTCCGGCGAAGGGTCGCGAAGAACAAGAACGAGGCGCCGGCTGTCTGGAGACCAGGCGAAATCTTCGACGTCCTGCGGAGTGTCGGTCAACTGCTGTGCTTCTCCACCGAGCCTGTTGAGCAGCCAGATTTGCGTTTTACCTTCGTTGCGTTCGGATAGAAACGCGATTAGCTTGCCGTCGGGGCTCCAGCGAGCGTGGTGGGACGAAACGTCTTCGGTGGTTAAAGGAATAGCCTCGCCACCAGCGCGCGGAAGCATCCAGATTCGCGAGCGGTTTTTGTCTTCTTTCAACAAGGCGGTCTTGACGGTGTAGCTCACCCACTGGGAATCGGGGCTGATCTGGGGGTCCTCGACTTCGCGAATTCGAAAATAGTCATCGATGGTTATGGGGCGCGGGGCCGGAGAATGAGTTTGCGCGGGGACATCGGCGGAAAAAACAAAAAACGACCCGAGTAAAAGGCTAAAACAGCGAAACTTCATTGGTTGGCTCCGTCGAAAAGGAAGTTTGCGGCGCTAATTTCGAGCGATTCGCGAATTTTAACATAGCAGAAGCTAAATTCTTCCATCGGTGGCCGAAAGGCCGGTAACTACACTGAAAAAAAGTTTTGGGTAGGGTCATTTTTTTCTTGCATGACAGTGCAGAGATTGTATTCTCCAAATGTGGGCTCGCTCCGAATGAATTTCGAGAGCGAGGGTCATCCGAGGAGGACGAGACAAAAAATTGAGCACTGTATCCCTTCCCGCTTCTTTACCCGTCCATACCATTTCTCTCCCAAAAAAAAGAGTCGCAAAGTTGACACTGTGGCCGCTGGTGGCTGCGACGTTTTTCATGGTTTCCGGCGGAACCTATGGGACCGAGGAAATCGTCCACGGCGCGGGCTACGGGCGCGCGATTTTAATCCTTTTGTTCACACCAATTCTCTGGAGCTTGCCGACGGCATTCATGATTGGCGAGTTGTCGAGCGCGTTGCCGGCTGAAGGCGGTTATTACGCCTGGGTACGCCGAGGACTGGGCAATTTCTGGGGTTTTCAGGAAGCGTGGCTGTCGCTGGTGGCTAGTATTTTCGACATGGCCATCTACCCGACGCTGTTTGTAGCGTACCTGACGCGTTTGGCGCCTTGGTTCGGCATTGGTCACCGTGGCGTGATGGTCGCTCTCGGCGTCGTGGTCGTGTGCGCGGCTTTGAATATTGCGGGAATTCGCGTGGTCGGCGTCACCTCGTTGTGGTTGTTCTTTTTGCTTTCGGCGCCGTTTGCTTTGATTGTGGTTCTTGCGCCATTCAAGATGGGCGCGCTGGCAGGCGCGCATACCGCCCCAGTGACCTCGACCGTGGGCCTGCTGGGCGGCACGCTCATCGCCATGTGGAATTACATGGGTTGGGATAACGCCTCGACCATCGCACAAGAAGTGGAGCGGCCTCAGCGCACCTATCCAAAAGCGATGATAGCCGCCGTTATTCTGGTTTCACTCACCTACATTCTTCCGGTGCTAGCGGTGTACTTGACCGGAGTTCCGGCGGCGGCATTTGAAACTGGCTCGTGGGCCGATCTTGCCGGGATGATGGGCGGCAATTGGTTGCGTGTCGCGCTGGTTTTGGGCGGAATGATGAGCGGGTTCGGGATGTTCAACGCGCTGGTGATGAGCTATTCGCGGCTCCCGTTAGCGATGGCTCGAGACGGGATGCTGCCAAAAATATTTGCCAAAACACATCCGAAGACGCGGGCGCCATGGGTGGCGATTTTAGTTTGCGCCACAGGTTGGGCGTTGTGCCTGGGCTTGGGCTTCGAACGGCTGGTAACCCTGGACGTAATGCTTTATGGCGCCAGCTTGACACTTGAATTCGTGACCCTGGTCGCATTGCGCATTCGCGAGCCAAAATTGAAACGCGGGTTTCGCGTGCCAGGCGGACTTCCCGGCGCAGTGCTAGCCGGAGTATTCCCGATCGCCTTGCTGAGTATTTCTCTTTTTCGCAGCGAAAAGGAGACGGTTCTGGGAATGAATGGCCTGCTCTTTGGATTTTTGATTATTTTGAGTGGGTTTCTGGTCTATATGGCCACCGGAAAATTACGGGAAAATCACGCGGAACACGCCCGGCTGGAAACGGCCGCTGCAGACTGAACTTCAGGAAGTCGAGAAAGTTCCAAGGGACGACCAACATTTGGCCGTCCCTTTTTCGTGTCCACGCAACAGTTTGACGGCAGCGAGGCAGCAGACAATTTTGATATGCTGCTGAACGTGAGTACTCCCCTAAAGCGTTCGGCAAATATTCTTGAAAAATTTTCATTGCTGGCACGCTCAAGGCCACGCCGGCTATTTGCTGCAACTTTGGCGCTTTCCGGATGCGCATTGGCAACAGCATCCGCCGTGCCAGGAATTTCCGCGCAATCCGGCGCTCCAGCAGTACCGCAAAGCTCAACCCCCGCGGCTACCGATGCACAACTCGCGCCTCCGCCTGCTGCGCAAACGCCGATTCCGCCGCGGCCGGTCCGTCCTGCCGGAAACATTGTAGTGATCGACCCTGCGCACGGGGGAACGGATCCAGGAGCGAGAGGCACCGGGGGAATCCGTGAAAGCGAAATGGTATTAGGATTTGCCGCGCAAATTCGCAAAGCGCTGGAAGCGCAAGGCGTGCAGGTTTTACAGACCCGGGATGGAAACGACAATCCCTCATTCGACGACCGTTCCACAAGAGCCAACGCGCAAAACGGAGCAATTTTTGTGACGCTGCATATTTCCTCGACGGGGATTCCGGGAACGGTTCGAGTGTATGTAATGAACGACATGCCTGTTACTAGCGACACCGCGGGATTAATCCGCTGGGATCGCGCACAGGCGCCATTTCTGAGCTTGAGCAGAAAACTCGGCGACCTAGTGCAAAAAGAATTAGCCAGGACATTCAAAGGCTCGCCGGCAACGGCGCAAGTTGCGGCCGTGCGGCAATTGCGTACGACAGCGGCTCCAGCGATTGCGGTGGAAATTTCCAGCGTCTCCGTTGACGACCGGGCTGAACTCGATCACATGGCGCCCGGAGTCGCAGATGCGATCGCCCACGGCGTTAGCGCATTCCGCCCGCTGTATGTGCCAGCATCGCCGGCCCTGGCAGGAAGCGTGGCGCGATGATGCAAGGCTGGCGACTATGGCTTGCAGCCGTTCTAGTGGTGGCGGTGATTGCCGGCGCCATCTATTTGCCCGGTTTGCGCCGGCGCATGCGCGAAGCCGCGCGAATACAGCAGAAAAGCGCGGAACAGGCGCGGCAGGAGTTAGCCGCACCGATAACAACTTCCGGTGAAGCGCGAGTAAAAGCCAAACTTTTTTGGGCTTCCAGCGAAGATCATGGAACGCTCGCGCCAGTCATGGTGGACCTACCGCTTTCGAATGATCCGGTGTTGCGCGCCAAACAGGTGCTGAATACGTTGTTGGCCGGACCTGTTGAAGCTGACCTGCGCACGTTGCCTCCCGATGTGGTCTTGCTGGCCTTCTACGTTTTGCCGGATGGAACGGCGATCGGTGATTTTTCCGAAGCGCTGGCCACTTCCCTTCCTTCAGGAATACAAAGCGAACAATTGGCGGTGGATTCCATTGCGCGAACCTTGGAAGCAAACGTTCCTCAAATCCAAAGGCTGAAGATTCTAATTCACGGCCAGGAGATGGAGTCTCTGGCAGGACATGTGGATCTGACCGTTTTGTTCCCGGTGAACAGTAAAGCCGCATTAAAAGCGGACTTGTCTGGGACCGCAATAACGACGGCACCGGCAGCGTTGACACCGGTTACGGACAACGGCAAACTGGCCGCGCGTCAACCGAAGATGTGAATGACGTTGCGATTGAAAGCAATTTTTGATTCCCGGAGGGCTAGTGAGAGTTGATGGCCGCAACGCCGACCAGATCCGTCCGCTGAAGATCACGCCGGATTTCATCTCTACAGCGGAAGGAAGTGTGTTGATTGAGTTGGGAAACACTCGCGTGATTTGCACCGCTACGGTGGACGATGGCGTGCCAGGATTTTTGAAAGGCCAGGGCAAAGGCTGGGTAACCAGTGAGTACGGTATGCTGCCTCGCGCCACGGAAGAGCGCACGCCCCGGGAAGCCGCGCGCGGTAAGCAATCTGGCAGGACGCTGGAAATTCAGCGATTGATTGGGCGTTCGCTACGCGCGGTGACCGACCAGGAAGCGCTTGGCGAACGCACCGTTTGGCTGGACTGCGATGTAATTCAAGCAGACGGCGGAACGAGAACCGCTTCAATCACCGGCGCGTTTGTGGCGATGGCGATGGCGTTTGACCGATTGGTTGCGGCGGGAATTTTGAAACACACTCCTCTGATTGATACCGTGGCTGCTACCAGTGTTGGCCTGGTCGATGATCGCGTTCTGCTGGACCTCGCGTATGAGGAAGATTCACGCGCGGAGGTAGACATGAACGTGGTGATGACCGGCGCCGGCGATTTTGTGGAGATACAAGCCTCGGCGGAAGGGCGGCCGTTCACCGGAAGCGAAATGCAGGATCTGCTGGCGCTGGCGGCGGCGGGAATCCGGCGATTGTCGGAGGCGCAACGCGCGCTGCTACCCGTAAAGTTTGCAACCCGTGGCCACTGAATTATTTCTGGCATCGTCGAATGCCGGTAAACTCGCTGAATACCAGAAACTCGCCGAGGGCGCGGGTTACGAAGAGGATTTGCAACTGCAACTTTTACCGGAGTTTGCATCGCTCCCATCTTTCGAAGAGAATGCGCCAACCTTCGCGGAAAATGCAGCAGGCAAGGCGCTACACTACTCCCGGCTCTGCGACAAACGAGTTTTCGCCGATGATTCGGGTCTGGTGGTGCCGGAGCTGGGCGGCGCGCCGGGCGTGATATCCGCGCGATACGCGGGACCCGGTGCAAGCGACGCACAAAAAATGGCAAAGTTGCTGGCGGAGTTGCGCGATCAGCGCGGCGCGCAAAGGAGCGCTTACTTCGTTTGCGCAATCGCACTGGCGGAGCGCGGGCGAGTTCAGGCGGTGATTACCGCTCGTGCTGATGGAGAAATAACGGAACAACAACGCGGCTCAGGTGGCTTTGGATACGATCCGATATTTTTCTTTCCGCCCGTGAAAAAAACTTTTGCCGAACTTTCCGCCGAAGAAAAAAATCGCTACAGCCACAGAGGCAAAGCGTTCCGGCGCATGATCGCGGCCCTGAATCAGCCATAAGGTCCGAACCGGTCGAGTTTTTTTGGCTTAGTCGTTTTTTGCCGCTATGAAGAACGCAAAAAGAAAAGCCGCTAAAGCAGCGCGAAAAACGCGGCAACCTGCCGAGAACCGCAAAACCGGGCTTCGTGTGCCGGCAAACGCAACCGGCGGAACCGCGCCAAGGCGCGTTCGAGCAATTTTGCAGAAGCTTGACGAAGCGTATCCAAATGCGGTGTGCGAGCTGACGCATGAAAGCCCGCTGCAACTATTGATCTCCACAATACTCTCCGCGCAATGCACGGATGTGCGCGTAAATCAGGTGGCAAAAACTTTATACAAAAAATATCCGACGCTGGAAGCATTTGCGTACGCCACCCCTTCCGAATTGGAGGCAGACATCCGGCCAACCGGATTTTTTAGAAACAAGACCAAATCGATTATGGCTGCCAGCAAAATGTTGCTGGACAATTTTGGCGGGAAAGTACCGCGTACCATGGAAGAAATACTGACGCTTCCAGGGGTAGCGAGAAAAACGGCAAACGTGGTGCTTGGAACAGCGTATGGAATTGCAAGCGGAGTGGTGGTGGATACGCACGTACAGCGAGTTTCGCAACGTCTGGATTTGACGCGCAATGAAGAACCAAAAAAAATTGAACAGGATTTGATAGCGATTCTGCCGAAGGAGAAATGGATCCAGTTTTCCCACCAGATCATTTGGCACGGCCGCCGGGCGTGCATCGCGCGTAAACCGAGGTGCGTGGAATGCAACCTGGAGAGAATTTGTTATTCGACGGACAAAACCATCTGAAAAAAAGAGGAGCTAAACCTAAACCCGTTTTAGCGTTACGGTTTGCAGTGAAAGATGAGTGCGGCAATGGCGGTGCCGATTTGGAGTAAACCGAACAATTACAGTAAAATGAGGCTGCTTGTTTCATGTCGGGGCGTAGCGCAGCCTGGTAGCGCGCCTGCCTTGGGCGCAGGAGGTCCCGAGTTCAAATCTCGGCGCCCCGACCACTTCTTACATCTCAATCCAGAAAAATTTATAACTTAGTCTTCCAGGGTTGGGAGGGTCTTCAGAACTTCGGTGGCAACGGGCCGGCTGAGAACCGGTTCATCTTTGCGGATTTTTCCATCACGAAAAATGAGCACGCGCTTGGCGTATTGCGCGATATCCAGTTCGTGCGTAACCAGCACGATGGTCAGCCCTTTGTCGTTTAGATTTTGAAAAATTTCCATAATCTCAACCGACGTGCGGCTATCCAGGTTGCCGGTTGGTTCGTCCGCTAAAAGAATGGATGGACGATTTACCAACGCGCGCGCGATGGCCACACGTTGCTGTTGCCCACCCGACATTTGAGACGGGAAGTGGTGTGCGCGGTTGGCTAGTCCCACGAGGGCCAGCGCTTCTTTCGCGCGTTTCTCGCGCTCGGCTTTATCCACTTTGGTATAAAGCGTGGGAAGCTGCGTGTTTTCCAAGGCGGTGGTACGCGCAAGAAGGTTAAATCCCTGAAAAACAAATCCAATTTTCTGATTTCTGATCAGCGCCAACGCCTTTTTATCGTGTTGCACAATATCGATGTCCTCGAGCAAATATCGGCCGGAGCTGGGCCGGTCAAGCGTGCCGAGCATATTCATGAACGTGGATTTGCCGCTGCCGCTGGCCCCCATGATGGCCACAAACTCTCCGCGGCGAATATCCACACTCACGCCGCGCAGAGCGTGTACGCGAGTTTCACCCAAGTCATAATATTTGTGGACATCTTCGACGCGTATAACCACGTCGACTGGAGCGGAGACATTCGAGGGTGGCATCGCTTGCATAGTTGGCGTTGATGCTGGCATGTCACTTAATGGAATTAATGCTTGAGCGTTCCCGGCGCGGCGGTTTTTGGCATTACGGACCTGATGATAACCGGATCTCCTTCTTTTAGTTCCCCGTTCAACACGGCGCTGACCTCGGTGTACGCGTGATCGGTAATGCCAAGTGAAACCTTAACTGGTTCCATTCCGTTGTCAGCCCTGAGCTTCCACACCACCGCGGTATCTGTTTTTGGCGCACGCGTATTGTTCTGCAGGTTTACCGCAGCCTGAGCCACACTGTCGCTTGCTGACGAAGCTTGCTCTTTCGCGCTTATTCTTTCGTTCATCTCAATGCCAAATTTTTTGTAAAGCGCCAGAACATCTTCGGGCGGAAGCGGTGGTTTATAACGCAAGGCGGTATTGGGAACTTTCAGGGCGTTCTGCACCGTTGCCACGGGTATGGTTACGTACGCCGTCATCCCCGGAAAAAGTTTAAGGTCGGGATTTTTGAACTCAATGATCGTGTCGTAAGTAACGACGTTTTGCACGGTGGTGGGGTTCATGCGCACCTGGCTGACGGTGCCATGAAAAGTTTCTTTTGGAAAAGCGTCTACCTTAAACGTCACCGGCTTGCCCGGCTTGATGTTGCCAACATCGGATTCGTCTGTTTTTGTATACACGAGCATCTTGGTTAAGTCCTGGGCAATAGTGAAAACCGTCGGCGCTTGCAAAGAAGCGGCCACCGTTTGCCCCACATCCACGTTGCGCGCCACCACTGTGCCGTCAATCGGCGAGCGGATGACCGTGTAGTTCAAATTGATCTTGGCGACAGCTTCCGCGGCGGTTTTTTGGCTGACTTGCGCTTCCGCCTGCGTAACGTTAGCGGCCGACGCGCCCACCGCGGCTCTCGCTGAATCATAATTTGCCCTGGTTAGATCCAGCTGCTGTTTGCTCATGATATTCGCTTTGGAAAGCTCGGCGGCGCGATCGTAATCAGCCTTGGTCTGCACCGCTGCCGATTTCGCTTTTTCTAAATTTGCTTTGGCGGCCGCCAGGTTAGCTTTGGCATTGTCTAAATCCGCGGAAGCCTGTAACAAAGCGCCCTGAAAAAGTGCAGGGTCAATAAGCGCAACCACATCGCCTTTGTGCACGCGTGAGTTGAAGTCCACATTCAGTTTCGCAATTGTTCCGGAAACCTGTGATCCGACTTGCACGGTAATTACCGCGTTGATCGTTCCGGTAGCTTCCACAACGTCGTGAATATCGCCCCGCTCCACTTTGGCGGTAAAGTGCTGGGGCTCTTCACCACGATTCAGGCGGAATGAAGCCAACAACACACCCACAACCGCGATAACCGTCAGGATGATCCATTTGCTCTTTATCTTCTTCATGTCTGTCCTGGAACGCGAAATGCGGTTTTCATTCGTAGCGCAGCGCTTCAATCGGATCCAGGCGGGAGGCCTTGCGCGCCGGGTAATACCCAAAAAAGACACCAACTGTCACCGAAAATAATGCCGCAATGACCACGGACCCGACAGACATTTGAATCGGCCAATGAAGCGTCTGCCCTATAAGGTAGGAGCCGCCTACGCCAAACAGCACGCCCGCAGCCCCACCAACTAGACTGAGCATCACCGATTCGCCCAGAAACTGTAGCTGTATCGCTGCCTCCGTGGCGCCAACCGCTACGCGTACGCCAATTTCACGCGTGCGCTCGGTTACCGAGACCAGCATCACGTTCATGATTCCGATACCACCAACAATTAATGAAATGGAAGCGATAGCGATCAGCAGAATAGTGAGAGTCCGGCTGGCCTCGAGTTGCGCTTGAATAACGTCTTCAGGATTGCGGACGTTGAAGTCGTCGTCTTCTTCCGGACGCAGATGGTGGCGATCGCGAAGCACTGCCGCAGCTTCTTGTCCGGCGGCCTTGACCGCGCTTTGCGAAACCGCGGAACAAAGAATGTCATCCAGCCAGGCGTCGCCTTTGATTTTTTTCTGGGCGGTAGTATATGGCATCACAACCGTGTCGTCCTGGTCCGTTCCGGAAACCGAAAGCCCCTTGGGATGCAGGACAGCAACAATCTTGCACGGGAGATTTTTCACCCTCAGAATTTTTCCAATAGGATCTTCCACCCCGAAAAGCTGATCGCGAACTGTCCGTCCAATGGCGCACACATCCGCCGCGCGATCTACATCATCCTGGGAAAAAGCCGCGCCCTGATCCACGGTCCAGCGTTTGATATCGAAATATTCCGGCGATACCCCGCGATAGCGGGTAAACCAGTTTTGGTTTCCGTAAATTATTTGCACGTTACCATCCACGTTCGGCGTAACGTTTTTGATCAGCGGTATTTGATTTTTGATGGCCACGGCATCGGCATACGTCAGCGTTTTAGTTCCGTGCGTTCCGGTGCGCACGCCGTTCACTGCGCGGCCTCCCGCTTCAATCCACACGAGACTATCGCCAAGGTTGTTCAACTGCTCTTCAACTCGCGCTTGCCCCGCGTTTCCAATCGCGACAACGCAAATGACCGCGGCAATCCCGATGGTGATACCGAGAACCGTCAAGATGCTGCGCATCTTATTGCGAAGCAAGGCTACCAAAGCGGATTGCAGCAGAGCCGAGTAATTCAAATTTCACCTGACAAGACTGGGACGCGCGCGCTCATGCGGTGGTTACTGTCCTCGCGTACGAACCTCAATTCTCCGCAAACGGAGATAAATACAGTATTAATCATAGTCTTGCCGAACTGTTGAAGCGAGGAATGGGTAGACTCGAATGTGGTTCTAAACGTTTAGGGAAACCGCACCAGCAGCAGTAACGCGGCGCCAAAAATAACAAACGACACCATAAAGGTGATTACCATAAAACCCATCATGCGCCGCATGGGTATTCCGGCGATGGCCAAAATCGGAAGCGCAAAAAATGGCTGGAGCATGTTAGCCACCGATTCGCCCATCACCACGCCCATGGTTGTGCCCGAAAATGAGGCGTGAAGATCTCTCGCCGCAGGGAGGACAAATGGACCTTGCACCGCCCAGTGTCCTCCGCCACTCGGAATGAATAGTGTAATTACCAACGAGCACAGATACGTCCAGAACGGAAGCGTGTGCGCGGTAGTAAACGTAAGAAAGGCTTTCGAAATCACGCCTGCGAGACCCGTAGTGGTCATGATGCCCATGATGCCGCCGTAAATTGGGTATTGCAGAATCAGCGGGCCAGTTACGCGCGCCGCGTTTTTGACGGCTCCCACATATGCTATCGGCGTCCAATGGAACAAGAGGCCAATCGCCAGCGCAAGAAGGATCATGGAATTCAAATCCATGAAAAATCCCTTTTGACGCCATTGAAAAATGAGCGCGGAAAAAGCAACGACAACAAGCAGCACGTTCAGAATCCAGGCATTATCCAGCGCTGATCCAAAGGTGCCCTTTTTATCCTGCTCCACTTTCCCCTGATCCTCCGCTTTCAGGCGTGCCGGATCAGCGGGAAGCGTGTGAGCTTCGTCGGGGCCTATCCATCTGTAGATAAGCGGCAAGAGTACGAAAAGCGCTAAAACCGGAACGAGATTCAGCGGGCTGAAAATGGTCTTGGAAAGCGGCAAGGTGAAGCCCGCGGTTTTCTCCACCAGGTTGAGCGCGGAGCCCGAAGTGGCTTGCGAAAGAACGATCGATCCAGAAAGCCCTTCGGTGGAAACTACGAAACCGGTGTAGGCCGCCGCCACCAGCCATCCGAAATCCATGCGCACGCGCTTGGCAATTTCGCGAGCGAGCAATCCTGCAACAACAAGTCCCAAACCCCATTGCAGCCACGAGGCCATCATGCCCGCGATAACGGTCAGGGAAACCGCGTTACGCGGCGTGCTGGCAAGCATGGCCGTTTTTTCCAGCACCAAACGAATTGGCTTGGAGCTGGCCAGCGCGTAACCGGTAACCAGGATCAGCACCATCTGAAAGCCAAACGTCAAAATGTTGAAGATGCCCGCGTACCACGAGCTCGCGATTACTCCCGGCGTTGCAGTGGGTACCAGAAAAAACGCGAGCAGCGCCGTCAGTAGCGTCAGCAGAATGGCGAAAACGAACGGGTCGGGCATCAACCGTTCCAGCGCATAAACAAAAACGCCGGTAAGGCGGCTCAACCACGAACTCTGCGCGGGCTCGTTACTCTTGGTTACTTTTGGAGGCAATCGAATATATCCCCACCGAATATCTATCCGTGTAACAGCATAATTGTATTAAGGGTGTCACGAAGACAGAGACTTTACACCATTCGAGCGCCAATCCCCAATGGTGTGTGCTCACAAAAAAAAATATAATTAGCGTTTAGCCAGGCTTTGGGCGATAGCCGCGCCAAGCTCTTCGGTTGAAGACCGGCCACCAATATCAGGTGTTCGAACGCCGGACTTTGCCAATATATCTGTAATAGCTTTCTCCACGGCATCCGCCGCATCTGGCACACCCAAGTGCCGCAGCATCATGGCGCCCGACCAGATCTGTCCGATAGGATTCGCAATTCCCTTTCCGGCAATGTCTGGCGCTGAGCCGTGCACCGGTTCAAACATCGAAGGAAATTCTTTCTCTGGATTTAGGTTCGCCGAAGGAGCGATGCCGATCGAGCCGACCACGGCGGGTCCCAAATCCGAAAGAATGTCCCCAAAAAGATTGGAGCCTACCACCACGTCAAACCAGTCCGGGTGACGCACAAAATGCGCGGTCAAAATATCGATGTGATATTGGTCCGTACGAACATCCGGAAATTTCGCCGCCATTTCCGTGAAGCATTCATCCCAGAAAGGCATGGTGTGAATGATGCCGTTTGATTTTGTTGCCGAGGTTAAATGCTTCTTGCTCTTGCGCGCCATTTCGAAAGCAAATTGCAACACACGATTCACCCCGCGGCGAGTGAAAACCGTTTGTTGAACGGCAATTTCGTCATCGGTTCCCTCATAAAGACGGCCACCAATGTTCGAATACTCCCCTTCATTGTTTTCGCGCACGATGGAGAAATCAATTTGCCCGGGCTTCCAATTCTTCAGCGGCGAATCGATACCCTCAAAAAGCCGCACAGGCCGCAAATTCACGTATTGCCGGAACGTGCGGCGGATAGGGATCAGCAATCCCCAAAGGGAAACGTGATCGGGCACGTTTGGATAGCCGACCGCTCCGAGAAAGATGGCGTCAAATGGACGCAACTGGTCCAGCCCGTCCTGCGGCATCATCCTTCCGGTTTTTGCATACGTTTCGCAGCTCCAGTCAAATGGGTGCCACGCGAATTGGAATCCAAAGCGGTGCGCGGCAGCTTCCAGCACGCGGATGCCTTCAGGCACTACTTCTTTGCCGATACCGTCGCCCGCAATTACCGCAATTTTGAAAGTTTTCATAGCTTGTGGTCTTTATCCTTTTTCCGCGGAAAGTAATGGTGTAAGCGCGCTTATATCGCCAACCGACTCCAGGCTCCTCACGGTCGTGATTATCTTTTCCGTTTTGGCCGCCGGCCATTCTGCGTATTGCGCGCAGCCCCTGAATTTGTCGGCAGCTTCCCGAAATGTCATGGGATTCGAAGGGCTTCCTTTGGCAAACTCAGCGCGGCCAGAAATAATTTTGCCGTCCTTCAAGTGGATTTTTAGGATCGAAGTCATCTTGTCGAACCCCGCCGCTTCGGCCTCAGGATCGACATAGAAATTAATTCTTCGCATCATGTCTTGAACTTCGGGACGTTGTACAACTTTTTCTGAAAATTCTCCGAGTCCGGCTTTTCCCTCTACCAATAAAATTGCCATGCAAAATTCCATGCTGAACTTGCATTCCAACCCGGCCTTGGGATTGTGATGCAGCAGCGTGGTAGTCATGTTGTGATTCGCGCCGACGTCCACTTTGTCCACTTGCGAAGGTTTTATGTCGTTAGCTTGAATCAATCGCATCATCTCGGTCATAGCCGGATGGGTCAACGAGCCGGAAGGATACGGTTTCAACGAAATCCCCGGCGCAGCGAAAGTCCACGGCTTTCCCAGGTGCCCAAGAATGGCTGACGGGTCGTAGGACCCGCCAAATGCGTGGAAAAATCCGCGGTCGGCCTCCAGGATTTGTTCCGCCGCAGTCCAACCCAGCGCTGCAAATTCGGTGGCCTGTAATCCGCTTTCCGCCGCATGACCGGCCTGAAAAGGTTTGGTCATGGTGCCGAAATTTTCACGAAGTCCGCCTGACAAGCTGGCCACCACGCCGAAGGCATTCAACGTTTTGTGAACATCGAAATGTTGGAGTCTTGCGCAAGCAGCAGCAGATCCGAAAGGCCCGCAAGTTCCCGTGGAATGAAACCCATCTTGGTAGTGACGCGGCGCTATCGCTTCAGCGATCTTGCATTCCACTTCCACGCCGACGTGGTATGCCAGCATCAAGTCTTTGCCGGAAACGCCACCGTTTTCTGCCAGCGCGAGAGCGGCCGGAAGCACCGGCACAGTCGGGTGTACTAACAATCCGTACACACGGTCCTTCGCCGTCGCGAGTTGTGTGTCATCAAAATCATCCGCGTGAATCGAAACGCCATTAACAAAAGCCGCGAACCGCGGCGAGGTCTTCTGCGCGGTACCGATGATGGTCGCTTTCCCTCCGCAAATGCCTGCATTTTTTACGTATTGCCGGCTCAACGGTCCAGTCTCGGCCCTACTGCCCGCTAATGCGAGGCCCAGCCCATCGAGGATGGACTTCTTTCCCAATTCAATGACCTCTTCAGGAATCTCGGCGTATTTCGCCGTGGTAACAAATTCCGCGACGTAATTTGTAAGCCCTTTGGTGTGAGGAAACTCAGTCACGGGCGGCACCTTTCCCGCGGGCTTGGCAGTGCCAGCCAGAATCGTGGAAGCAACCACTCCAATAGAAACCTTGCCAAAGTCGCGTCTTTGCATTTGTTTATCTCGTTATTTCTTTGTTTATCTCGTTATTTCTATTTTCCCTGCGCGGCAGGTTGTGAGTGAATTTGGAAATGCCAGCTCGAATGCACTCTCGACTGCGCGGATGCTACGCTACCAGTTTCTTCGCGTCAACGAACAGCACGACTTGAAAATGCCGAATAACGCGAGTCGAGGATATAAAGCGCGTGTTTTCAACAAAAATTGTCCAGCAACCGTTTTGAGCTAAATAGAAATTAATCTTTGTTTAAGCCCGGTCGTCGTTGAATGGATTATGCTCTTGACGCAATCAGCAAGGGTACTCACGTGCGTGTCAAAGAACTCTCCTTTCGAGCTGTCCCCCAAGACGTCACCTCGACAAGTTCCGGCCGACGTAGTTCTTGGTCCTGTGCGCCCAAGGAGCAACTTGCAAAGCGGAAAACGATAAATTTCGTGCGATGATAGTCCACAAAAGCTTATGAGAATTCTCTTGGTCGAGGACGAACGAAAGGTCGCAAATTTTATTGCGCGAGCCTTGCGCGAAAATTCTTACGCCGTGGACGTGGCGGAAACCGGGGAAAAAGGCCTGGAACTAGGGACCGACGTCACTTACGATGCCATCCTCATGGACGTCCGTTTGCCAGGAATCAGCGGCGTTGAGGTATGCCGCGAAATGCGCCAGCATGGAGTGGAAGCACCCATACTTTTGCTGACCGCGAGGGGACTGGTCGAGCATCGCGTGGAAGGCTTGGATGCCGGCGCTGACGATTATCTCACCAAGCCTTTCGTCTTGGCGGAATTGCTTGCGCGTGTTCGCGCGCTGGTCCGGCGCGGTTTCCACAGCGGAAACGCCAGGCTCTCCTACGCCGACCTGGTGCTCGACCGGCATCGCCGGCGCGCCACTCGTGGTCAGGAAGTCATTCCGCTGACCGCTAAGGAATTTTCCTTGTTGGAACTTTTTTTACTTCATGCTCCGGAGCTGGTGACCCGCAGCGAAATCATCGAACACGTCTGGGATTGCCACTTCGACAGCGAAACAAATCTCGTGGAAGTCTACGTGAATCGTCTGCGGCAAAAAATCGATCAAAATCGTACGACGAAGTTGATACACACCGTGCGCGGGGTGGGCTATCGTCTGGAAACCGGGCAATGATAAGAGCCACCACGCTGCGTTTCCGGATGATGATCCTGTTTTGCAGTGTTGTGGGCGTGCTTTTGGCATGTTCTTACCTGGCCTTCTGGATACTCCTCGATCACGAAGTCACCGTACAGCTCGATCGCCAATTGCAAGAAACTGCTCGACCCCTCATCGCCGATATCATGACCGAACCGAATGCTCAGGATGTCAGCCGATTGGATATCCCAGGGGAATTTTTTGAAACTTTGAGTCCCGACGGTCAAGTTTTTCAACGTTCAAGAAATCTTCGAGCTCCGATCGGCTTGAAAGGAATGAGCCCTTCGGTTGCAAAGCCTACATTTGGAAATGCCATTGTCGGTAACGATGAATACATGCGTGTGGCGCTAATTCCCTACCACCATGGCGGTCAAACCAGCATTCTCGCCGTGGCAATTTCCAAACACGGTACAAACGGAGTCCTCGAGAGTTTCGGAAAAGTAGCGCTCATTCTTTTTCCCTTGAGCCTGCTGCTCACCGCCGGAATTTCCGCTTTCTACGTGGGCAGAAGCCTCGCTCCCATCACCGCTCTAACAGAACAAGCGGCGCTGATGACCAAGCGCGTCACCAATCGGGAAGGTTTCTGGAGCCCGCTGGAAGTCTCTTCGCCCCACGACGAATTAGGCAGATTGGCGCAAACCTTCAATCGACTTCTGCACAGCGTCGATTCCGCAGTGCTGCAATTGCGCCAATTCGTTACCGATGCTTCGCATGAATTACGCACGCCTCTCGCGGTTTTGCATGGTGAAACCGAGTTGCTGTTGTCGAAATCGCGCAGCCCTGAGGATTACCAGCAAATTTTGTGCATGTTCGACGACGAATTCAAAAAGTTGACGCGCATCGTGGAAGGTCTGTTTACGCTGTCCATGGCCGACGCCGGCCAGTTGCACCTTTCCTGTGAGCCGCTGTACATCAACGAAGTGCTGGAGGAAGCGTGTTCGCTTCTGGATACGCGCGCGAAATCCAGAAATATCACTCTGGTACGAAGCCTCAAGCAAGAAATCTATTATTTTGGTGACGAAGCTTTCCTCCACCAGCTGTTTGTCATTTTTCTCGACAACGCTATCAAATATTCGCCGCGGGATACCGAAGTTCGCGTGTCACTCGAAACACGGGATGGCTCCATTTACGCGCTCTTTCAGGACCAAGGCATTGGAATCGCCAGCAGCCACTTGCCGTATATCTTTGAACGGTTCTATCGCGCAGCTCCGTCCAGTAGCGCCGAAGCTCAAAGCGGGGGCCTGGGGTTAGCTATCGCGCAGGCCATTGTCCGTGCCCAGGGCGGTGCCATCGAATGTCAAAGCGAACCTGGAGTTGGCTCGCTGTTTACGATTATTTTGCCAGTCACAAAAACATCCAAAGTAGTTCCCGAAATCCCCGCTAAACAGAAATTAATTCTCAATTAAATTCCCTGACCCGCAGGCAGCTACTCCCCTCGGTAATTTTCTAGCGCTGCAATAATTTTTGCGCCGTACATCTCAATCTTTTTTACTCCAAAACCGCTGACCTTACGGAAATCCGCCAAATTTTTCGGCCTCGCTCTGCACAAATCATCCAGAGAGCTATCGTGCAGCACAATAAACGCCGGCACACCTTGCGCCCTCGCCTCGTTGCGCCGCCATTCGCGCAAATGTTCTCGCAGTGTGCTGGCTGGCGCTGCGGGCCGGGAATATTTCACCGGCTGTATCAAAGCCGGTAAATTCTTTACCGATTGCTCGCGGCCGACCGGAAAAGCCTTGCCAGAAATGCCCTTCGGCTTTTTTCTAGGCTTTTTGTTGCTTGTTTTTGTTGCGGACTTTGGAATCGCCTCCATCCACTCTGGTTGGCTACCGCACACATCACACGCCTTGCACATCTTCCACTTCGGTGTCTCCCCAAAATGCATGCAAATCCGCCAATGCCGGCATTGTTTTGATTCGGCGAATCGCAACACTTCCGCGGACTGGTCCCGCATCCGCTGCCGTTCCTTGCGATCTTCAATGATGCTCGCAAAATATTCCAGCAGACCCGCATCCCTCTTCTGCCACAGCAAAATACAGTCAGCGGGCTCCCCGTCCCGCCCCGCGCGCCCTGCTTCCTGGTAATACTGTTCGATGGATTTTGGCAGCGCCAGATGTATTACCGCCCGTACCGCGGATTTATTGATTCCCAAACCGAACGCCAGCGTGCCCACCATGATTTTTACTTCGTCGCTGGCCCACGCTTCCTGGTTTCGCTGCCGCGTCGCGGCATCCATCTGTCCGTGATAACCGATCGCCGTGAAGCCGTGCTCTCTTAACAATTCAACCGTTTCCTGAATGCGCTTAACCGTTGGCGAATAGACGATTACGCTTTCCCCTGAAAACTTTTTCAGCGCGGCAAGCAGCAGCGAAACTTGTTCCTCCGCGCCGCATTCCCGGATGATGTAGTGCAAATTTGGCCGGTGAAAGCTGGCGATGTATTTATCCGGCTCGCGAAGTTTTAACTGTTCGATGATGTCGTGCCGCACCCGCTGCGTGGCGCTTGCCGTAAAAGCCGCAATCGCGCAACTCGGAAAATCGCCTTTCAAACTGCTCAGCAGCCGGTAGTCCGGCCGGAACTCATGGCCCCATTCTGAAATACAATGCGCTTCATCAATCGCAAAAAACGCTATTGGAACTTGTTGCAGCCAGCCCACCGTATCGGGCCGCGCGATTCTCTCAGGCGAAAGATACAGCAAACGGTAAGCCCCGGTCTTGGCCCGCTCGATGATTTTGTTTTGCTGCTCGTTTGAAACCGTGCTGTTCAAAAGCGCCGCGGAAATTTCCATCTGTTTCAGCTGCGCCACCTGATCCTGCATCAAGGCAATCAGCGGAGAAATCACGATCACCGTTTCGCCGGTCAATAAAGCGGCCGGCAATTGGTAACAAAGCGACTTGCCCCCGCCCGTTGGCATTACCACGCAAACGTCGCGCCCGCTGAGCAGGCTTTGCACAATATTTTCCTGCCGCGGCCGGAAAGAATCGTAGCCCCAGTAGCGCTTCAGCGCCGAATGCAAAACTTCGCTGGAAAATGTACGCAATCGATTCACACCCGGTAAGCCTTAACAAAAAAATAGATGGTCGTGGCTATTCCCGCCATAATCACAAATCGCCGGATCCACACTTGCGATAATTTTTGCGCAAAGTGCGCGGTCGCGTATCCACCAGCCAAAGCGCCCAACGTCATCACCAGGCCCTGACGCCAGGCAATCAAGCCACTCGCCACAAACAGAAATGCAGCGACGCCATTCGTAGTGCTTCCCAACACTGTTTTCAGGGCATTCATCGCATGGATGTCGGTCATGCCCAGGGATGCCAGCATTGCCAGGTTCATCAGCCCCACGCCACCGCCAAAGTAACCACCATAAATTGCGACGAAAAATTCAAATATCGAAGCGCTCACAATCGAGCGGTTGCTCGCGTGTCGCTCAATGCCCTTCGAAATTTGACCCGTTAAATATTTTCCAAATGCAAAAAGCAGCGTCGCCGCCAGCATCAACCAGGGGAGCACGCGCAGGAATGTTTGCGGAGGTGTTTTGATCAACAGAAATGCGCCGATCATTCCGCCAGCAATGCTTGTAGCCACCAGCGGCGCCATAACTCTTCGCGAAAATTTTAATTTGCTGCGGTACGCCCCGCCGCTGGCCGACATTCCAACCCACAGCGCGATCGTGCTTGTAGCGTTAGCTGCCAACGGCCCTACGCGCGCAAATAGCAGCGCCGGAAAGGTAACGAAGCTGCCTCCGCCCGCAACAGCGTTGATCGCGCCGCCCAGGGCGCCCGCCAAAAATAAAAGCACCGCTTCATAACTTGTCACCATTCACTAATATCACGAAATCAGAAACTATTTTCCTGAATTGACTACTAATACTTGCCGGTAGCATCATCTTTGGAAGTAAACTCGTAAAATTCACCGCATCTTTTCCGGGGGCCATAACTTTGCCGAAAGCGCGTCGAACCAATCCCAAAAAGAAAGCCCCTGCCTCAATTCCGCCATCCAAAACTCCCGATTTGACGGAATCGCAAATTGCCGTGCACTGGAAGGAGGAGGCTTATCTTCAGCCTCCGGCTAAGTTCATTGCTCAAGCCAACCTCAACGATCCTGAAATGGTGGAGCGCTTCAGTGAAAAACACTTTCCCGAATGTTTTCGCGAATATGCTGACCTGCTTGACTGGAACCAGTATTGGCATACCACGCTGGACACCGCGAACCCGCCGTTCTGGAAATGGTTCGTCGGCGGCAAACTAAACGCATGCTACAACTGCGTCGACCGTCATCTGGCGAAGCACAAGAACAAAGCCGCATTCATCTTCGTCGGTGAGCCGGAAGAGGAAGCCGCGCAAGTCATCACCTTCCAGGAACTCTATCGTCGCGTAAACGAAGTTGCCGCTTTACTCCGCGATTTTGCAGGACTGAAGACCGGCGACCGCGTAACTATCCACATGCCTATGATCCCGGAGTTGCCGATCACCATGCTGGCATGCGCGCGGCTCGGCATTATCCATTCCGTAGTCTTCGGCGGCTTCAGTGGAGAGGCGTGTGGCGCGCGCGCCGCGGATTCAGGAAGCCGGGTGCTCATTTACGCTGACGGCTATCATCGCAACGGGCGTTGGGTGGACCACAAAGGCAACGCCGATATCGCCGTCGCCAGTGCGGAAAAAGAAGGCCAGCACATCGAAAAAGTTCTGGTCTGGAAGCGCTATCCCGGAAAATATTCTTCTGAAGTTCCCATGATTATGGAACGCGATTATTTTGTGGACGAGGTCCTCAAAAACTATCGCAATCAAATTGTCGAGCCCATTTCGCTGGACGCCGAAACCCCGCTATTTCTCATGTACACCAGCGGCACCACCGGGAAACCCAAGGGATGCCAGCATCGCACCGGCGGATATCTCGCATACGCCACTGGCACTGCAAAATTTTATCAGGACATTCATCCTGAAGACGTCTACTGGTGCATGGCCGACATCGGCTGGATCACTGGACACTCTTATATTGTCTACGGCCCGCTCGCGCTTGCGGCTACCAGTGTTCTCTATGAAGGCGTACCGCAATTTCCGGACGCCGGACGCCCATGGCGTATCGCGGAGCGCCTGGACGTAAATATTTTCCACACCTCTCCCACCGCCATTCGCATGCTGCGCAAGGCTGGCGCGGACGAACCGAAAAAACACAATTACCGCTTCAAGCACATGACCACTGTCGGCGAGCCCATCGAGCCGGAAGTTTGGAAATGGTTTTATGAAGTGGTTGGCAAAGGTGAAGCCGTCATCGTCGATACCTGGTGGCAAACGGAAACTGGCGGATTTCTCTGCACCACTAAGCCCGCGCTCGACGCCATGAAACCGGGCAGCGCCGGCCCTGCCTGCCTCGGTATCTACCCGGTGATCTGGGACGAGGAAGGCCGCGAAGTAAAAGCCGGAACCGGCATGGCTGGCAACATTTGTATTCGCAATCCCTGGCCCGGAATCATGCAGACAATTTGGGGCGACCCGCAACGCTTCGTCGGCAATTACTACAAAAAATATAACAAGGATCCGCGAAGCAAGGATTGGCGCGATTGGCCGTACTACGCAGCGGACGGCGCAGTCCTTCCCGCTGATGGCTATTACCGCATTCTGGGCCGCGTCGACGACGTCATCAACGTCGCCGGCCACCGCCTCGGCACCAAGGAACTCGAGTCCGCCTGTTTGACGCTTCCCGAAATCGCCGAAGCAGCCGTCGTACCCGTTGTCGATGACGTAAAGGGTCGCGTCCCGGAAATTTACGTCTGTCTGAAGCCCGGAATCCTGCCGCAGAAGGCCATCCAGGAAAAAATTATTTCTACCATCGAAACCATGATTGGCAAAATTGCCCGCCCCAAGCGCATTCACATGGTGCCCGACATGCCAAAAACGCGTTCTGGGAAAATTATGCGCCGCGTGCTCGCCGCAATTTCCAATCATACCGACACCGGCGACATCACCACGCTTGCCAATCCCGATATCGTCGGCCAAATTCGCGAACTCGTGCAAGGCCGGAATGCGGTGCCGCTCGCCGAAGCTCCTGAAGATATAAAACGCTTTGGAGAAGAGCGCTAGTTTTTGTCACCCGGCTAGCAGCCCGCTTCAACGAAAATTTATGAGATAATTTTTCATCTCATCTGGGAGAAACACTATGGCTGAACCATCGATAGATGAACTAAAAGCGCGAATCGCTGAGCTTGAAAAACAAGGATCAACAAAGCGCAGCGGTAATCTCGAATTTCGCGTGTCCGAAAAAGGTGGCGTGAGCGTATACGGACTTGGCCGCTTTCCGGTCACTCTTTACTACGAACAGTGGACACGTCTGCTCGCGACAGCGGTAAATCTCAAAGCTTTCCTGGAAGAAAATAAATCCAGGCTCAAACTTAAAAACCAGGAATAACCGGGAGTTCGTGCGAAATGGCTTCTCCACGCAGTGTCGCACCAGGTGCCACGCCGATCTTCTTTGCAACACCTTCGGCGTTCCGCGAATGGCTCGAATTACATCACTCCACCGCCCGTGAACAATGGATCGGCTTGCATAAAAAAGATTCTGGTAAACCGAGCATCACCTGGCCGGAGGCGGTTGATGCTGCGCTCTGTTTTGGCTGGATCGACGGCCTTCGCAAGCGCATCGACGAAACCAGCTATATGAATCGCTTCACGCCGCGAAAGACACGCAGCAACTGGAGCGTGCTAAATCTTAAGCGAGTCTCGGAACTGTGCAAACTGGGCTTGATGCGACCGGCCGGGTTGCGCGTGTTTGAATCTCGGTCCGCGGAAAAATCACAAGTATATTCCTACGAACGAAGAAAAACCGCAAAGCTTGGCAAGGCTTTCGAAAGGCAATTCCGCGGCAACAAAAAAGCTTGGGAATTTTTTTGCGCACAGCCACCCGGTTATCAACGCGTCGCGACTTGGTGGGTCGTCAGTGCCAAAAGAGAAGAAACGCGGCTTAAACGTTTGGCTACTCTTATCAAAGATTCCGAGCATGGCCGTAGGATTGCGCACCTTACGTCCCCGGCGGCGCCTTAGCCCGGGGGCGCCCGCAAGGCCCACGCTGTCACAAAATCTCGCTGACAAGCGTATAACCAGCGAGGGAGCGGAGGCGGCCGTGCCACAGGGTTTCCTAGAAGAACTGCCAGCGGAAAAGCCGGTCATGCGCGAAATCAGTTCTGTGAACTCCACCTCCCCCTTCGATGAGTTATTTCTCGCGCACTATCCCCGCCTGGTATCCATTCTGCGCCGTATGTTGGGAAATTCTGGACGCGCCGAGGAGTTGGCCACCGACGTTTTCTTGAAGCTTCATCGCCAGCCGCTTCCCGCAATTGCCAATGGCAACATTCCCGGCTGGATGTACCGCACTGCAATTCACCTGGGAATTGACGAATTGCGCTCCAGATCGCGCCGCGCGCGCATGGAGCAAGAAGCTGCGCGACTAAGCGCTGGAACTCCGCGCCAGCAAGACGGCTTGCAGCAATTGCTGCGCGCGGAAAAGCAGCAGCGGGTTCGCGCAGTGCTTGCTGAACTCAAACCAAATTGGTCGGAGCTCCTGCTTTTGCGCGCTTCCGGCCATAGCTACCGCGAATTAGCGGAACACCTGGATATAACGCCGAACTCGGTGGGAACAATGCTGGTCCGTGCCGAAGCCGCCTTTTTACAGCGTTACCGCGAACTTTTTAATGAGGAGGAGTTATGAATTGTCTTTCAGACGGCGCCCTGCGCGCTTATTTTGACAATGAACTGTCTGCGGGCGAGGGCGCGCGAGCCAAGCTGCATCTGCAGAATTGCCTAACGTGCCGGGAGCGTTCGGACGCTCTCTCCAATATTGCTGGGCGCGTGAGAACACAACTCGATACCCTTGAGGAGGTCGGCAGCGCTCCGCAAGAAAACCCGCAACTCGCGCTGGCTCGTTTCAGGTCCCAGCTCGACATCCGCGAAAAACCCGTGTCTTTGCTCCAGCGTATTTTTGTTCCGCGCTGGCGTTTCGCCTGGGCTGCCGCGGTCGCCGCCGCCATTATGATCACTGCCCTCACTTTCCCTACGGCACGCGGCATGGCTCAGCGGCTTCTCGCAACTCTAAGAATTGAAAAGGTGCAAACCGTACGCCTCGATCTTTCCTCGTTGAATGGCAACCACGCCTTGACGGAAATGCTGGGAAAAATGATTTCAGACAAGGTGGTCATCACCGCGGATGAAAAACCTCAAGACGCTGCAACCGCGGAAGCTGCGTCCAGGCTCGCTGGATTCGATGTTCGTGTTCTCCCCGAACGTGCGGATTCCGCCACTTTTAAGGTGGAAGGACAGCACGCGTTCCATATGTCCATCGACCGCGAGCGCTTGCAGGACGCGCTCGACCAGGCCGGACGGCCCGATTTGATTCTTCCCGCCACACTCGATGGCGCCACCGTGTCGGTGCAAATTCCGCGCGCGGTGGAAACGCGTTACGGCAATTGCCCAGCGGATGGTCACGACGTTGGTGGCAAAAAAGCCGCGGAACACGTGGAACGTAACAACCAGGACAAAGAATCGCGTCTTTCATCGTTGCCCGAAGATTGCCTCTTTCTAATGCAAGCGCCCAGCCCGGTCATCAACGTTCCGAGCGACCTTAATTTGCAGCAGCTCGCGGAAACCGCGCTGCAGATAAGCGGCATGACCCCCGTGCAAGCTCGCAAGTTTTGCCAGGCGATCGACTGGAGGTCCACGCTCATCCTCCCGATCCCGCATTTCGTGAATTCCTACGACAACGTGGAAGTCAACGGCGCCCAAGGCACGCTGATGCGCACTTCGGCCTATCGCGGTCCCGGATACGTGCTGATTTGGGTGAAAAATGGCATCATCTACCTCCTCAGCGGCACTGGCGCCGCGGATAAAGCCGTGGAGCTGGCGAATACACTCGGCTGAGACGTGGAGAAATTCGCTGCCCTCTTTAGAAGCGTTTGCCATCGAAACCACGAATCTGCGAAAGGTGTTTGCGAATAAGGTCGCGGTCCGCGGCCTCTCCCTTACCGTTCGGCGTGGAGAAATTTTTGGTTTCCTGGGGCCCAACGGCGCTGGCAAAAGCACTTCGATCAAAATGCTGCTCGGCCTCGTTAAACCAACCGCCGGAGAAGCGAACGTGCTGGGATGTCCCTCCACCAGCGTCGAAGTCCGCCGCAAAATTGGTTTTCTTCCCGAGGATTTTCGCTTTTACGACTGGCTGACGCCCGCCGAGCTGTTGTCGCTTCACGGACAACTTTGCGGTCTGAGCGTTGCCCAATTGCGCGATCGCATTCCCGCGTACGTTGAGCTCGTCGGGCTCACTCCGCATCGCGAACGAAGATTGCGCGGATTCTCCAAAGGAATGCTGCAGCGTATCGGCCTGGCGCAAGCGCTCATCCACGAGCCTGAGCTTATTTTTCTCGACGAGCCCACTTCTGGTCTCGATCCCATGGGCCGCCGCTTGGTCCGCGATATCATCCATGCTCAGCGGGATCGCGGCGCTACCGTTTTTCTCAATTCTCACTTGCTAAGCGAAGTGGAAATTACCTGCGACCGCGTGGTTTTTATTAAACACGGCGAAGTGGTAGCTACCCGCAATTTACGTGATACCACGCATGGAGAAGTTCGCGTACTGGTTCGCGCGGAAAATCTCACGCCGTCGGTGATTGCTGGTCTTTCGCCTTGGATTCTCTCGTCGCAATTCGAAGGCGAGCGGCTCGCGCTATCGACCAAATCCCTGGAAGTTCTGCCGGACATTCTCCGCCATCTGGTGGCTTCCGGCGTCAACGTTTACGAATTCACTCCGCAGAAACTTTCTTTGGAAGAATCCTTTTTAAAAATCATGGGCGAGGATCAGGGGCTTTGATGGGCATTTGGATCATGGCGCGCATGACGTTTCTCGAGGCTGCGCGCAAAAAGATTTTGTGGACCGCGCTGCTCGCCGGCGCCGCTTTCCTTACTCTGTTCGGCACGGGTATGCATTATCAAGTGAAGGATTTCAATGCGAGCGGCATGACGCCGTTTCTGCGTTACCAGATATTGAGCACCATGCTGCAGATCGGTTTCTACGCTATCGATATGCTTGCCGTGGTCATGACCGTTCTCACCAGCGTGGACACCATATCCGGAGAGATCGCCTCTTCCACAATTCACGCGATTGCCACAAAACCCGTGGCGCGCTGGCAAGTGCTGATCGGGAAATGGCTGGGCTTTACAGCAATGGTGGCGGCGTTCGTCGCCCTCATGTTCGGAGGCGTGCTGTCCATTGGTTACTTCATCGGTGGCGTGCGCCCGCACCACGTTGCTCTTGGTGCAGGTCTGGTGTTCCTCGAATGCCTGCTGGTTTTAACCACTACATTTTTGTTTGGTACTTTTTTTTCTACGCTGACCAACGGCCTTATTGTTCTGGGGCTTCACGGCCTGGCGTTCATCGGTGGCTGGCTCGAGCAGATTGGTTCGGCAACAAATTCACCGCGCATCGTCGCAGTCGGTATTGTTTCGAGCCTGATCATGCCCAGCGAAGCAATCTGGCGGCGGGCTGCCTACGAAATGCAGTCCGCGATACTGCGCACGCTGGATTTTTCGCCATTCGCGAGCCGTTCCGCGCCCAGCCTAGCCATGCTTGTATACGCGGCGCTGTATCTTACCGCCGCACTGGCCATCGCCCTGTATCAATTCGAGCGCCGTGACCTGTAACGTGACCTACGCAATTCCTGCAGAAAACTTGTTATTTGCTGGCTGCAACAACGGGTGCGCCGCAATAGGATTCAACTTCCAGGCGAAATAGCGGATCCAAAACCGCATGTTTGCCATTCGCCGCCGAACATACCTGCCCTGCGGTCAATCCAACCGCGGCTCTAAGGTCCACGCCATCAAGGTTCGCTCCATTCATGTGTGCTCCGCGGAGAATCGCTCCCTCGAGTGACGCGCCACGAAGGTCGGTATGCGACAAATCCGTATCGAGCAATATCGTCCCTTTCAGGCGCGCTCCGGTCAGATCCGCGCCTGCAAGTTTTGCCGCCGATAAATCGGTGTCCTGCAAAAGCGATAAAGCCAAATTTGCGTTTTCTAGTTTTACGTCCCGAAGGTCCGCGTGAGAGAGATCCGCACGCAGCAGAATTGCGTGCTGCAGGTTTGCGCCGTAAAGACTGGCGGAGTTTAATTTAGCTCCCGAAAAATTTGTATTTTCCAGGTTGGCATAAGAAAAATCTGATTCTCGCAAATCCGCCGCCGCGAAGTTCGCGCCCCGGGCGTCCGCGGACACAAAATTCGCCTTTTCCGCTCTCATGCGGTCCAGCGCCGCGGAGCGCAATACCGATTCCCGCAAGTTTGCGCCTCGAAGATCGGATTCCGATAAACAAATTCCTTCCAGATTAGCGCGCCACAATCGGGCATTCACCAATACCGTGCGGTACCCCCGCGCATACCGGAAATTCTCAAGATTCAGTTTCGGGCCCGGCACCGCATCGAATTCTCCGCTCTTCAGCGTTTCTCGCGCCGATGGCGGGATAAAACTCGCCTCCGTGATTTCCGCGTATGGCCGGTATCCCGTGGATTGCAAAAATTCCGAAGCCCACCTGCGCATACTCGCCTGAGCAACTTCCGGATGCACGGATTTTTCAGCCGGCAATCCGTGTATCACCCCGATCGAAAGCAGTAGCAACGCGATTCCGGTCGCGAAGGAAGCGCGCAAGGACTTCAACACCATGCGCACCAGATTCTTCGCTTTCTTGCGCCGAAGTTCCGCCTGCCGCAACAAACGCGAAACCAGGAAAGGAAGACCCGTCGCTCCGCCAACCGCCGCGGTCACCATTAAAACGTGCAGCAGCGTGCCACGAAAATCCTGCCGCACCAGATACCGCGCCCAGAAAAGAAACAAAACCATCGGCACCGCCCAGTAGACCAGCACCGCCGCGAGAAAAGTCTCCAGAACCAGTAGTGGCGAACGGCTTTCTTTCGGCCATTTCGAGTGCAGCCGGATAAGCCCCACTAGAAACCACGGTCCGCCCTTCTCGGCGGTTTGCCCGTCGGCAAAAACCGATGGCAATTCCGCGAGTGTGCCCCACAAGCGTAAAAGCAAAAAATGGAAACGCAGGTACAGCAAAAAAAGCAGCAATGGCGCGCCCAGATAGAAGCCGCTCATCGGCAAAATATTTCCGAAATGAATTACCGGTATCGCCGAAGAATCCAGCAGCAATCGCAGATCGCTGGTCAGCAAAATTAAAACCGCGCAAACTGCGCTCAACGACAGCATCGCCACATAAATCCGTTGGGTGCGCTTCGAAGATTGCATTAACCCCTTGGCGCCGTCGAACGCCGCCACGGATTCCGGCAACACTGCGTCGAATAAATTCGTTCCTCCAAGGCGGCCCGCCCACAATCCCTCGGCGCCATACAGCGTCGCTCCCATGAGGTTGGCGCTATGAAATTCCGTGCCCAGAAGATTGGCTTCGCTAAGATTCGCCTGCACCAGGCTCGCGCCCCGAAAATTCGCCATGGAAAGATCAGCGCCCTGCAGATTCGCGCGGTCCAGAATTGCGCCTTGCAGGCTTACGCCGGTAAAATCCGCCTGTGCAAAATTCATCCCGCTGAAATCAGCGCGCCTTCCAGATTCGCCGCCCGATTCCAGCCACTCTTTGTGCTGATCGAGTGTCTCTGCCAAATCCAGCAAAGAAATCTCCTGCTGCTCGTTGCTCAGGAGTTCTTCGGTTTCACTCTTTTCAAATTCCGCCAGCATTCGAATTGCGCCTCTAACTGTAGTTGGATTTGGACACAAAGCCGCAGTTCAAGCGTATTGCTACACGCAGCTTGCTGGGCGTGCCTCATCCTCTCTTAACAAATCTGAGAAGTCGCCTGTCCTAAAGGTCAGGCGGCGGAGAGGTTAACGGGTGGGAATTCGCACTGCAGGTGGGCGCTTCGATCACTGAAAAATGGCAGCCGGGGCACTTCGCTGAGGGGCCAAGGAACCCCGGCCTTATCCTGCCCGCCTCCGCAGTGAGCGAGTCAGGAATCTTTTTAAGCAAACCGGTTGACTAAACTTTTTGTTCTTCCTCGGTACGCAAAAATTCATAACGCTCGATGGCCGCCACCACACCGATCGCGCCTTCATCTCGCGATTCGGTTCGCTGTACACGGCCCAGACAACGGACCCGCACCGGGCCCGCAAGGGTAATTTCGTTTGGCAACGTCAGTAATATTTCGACAGCGGATCCTTCCTTCACATCCTTGGAAAGAAAGAAGTACACTCCGCGAGAGCTGACGTCGCGGGATTCCGTGATCATTTCTCCGACTGCGGCTCCCGTCGTCCAACGGACGGTTAAGGGCAATCGCATGCTAAAGCGCTGGGTGGTGCGACGTTCTGAGCCGGTCAAAGCGAACCTCCAATTTCAAAGTGCAAGTGTATCCGGGCGGGTCCCTGCTAACAATAGGACTCCGGGTACAAAATTTTCCTCTTCATTTGAAGTACCGATGTACTAGAACGCCTTCGCCCCCCTGTAAAACAGTGACCTTTCGGGGATCGGAGCAAAATCGTCATTGTTTTGCCCATTCCCTTGAAATCCATATAAAATTGGCAGGTCACAACGCGGGGGCTGTAGCTCAGATGGATAGAGCGAGAGTTTCCTAAACTCCTGTCAATAGTCAAAACAACCAATAAACATGCGCAGTTTCATAGATTTTGTACCCAAGTTGTACCCGTATACGCTAGAATGGGTACAGTCAGGAGGACATCCATGCAACGAGGCGCAATCAAGCAACACGGCAAGTTCTGGGTCCTGAAATTTCGTGAGGACGTGCTCCAGAATGGCTCTCGGGTACGCAAGGACGTGTACAAGAAACTTGCTCCCATCGGTCGTGAATACCAAACGAAAGAATCAGTCCAGCCGCTGGCCGATCTGATACTTGCTCCCTTGAACGCTGGCGTGCATCAAGCCCAGTCTGTGGATACTATCGAATCCTACCTTGAATCTTTTGTTGCTAAGGGCCAAGGCGGCAGTGGCCGCGAACTCCAGCAAAGCACGTTGAAGAACTATACGGTGATGCTCAACTTAGTTCGACCGCACCTGACACCGATCGAACTGCGGCAGGTTCGGACGCCTTACATCGATAAACTACTCCGGGCGGTCGCTGCGAACGACGGAGAAAATCGTCGGGCGCATACGACCTACAGGAACTTGAAAAACTTTCTGAGCAGTGCGTTTAAGTTTGCGGTCCGCGACGGTCTGGTCGAGTTCAACCCGGTCCGCGAAGCAGCTATCCCGGAGGGCGAAGAAGCGGATACGCATGCATATAGCCTGCGGGAAGTACGCACAATTATGGATGGATTGAAGAAGCCCATGGCGAAGTCTCTGGTGATGCTGGCGACATTTACGGGCTTGCGGTCGGAGGAGATTAAGGGATTGCGGTGGGATGACTACGAAAACGGGGTATTAGACATCAAACGGGCTATTTCAGCAGGTAAGGTGGTCGAGCTTAAGACGAAGGCTAGCAAGGCTCCGGTGCCCGTTGTGAAGACCGTCCAGAAGACGTTGGCGGCTCACTTAAAACAGAATTCAGGTGACGGCTACATCTTTCACGGCAACACTGGCGAACCTTTGGACTTGGAAAATTTCGCGCAGCGGGATATCAAACCAGTACTGGAAAAAGCGGGGGTCGAATGGCACGGCTATCACGCATTCCGCCGTGGCTTGGCCTCGGTTCTCCACGAACTCGGGGTCGCGGAATTGACCATCAAACACATACTCAGACATTCTGATTCGGACGTCACAAGAAAGCACTACATAAAATCTTCGACCGAAACCAATCGTAAAGCACTTGAACTGGTGGAGAAACAGTATCTCAAGCAACGACTCAAGCGACGTTAGTCTCCATCCATTTCTCAACATCGGGCAGGCGGAAGCGCAAAAACTTACCGCACTTCAACGCGGGCATCGGCGGTCTTCCATCTTTGCGCTTACGCTTGCGGGTCAACTCATAGACGGTTGCGGTCGGCACTTGCAATTCTTGGGCGATTTGTTCGGGAGTCAAAAAATTAGATCTAACGAGTGACAATAGTTGTGGAATCTCTACAGGCTTACGACGGGGCTTTTTGTGGGAAGCAACTTCGGGAACAACAGGGGCATTCTTTTTCGACATTAGACACCAACCGAATTATTTGGATTTCGGAGTGTCTCCGCGATTTGCTTTGACTTTAGAGAAGGCGTCGTGACCGATTACTGCGACGTTGGCCATCAGCGACTTGGCCCCGGATACGCTTGCCAGACTGGGAAGTCTGACGTATTTGAATCCTCTCATAGTACTGGTACCCTTGTCAAGCCCAAACTTGAGCCTATGACAGACCAAATTCCAATCACTGACCTAGTGCCAGAAGAGTTGCGAACGGACAACTACCATGCGATTCGAGACAAGATGGAGCGAAACCTTGTGCTCCCCGAGAAACTACAGCGGTATGCCTTGCACTGATCTACTTTGGATTTCTTACTTCACTCGCAGTGGCCTTCACCCCAAAATTTGACCAGCAAGCAAGGTGGTTCGCACAGTAGACAATGACGGTCCGCCCCGTCCAAAAATCTGAAAAACGCCGACAGTAGGCATCGGCGCTGTCTCTTCCTGATCAACCAACCCGTTGCTCAGGTATTTGGTTTTTCCACCGGATACACGAGATGTTCCGGGTCCCACCACAGAACTTTCAAAACGTTGTGTTCCATGATTCCGAAGACCCGACTTTTCTGAGTGATACCCAAGGATATGACTGAATCCACGTCGTCTTGTCCCATCTCACGGAGACGTTTTTGTGCATCGGCGCAAAGCCTATCTCGGCTGACGAAGTGATTTCTATATCCGGCTTGGCACAAAATCTGCTTCCAAGTCATTGACTCGAAACTTGCGAAGCGTTGCTTCACTTGGAGCAACTCTCCTTGCTCGGAAGTGTGCCAACCAAAGGGCTCCACTGTCTCAAGCAGCGAGACTCGCCAACAGGGGTACATTTCCTGCCAGTCGTCACGAAACTGACTCTTGGGTGTTTTGGAAGTATCAACCTTGACTAGGGATTTTGGACCCTTCTGCTTGTTGGTCACGGTGCTATTTGAGGCCGGAGTAGTACTCGACCATCGACGCGAGAGAAATCACTCGGTCCCCGCGCTCGTCTGGCTGCATTCCCCTTCGCGCTTCGCGCCACGGTTCTTCCTGATGGGTCCGGTTGCTGAGTTCCTGTGAGGACATATGTCCGTAGTATTTCAGAACTTGGTCTACCGTTTCTTTTTCCGAAGAGGTGAGGTTCTTGGGATTTCCAATATCCCATTGCCCGACCTTGAAAGCTCCGCGGTGATACTCATAGAGTTCCCTAACCACGGGGCCGTTGGCCCAAGCTTCAATCTGCTCATTAAACAGAGGAGCATCATCCCACACCAACGACCACGCCTGCGAGTAGTAAACCAATTTCTGCAACTTCATCGCAGTGATCGGACTGCGCTTGCTGAGAATATAGGCCGCGACGTCGTGTACGTTTGCCACTGAAATTCCTCTTTGCGTGCGAATGCTAGTTCAGCCACAGGTATACAGTCAAGCACCTAAACGAGTATGTCAATTTGAGAGAGGCGGGGTGTGACTCAAACTGCATGGCGGGGTTGCACCGCATCTATATGATGCCCCGAAACGATGGTGGGTATCAATAGTGCGAAAGAACAGGGCTACCAGTTCTAGTACTGAGCTCACCAAGAGTTCTTCTCTCGGGCTTTCGGGTTTCCGTCGCCACTCTTGCCGCTATTTTAGGGGTTTCAGCTTCCTGAGCAGGTTTCCCGGCAGGGACAGTTTCAGCGGCTATCTTGGTAGCACCGGGCGGAATCAACTTCGAACCTGCTGGAATCTTGCTGGCATCTTGACATGCAATTTCTGTCACTGTGCGGTCTGTTGCCAGATATCGCAGCACATTGACGGCTCGAATCGGTCAATCCAATCGGAGCCATCGCTAAGGGTTGTTACTTACGAAGTTCTTGTGGAGTCACCTGCCTCACAACCAGAACGTCGTTACCACTTTTGATTTCTTCCCGAGTTGCTGGGCGTGTCTTGATGATCGTGCTTGTCAATGCCCGCAAAAGCGCTTTTGCGACGACTTCGCTCGAAGAAGCTGCGATCAGCTTGTCAACGGTTTCCTGAATGATTTTAGAACTTTTGGATTCCAAAACTTTTGCGTCGTCAATCGTCGACTGCAACTTGGTGGAAACAGAAGCTTCGACTTTATGAACACGTTCTCCGGTCTCTTCCACCAATCGTCTGGACAAGTCGTAAACGTGATTCGCGTCGTCCAGCACTAGCTTCCGAATTTTCAGAATTTCTTCGTCCAATTCAGGGAACACAGCGTTGTATAACCGGTCCACTTCTTCCTTCAGTTTCGTTTCTAGTCCTGCGACCTGTGCCTCAACAGCGGCCAGTCGTGCTTCGAATTGTTCGCTCATGTTTTTCTCCATCGGCGTCGCCGATTTTTGGGTACCACGTCGATGCCGACGGGTTTGATTTTTGAAATGAAAAGGCGACACCGAAATGTCGCCCTTTGCTGCGCTGCTGTGGTCGGAATATTGGTTTGGTTACACTGAGCGTGTCTTCACATACGCCGCTTTGGCTGCGATTCTCTTGGCCAGTGTCATCGCGTGATCGACCACTCCGTTGTTGCGAACAATATTGGAGTCTTGAAAAACTTGCTTGGCGGCCTCAGCGGTTTGCACTGCGTCGATGTGACCGGTCACGGGGTCGTAGATTTCGATATTCACTGCACCGTGGCCGGTGAGAGGGCTTTGGTCAGGGTTTGTAGATTGAGTCATGTGATTTTTCCTTGGGCGTGTCGCCCGTCTCGGTGCGACCGAGGGTTGAATGTTATCGGGAAGTTGATGGAATTACGTTTTGAACCTTCTTGCCGCTGGCGTCTAACGAGGAGTTCTGCTTGGCAGCTTGTTTAGCTGCTCTATTTTCCTTGTTTTCCAGCGGAAGAGTTGTGACCTTTGACGGTTGGGGCAAATTGCCAATGCGCCGTGTGGCGGTCTCATTGTTCGTTTTTGTCATTGTTATTTTTTCTTCCTGCCCGCAGTTTTCACGGCTGGTCCACTCAACTGGGGATTCTTACCGGCGACCGGGCGTCGTGCTCCAGAGAACGGCTTGTACTCGCGCTTCCGCGCTTCCTTGGCGCTACTCATGCTACTTCTCCATGTGTCTTGGCGTTGGATACGCCGACGACACTTCTGCCCGGTTGAGCCGGGCAAACTCTTTTGAATCTTAGAATGTGATGTTCTGACGGCTGCCCTCGAACTTGTCCACCATTTGCTTGGCGACATCGAGCATCAAGTCATACCTGACCACTCCATTCTTGATAATTGTTTTGGTTTCACGGAGGGCTTGCCTGCGGTTTTTCGTAGTAGCGTAATCAACTCTGCCACCGCGATTGACCGTGTAGGTGTTTGCGAGTCGTTCGAATTCTTCCTTGGATTCCGACTGTTCCGCCTGCAAACGACGAATCTTTTCGGTCTCGGCGTTCTTCGAAGCATCCACGGTTTTTGCTTCTGCGCGATCAAATTCAGTTTTTACCTTGCGCTGGTCGGTCCCGATGAAAGCCTTCACTTCCGCGTCACGCTTTCGCTTCCGCTCTAATTCGGCCTTGTCTGCCATCTCCCGACGAATAATTGGATGCTCACATCCGGGGAGCCACTTCACACTGTGCAGACACATTTTTAATGCCGCATCAAGGTTAGGGGGTGTAATTCCGCCCAATTGGCGGCTCATCGTAACCATTAAATTTATAGTTGCCAGGTCCCCGTCGAGTTGGAAATCCTTTTCGTGCTTTTTGCACCAAGCAAGGATTGTCGTCGACTCATCTACCGAAGTTTTCACTACTGTTGTGTTTGACATTTCCTATTCTTCCTCTCTTCGCCTTTTCAGGCATAAAAATAGCGACCAAGAAACGGTCGCTCGCACAGCACAGATTGTTTTAGTTTCTAACCTTCGGAAAGTCGGTGGTTGATATTGTCCGCGCCATGTACCCGAATCAATCGCTTTAAGGTCTCTCGGTCGAGTTGTTTTATCCCGCGAGCATCAAGCTTCACCTTCTCTCCCCGTACGAATATCTTCCCGGGTAATTCTGGGTAGCCCGGCACCGGCGGTCGACCCGCCTTCACAATTTCCCGGAGTTCTGCGACCGGTTTGTTTTGCAAATTCTGGACGGATTCCAATCTTGCTAGCTCTTTACGCAGTGCTTCAAGAGTCCAAAACTGCAACAATTTGGAACGGTGACGTACGACGCCCGGCGCGGAAGTCATTCCATCGAGGCACTGACAAATATGGGTGATAAGCTCGGATTTAATGACTTCGGGCTCCGCGAGAGAAAGAGCTGACGCAAGACCACCGGTCGGGTCGTCTTCTAACAAAAGAGTTATGCGGTCAAGGGACACTTTTTTAGGAAAACAAGCGGTCTGCATTACGCGGAAGTTGGCCTCTAGGTCCCTTACGATTGGATATTTTCGCAGAATTTTTCCCCATTCGTTCGCTTCGAATTCGCTGCGTTCTGAAGATTTCGTCTCGATTTCCATCGACGCCATCAACTCACTTAAGCGGAGTGACATATTTTAATTTCCCCTTCGTAGGATTTCTTCCACACGTGCTTTCCACAGGTGGCCGTGTTTTCCCCTTACCCATTCCGAATATTGGGGGCACTTCAAAACATCTTTTTTGGTTTTGATATGTTCCATGTACGGCGGTACGGGAGGCAACTCGTCTTCGACGGTTGCTGCGACTGGTGGAGCTGCTGGCGCTGCGGTAAAAGTCACGCCTTGTTTTCGAAGCTCGGTAAAAGCAGTCTCCAAATTTTCTCCGTTGAAGTGTAAATTATTCGATTTTAAGTAACTCTCAATCTTTTTTGCGCTCTCAGGACTTTGATCGAAATCATGTAAGTGCTTCTTCATAAAAACATAACTGATTTCCTGTCCGCGCAACTTAGCTCTTTCTCTTTGCAGCTCCGTTTGTGTGATCTCCTCTTTCGCTGTTTCCTCTGCTGCTATTTCTTCTGCTGTCAATTCATGTCGTGCCATAAAATTCTCCTTCGGCGTTTGTGCGCCTATTTTGTTACTCAACTTCGACAATTGCTTCGACGGCTTCAAACGGGCACGAACTTGTGTCTTTTCTGTTCGGGCGTATTCGGAGTTTGAGTCGGGCGCCGACCCTAACTCTCGCTAAACCGGGCGAGACGACGGAGTGATGGACGAAGACTCGGTAGCGCGGGTCGCTCGCGGTTCCATCAAGCCGACAAAATAGATAGCGCTCGTCATCATATTTTAGGACGAAGCCCGTGTACCAGATTTTCTCGTATTCGTCGGTCCACGTTTCTTCCGTTTCAATTTCCTCAACTTCTTCACCAACCATATTTTTGTTTTCCATGTTTTCTCTTTAGGCGGATAAGCAGCCGAGCCCCGCTGATGGACGGAGGCCCGGCACATCTGTCAGCGTGCCTAAACGCTAGACCGAAGATTGTTTGAAATTAAAGACGGAAACCGGGAGGCAGAATCTTCAACGCTGTTGCCCAGCGGGGGTCTGTTGATTTTTGCTGTAGTGTTGGTGCGTCTGGTGCCTTCGGTTGATAGTTTTGACCACCGAACGTTCGCTCGTACTGAGCACGTTTCTCCGCCTGCTTTCGCATTTTTTCCATTTCATCTTCGTTCTCTGCGGGTGTTTTATTTTTATTCGGAGTGGCGGCGTAAATTCGAAATGTCGTGGCAATTTGGCTTAAACAATCGGCCCGGTCATCCTTCTTACGGCCCGAGCTGACTGCCCCGTCCAGTTTTTGCAGTTCAGCGAATAAAGCATCCACATAAGCGGAACTAGCGAATTTCAAACGGCCTACGCTTAGCAGCAATTCGAGTTCTTTGATTCTCAAAAATTTCGCATTCTTAACGTTCGATGGCTGGACAAAATAGACCGGCACACTGCATTCGTATTTAGCCCCGATCAAATTAATTTGTGTTCTGAGGCTATCTGACGTCGGGCCTTGTTCGATCAAAACGACTTTCGGATTGTATTGTCTTGTCAGCATAACCAGTCTATGCGCCAGCTCTGAGCCCCGTAGTCTGTCTGCCTCAATGTCCAAAACGCACATGCATTTTTCGTTTGCGCTGTTTTCATGCATGCGGACGATTCCGATAGACGTTAGGTCCGCACGTGCAGACATTGAGTACGCGACATCGACCGATATAATATTGTCGCCTGCGGGGACTGCGCTTTGAGGGATACAGGCACGGGTCAAAACATCCGGGTCGAAATGCAGTTTAATTTCGTTTAAATCCGTAGGTAAAAACTCGCAGAGGTTTTGCATTCGGAAAAAACGATACCCGTTGGACTTGCTGGCTCGCACTTCTTTTTGCAGGAATTTCCAAGAAAGTCGTGAAGGGAACAAAAGTTCGACGTCTTCCTCGACCAGTTGGGTCAGCTCTTTGTGTTTCGCATCTACTTTCACCGTCCACGCTGGGTCGATTCTATATTTAGCCGAGCCGTCTTCGGTTTCATCCGCCCGAGTGACCAGCGCTGCTGTCAAATCTTCCATATGCCACGGAGTAGAGCACATCGTGATGTAGCCTCCGGGTTCGACTAGCTTGTTTAAGAGGTCGTGTTTATCGATGGAGGCTTGACGCTGAATTTCATTGGCTGTTGTCAAATTGCTGACTGGGTCATCGTAGTGCAAGCAGTGACATCTCCTGCCCGCCGAAGAAACATCCATCGCCGTTGCTTCTACTGTCGCACCGATGAGTTTCAAATGGTCGAAGGGATTTTCTAAAATTAAAGAAGAGCCGTCGTCTGGTTTGATGCACATTTCCGGCATCAACCAATTGAAACGAGTACCTTCGCCGTGGACCTCAAATGTGCCGCGAAGATGTCTTACGAAATCACGCGCAAGTGGGCGAGTTTCCGTACAGAGCAAAATTTTGAGTGACGGGCAGCAGCAAACAGCAGTAACCATCCATCGGCGAGCGAACCAACTTTTGTACGCAGATCGCGATGCTATAAGGTTGAACGTTTTAACCGGGTCTTGAGCACCCAGCCATCTTTTTAAATCTTCCAACGAGTAACCGGGGTTCAATCCGACAGGGCTGAGTTTTGGAAAGAAGTCTCGCCAAACACCGTGCGGTTTTTCGTGGAAGTCGTCGCCTAGTATGTCCCGTCCGAGCAAGAACGCGTCCGTCTTACAAATCCTGCGAAGACGCAAAAATTCTGCGAAGGATGCCTCTTCGCGCCATGCGAAACTGAAATCATAAAGCGCGTACAATTCTTTTTTGCTGATAAGCTCGCCCACGACGTTTCCGTCGGCGAGTTCGCCCAGTACCTCTGGGATATCCAGTTCGGAAGCATTCTCGTCCTTCTCGTAGGCCAGCCGAGTCTTGACGACTCCGTAGCGAAAGAGATGCTGATTCTCGACCAGCTTTAAATTTTGGGTCGCGAGCGAAGCAAGCTCTAAACAGACTTCGAGGACTCGGGAGTTCTTAATTCCGCGCTCCTCGGTGAGAATTTGTATCTTGTCTTTCTTTGTTAACTCCGGCCCGTTGAATTTGATGTTCTCGCCTGACGACTTTTTTCGCTTCCGGTGTTCGCGCACCGCGAGTTTTACGCGTTCACGGGATTCCGGTGTACTTTGTTTCTTCTTAGGCGCAGTCTCTGAAGACACCAATGCGTCTTTCTGTGAATCTTCCATTCCTTTCCTCTTTTTGTTTAGGCGGCTACTGCGATAAAACTGGGTTCACTTCCCAGCGAACTGTTGGGCGACCACCCTGTGGACCTGCGGGAATAAGTGTCTGGCGTACCCACTTCTTGTCTTCTAGATTCTCCAAAGCAAATTCGACGAATTCTGGTTTCGACAACCCACGCCAGCATTTTCGTTTCACATCTCGAATGCTGAAAGTGTTTTGCAAATCTCGTTCTTTCATACGTTTCGCCAAGGCAGTCTCAGCCTTTTTAATCGGGTCTTGTATGCAACCGTAGACTCGAATCATGTGGCTTTCGAGATACTGAAGAAACCGGACGGCTTTCTGGAGATGCGCCTTGTCGATGCGATGGTGGCCGCTCAAGACCGTTACAACCGGGTTGATCGTTTTCTCGCCAGTATCGAGATTGACGCCCGTGACAGCCAGTCTCCCGGCCGCGTCGAGCAAATCGATAAGTTGAAAGAGCCCGGCAATCTTTGGCAGCGCCCCTTTATATTTCGCTAAATGCGAGCACATACCTGAGTTTTCTGATTTTCTGATTTTCTTGTTTAGTTCAACGAACCAATCGTCGAAGAGTTTTTGTGCCTCTTGATCGAAGTGCAGCGAGATCGACTCTGGTGGCATCTCGGCGAGAATGTAAACGATGTTTCGAAATTGTGTCTTGGCGTAGTTGTCCGCCAGCCTGTCAATTATCGGAAGTTCGATTTCGTCCGGCCACACCAGCAACGGGAAGCGTGGAATCGTACCGTCATCAATGTTGACTGAGTCGTTGAGGAAAGCCTTCAACAGTTCGGGTTGGAATCCACCAAAAACCGTAGCGCACATTAACGCGAACCCGCCTTCGCGCCCGATACGATCAACCGAATACGCATCGTTGCCGTTCATCGCAGCCAAGAACAAACCGCGTTGAACTTCACGCCCTTCTTTATCCAATTCCGCGACCCAGCTCGACAACTCATCCCTGTAATAAAATAGGCCGGTCGGATTGGTCCGCATTACGTCGTGCATCTTCTCGGGCGTAGCGTCGTTTAACATCAGACGCTGACACTCTGGCTTCACGGGCTCCGGTGCGCCGGAGTCTTCGTTCCAATTTTCTATCTCGGTCTCGTATTTTTTCATCAAGACTTGATGCACCTTGCGCCAATCTGATTCCTTCTCGATGACGGGATTAATAAAAGTCTTCCATGTCGGAGTCTTTATTTTTCCAGAAGCCGCAACAACGGCCCCGGAGAGACATATGGATTCCTTCCACTCTTTGTCGTTAGCTTTGGGATAAACGAATGCGCGACGGCCAGTGACTCCAGCTAATACCGCTAATGCGCAGATACCGGCGAAGTCCATCGGCACAGCCATGCGTTCGCTGACATCTTTTACCCACGCCTTGATGCCGTCGGGCAAAAATTCCGCGTCAAACGGTTCGACCGGCGACAGTTCGCTGTCTATTGGCTCTGGCACGCCCCAGTCTGGTTGAGCGGCGGCATCAACCGAGGGTTTTTGAAGAAATTCGATGTCCCTGTTAACCACGGGATAGCGGCAAATCGAATGCGCAATCTTGCGGCACATCTCTTTGTAATCACCGCCATAATTTTCGCAGCGCTTCTCGCACACTTCGACCAGTGCGTTGTAGGTCGCCTCTTCCTCCATCCCGATGTTACGGAGCTTACCGGCGATTCGGGCAAGAGTGTCATCATGCTGGTGGTAAGGAATCTTCGCGCCGTTTGGAGAAACGTCAACGTCTATCTTAGCCGCATGCTTGGTGAGTTCCGCCACGCGATCATCCGGCGTCGGTGCAATCGGGCTGTTATCGATAATCTGATAAAGGGCTCCACTGGGATGCACAGATTTGTCCCAGATTACGTATCCGCCCGTGCTTTTGATCTCGCCAATATGATTGCCGGTCTCGTCGTACATTCTTTTCGATGGACGAGCGCCACGGGTGTAGACATGAACGCCTTTGGCCGTTTGAACTTTTAGTGTCTTAAAAGTTTCGACCCAACTCGGAATACTTTCCTTGTGATCAAAATCAAATACGCAAACATCGGACGAACCGCAGTCGACGCCAATATTAGCTTTCGGTTTTCGGGTCCAGATGTAGTTGACCTTCTCGCGGTCATTCGTAGAAGAGCGAAATCCGTTCGGAGACTCTTCGGAATCAGGCTCCTTGACCCGCTCGCCTAATGCAAATACGTGGAGACCGAAATCGAGCGCGAATAAAGCGCTGGTCTTGAGAGTTTGCTTCTGCTCTGCTTCGAGGTCAGCGTGGGCTTGCGTCAGATAACGGTCAGCATCTTCACTGGTCATACCGAGGTTATCAATCAGTCGCGATTTCAGTTCGGCGTCTGTGTCGCCCGTGCTGATGTATTGTTTCAAGGCGTCGATAACGTCGACGCGAAGTTCTTGAGCCGAAGCGATCACTGCGCACCAGCCAGTGCGTTCGTTGCGCCGACCAACGTCGGGTTTTGAACGAACAGCTCAACATCGATGGCATGTCGGAAATTGCCCGGACTCGGCGGAACTTCGGAGGCGCGGAAGCGCACGAACATGCCGACCTGAATATTTGTTATATCGACTTCTGAAATGATGAGTCTGGCGATGTGAAAGAAATATTTTTCGACCGCCATCGTCACATTATTTCTTGTGAAAAGCACACCGCACGTTTTGGCGGGATTGTACGAGCCGACCAAACCTTCTAGCTTCTCGTTGCTTGTCGCGTTGCTTGTTGTGGTCATTGTTAATCTCGACCCCGATTGGGGTTACTACGAGCAACGGCTTTGCCGCTGCTTTTTATTCACCTGCTTTCTCTTTGGCTTTTCCCAATTGTTGGCGTGATTCTCAGCCGATGCGGGGTTGTGCCACTTACGATTTAAGACTTTGCTCACTGATAGCTTTACGACGTGCTATTTCTTCGCGCTCGTGTTTAATTTCCAGTTCAAGCCGGAGTTGATGTTCATTCCATGAATTCCGAGCTTCCTTGAATCGGTCAGTGGGAGGAAACTTGACTTCGAGTTTTTCGAATTGCTTCGGGTCGATAACGAGCGGACGTGTCGTTAGACGGCCCATCAGCAAAGCGGCCATAAATGCGTAATCAGAGATGGGCCTTCCGATGAATTGTTCCGCCTCTGTTTTCAAACTTGACGCTGAAATAAAATGATGCCTGCCGTGATTGCGGCACCGACCATGACACTCTTCAATGAAACTACGGGCAAGTACGACAGATTCCCAAACGGACAGGGGCTCTGGTCGTGGGACACCGGACAACTTGGGCATCACGCGCTCAACATCACGAAGGTCTGGATACATTGTTGTTGTCCTCGATGAACTTCTGAATATCGATATCCATTCTCTCGGCAACAGCTTGGACGCCATAAGCAGCGGTGATAACAACCAACTCACGTGGCGTGCAGCGAGATAAAATTTCTTTAGTCCAATACTTCGACATTTGTTTGTCCTGTTCTACTATCATGTGCGCTCTTGTCCACGGCTAAAGATTCTCGAAGGTGCTTTGTGTCGTACTCTACCGCTTGTTTGAAAAGCCTGCGGATACGTAACTGTTCCTTTACATTTTCTGAATCCGACCAAGCTGGTGCGATTGGAGACGTTTGTTTTAATTCCGCCATCTCGTCAAGGATGGCAACTAATTTATCGATGATGTTCGGGTCCAGCGATTTTTCGTTTTTCAGAAATTGGGTCAACCGAGTTCGGCCGATAACGCCCGCGATTGGGACAAATAAACTCAGAGGGCAGGCGAGGTCTTGAAGTTTCTTATCGATAATATGCGCCAATGATTCCTCCGGCTGTTCGTCTCTTGACGAAGTGTTGCTACCGTCATTCCGATTCTTTCTTCCACAATTTTGGATAGTGCCGTCTTAGATATTTTAATTCCTCTCTGATTTTGAAATTTGCGCTGACCACCTGCGTAAGGCGTAGAAAAGACTTAAACTTCCCCGCCCGAAATCGCTCCAGTGCAACCGCCAGAAGTTTTGCGTCATGTAGCCCCAACGGAATTGGAAAACACTTCTTGAGGTCTTCCAATTCTTGGAGCACAACATCCAGCCGCTTGGCGTCAGGTACTTCTTTGCGACCTTTAAGGAAATTAGAAAAGGCGGGGGCGGAGATGCCGACCAAAGCAGCAAATTCACCATTCTTGATTCCGAGTTTTTGCACCCTTTGCTTGATGTGTTCATGGAACATTTGTTCGCCCCCGATAATAAAAAATTATTATTCCGAATAGTGTTTGAGCCCCCGACCCACCGACCTGCCCGAACTCATGTTCACGAGTTTTAAGCAAAAAATTTTGGTGAAGATAGAACGGAATTACTCACGTTCCGCCTTCACCAAGGAAGCGAAAAATTTGCGGTCTGGTTTAGTGTGCTTCCCTCATTGTCTGGATTCGCCGTATCACTCAAGCGACCCGACAATTAAAAGTTGAACTTTCAAAATCGAATAGGGAGGGGTCGATTCCGCTCTCCTGCTGTACTCCCATAGCGGTTTAGATTACGGCACTGATTTTCAATTACATGACAATAAAGGTACTTAGGAGCATTTTTCGACTCAAACGAGGTCGAAGGCTAGTCACTTGAGGAGGATTACCCCCCTCATAGGCTCATGGTAAAGTACAGCACTAATTTAACCCTCGGGTCGAGATTAGTCTTCCCAAAGATGTTTAAGTGTGGTCGTTATTTTAATCTGCGGTGGTTTGCGGAGAGGAATCCTCTCCCATTGGTGGTGCTTATGCGCTGGGCTCGCGACTAGTCTTCCCAAAGATGTTTAAGTGGGGTCGTTATTAGTCTGTGCGCGACTACCACTCCCATTAGTCCATGGCAAACTACAGCACTAGTTTATGCGACGGGCGTCACTTGGGTCGAGAGCGGGGGTCGGTTTACTGGATGGATTCTGGTCGTGCCGGGACGCCCCAGTATTCCAAAATCGTCGCCGCTGATTCTTCCACCAGCTGGGCACGTAGAATTTTTTGTTCGAGGTCGCTGAGCGTACGAATTGCGGTCACAGCGCGGTCCAAGGAGCGGAGCGTACCTGCGCAGTGGGTGCAACCGTTCATACTCCCGCCTTGATGCAGCGTCTGCAGCGGAAGCGACCTCTGACGCACGCCCGACCACACACATAACATCGTGGTGCCTGCTGTTCTTTCGCTGGTGATGCGTGCAATTCGTATTCGTACAACCCGGAGAGGGTCTGTGTGACAGGCAGCGCCCTCGACAATTTCGCCCAGATGCGAGCCGCATCCGCAGTTAGTTTTTCATCACTTTGAATCTTGGTCGCGCCGATTTTACCGGCGCATTCGAATATTGCCTTGTACAGCGGCACGCCGTGACCTTGATTACGGAACGTTTTGTTCAACTCCGTTTTATGGATTTGGACGACGGCGGGTTGGTCTGGGATGACATCGAATTCTGCGGCACCAGCGAGCACTCCATCGACGAAGAACGCCATCGTAATGCTCTGCTCTTCGGCGAACTGCTCGGGTAAAAATTTGTAAGAGTACCTTTGGTTCATGATCGGTCTTCCTTGTCGCCGGGGCTGCGCTCCTTGGGCTCGTCCGCTTTGATGTTCGTGCGCAGGTCGAACTCGGTCGGAGCATCTTTGTTCAACCGGAGACTTTGCTCCACGGATTCCCCCGTAGACTGCTGCGGTACGACCGGCTCCTTGAAACGAACCAGATTCGCTTCCACCCAAATCATTGCCGTTCGTTCGAAAGGACCCAAACCGCCGTCGCCGGGTTCCACTAATAAGTGACCGTCCCGGGCGTCCAAAATAAAAACTTCCAAAAGACCGGCGCGGTCGATGAGCTTTTTAAGTTCGCCCGGTTGCGCCGAGATAGGCGGTGTGACAGCGTCGATGGCGCGACGGATAAGCTCCGCCGTCTTGACGCCGGTACGTGCGGACTGGGCGTCGAGGCGGGCGATTAATTCATCCGTCAAAAATATGGTCGTTCTTTTCACCATTTACTCCTCACTGCATACAACAGCATACACACAACCCGGATGCCTGTCAAGTCTTTTCTTTGGATTTTTGAGCAACGTATACACCGGCACAAACGTATACACCAGACGGCACGCCTTCCAAATCAATTTGTCCAAGCGGTGTATACACCCGGCGAAACGTATACACCTACGCTGGAGGTCCTCTCAGTCTGGGATGATGTATACACTAGAAGCCCTTGGGGGGCCCGTAGGAGCTGTCAAAATGGCCGAGGGTGAAATCAGGCGTACCGAGCTAGGAAGGACGCGCCAGCGGGCTGGAAAGCCGGTTGGCGGGTAGGTTGGTGGGAGTTCAGATCGGTAACGGCGGGCGTAACTTCGAAGATCGGACCTAACCGACGCAAAAATATGGTGTCAAAAGACCCGCCAATTTCACTTGAAAAAATTGCACTTTTCAAGTCGTACTGCCAAAACCTACCCCGTACTGACAAAACCTCGGGGCCCGCCACTCGCGGAGAGGTTCTGGAGGTTTTGTCAGTTGTCAGTGGGGGCCTCGTTTTTGAATTTATTCCTTCACAAGTAAAAAATAGGTTTTGGCAGTACGTGAAAGCGCGTTTTTTGACCTTTTTTACTAACTCGTTTATTTTGTTATAGATGATGTTTTTGATTTGATACATTCACATGGTACCCCGTACTGCCAAAACCCTAAACCCCCCCCCTCCACTTGAGGAGCCCGGTTTGGGGGGTAACTGCCAAAACCTATTTGACTGTTTTTGGGGTCTAGAGCAGTTTTCGGGGTTTTCGAGTATTTTTGCATCGATCAGGGAGGTTTTGGCAGTGTTGGTGCAAAACTAAAAATAACCCTCCTCCAGGGTGGGCGACCGCGCCCCGACAGACCCGGGTACCCGTTTCCAGTAAATAGGTCTGGGTGTAAACAAAATGGGACGACTCGGTCGTCCGCCAAACCCCTTGGCTGGGGCGGTGTACTCCATACGTTCCCCGGGGATGTTGCTCTTCAAACTGTTTAGAACCAATGAGTTACACCGCTACGTGTTTGATCGCTCGCCTCGCGACCAGCTCGCGCAGACCCATCTAACCGGCTTGCCCCTTGCGCCGTCACAAGACCGACCATTGCAGCGTGACGATTTGTTGCAACTTCCTTGTTTTCATTGAGTTACGAGAGGTGCAAATTAACCGCGCATTAATATATTGCACCAATACAACACTTTGTTGCATTCTCGGAAATGTCTGTAAGTCGTTGAAAACAAAGGTTTCTGTGTTTGGTTACCCGATTGCTCAAAGAAATTCTTTATTTCTCTTTGACATTCTTTGAAAATGCCTCATTCACTCGGACAGGCGTCACAACAGGCATACGTTCCATTTGTCCGACAGCGTAACCGAAGGTATCACATTGAGTTGTCCGACACTTGCTGTCAGGCTACGCGCCTGCAGCACCCCGCTTCAAGGCTCGCCAACAGGTCCGCATTGGCACGCACGAGCCCACCAGCGGCACGTTTCACCCGTTTTTGACTCTCACGCCCACTCACAGAATAATACACTATCTCAAAGAATGTCCTTTTGACTCTCACGCCCACTCACAGAATAATACACTATCTCAAAGAATGTCCTTGACGCGTTCATAAGATCATGAGAGCATCAAAGCAATCAGTTACTGGAAGACCAACCTCAAATTCATTTGGAGGAGAATCGATGAGCGAACTGCAAGGACTGAACCCAACAGAGCGAAACAAGCTACTGGCAGCCGTCACAGACCCGCGAGACTTGGCGATCATCGTTCTCGGGCTTCGCCATGGTTTCCGTTCGAGTGAGATTGCAGACTTGAAGATGTCTGACGTTGACTTAATCAACAATCTGATTCGCATCCGCAGAGGCAAGGGTAGCGAAACAAACGACCACACGATAGAAGACGGATTGGAGGCATTGAATGAGCGTACCGTGCTCCTAAACGCGCTGGCAGCACGTCCTGTAGACAACAGCCCTTACGTCTTCGTTTCACAAAAGGGCGGCAAGCTTCATCGTTCGCAAATATTCCGTATCTTCCAGCAAGCCGCAACGAAGGCTGGATTACCCCGCCAGAAGCGCCACTATCACTGTGCAAAGCACACTGGCGCATTCAGCATGTTGAAGTCCGGCGCATCGGTTGCGGAGGTACAAAAATATTTTGGTTGGAAGAGTCTGGCAACGGTCGGAAGATACCTCGCAGTCAGCGACGAGACCGCGTGCAAAGCAGCCCGGAAGATGTTTGCCGTGGAGGCCGCATGAAGAAGAGTCCGAACAAAGGACAGCTAGATCAACCGAAAGGTCAGTCACAAGAACAGCGGCCGCCACGTCGCTCAACAATCGATTTCGATGCTGAGTTGTACAACCGAATCAAGGCGATAGCAGACCGCGATGAGCGTGACTTTGGCTCGCAGGTTCGTTTCATTTGCAAGCAGTGGTTGGAACAACAGCCGAAGGAAGCAGCATGATGGGAAAGAAGAACACGACCGGTCACTTCGTTGTGGAGACATCGACCCCGACGAGAATCCTCTCGACGCGGAACTGGAAGCAGGGCTGCCGAAAGAATATGTAATCGAACATCCAATGGCATGCAAACGCTTTGGTTTACCCACGGTGAGCAAACCGAAACACGAGGGACGAGGAGGCGTAACTGTTGGTTGCGCTGTCGGAGACCACGGAGGCCAAGAATGTATCAGTGCTTTCCTCGGTGAAACCAATTGGTCGCGCAGCAAGGTCGGCAGGGTTATCGAAGCAAGTGAAAAGAAGAGAGACAGATGACAAAGAAAATCTGGACCGCCAGCATGATGGGCAAACGCGGCATTAAAAAGATGCTGGAGAAGTTCGATCAGGACCCAGTCAAAGCGCGGATGAAAATCGCCAAACAATCCATCGCAGTGACCCGTCACCGAGATAGAACATCTTCGCTATGCTCTGCGCTCCGTTTGGGTCACCGCAGCGGACAAAGATTCAATGCTGCCCGAGGACTACCGCGAACGCACCGCGCTTCAGCGCAGTCTGGCGAGAAAGTTGGGGGTCAAGTGATGGACAAGAAAAAGCTGGAACGGTTGGAGCGCAAGGTTACACGTCGGGACGCACAAGTAGCCGTTCGCAACATAAAGACCGCGAGGTCAGAAAACCCACTCGTGCTCGATGCCGAAGTCATTGGCGGAGGCATCATGCATAGGAAGCTCGTGAAAATGTCGGTGATGACCAACGAAAACCACACAGTGTGTTCAGAGATTCGATTAGTCACGGAGCCAAAACCGCAACCGAGTCTACAGCAGAGAGCCGAAATCCTCGCGAAGACGGTACCGACATTCGGCTCAATGGAGAATTGCCGGAGAAACGTCGCGGAGTGCTGGAACATTGGCGATGCGCCAGTAGTCGAAAACGTCGACGAACTCTTCGATTCGGCATTATCTGCGCTCGGCTACGAGTCGGCGAAGCAGTCGTTCGATTTGTTTCGAAACCGCACGTTAGGAGAACCGAAGAAGCCGTCCGTTTGGAACCGCGACATTCTGAGGAGGACACGATGAGGTTGAAAAAAGAGTATGGACCATCGCACGGGAGAGAAATGATTCGCGCTCTGACCGAAGCGGCACAGCAAATCAAGCGCGAGGAATTGGTGAAAACACTTCCACTGAACTACACGTTGCGATACCTCTACTGCAACGGCATTTTGCCGACCGTCCGCAACTATCTTGCTTTGGAATATATGAGCGATGTTTCGGGCTTAGAAGATGTCGGGCCGGAAGACCGCACTGAGATTGAAAGGCTCATTGAAGATGGTTTTCTTGTGGATACAAAATCGGAACGCGTGAATTAGGAAACACGGCAGCCGCCCTCGGGTAGAAAGCAGATGTGAGAAGTGGGAATAAATCGCAGAGCTTTTATTCATCAAATAGCGGTCGGTGCAACAGCAGCGGCTTTGGTGCAATTTGTGCCGATGGCGGAAGACGATTACTCCCGATTCCTCCGGACGTTGGGCGGCCGCGTGAGACACATATTATGCAGAGACAAAACGACGTTCAAAAGAATGCAAATTGATCCACCCGAGTATTTTGGCGGGGAACGCTTTCGGTTCGTCCGATTGTATATTGAAGAACACCAGAATCCATTTACGTGGTTTCACCCCGAGGCATAAATCAACATCAGGAGACGAAAAGTGTTTGTAATTATTTCGAGTAGCGGCGCAGTTCGCAAAGTCTTCCAAGGCACCGACCCGGAGACGATTATCGAGTTGGCCTGCGAACTGCGTTGCGAGAACGACGCCAACTACCAAAGACGCATCGCGGAAGCGAGGCGACTGCTACAGGAGGACCTATGCTCGTGAAATTTCAGCGACCGATGTCGGAGGAGGAGAGAACGCGGCTACACATCGACGCAATGTGGTTGCTATTCCTCCGCACGCCCGCGAGAGCTACGGGACCCGGCGAACCCATTGATCTTGGCGAGATAGGAGCTGCGCCTGAGCGCAACTGGAGCAAGGCGACGCCATACTCCCCCGCGACGGCGAAGCTGCAAGAACCGACAGATAAGAGGCGTGAATGACATTCGACACAACAAATCAATGGGTGCGACACATGCTCCACGTCTATAACAATCGCCGCCACGATGGAGAGATTTGGCTTGCGGTGCAGCGACCGGAGCCCGTAGTTTTGCCGTACCTTCCGGTGTATGTAGTCGAATTAAACGATTGCCCCAACGGCGCGGACGTGCTCGGCGAAGTCAGAACGAGACTAGTTGACGGCACGTTCATTCACGATATCGTGCCGGTGCAGCAACGTTCGGAGGAAGAGTCTCGACTCCTGCGGCAACAAGTGGAAGAGCATAAGAAGCGTCGAGCCAATTTGTATAAAGGTTATTCAATTGAAGAGCGGTTGAGAGATTTGCAAAACCCGGCAGAAAAGCAGATATAGCCGCACCAGCGACAGACAGGATTAGCAGTGCAGACGATTCAAGATTTGGTTTTCATGCAAAAAGTTGGTATTCGCATTGACGCGGACGACTTTGCCAAAGTTCTGGTGGCTGAGAACACGCACCGAGATTTCTCGGCGTGTTTCGGATGCTGCGCAATAACTCAGGAGCAGCATCAACCATCGTGCCCACGATCAAGTGTGCTCTTCGAAGCAGATTGGTTCGAGATCGTTCGCGCCTGGGATGCGAATCGATGAACCGTAGGACGTTGTTGGTCCTTCGTGATAGCACAACAGTTTGTGAAGCTGACTGCAGACCGAGATTGCTTAAATAGTCGGATTCAGAGGCGACCACATGTTTTGTCCGGTCAGACCGGAAGATTATCGTTGTTCCCGCTGCCACGGATGGCGAATTTTTGTCTTCAACAAGGATGATTTTCGAAGCCGACGCAATCCTCCGCTGTACTAAGTGCGAACGGGAAGACATCAAGGCGTGGATGCTGCTCGACTACGGCCCAAACTCCAGCATCCAGTTTTTGGCGGGCACGGCAACATGCCGTCGAAACCGTGTCCACACCCGCTCGTAGCGATAGGCTACCCCATCCCGGCGTCGAAGACGCCGCTGCTTGAATAGCCTAGCGAGCACTGACTTGCCGTTGGTGGGTTGAGTGCCCAGCCCCCTAGTTCGATAGCTGTGTCGCCGCCACCACGAACTCTGACAACCCTTCGGAGGATTCCGTAGGACGCGTGATGGTGACGCGGACTAATTCCCGTCCCTGAGCGTCCTGCCATCGCGCCAAGACTTCACAGGAGACGCAACCCAACTGTGGATATGAGCTAGTCGCATCGAGAAGTTCAGTGGTGAAGATTGGATATTTGTCCTTCAAAACGTGACGTAACCCGTTGGCGTCCACAAACTCACACTCCACCCAACCTGGGAAGCGGTCGTCTACAAAACGCACGATTTGGACAGAGAGGTTCTGTGTGCTCGGGTTCATATATCCCTGATCTATTCCAGTGGCTCTTTAACGATCTTTTGTAGTAGCTCTAGAAATCGTGCTGGTGACATCGGCTCGCGAGGTACTATCTCAAAGTGCCCCGGTTTGCCCACTTGCCTAATCATCAATTCAGGCGGAACATCCCCAACCCTATTTATCTCTCCGAAGCGCGGTGGTATTCTTGACGGGTCGTCAAACAAGGACGGGCCGTGAGCACCTTCCCCGGCCCTGACGTTGCCATTAGCATCCAACTTATAGTCGCTGACTTGGTCGAACCAACCTCCACGATAGAGAGCGAAAGAGCCGCTTGCTGTTCGGTAAAAGTCTTTCGCGCTAGGCACCTCCTCGCAAATATTGAAACCGCCGCAAGTAGCGTTACGGAGCGCTGTATCCCACTGCCCATATAGCTTGTCAACCTGGGAAGCCGAAAAGTTCCTGAGGGCATCTTCTTGGTTAGAATTCTGGGCGACATTAGAGATGAGCCACAGTCGTTCGGTCGCAATTCTGGCATTGAACTCTTCTTGGGTTTCTTTGAATCCAAGGAAGTGGCCTAGACACCACCAGAAGCCTTTCTGTTCACCGCCACTACTGCAGTGGCCGGTTGGATCGGTCCGGTTCAATGGATTATTGCCGACGTAGCTGTATAAGTTTAGGGACTGTGGATCAGACAGGGAGGCATACGGAACGGGGACGATGACATCGGACCAGTCCGGGGATAAGAAGCGGCCGATGTTGGAGGAGTCGTAGCGAGCACCGAAGTTGTCGAGGCCGGATTCGGAGTCGCGTTCTTTGCCGGTGAATTTGTAATTTTGGGAAACGCGCTTGCAGAGTTGCCGTTCGCCACCAAACGGATAATAGTCAGATTCGTCCTCGCCGGTTATCAGGCTGCTGTTGGTTGGGCAAGCGCTCATGGTGCCCAAAGCGTCGGTCACCATGCTGGCGGAGCCAAGATGGTCGGAGAAGTAATAGTGGACGGCGCTGGTGGAATCCTGCCGAGCGATGCGCTTGCCGTTGAAGAAAATGTACTCGTTGAAGCTGGCATTGTTGGTGTTGCCTGCAAGGTCGGTTTCGTCGAGAGGATCGCTGCCAGTTCCATACCAGTAGAGCTTGCCGTTGGATTTCTGCACACGTTTGCCATCGCCGTCGTAGGTGTAGGTTACTCCGCCCGTGGTTTTGAGATGGTTCTCGGCATCGTAGACGTAAGTCGCAACAGACGGAATGATGATGAGGTTGCCTGCTGCGTCGTAGGTGTCACCGCTGATCTGATTCTTGGTGGTCGTCAAAACGTTGAGGAGTTCTTCATTCACGCAGGTGTAACCGGAGATGCGACCGATGTTGAGCAGATTGCCCCAAGGGTCGTAAGTGAAGGCTTCGTCCCAACACGTGGAGCCGGAAGTGGAAGAGGTTTTTGCGGTCGCGATTCGGTTTAGGAAATCGTAAGTAAAGGATTGAGAGCGGTTGGTATCGCGATTGTTGGTAATGCTCGTGATGTTGCCGTTATCTGCGGTGCCGAGACTGAAATTGTAAGTAAAGTCGAGGATGTTACCCGAGGCAGCGTCCGCACAGGTAGATGGGGAAGAACCGCTGGACTTGACGGAAATTCGGCAGGGTTGCAACCGATTGTTATAGAAGTACGTCGAGATAATGTTTGCACCGTTTGTGACGGAAGATAACGACCCTGTCGGCGCGTAGTGCGCGTTGGTGGCGTAGTTGATAGCGTTTGCCGTGTCTATTGCGGAAAGCGCGCGGCCTGCGGCGCTGGTCGCATATGTAATGATGCGGCCACTCGGATAGGTGAGAGTTGCCTGGGTCCCCGCAAGGTTGTTTTGAACTATGGTCGACTTTGTTACGCCGTTGGTGGTGCGGGCATCCGTGATTTTCCAGCCTACATTCGGAGTAATGTCGTAACCCCAAGCTTCCGCTCCGGCAGCGTCGCACATTCCGGTGCGCTTTCCGATGCCGTTGCCAATGGTGAGAACAGGCAGAGTGCAACCGGGAGGCGGTATCGCATCGTATCCATATTTTACTATCGGCGTGGTGTCCGAAAAGGACTTCTGTGTCATACGGTTTAGGGCGTCGTACGCGTACGTGGCGGTAACGGTAGAAGTGCCGGTCTGATTGGGTGCCGGAGAAACCTTGGTTGTTAGGTTACCGTTGAGGTCGTAGGTGTACCCGGTAGTCCCGACTGTATAACTAGATGTGGGCGTCGCTGGGCATACAGCAGATGAATTCTCTGGATTACTTGTGCAAAGCAGGCGCGACAGCGAATCGTACGAGAAACTCCGGTTGCGCCATTTCGTTGTATCGGTGGTGCCGCCTTTTTGAGTGACGACTAGCAGGTTGTCAAGTGCGTCGTACGTGTATGCGGTGACTGCGGGATTGGTCCAAGAAACTGAAGTCCCTCCCGTGAGGGAGGAGCCGGAGGATGCCGAAAACGAGCAGCCCGAGAAGTGCGGATCGCCGCCCGGTGTACAGGATGCTGACAAATTGTAGTTGGTGTTGTATCCAGAGGCCTTAGAGGTCAGCGAGACACCGCTGCCGCTCGCCGTAGCGTAGACAGGAGAGGAAGCGACGTTAAGGGCGGCCGCTACATTACCGGCGCAGGAACTCGCCGTCTCCGCGGGGCCGCCGCACCCAGGAGTAACGTTGAAACCGCCGACAGAAACGTTGATTGTTGTACTGTCGTACACCGTTACCCAACATGGCCCCGACGGGTTGGACGGACATGCGTTGAAGGTTGCGCTGCGTTCGGAGCCAGAGATAGTAATTGATCCGGTGCCCGGTGTAGCACCGGCGGAGCCTGGGGCGGGCTCATCGACCTCGACCAATCGGCCCAGGCCGTCGGTTATGGCGCGGCGCGGGTTGCCGACCTGATCGGTGGTTGTCGTCACGTTACCGGAGAAGGTGGTTGAAACATAATTGCTCGACGTGGTGCCATCCGCAGGAATGACTAGGGTCGTTCGCCCTAGAGCGTCATAGATAAAAGTGGTCACACCGTCCGTGGGTGCCGCAGCGGCGCGGTGTGGATTGGATTGCGTCAACACTCGTCCCATGCCGTCATAGGTGGTATCGGTGAGGTCGGCGCCATCGGGATCCGTATTCAATTGAGTTTGTACGACGTGGCCGAGGCCGTCCATGACGCTAACGCTTGTCATGATTTGACTCGACGCAATCTTCTTTGATGTCGTAACGCGTGGGGAAGGGCTGGCGTCATTGTATGAGAGTGTGGTTTGGCCGCCGTCAGGATAGTCCGTTTCGGTTAGGCGACGGAGAGAATCGTTGTAAAGATACGCTGTGCCTGTGCGGGAGGCGTTGATGTCATTCTGGTCTTGAGATTGAATTAGTTGGCCATCCGCGTAGGCGTACTTGAATTTGGAGGTGTGGCCGAGGGGATTTGTGATCTGCGTGGGGTAGGCGTCAGTGTTTGCAGATGGGTTAGAATCGAAGTTGTTGGCGTAGGAATAGAGCGTGGTGTGATTCGTGCCGGTCATGTCGCCGCAGGTGGCGTTGCCACAGGGATCTATCTTTGTCAGGACCTGGCCGGTTGCGTCGTAGGTGTAGCCAGTTACAGCATTGGTACACGAGGACAGACATTTGTGGATTAATTGGGTGAGGTTCCCTCGTGGCGTCGCGGAAGACGCTGCATAATTTGTCTCATCATGCGTACCAGTTGGCAGGCCTGACACTACTTGCACAACTGGTGCGGGGAGTGTTCCGCAGGCAGCAGATTGTCCGTCGTAAAGATAATCGGTTTCAGCCACTAAGCTCCCGGCACCATTGGAAACAAGCGTTTGGCAGGGGACTGAGAAAGTTGATGGTGATGATGTACTTGCATATTGAGGCACGGCAGCTATCGATAGGTAATTCGTGACTGTGGTTCGAAGGAGCGCTCCAGCAGCGCCCTGCCCAAAGTCATATTCATCTTTCAAGGCCCCGTCCCAATCGTAAGTGACGAAAGAGGTTTGACCGTTGTCCAGAGCAATCTGCTTGCTATAGAGATGGTATATGTCTGACCAGATCTTGGTGGTCGTGCGAAGAGGAGTGCCTGCTGGGTTTTTCTGGATCATGGTGTGCTCGACAGGGAATGTGGCGGCGGCTGATGGGCCCGCATTTGGCGGTGGACGGACCTGCAGAGAATTGTATGTGTAGTCAGTCTCAAACGTGTTCGTAGAACCTGAGGGATACGTAACCGTCGTATTTACGGTCGTTGTCTTGTAATCGGCCTGGACGGCGAAATTGGAAGTATACGCAAAATGTTGATGTAAGACCTCTGTTACCCCGTCGAAACTGACGTACCGATCAGTAACAGCAGGGACGTCATAAATAAAGCTACACGAATAATATGCGTTGGGTTGACTACCCACCGGGTAGAAGAAATTGCCCGACGCCCCGTTAGAGTTAATCCCCCATTGATATCGGACATAGCCGCCCCCTGGGTAAATAATCTTGTTAAGTAAACCGTATGTTGCATCGTAGCTGAACGAATAAGATTGCCCGTTTGGCAGGTTGATGCTTTGAACTGCGGGTATTGCTCCACTGTATTTATTGTTCATCACACAAGATGATGAGCCCCCAGAGGAGGTCAAAGAGAAGCTTGGGGAGACGGTTGTCCACTTTAACGAATAGGGCGAGGAAATACCTGCGACAGAGATCGTGTCACTGGCAGTGTTGATTCCAGAGATTGAGATTGCGGCTCGTCCAACGGTATCAGTGACAACCAAAGGAAATTGCTGACCGGAGGTACCACAGGCGGGGGAGAAGCTTACTAGGTTACCGTTGCGATCTTCTATCGAGGTGGCGAGCGCGATAGATTGGCCGTCAGTGCCAGTGAGACAGCCGTTGGTTGCGTCCGGCGAAAACAGGTATTCGTTTCCTGTCGGGCCGACGACATAGCCATAATTCTGGCTCCTTCCACCTAACCCGTTTACTGAGTAAACTTCGTCACCCATTGAATGTGAACTAATGCTTTGCATCGAGCACCCCTGCTGCGAGGGTGGTACTACAGAGATAGCCAGTTGATGTTGCTCGCCCGTTGGAGTCTGAAAAGTATAACCTGTCGAAAAATTGCAAATATATTGTTTGTTGGAATATAAATATGTTTTGCTACCATTATAATATTCCAATAAGGGCAGAGTGTAGCTCCATCCCCCATTTGTGAAGCTAGCCTTGGCGTTAGTGATCGAATATGTAGCCACACTACCTGTTGGTGCGCCGTAGAGCGACGTAAAATAAACCATCGAGTTGACTCGAAAAACAGAGTTCGAATCGTAGGAAAAAGAAAGTGGGACGTTCAGTTTCCTGGCCGCAGGTGCGGGGAGCGGCAACCTGACACTTACGGAGCCGTTACCCGGATTCACAGTCTCGGATAGACTGCCAAGGTAGTTGTGGCCGGCGCCGTGAATCGGCGTGGAAACTGTGTCTGCAACTACGCCCTCTTGAGCCAGCGAGATTCTCCCCAAGAGAAGAAGGGCACAAAATAAGACGAGCAATCGGGGGTTGATGATCCGTGCTTTCAGACGATTTTGAGCAAAAAATGATCCGATAGCCCGGTAGGTTGCGAAACATGAAATCATGTGCTCTCCCGGTCCACGGACCGTTTGGGAGAAGACGGCGGGACGCTGTGAATTTGGTCCGCCGGTCGACTGGCAGGATGTGCAAGCCTTATATACGGCGTGTCCTAGGTTGTCAACAACCTTTTGTGATATTAGCTAGCAGGATCAGTAACGAGCACTAAGTTAGCGAATTCCGCCGAAAAACGGAGCAGTCATCTTCAACGATCCGCTGCTATCCAGAGTTCTTTTATAGTTCCGACCTAAAGTACCATCAGGTTGTTGAAGCTTCATCGAAAGAAGAAGGCCGCACTGGAACAGGGTTCTCCGAACTGTGAAGCCAAAGCGTCCAAACACTGAGTCGATTCGCAACCCGACCCTCTTCGAAATGGAGAAACCGGAACAGGCAGAACGATTTGCCGATGCGGTCAAGGGCGACCGCCCTTATTCGGTGCCAGGCATTCTTCTCGGCACTTCGGCTTTTACCGCCGCAGGATGGGAAGGTTCGTTCTATCCACCGCGAATGCAATCACGGGATTTCCTTTCCTACTATGCCACCCAGTTTGCCACGGTCGAAGTGGACTCCACCTTCTACGGATGTCCTTCTGCCAGCACGGTCAACAAGTGGAACGCCCGAACTCCCCAAGACTTCATATTCTCCGTCAAAGTCCCGCAGGTTATTACGCACGAACAAACTCTGGTGGATTGCGATTCTGAATTCGAAGAATTTGTGAGAACAATGGATATTCTCGGGCCGAAGCTTGGTCCGATGGTCTTTCAGTTTCCCTATTTTGATCGTTGGAAATTCCCGAAGCAAGATAGTTTTCTCGCTGTTCTAGCACCCTTCTTGAAGAAGTTGCCAACCGACCACAAATTTGTAGTCGAGATTCGAAACAAGAAGTGGCTTGATGCCAAATTCGCTGACGTACTCCGAGAGCACAACGTCGCCTTGGCACTGACAGACACATCGTTTGTGCCTCGGCCATGGGAGATGAAGGATAGCTTCGATTTGATTACGGCGGACTTCGCCTACGTGCGTTGGCTTGGCGACCGCAAGGCAATCGAAGAAGTAACAAGGACTTGGGACAATACTGTCGTTGATCGCCGCGAGAACATTACGAGGTGGGTCGAACTATTTCGGACGCTGGTAGCACGAGACCTCAAAGTTTTTGCTTACGCTAACAACCACTACGCAGGACATGGGCCAGCAACGGTCAAGCTGTTTAGGGAGGCTTGGAACAAAAAGAAGTAAATCCTCCGTTCCCTTCATTCGGGCCCTTGGTGGCGACTTATTTTGCCTCGCTATCGGGAGCTTTGCGCTTTGCCTCTTCGGCTCGCTCTAAAATCCTATTTCTAAAATGCAACTTCGAGGCTTCTGCGATTTGCTCGACAATCGGATTGCCTCGATATGGTGCGAGTTTCGCATCAACCGCACGCTCCATTTCAGCGATAGCAGATTGTGGATTGTTTCGGTCAACATGGAGTGTAGCCAATTCGCCGTCAAGAGACTCGGCTGCGCGCTGGGCTTCAGCGAGCGTCTTTTGCAATTCGTCAAATCCAGAGAGTTCGACCTTAAACAATTTAGGTCCTCCAACGATTGAATCTAGTGCCACTCCATCGAGATGGCATAACCGTTCGCTGCTCAATCTTCAACCGAGTCAGAGCATCCTGTCTGGGGCCAAGGTTCCATCCGTCCCTCACTTCGTGAACCTCACCTCGATCTTCCAGTCTTCTCAGGGAGGAGTACACATACTTCTCCCTCCTCTTAACATCCTTCACGATCTCTTGAAATGAGAACGGAAGAAACAGAACGGTCTGTCCCGGCCTCATATTCACTTGGGCCGGTAGAGGAGTTCTTGAGCCATTCTCTATGCCGTTTCACTTCTTGCTTGGATAGACTCAAAGTAGCATCACGTCATCGAACATTGGCATCACTTCTGGGATATAGTGGCCTTATGGTAACGGCCATGACAAACGGGTACCAGATACGAGCCTCTTGCAGTTTCCGGTTTGAAGTCTCCGGCCAATCCGGGTTGCTGCAAGAAACCCGAAGGAGACCGTTCTAAGCGCGGAGGTACTTTTAGCAAATGAACAGACTACCCTTCGCCCTAATCGTAGCTGTCATCTTCGGCTGGACAACTTCGGCGCAAGCGCCAGCCCAGACCCCTCAGCTACTACCAGCAGTTCAGCTAAGATTCGAAGACACTCTATCGAAAACGGTTGTCAGAATCACGGCTGAGGCCGAGGGGATTGACGGAACTTTGAATGGAACGGGTTTCTTGGTGCAGGTACCTGAGACGCGATTGTCGGGAGACAAGGTCGTTGTGTACCTCGTGACAAATCGGCACGTGGCAAAGGCTATGACACCCGATGCTACAGGGCGGGATGTCGAGCACGCGATCAAAAGGATGGACGCTACTGTGAATTTGGTAACCCCGGTCAACGGGAACAAAGCGAAATCAGTGCCCTTACCGCCAAAGGGACCGTTTCATTGGCACTTCCCATCCGACAGTTCGATTGACTTGGCCGTAATAGCGTTTACGATGAAGGACGAATACGATGCGGAACGACTCCCGGTCTCATTCTTTTTTACGCAAGATGTTTGGAAGACATACCGAATCGGTCCGGGCGATAAGGTTCTGACTTGTGGCTATTTCGTGCATTACGCCGGGGCACACCAATTCCAGCCCATCATTCGTGAAGGAAGTTTAGCGATGGTCCCAGATGACGTGATGCCTGTTCCGATTGGAGGTTCCGCAAAAATCTATCTTGCCGACCTTCACATCATTCCCGGCAATAGTGGTTCGCCGCTCTTTCTGGCACCTAGCTTCACGATGGGAGGATTCATAACAGATTCAAAAGGTGGTATACCTTACGGTTTGATCGGAGTTGTGAGCGGTTACATGTGGGAGGACAGTCAACTTACCCTCCATGCAGCGACGGACTACGAAGGGACGCTTCGTTCTAACAGTGGAATTGCAACGGTTGTACCTGCGGACCAGTTGAAGGAGTTGCTTTTTACCCCAGAGATGCAAACAGAAAGGGACGCTGCGTTCGAAGACTACAAGCGCAAAAATCCTAACTGATAGACAACGGAATTTCTAAGGGCGGCTTGCAGGGGACACTGCCGCAACTGGTCACTTAGCTTTTGGTAGCCTAACAACACCGAGACCGATGCTTTTCCGCTCTCGCTCTGTATATTTCAAGCGAGCTTTCTCCGCCTGCTCTTTCGACTTGAAAGGCTTCGACAACGGCGTGAACTAACCGCCGATGTACTTGAAGAGCAGCCATTGCTCAATTATTTTGGGAATGCGGCTCGCCACGATTCGAACTTTCAAAATATTTTCCGCCAGTCGCCGTTCGATTGTCTCACCAAAACCTAAATGCTTATGATTCCGGCTTCATATCCCAACTTGCCATATCGCTTTGAGGTTGCGTGTCGAATCCCCAATTCCGCGAACTTACCTTGCTGGACCTTGGAGCGGATAAACTCCATCAGCCTTATTAACTCTTTCTCTGAGGCGCCTGGGGGAACGACCAACGAAACCAATCCCCCGCCGACCTTCATCTTGAAGAATTTGAAGTTCGGAACCGTTTCCGAATGTAGTGGGCCATGAAAACCCAAAACAGTTAAGTTGATAATACACGCAAAGAATAAGAACCTGCTTCGCACAATATGCCCCTCTTTCACTGTATCTTATCAGGATACGAAGATGTGCCTGCTCTATGTGCTGCTAGGTTTGACTTTGATGAACCAGATGCGACCGCGTTCAGGCGACGTAAGTTTATGTGTTGCGGATGCAGTCTCCGTGGTGGGAGGTGAGGGATGGGGATGAGTGGATGGGCTGCGGTTCTACCTCTACTCGGCGTCGTGATTGGGGCCACTATCCAGTATTGGACCTCGCGAGCCGCAGAGTCTCGAAAGCAACTTCAGTTGCTTCGGTCGCAGTCTTATGTTGATTACCTTCGCGCAGTCACGAAAGCAGCACACGCATCCTCCCCTGATTCTGGCCGAGTAGCACGCGCTGACGCGGCAGACGCAAAGGCTCGGATGGCAGTCTATGGCACGTCCAAAGCAATCGCTGCGCTTGCAAGATTTGAAGAAATAGGACCTGTGCTGGATACTCCGCGCTCCAAAGGCGTGTTTACCGCGCTTGTGGCGGCAATGAGAGACGGAGACAGCCCATCCCAACCAGACTTGGAGTTAGTACTTTTCGGCAAATCTTCCTAAGTGCGTATTTGCAAGCCATGCTCGATGGTAAGGTGCAGACATCATGCTGCATAAAGTCGTGGTGTACGCAATTCCGCTGGCCCTGCTTGTCTGGGGGTTAATCAAAGCAAAGGCCATCAAAGCTGGTGTTGATTGGTGCTGGAATAAGTTATGGAATTGGGCACAGATAACCATTGAAATTCGTGAAGTGTGCGAAGACAAGATTTTGGCTTCACTTGAACCTGATTTCAGCCGGTACAAAGTTGATCTATACGTTTTTCTCCGCGTCTGGGTGGTGAACAAAAGGGAAGTGCCCACCGTTCCGAAGGAATGGACGCTGACCGTTGTAGCAGGCAAACAAAAGCTCAAGGCAGAACGCGTCCTAGACATTTCAAAGTGGCATCAGCACTCAAAACTTGAGAAGCAGCAGCAGGGTTTCACCTTTATAGAAGACATCAGGGAAAACTTGACTGCTTTTGGCAACCAGCCCCTTCAACACGGCATTCCCGCTGAAGGGTGGCTGTGCTTCTTGGTGCGTGGAACAAATGACAACCTGCTCCAAGGCGCTACACTTCGCTTGACGCTGATAGATTCTTTTGGCCACAAGCACCATTTGAAAAGAAAAGAACCTTGGAACTGCAAGGGCAACATGGTCAACCCAGAGAGGCTGTGGTGACACTCTATTGTGCGGTCATTGAAGGCGGCCGCTATCGCTTCGAGGGAGGCCACCGCGCATCTATCCGTCGCATCATCTGTTCCGCCAATTCGATGCTGTCTCGGAACGCCATCTCTCGCGCAGGTGAAGGTCTGCCATCCAGCGCGGTTAATTTCCGGCACGCAAAGATCGCCGCGATTACGCCAAGCGTGCGCTTACGGCCTTCGTCAATTTCGTTTGCCATGGAGTTCTCCGCAAGAATTTGCAGAGGAGAAGGGGAAGTCAAAGGCTACGTTAGTTCGATGCGTCGGTCAATAAATGAAATTAGCTGGCTACGGCTTTTTCCCGACCGTAATTCTAATCTGCGCATTGGGGTCTTCTTCGCCACTAAACAATCCTCCAGGCGAGATAGTTGATTTCTTAGGACCTTCAATTGTCAGTCGTTCGTTTCTGAGAGACTCCACGAGAGCACCTGCGACGAGCAGGCTCGTTGGAGAAGCGGGGTCAGTGACTTCGACGAGTATTCCTGATGTGCCCGTACCGGGTACTAGTCCACTGGAGATGGATACTACCCATCCGGCGCTTCTTAAAGCCTCGACAATATCCTTTGCTATTCCCGCTATCTCGCCATCGCCAGAATATTCAAACAGATTTATTCTTTGGCCGGAAAATTGTCGCAACTTGTCCGCAACGTGGCCTGCGGCTAGGTGGCGGTCCGCCATCTTTATTCGGAGTTTTAAAATTTCATCTTGGAGTTTTAGGTTCTCATATTGGAGCGTCTCGGACGAAAGTCGAAACGATTCGGAATCTTTACGGGCAAGAGAAGCCCTTTCGTTATCTATGTCGCGTTGGAGGGATTGCAATTTCCGGTTGTTCCACCACGCCCGTATACCGAAGATAGATTCTCCAGCCACTCCGAGTACAACCAAAATTCCGAATATGAGCAGCCATACTTCTATTCTTGACAAGGCCGCCTCGATAGCTTCTTTTCGGGATAGCAAAGAATTAAGGGTTGCGTCATCCATTGAAGGACCTCAAAGATTATTCGAGTGGCGGAATTACTTCTCTTTTTGCATCTCTCGATATTTTCTTCCGGCAGTGTCAAGTTCATCCGCTACGGCCTTTATACCCATGACGTTGATTGGATTTCGTGCGAGGTCTTCTAATGGTTTTTGCGTTGCGCCTTTTTCAGCGAGAATACCGACAAGCGTTATCACCTGTGGCGCAAACTGCTTCTTGTATTGACTTAAGATATTGGAATACCATGCGTTTGACCGAATTACGAAATTGTAGGGCACCCCGCTAATTTAGACGTTCAGGGCCTCGTTTTTAGTTAGAACTGCAAAAGCCAAAAACGCTTCGTGCGGAGTGCGATTTGCTACTCCACGATGCGGGCGGTCGTGATTGTACTCCATCAGATAACGGCTGATGTTTTCTCTGGCTTCGGCCATGCTGCGATACTCCGAGGTCCAGACCTCCTCCTCCTTCAGGCTGCGATGGAACCGTTCGATGTAGCTGTTACCTTCTGGATGATGGTAGGCGGTGCGCCGGTGCCGGATGCCAAGCTGCGCGAGCGTCTCCATGAATCGCGAAGAGGTAAATTGCGTTCCGTTGTCTGTGGTCAGAGTGAGATCGTTTTCTCGACTCCCTGCTGGCAAGCGCTCCAGTACCGCTTGCTCCACCGCAGCGAGGGCTTCCTCCGTTCGACAGCGATGCGAAAGATTCCATCCCACGATTTCCCGCGTGCAGCAGTCGATTACGCTCACCAGATACGCCCAACCAACCGTCGGTCCCGCCCAGATTTTGGTCATGTCCGACTGCCAGATCTGATTCGGTCGCGCTGCTTCCACGTGGCCCCAGTCTTTCTTTCGTCGTGCTCGCAGGCGACGCGAGCGCACCAGTAAGTTTCGTTCGCGCATCACCCGCAGTACCCGTTTACGATTCACGCGAAGTCCTTCCTTCCTGTGCAACCACCAGGTCACGCGCCGATAGCCGTAGGCCGGCTTCTCTCCACACGCCTGAATGATTTGTTCATCCCACTGGCGATCCGCTCGACTGCCTCGCGGCTTCTTCCGGTAATACAAACTCGATCGGCTGATCACCAATGACGCGGCCACCACCGTCGCCGCGTATCCTTGTTCCACCAACGCTCGCGCCTGGGAGTGAACTTCACCGCAGCTCACTCCCCCACGACGTTTTTTAGGATTTCAATTTCCAGTGATTTGCGTCCCAGGGTTCGTTCCAGTTGCCGGATGCGCCGGTCTTTCTCGCTTTCCCCGGCCGCAGCGCTCTTCCCCCCAAGCGCTGCCTTTGCTCCCTGTTCCGCTTCGTCTTTCCAACGGTAGTACAGCGTCTGAGCGATTCCGTGTCTCCGACAAGTCTCAGACACGTTCCCGCTCTTCATCCCTTCCTGCAATATCTGCCACTTCTCTTCCGGGGTTCGATCTACGCGTGGCTTCCTGTTCATCCTGCCTCCTGTTCGGAGGCCCTGAATCATACCGAATTTGGCAGTCTAGTTTGAGTGGGGAGCACTACAAAATCTATATCGTTCTCGCCCAACTTCTTGGAGGGTAGCTCACCCTGACTGGAAATAAGGTCATCGATTTGAACTGACAGATTACGAGCTAGCATTCCCCAATCTCCGTCAATCGCGGCGATAAGTCCCCCGGGAGGATTAGGTGCTCGGTGAGGCGGACTTGGCAAACCCAACAGCACACCGGGCGGTGGAGTCGTGTTCTTGATGTACTCGGCGATTCTTTGCGGGAGTTCCCATCTGGGAGCGCCACCCCCGTTATGCGGGTGATAGCTGCTCGAAACCCAGATTCTGCCGTCAACCGTGATTGCGCCGCCCGGCTGGCCTTTCACGATGCCGATCAGAGGCGAATCCCTGCGGGAGACAGGCGCCGTCGATTCAGGGATTGCGCGTAGCCGTCCGGTATCTCTCGCTTCACAACGTGCGTATTACAGAGCGGCGAGCGCAGGCCGGGCGTTCGTTTTGTGTCCCAAGTCCTTGAGATTTGCGGCTACAACGTCCAAACCGATCAATATGACTTAAAACAGAACTACGATATCGACGTTGTTCAGAGCGAGAGCATCGGCGCTGCGTGCGGCCATCGAGTGTCTGGTCGGATGATCGGACCGCCGGCCGGGACGCGCATCTGGATCGCGGCAGGAGTGACGAAAATGCGGCTCGCCACAACAAAGCGAATGAAATAAAAATTCAAACGCGAGCACAAGGAAGCGACAAGGCTAAGGAACACACCTGCAAGTACTGAAATTCACCCATGGCTACGCATCCATTGCAACAATTTCATCGAGCGAAGAACGGCTAAGAATTCTGACGGCTGGCTGACTGTTTCGGCTTCTTTCGTCGAGACGACCCGAAGATAGACCTGATCTCACCGCGACAGAGACGCAAGAACATCAGGATGTTTAAGATTACGCCTTCGATTTCCAGTGTGAGAAGACTGAATCGGCGAACGCTTTCAGGGTCGAGCATGTCACTTGCTCCCCTCTTTGCTGTTATCGGCCACAGTAAGGGGAAAGGTCTTTGCGTTTTCGGAAAGCGCTCGCGATAACGGCGATTCCTGCGGCGTTACGTTTGGAGGTGGTGGCGGTGGTGGCTGCTGCGTTGCATTCGGTGGTGTTGGTGGCGGTTTCATTCCCCTCTTCTGGGCATTCGCTATCTGTTCAATTGCGCCAGCAAGTTCGCGGACTTCCTTGGTCTTTTCCTGAACTTTCTTTGCGGTTTCAATCGCTTCCTTGCTTAGGGCCTCAATCACTTCTGGAAGCTTGTCTACACCAGCAAGTCGTACTTCTCTCGGAGCGTCGTTAAAAAGCCACAGACCTTCTATCGTGTCCTCTCCCCCAGCGTCATCATTCCAACCGCGACATAATGCGATGCCCCATTTGCCGTTGACCTTGCAATAACCTATCTCATCCTGCCCCCGACGAAGTTCATCTTCCCAACGAGAGACGGTAACCCAAACGGGCAGGCCTACGTTCAGTTTTCTCAGAGCGTCGTCAAGCACACCGACAGCCTTGGTGAGTTCATCGGAAGCGGTATTGAGGGAAGTTGCCGCAGAGGAGAGGGCCTGAAAATGGGTTTGAATCTTTTCAGCTTTCGAGAGATTTGTCACAAATTCTCTTTTCTTTGCGCCGTCAAGCGCAGTTGAATTTTTTGAAGCACTCCCGGCTATCAACCGAAAGTCCTACAATCGGCTTCCACCGACTGATACTACAATAGCACGTTCTCAGGTCAATTTGGAGTCACTTCGATGCGGATGGAAGAAGCTAGAAACTTCGTATTGAGGCACTGCTGAATCAATTTGTTGGAGCAAGTCTTACCGACTGGTTCGAACCCCTTGCGTCGGCCAATTTGCTGGTTTAGCGGGCACGTTTGATGTGTAGGGCCATGAAAAAGTCTTGCCATCATTGAGTGTGATAACCCACTTAAAGCCGTACCATTTCTCACCTGGATTGGCATCAACCATATGTTTGTTGGGCTCGCACTTTGCGATCTCAACTCTGCGGATGTATTTCAGCGCGTGTTTATCGTTGTCAATGACGAGGGGCTTATCTAGCACTTGCTGGCCGTAAAATTGCACAACGGTTTTCCACGTAAATTCATCTTCCGCCCATCGTGTTGGAAGGTCATTTTCCTTTGCGCGAAAGAATGCAAGAAGCTCGTGCCTCAACAGATCGAGTGAAAGAATTTTTGAGACTACTCCCTGAGGGTCCACATTTTCGGGCTTGCCAAAAAACGTCGGTAATTGTTCATCAAACATTCGCAAAACCGTCCGTGCTCCCGCTCCAGTAAGCTTCGGATGAGCAACCCAATCACAGAAGAATTTCAGGACCGCGTACTTGGCGGGCTTACCGTCTTGTTCAAGCACATTTCTGATTTGAACCAAAACGTGTACCACATCCCCCTTTTTCTGTGGCTCGCCATTCAGCAGCGACCACAGTTCCTCAGCGATTGCACTCCTCGTCATGCCCTTCTCCGCTGGTGTGATGTGGTGGGGCTGGCGAGAGTCGAACTCGCGACAACCGGTTTAGGAAACCGATGCTCTATCCATCTGAGCTACAGCCCCGCGAGCAAGATTTTACCACGAAGTCTTCTTGACCTCGGATTAGAAAAGCGCAAACTAGAGCGAGGAGGATAATCGGTCATGATTGAATACCTGCGTGGAGCCTACCACGTTGCACAATTTGTTTTCGGGGCCGGTGTTATAGGAACCTCAATCCGCTGGTTGTATAAGCGCTGGCAGCAGAACCTTGAAGATAGGGTGCTGCGCACTTTTCATAACACGGATAGAGATGGGCCGTGGCAGTCAGCGAACGGTGTGGTAGGCGAGATGTATCTGAAAGCGGCTCTTAGCGACGCCCCCGGATTCTTTCCACCCAGACTAACCGAATGGCGTGAACTCAAGCGCTGGCTGCGTGTTTCTCCCTATCGACTTCGCCACGCATTCCGGCGTGCACTCGTACTGCCGAGCAAAGAGAAAGCAGACGAAGTGCTGCGAGAGCTTTGGAAACGGGGGCTGCTGATTCGAGCCGGTTGGGACCACACGGACACTGAATTCTACAAGTTGAAAAGCTAGTTCCTTAGTGTACCCATCTGTACCCAATTCTGTACCCAACTAGCCCGAAAATCCCCGAACATCACCCTCGCAGGCCCACTGTAACCTACTGAAAACAGGTAAAACAACCAATCGACCAAGTTTCCTAAACTCTAGGTCGGGAGTTCGAGCCTCCCCAGCCCCACCACCCGTCATATCTCGCATCATTGATAACGCCATTCCGAACGCGCTTCGCCGGCGTGCCCACCCGTAAGCCCTCGCTAATGACGAATGCGCCACAGTGGTACCGCCGTAGCATTGACCTTCTTTAAAATTAGCCGCTATGTTCAAAATGCGGTAGTAGGCGTCCCCCACAAGGTGCGGTAATACGGTGTTGCGGTAATAGGTGTAATGACCACATTGGCTAAAGCAGGGCGGTACGAAATCACCGGCGAACTCGGCCGCGGCGCCATGGGTGTCGTCTACAAGGCCGTTGACCCGGTTATTGGCCGCACGGTAGCCGTCAAAACCATTCGTCTTAGCGAAGAAGGAACGGGCTTGTCTCGCCCGGAACTGCTGGCGCGTTTCCAAACCGAAGCGCGCGCTGCGGGATTGCTCACCCACCCCAACATCGTGGTGGTTTTTGATGCTGGCGAAGAAGAAGGTCTGTACTACATCACTATGGAGCTCGTGGAGGGCAAAAGCCTCCAGGCAATGATTGACGGTGGCCAGGGATTTCCCCTGCCGCGTATCCTGCGGATCATGGAGCAGACCTGCAGCGCACTGCAGTTTGCCCACGAACGTAACGTCGTCCACCGCGATATCAAGCCCGCCAACTTGATGCTCACCGCCGACGATACCGTCAAAGTTACCGACTTCGGCACCGCAAAAATTTTGCAGTTCGGAACCCAGCAGCAAACCGCGCACGTCATGGGTACGCCCAGTTACATGTCGCCCGAACAGGTCAAAGGTCGCGCTGTCGACGGCCGCAGCGACATATTTTCTCTCGGCGTTCTGCTTTATGAAATTTTGACCGGAGAGAAACCGTTCCCAGGTCAAAGCATCACCACCGTCATTTATAAAATTGTCAACGAGGATCCGGTTCCTCCTCGCCAGCTAAATACCTCGATTCATCACGGTATCAGCGACGTAGTAATGAAAGCCCTGGCAAAAGACCCCGATCTCCGCTATCAGAGCTGCCGCGAGATGTTGGAAGATCTAAAAAATTATCGCGCCAAGCCTAACACCTCCGCCGAGGGCAACGTTGACGCCACGCTGGTCTCGGGTCTTCCGAAAGTCCCGACGACACTTAACTCTTCAGCAAGATCAAACAACAACTCTCTGGACGATTCCATGGCGGCGTTGACCGCCAGGTCGTTATCTTCCCGCGCGGACGGCCCGATTCATACCCCTAGAGTGCGACGCACCGGAGCGATTCCTCCTTTTGAAGAACCTGAAAAGAAGAACACCGTGGGCACGGTATTCGCCGCGATATTCCTGCTAGTTGGGATTATATTTGGCACATACAAACTTGCGCCGGTATTTCGAGCCGTGCGTGCACAGGAAGCTGCTGCAAAAGCGCCTCGGCCCGAATCAACAGTCTCATCTCCCGTGCCCGCAGATGGTGTCCATTCGTCGACGGTCGTTACCGAGCCTGATCCCCCAGCCACCAATCCAGTTGTGTCTGCGGTCGACACCCCGCCCGTGGAACACTCGTCTGAAACGCCGCAGCCTACTTCCACAAAGCTCATTACCGGTCCGCCGGAAAAAACAGCTCCGAAAAAACCGGAAACGGTTTTGACCCCATGGGCCGCCGAATATAAAGGTCAGATTGAGGAAGCGGTTCGGGAAAGAGGTTTCGGTAACCGCGTAAAAATTCAGGGCATCGGCAACACCCTCACGGTGAGTGGCAAGCTGCATCCCTCTGAATACAGCGATTTGCTCAAATTCATGCGCGGCGCCCCAAGCGCCGTTCGCGTCGTAGACCACATAGAAAATGACGCCACTGCCATGCCGGCTCCGGCCGCCAGCACGCAAATCTCGATTACCAGCATTCCGCCGGGAGCAGACGTCTTTCTCGATGGCGCGAAGCAGGCAGGCCAAACGCCGGCGAACCTTCCGTTGAAACCCGGTCAATACAATCTCGTCCTTCGCTTGCAGGGTTACGAAGCCTATGTAGGAAGCGTGCAACTAAAAGAGAATGTCACAACCAAATTAGATGTCGCATTGAAAGAGCGAAATGCCAACCAAGTCGCCTGGGCGGACGTCTCCACCACTCCAAAAGGCGCTGAAATCCTTGTCGATGGCGTTTCCACCGGACAGTACACCCCGGCGCGCATTCAAGTCCCCTCTGGGCTTCACAATATCGTTGTCCGCCTGAACGGTTTCTACCAGCTAAAGCGGTCCTTCCAAGTGACTGAGGGTGGCTCAGTCAACGTTGAAGGCGTCCTCAAACCCAAATAGCCGACTACGTGCTTTGTCACTTTTTGTAACCGACCCTAAACCGTAGTCCTAGGACTAAGGTAAGTCCCTGCTGATACTAAAGAGCTTATTGACCCTCGGCCTGGGTCAGCCGCGTGCACTTATAGATCCGAGCCCTTAGCTCTTCGAGGGGCCGCGCATTCAGAAAGCCGGTTGTGTGATCTTACGTGCCATCGTACCAGACGACTTCAAGCCAGCCGCAAGACCGGTTGCGGCCGTCGGCGAACCAAAACCGCATCCTCTCCACGTGACTACGCAAGCCAAAGTTCGCCTGGATACCCAATACAATTTCGGCGATGTTTGCGACGCTCTGCGAACCTTGCACTTGCTGGTGCGTGCTCACCGTCTCTACGAGCCTTCACACCCGCAAATTATGGCGACCCTCAACACCGCCTACGACGCCTTACGCGAGGTCGCCGCCAGCTGGGGCGGGCTGGAGCTCAGAATCGAGCGAGGCGGAATTGTCGTTCCAAAAATAAATGACGCTCCGTTGACAGATCCGCGCGGCGAATTTCAAGCTCTGGCGACAGATCTGAGCCGCGCCGGAATTCAAACCCTGTCGTTTGCCAAAATGTTTCATGTAGGCGAACTGGACACGCTGGCACAATTAATTCAAACGAGGTTGCTAAAATCAGAGCAGTCCGCGAAACAATCAGGAAGTACGTGGTGGAGTTCCCGGCTTTTGAAAAACCGTGTGGAAGGCATCCTGATCAACGTGCATACCGACAGAAAAGTTGACACGATTTTGGCTAGCCTCGTTGCTGCGCTAGTCGCCTATGGGGGAAATTCCCCGCGCGAAGCAGATGATGCGCCGTTGCGAATTCCGCAAGCCGAAGATCTGAAATCCACATTGCGCTTGCTCGGCAAACTTACTCCGCCACTCGAGGGCGCGCGCGGTCTGTCCCCTGAAGAAGGCGCCAGAACCATTCACGCCGCGATGGAACAAGCCAGCCGGGAAACTGTGCGGATGCTGTTGAGTTCCATGGGCCAGTATTCGCCGCGCGAAGGCGAAACCCCGCAACCTTACTTGCTGCGGCTCTCTGACAATTTAATTTCCGAATTTTTGACCGCGGAATTTTCCGCTGGCACTCTCAACGCTGTAGCCGTAAAACCGCTATTCATCGAGTTGGCTGCCGTCCTGGTCGCGGCTGGCTCCTATCCTGGCGTGCATTCGTCCCAGCATCTTTCCGCTCTGGCGAGCACTTGGGCCACTGACACTCATAAGGAACAATTCCTCGAAAAATTCTGGCTGGAACTTCCCGCTCGCGAAAAATCTACCGTGCTTCGCGGAAGCGAAGTCTGGTGCGTGCCCATCGTCGCGATTCGCGCCACCTTGACGCAACTCGCGGAAGCAGGCACCGACGCGCCTCGCCGCGAAGCGCGAAATATCCTGCTCAATTACGCTCGTTGCGTGGATAGTTCGGATCACGCCATCCGGCGAACGGTCGCCGCCGGCTTGCGAGAGCTTGCCCCCATCATCGAAACTTTGTGGCCCAATCAAATTCCTGACGACCTGAATCGCGGCGCGCTGAAATCCCTCGAAAAAGAGACCGCTCCCGAGGTTGCCGCGCTTCTTTCCGGCTTCGTGGAAACCCTCGCGCGCATCGCCATGACCCGTGGAGATTACGCCGGCTTTGAGTCCATACTGATTGCCTTGGAGCAAGCTCCATCTCAGCCGAATCAGGATCATCTCTCGCTTCTCGCACACCGCCTGATCGCGCAGGACCGCTGGCTCCTGCTGGTCGACGCCGCTCTCGCAAACCGCGCGCTGGATCCCTCTCTTCCCAGACTTCTGCAGCGTGACGGCGAACGCCTTCTGGACCGTCTGACACTCCTGCTAACCGAGCCGCGTGGCGCTGACCTGCTCGCGCCCATGGCGCGCTTGCTTAGAGTCATCGGCGTTCCTGCGCTCAACCTGCTCGAATCGCGTTTGTACGAAGCTCGCCGCCAGCGTGTCGTAGCCGCCATAAAACTTCTCGCCGCCGCTGACTCCGAAAGGCTGCTGCGTGGCCTGACTCGCGCCATGGCCAGCTGGGAGTGGAACCTGCAGGATCTCGCCGTCAGCGAGTTGGCTCGCCCTGCGAATTCACCGTCCTCGCAAACTGTCGCCTTCGTCTTCTCCGCTATTTTGCAGGACGCTCACCCTCTCGTCGTGCCCATGATGATCGACCAGATCGGTATGGGCCAGGAAACTACCGCCGTCCCCCTCTTGATGGAAATTGCCGCGGGCGAACACGCCACCCTTCGCGAACAATTTGTGCGAATTAAAGCGATCGAAGGTCTGGGCCGCTTGCATGCCACCGAAGCCATTGATCTTTTGCGGGAACTTGCCGACAAACGAGAAGGCCTCGTCCACACCGAACCTGCGGGATTGCGCGCAGCCGCCGAAGACGCCTTGGCCATGCTCGAGGATCGCGCTTCCTCCGGCCGTTCTCGCGACGTATACGAATCCGCTGCGCAGGCCGGGTCCACCTATGTAGTTCCTCGCCGCTACGTCCGCGTTCCGTTGGAGTCACCTCTTCGCGCGCAAATCGAGGGTGCGCACGCGGGTCTCGCGCGGGTTAAAACCATCAGCCTGGGAGGCGCATATCTTCAGTCGCCGCGCCATCTCAATATCGGCGATTCCATCCAGTTGGAAGTTCGCTCAGGACTTCGCAAAATCCGTTGCACTGCGGTGGTACGCAATATTGGTCAGGACGGTGGCGGTGGAGTCGAGTTCGTGCACATAAAAGACGGCGACCGCGACAAGCTTAGGAAACTGGTGCAGCGCAATCTCCCAACCTGACCGCGAAATTTTCCCGCCATTTCAAACTCGCAAAAAATTCGATGAAACGTAACAACATGTTGATTTGAGCCGGACTGCAGCGGCTGTTACAGTGGTTCTGTTCCTATTTTTAACTAAAACGATCATAAGAAAGATAAGTAAGGCCAGCCAATCATGACAACAGAGCCCTTGATAATCGCGCTAGGCTCAATCGCCGGATTCTGTACCACCGTCGCCTACATCCCGCAAGCAGTGAAAACCTGGAGGCAGGGTGGCAACGATCTCTCGTACGGAATGCTCGTTCTATATTTGGCCGGCGTGTTTTTGTGGTTGTTCTACGGCATATTGGTCCACGCCCAGGCCGTCGTCTATACCAATGTGGTCACCGCCGTTCTTATCGCCATCATTACGGGGTTGAAAGCTTGGCGAGCTAAAGTTCCCCATCAGCCTAGATCTCTCCCTCGCGAAGCCGCTAGCCGAAGCTGAAATTTCCGCACCACTTTGTTTCCCTCTTGGTCCTTCCAGCCATAACCGCTAGGGCACGCAGACCCGCTTTCTTTAGCCCTAACCCTGCCCCCGGCAATTAAAGTTGCTTAGCGTGACCCGTTGCAGTACAAGCCGTCTAAGTGTATTGGGTGTTCGCATCCCTCTTTCCGTGGTACAAAGAGGCAACGCGTATCTCCGTATTCGCGACGATGCGATAGGTACCGCTCGAATGATCACCGTTAGGGGTAGCGGACGAATTCGAACCACAAAGAAATTTATAACTGGAGGAATCATGCAACGCAAACTGTCCCTCTTTGCGTTTGGCGTACTTTTGGTTTTCGTGATGGGTTCTGTCGCCGTCACCACTTTTGCCCAAGGAAATACTGCCACCCTCTCCGGCGTCGTCACCGATCCGCAGGGATTAGCCCTTCGCGGAGTTCACATCACCGTCACCAATAAAGCTACCGACGCGCAGCGCGCCGTCCTCGCCGACGACTCCGGCCGCTACAGCGTGGTTGAGCTTCCTCCCGGCGAATATTCCCTGTCCGCCGAAGGCCCCAAAGAATTCGCGCGCGCGGAAAATCCCTCCATAACTTTAACCGTCGGCGAAGAACGGGTCTTGAATCTGGCCCTGCAGCTTGTCGGTCAAACCCAAACGGTTACGGTTACCACTGACTCCGCGCCCATCGAAACCACCAAAACCGAAATTTCCCAGACCATCGAACAGGTTCGCATCGAAAATCTTCCCATCAACGGCCGCAAATATACCGATTTCGCGCTCACCGATTCCGCCGCCAAACGCGATGTCGCTCCCACCATCGGGCCCGCCCCCAACAGCGGATATAGCGTTGGCGGCGCGCGCGCCCGCTCGAACACCATCAACGTCGATGGCGCTAACGCCGTCGACAATTCCGTAAACGGCATCCGCCCGACAATTTCTCAGGAAGGCGTTCAGGAATTTCAGATCATTACCAGCAACTACAACGCCGAATACGGTCAGGCCACCGGTGGCGTCATCAACATTGTTACCAAAAGCGGTGCTAACGAAACGCACGGCGATCTGTTCGGATTTTTCCGCAACAAATCTTTCCAGGCGCGCAATGCTTTTTCGGGTGAAGTCGACCCCCTCACCGGACGGCTGAATCCCACCAAGCAGGCTTTCACCCGCGTGCAAGCCGGCGCAACGCTCGGTGGCGCGCTCAAAAAAGACAAAACATTTTATTTTTTCTCCTATGAATATACGCAAAGAGAAGAGACCGGATTCTCCAGCATCGGCACCGGTAATTTCGGCGTTTCCCCGTTTAATTGCGGTGGATGCGCTCTTCAGGGCCTGCCCCTCACGGCCGCGCAAAGCGCCGCGGTTCTGCAACTTCTTCAAGCAGGTCAAACAAGTCTTGCTTCAAAATATGCCGCGTTACTTGGTTCGGCCTCCAGCGTCGCCATCAACAGAATCGATCCCGGCTTGATTTGCGGAAACGCGGGCCTGTGTCCGCCGCCTCCCGGGAGTCCAGCCCCCGGCACTCCGGGAGCGCGCTTCCCCGTTCCAGTCGCCTGCCCTCCAAATCAGCAAGTCAATAATCTGACTTGTACAAAATTTGGCGTTGGCCTCGCTCCTCTCCCCGCTTCGTTTGTCGCGCTCAATAACCTTCGTGGCAATTTTCCTGTTTCCGAAAAAACCAGCCTCTGGTCCTTGCGCCTCGACCATCACTGGAGCGATCGCAACATCTCATTCCTCCGCATCGGAGTTTCTCCATCCCTGGTCACCGGCATTCAATCTACCTCGCAAAATCAGGTTTCTGGCCAGAATGCCGGGTCCCGCGTCGGCGTGAATCAATCCCGAGATTTCAATATCACCGTTCAGCACGACACCATCGTCAGCCCCACATCCACCAACACCTTCCGCTTCCAATTTGCGCGCCGCGGCGTCCACTTCGGTTTTTCTCAGCTTCCTGGCGGCGACCAGATTGGTGTGAATATCCCCGGCTATGTTTATTTCGGCCGCGAACCGTATTCCACCGTCGACCGCATCGAACGCCGCACGCAATTTACCGATAACGTCAGCCTGGTACACGGTAGGCACACCTTCAAATTCGGCGGTGACGTGAACATCATCCAGTTGCGCTCCGCTAAATCACAAATCTTCCAGCTCGATTTTGGCGGTGTTGTCAACTTTGGCGGCCTCGCTGCGTCAAACTTCGGATTTCCCGATTGCGTCGGTGGCACTGGCGCAGCTTGTACTGGCGGAATCGCGCTCCCCGGTGCCACTGGAATGCAAGCCTACGGCCTGGGTATTCCCACCACCTACATCCAGGGTATCGGCACTTCCAACCAGCCCTTCGACAATTTGCCCTTCGGATTTTTCGCGCAAGACAGTTGGCGCGTCAATCGCAAGCTCACTTTTAACTATGGCGTCCGTTACGACGTCGAAATCACCCCGCTTTTCGCAGCCGCCACCTCCATCAATACAGCAGCCGAAAAAGCCCTTGGCGTTGTCGAGGGCATTCCGCGCGACTACAACAACGTTTCACCACGCTTCGGCGTCGCTTGGGATCCCACCGGCGAAGGCAAAACCGTAATTCGCGCCGGCTACGGTTTGTTCTACGATCATCCGCTTCTCGCCATCGCCTTCAACTCGGTTACCGCGGAAGGCGGCCGCTCCGTCCAATTGCTTAGCGCTGGCGGCCAAGCCTCCGCCTGCGGATTAATCCCCGGCTCCGGTATTTGCCCCGGCTCGCTCGACAAGCCTACAAATTTGAACGGCTCTTCCATTTTCCAGGGCGTTCTCAACGCCTTGCCCAGCATGTTTTATCTGCCGAATCAACAGCGCTTCGATCCTCTCGCCACCGGTTCCCTCTTCGCCAACCAGAATTATCTTTCTGCCGGCTTCCCGCTGCCCATTCTTCCCTTCACTCTTCCCGTCGACAAAAAATTCGTGTTCGGCTATTCGCAGCAGGCAAATTTAACAGTAGAGCGCCAGCTCACCGGCACCTGGCGTATCAGCGTCGGATATCAGTGGACCCGCGGTCTGCATCTTAACCGCCCGGTCGATATCAACTCTACCGATCCGGTCCTCTTAACCAACAATTTACTCAACGCCAGTGCCGCTAACCTCGGTTTCAAAAATCCCTTGTCCGTTACTGCTCCCCCAGCCACCACCAGTCCTTCAGGCCCGTATTGCGGCGTAAATGTTGTTGCGCCCAGCGCTCTCGGCTTCCTCAATTGCCCTGCCGGTAGTCCTTTTGCCGGCTTGAACGGAAAGCCCGTGGGCACCGCGGCGTTCTTTAATTTCTTCCGCCCCTCCGGGCCAAATCCCTCGTTCGCGGCACTGTACGGCGGATACGCGAATCAAGTAGGATTGGCGACTCTCGCAGGTTATCCCGCCGGATTCGGCGTTCCTGTGCCCTTCAACAGCGTGGACACCCAACAATCCACCGGCAGCTCCTGGTACAACGCGCTCAGCATCAACCTCAACAAAAAATTCTCCAAATCTTTCGAAATGCTCTCCAGCTACACCTGGTCGCACGCCATGGACGATTCCACCGACCTGCAATCCACCCTCGAACCCGCTGATAGCCGCTTCCCTAATCTCGAACGCGCCAATTCCGTAAACGATCAGCGCCATCGCTGGGTTACCAGCGCCGTCTTTCTGTCCCCTCGCGCGACTCGCGGCGATGGCACGTTAAAGTGGCTCGCCAGCGGCTTTACCGTCGCCCCACTCATCGAGGTTTCCTCCGGCAGACCGTTCAACGTCATCACCGGCAGCGATGCACGCCTCGATCTTGGCGCTTCGCAAGCGCGCCCCTCCGTCGGAGGCGCTACCTCTTCGCCATTCATTCCCGGCTTCACCTTTACCACCGCCACTTCGTGCAAGACGAACTCTGGCGCTGACTTCACCGTTCCAGGCATCTCTCCCTATGCCGGATGCAACGGAACCCTCGGCCGCAATCGCTTCACCACTCCAGGCTTTTTCCAGGTTGATTTGCGCCTCGCCAAACGCATCCCCTTTGGTGAACGCTTCAACCTCGAACTAATCGCCGACGGCTTCAACCTCCTCAATCGCACCAACGTCGCCGCCGTCAATCAACTCTGCGACCCCACCGCCGGCGCCACCTGCTTCGCCGGCCAACCCACCGCCGCCTACGACGCGCGCCAATTCCAATTCGCCCTCAAGCTCATCTGGTAAGGTTCGTCTGGGCTGCGCCTTTGCTTTGCCCTTTTTCCGAGGGTACCCTACCCTCGGTTTTCGAGGGTGGGGTCTTTGTGTTTGCCAGCACTCATCCCAGACAAAATGTTTCGTGACGTGCTCTACCCGAATGCGACTCGCGCTACGAAAAGCGCGTCCATTTCCACAATATAGTTCCACAAACGATCAAAAAAACGAATGTGACTGCGGCCAGGACAACCGCCCAAAGAACGCTAAACTCGATGGGTTGAGGTTTTGCCACAACAGCAAGCCAGACGAAAATTCCCACGGCCCCCGCGGCGATCAACCACTCCCATGGGCTGCGGGTAGCACTCGCGCGGGATGCCGGATCATTGCCTTCGAGAATTGCCGCCACCCGCTCTGGCTTTAGGCCGTAACGGTTGCATTCTCGCTCCACGGCCAATTTCCAGGAGATCCGTTCCGGCGCCGGAGCTTCAGCAAAACTGATCGCTGTTGCCCCGCCAATCATTAATAGCGACCCCGCAACGATCATGAACTGCGCGCCGCGATCCAGTCCCGCCAACTCCCCAAACACCAGCGCGCCCCATGCCAGGCCCCAAAGCTGGTTGGTGTTCGAGAGCGGAATTCCACGCCCGATGCCGATATACTTCGCCGCATACTGCTGGAATAAATCGCCTATCACCCAACAAAATCCCCCCAGAAATAACCAGAACAACGCTGGCCGCGCTTTAACTAACTCACTGGCAACATTGTGAACTCCACCTTGGAAAATCAACGCGAGCACGAAAGTGGTCCCCAACTCTCCGACCGTGAAGACCGTCACGAAAGACAGCGGGTTCATACCGCTGATATAGGCCTTCCGGTAGGGCACATACATGGTTCCCCACAGTGCTCCCGCTCCCACAGCCGCCAAAATTCCCAACATCGCGCGATGCGATGATGCGACGCCTGTCTGCTGGGAAGTCGCATACGCAAGCAGACAAGCTCCAGCCGCCAATGTAGTACTCCCACCCAATACTTTTAGCCATTGCTTGATTCCAGCTCCACGCAGTTCGTTAAACAGCAGCCAGCCCCAGAACAGTCCTACCAGACTGTTTGTATTCCAGAGCGGGAACGCGATCGAAAGTCCTACATTTCGAATCGCAAATACCGTCAGGGTGTTTGCCACGGCCCACAACATACCTGCCAGCACAGCCCAAACAATCAGATGAGGTTTTTCTAAAAAGTCGAGCCACACGTACCTGGTTCCTTTAAGCAACATCGGTAGTGTCCAACGAGCGACGAACACACCGGCTACCATGCCGAGGGAAATCAGGAACGGGGAAAAACCGACGGTGACCAGCTTCGTGGGGGCCTCTGCGGCTCCTAGCCATACGCCGGCTCCCAATCCACAAACTACGCCTAGTAAATGAAGCGACCGTCCAGGAAGCTTTTTGCTGTCTTCCGGTTTCATGCTCACGGCGTAACCGCAAAAACAGCCAGTAGCCACACACCTAAAACCAGAACAACCACGGGTACCCAAAAATGCACGTCCGTAAGAATTGCTCTAAGCATGGAATCTCTCCTGGACCAAATGCGTAAAAACTACCACGTGACAGTTGTGATCGACAGCGCTGGCAAGGACACGCGCAACGTTTTTCCTTTCGATTCAAGATTCACGCTCGTGCTCTCATTCCGGCTATTCAATATTTGCGCGATATAACCGCCCTCCGCCGTCTGAAACGTCATCACGCGCACATCGTTCTCTTTACCCTTAGTTTCCACCCGCACCGCGCCGGGCCTTACAAACTTACTGAAGTGCGCCAGATACCAATACGTACCGGTGTATGTGATTTCGTGGGTCTTTTTGCTGATGATCACCACCGGGTGTTGCACATTCGGGTCGGGGTTCCCGTGAATTGGCGAAACGGCCCATGGGCCGCCGGTCTCATCCAGGATCGCATTCCAGTACAGCCACGCGGACGTTCCTGCTTCCAAGTCATCGAAAATAACATTACCCCACACATCCCCGTCATCGAATTCGTAAATCGGAAGTTTCTTGGTCTGTGGGTAGCCAGCTTCGTAGGCGTAGCACAGTTCGTCCATCCAGAACGGCAAATCCGGATATCTCTTTTTCAGCGCGGCAATCTTATCGTAGTCCTTGAAATCGTAGCCGTGATACGCCACCACCGACACGAACTTTCGCGCTGCCGGATCGTCCAACACCACCGGATACCGCTTATACGCCACTCCCCGTTCAGGCGCTTCACTCATCATGAGCTTCGTCGTTAACCCCGAACGTTGCAACGCCGGCCCCACATGGTCGCGCAACAGGACTCGAATCTCCGGATATTTGATCTTCGTATAGACCTCTTCGGGCTCGTTAAACAGGCTCAAATAATCGATCACGATTCCGTGTTTCCGGTACTCTTCCAGATACCGCATAAAATATTTCGCCAGTACCGGGTAATATTTCGGCTGAATGTCCTGGTGCGTCTTCACGTCATAGAGCATCCAGTCCGGCGGGTAATCCATCGGCGCCTGCAACGCGAAGTTTCCATATTTTCGTGCGCGCAGGATAAATGTGCCCACCCCGTTCGCGCCGAAATCGCGCTCCACGGAAAAATTCTTCAGTTTCACATCGCCGGGCGTGTCGTCATACGTGTACCACGGTCCCGCGGACTGAAAGTCCGTGCCACCTATTGGAGTTTTCATCGCCGTGTATCCCGCGCCATCCTTTGCGTCAAATAGCGCGCGCAGCACTTCTTCTTGTTTCTCCGGGGGAAGCGTGTTTAACGTAAGAATTCCCGCTTCCATGATCGAGGCTCCGAACCCATCTATCTTCTGCAGCTTCACCGCGTCCTGGATTTCAAATGTGGAACCACCGGCCGGCTTGCTATCGGCAAACTCCAAACCGGGCTTGGCCGTTAGACGGTCACCGGCTTTAGATGAAACGTACACCTTGACCGTCTGCGCCCGAATACACCCCGGAGCGAACCAGAAAAAAATCAACGCCGCCGCTGAAAGATGAGAAATGCGAGTGTGAACTATCATCGGCTCCCTTGACACTCACCTCCTTCTTGAAATTGAACGAGTGAATATTGCAGCGACCTGTTCTGTCATGCAAGTTTTTTCCGCAAATTCGCTTGCGACTGGGCAGCTTTCCAGTGTAGGGAATATGGGCGGTGACTCACGGACGGGAGAATCACAATGGCAGAGCTTGCATTGCATGGCGGAAAAAAAACCAAACAGAAGACATTTCCAGTTTGGCCCCAATATGACCAGCGAGAACGACAAGCCCTGGAAGAGGTTTTGGAAAGCCGAGTATGGTGGAGAACGCCAGGTACAAAAACGCTGCAATTCGAAAAGGAATTTGCGCAATTTCATGGCGCGAAGCACGGAATCGCGGTCACGAATGGTACCGCGGCGCTTGAAGTCGCCTTGGCCGGCCTGGGAATTGCCCCAGGCGATGAAGTGATTGTTCCCGATTTTACCTTCGTCGCGACCGCCAGCGCGGTGCTCTCGCTAGGGGCTCTTCCCGTAACCGTGGATGTCTCCCCGGAAACCTATTGCATCGATCCGCGCCTTGCTGAGGCCGCGATTACCGAGCGAACAAAAGCGATCATCGCGGTACACATGGGCGGTCATCCGGCTGACCTCGATGCTCTTGGCGCTTTGGCTCAACAAAAAAAAATTGCTCTGATCGAAGATAGTTCGCACGCGCACGCCTCGGAGTGGAAAGGGCGGCGCATCGGGGCACACGGTGCTGCGGGCACGTTCAGTTTTCAGGCAAGCAAACTCATGACCGCCGGTGAGGGTGGCATCATCATCACCAACAACGATGCTTTCGAAAAGCAAGCTCGCAGCGTTCATGACTGTGGCCGCATGCCAGGCGAATGGTTCTACAGCCATTTTATCAACGGCTCGAACTATCGCCTCAGCGAGTGGCAAGGCGCGGTTCTCAGCGTTCAACTGACGCGTCTCGATGCGCAAACGCTGCGCCGCCACCAGAACGCCCGTCTCCTCGACACTCTCCTCCCTCAAATTCCCGGCCTTACTCCGCAAAAACTCGATCCCCGCTGCACCCGCAACGGTCAATATGCCTACATCTTTCACGTAGATTCCAAGGAGTTCTCCGGCGCCACCACGCAAAAACTAATTCAGGCCATGAACGCCGAGGGCATCCCCAATCAGGCCAGCTATCCGCCGGTCCACGCATTAGCCCTTTTCCAGAACGGTGAGCAGAGCGGTGAGTATCGCAAGCGCCTGTGCGGCTCTCAAGCCACCGAGCCTCACGCCTTCTTCAAGGCTAACTATCCCCACACGCATCGCGCTGCGTTCGAAACGATCTGGATTCCTCAACCTGCGCTCCTGGGCGATGAAGAAGACATGCAGGAAATCGCCGCCGCCTGGTGCAAAATCCATAAATTTGCCAAAGAACTCGTGTGATTCGCCTCAAGCAATGGAACGGTATTCCTACATCCTTCTCATTTGCCATTGGAAGCGACATCATTAAGTATTATCGCGGAAATGGAGACGGCTGGTGGTTCGGATGGGACGCCTCCTCGCAAAAATATCTACTTAGCAACCCGCCAAACCAGCACGCATCGCTGGTTTACGACGGGGTGGCTTCCACTTACACGATTACGTTTGCCGATGGCACCAAGCGGGTTTTCAGCGGAACGGGATACCTTACTGCTCTAATCGATCGCAACAACAATCAAGTCGCTATCGCGTATGACACCTCGGGGCGGATAGCGACAGTAACGGACGCGGCGTCGCGTGCGGTAACTTTTGCCTACACAAACACGTCGTTTCCCACGCTGGCCACGAGCGCGACCGACGCGGCGGGTAACATCGCCAATTACACTTATGATACGTCGGGACGATTGTCTTGAGTCGCGTACCCTGACGCGTCACAGTACAACTTCATGTACGACAGCAACGACCTGATAACCAGTGTGACGGACTCTCAGAGTAAAATCGTTGAGTCCCATAGCTACGACACGTCACGGCGGGGCTTAACGTCCCAGCGCGCCTGAGCTGCCCCCTAGCTCCGCGCACGGGATCATACGACACTCAAATCTCCTGAACACATGACTTCTGCTCCTTTCCGTTCCTCGAATTGCCGCTCGCAGGGAGCCGTAGGCGACGGGAGAGCGGCAATTCGCCGCGCAAATTCTCTCGGCGCCAAATACCCCAGACTGCTGTGCGGCCGCTTTTCGTTGTACTCCTCTCTCCACGCCCCAATCTTCACTCGCGCTTCAAACAAACTCCCGAACCAGCTCGCGTTCAAGCACTGCTTGCCGTCAATGGCTTCTGAAATCTTTAAGAATTTTGATTGTTAGAGCAGTTACTTTTTGCGCGCCGCCGTTCTTGTCTTGTACCAGGGTTTCGAGCCTGCCCAAAAGTTCTAATTCCGCTTTGTCCAGTTGGACCGAGTAGGCTCGACCCTTCTTTTGGCGTTCCACCTCGTTGAACCAGGGACGCAGCAGTGCAGGCTGCTCCCGCTGCACCATATGTTTTTCCACCAGTAAACGTAGTCATAGTCTATTCCAAATCAGGCTCCTCAGCCCGTGCTCGCATCGTGGCTTCAAGCATATCTGCGCGCGTCGTTGAAGCCTTCATCGAAGGGCGTGCAATTTTTTTGGGGCAATGAGCCGCCAAGCCTCACAAATATACGCGGCCAGCTCTTCATCGCTGATCGCATCAAGTTCGATACCGACCCATCCTCGCACACCAACATAAGGTGGCATAAAGAACTTGCCGGGCTCAGTTTTGAGCAGTGTCGCCTGAAGACCAGGAACCACGGGAATCCACACTGCAACGTGGCCATCGTTGTGGTGGTCGTTGGCAAACATCACATAGACTTTTTTCCCCGCAAAGAACGTGGGTTCACCGTGGGAAAGTTTTTCCTTTGTTTGTGGCAGAGCCGCGCAGAGCCGGCGCACTCTTCGCAGGTGTTCTTCGCCAGAGACGGATGAATCGTCCCTGGTCACGCGTGTTTTCGTCAGCGCTCTTTTCGTAACTCTCTTCAACGGACCTACTTTTTCCACCAATCTTGGCCCCCTGCCCATGGTTTCGCAGTTTATTTCCCGGCCTTATTGTGCAGGCCGTTGATCTGTTTCGCCAATGCGAACTTTCGATTACTCGCCTTACCGCACAACTGCCGTACCAGCACTTCACATGTCCGGCAAGCCTGTAATCAGGCATATCCATGAAAGCTGACCAGAGTTTGTGGGTTTTGGTAAGCTCATGCGTCTAGCTGGAGTCGTTATATGAATAACTTTGCGTGCGTGGTTCCGATTTTGCATGTTAAGAACTTTGCCGCGTCGATGCGCTACTACGTCGACAAGCTGGGCTTTCGCAAGAAGTGGGACTGGGGCGATCCACCCACTTTCGGCTGTGTCACGCGGGGCAACGTAGAGATTTTTATCTGCGAAGGAGCGCAAGGACAGCCTGGCACGTGGATGTCCATTTTTGTGGATGATGTCGACGCGCTGCACGAGGAATATAAAACTCGCGGCGCGGTCATTCGCCAGCCACCGACCAATATGCCTTGGGGTGTGCGGGAAATGAACGTACAGGACCCGGACGGCCACCGTTTTCGCATGGGCTGCCACTCAACAGGCCCTGCAGACGAGGACGGGTTGAAGCGCTTCTCGGAGATACAGCAGTTCGGCAAGTGAGAGCTTGCGAAACTCCCAGATAGTCGGATAGTCGGAGACTTCAATTCTACTCGTCGGGTTTGGCGTTAATTAGGGGACATGCATCCTCCCTTCCGCTTCCGGCATGCTGATAAAAAGTCAATTCTTGCCCTTCGCCGGGAAATCGCCTCGCTAAGTACCGGAATCCGATCGCTCTAGGCGAAAAGACTGGTGACACGCCGCTAAATCGCCTCCATAAGCTCGGGGAACGAGACGAAAACATTTTACGACTACGGATTGTTGAAAGAAACCCAGTACGGGATGTTTAGAGCGCGCGTATCCGCAGGAGAGGTGACGACGACATCTCCCTCATATTCCCGAAGATTAGTGGCTCTGCAGGAGCGAAAAGCCGCTGGCATCGGCCTTAGGGTGTTGCTGTCTTGATTGAGTGGAAAGGGTGGTGAGGAGGGAATTCGCCTCGCCAATTTGCTTCTGCGTCATCACGTGTGAGAGCTGCTTGCGGCGGTCGGCGCCGGAGGCATCTCCTGCGGCGAGCGCGCGGGAATACCAAGTGTAGGCAGCGACGTAGTCGAGTGGCAGGCCTCTCCCTTGCTCGTACAGGTAAGCCAGGTTCGTTTCCGCGACTGGCATGCCATGCTGCGCGGCAAGCCGCAACCATCGGGCCGCTTCTGTGTAATCGAGTGCCACGCCCAAACCTTTGTAGTAAAAAACCGCCAGATTATTTTGCGCCTCGGCGGATCCTGAATCGGCGGCTGAGCGAAACCACCTCACCGCTTCCTTGTAATCACGGGGCGTCCCGGAGCCCAGGTAGTAAAGTGTCGCCAGGTTGCCTTGACCGACGGGATTCCCGTGTTTGGCGGAAGCCAGATACCAGTCGAACGCCTTGTCGATATTCTTCGGAACACCCTGACCGTGCTGATACAGAGAGGCCAGATTGTTTTCGGCGGTCGAGTGGCCCTGGAGTGCAGCGGTAAGGTAGTTCGCCGCAGCCTTGGCATAATCCCGGGGGACGCCTTGGCCATGTTCGTACAGGGAGCCGACGAGGAATTCGGCGCTGGCATTGCCCTGGGCCACGGACGCATGGAGCCACTTGAGGGCAGATTGGTAGTCCTCATTGGTGGGATCGTGGCGCAGATAAGACTGCGCGAGGTTGTATTGAGCAACGGCGTCGCCCTGTTCCGCCTGTGATCGCAGCTTGGAAAAAGTTGTGTCGGCATTCTGCTGAGATTGTGGCGCGGCGCTACTAGGTTGAACCGGTACAAACACCGCGGCGAGAAGCAACAAGTGCGTAAGAAACGAATTTGACTGGCGCAGTTCTAAGTTCATCTTGGTCCCCTTTTTTTGATCCGGAAGTTCATTTGGTGCGCGAGGCTCCGCCGGTTCCAAAAAACGGCTGTCGAGCCAGCAAGCACCACGAGCACACCACCTCAATGGCGTAAACGAACCGGCGCTACGGTGCCGGAAAGAACTGACGCGGCACTCATACCCCCGGCACGCCTAATGCGTGACGAGCTCTCAGAACCACTCGCTTTTGCTGAATCGCTACAGTAGAGACGAGGGGAAACCCGAAAATGTTTGGTCTTGCTGCGAGATTTTTATGATCCTGCGTGCCCGAACTGCGGATTTAATTGGCACGTGAGGGAATTGACGCTGCGCTGCAGCGATTTTTTACGGCAAACGTGCCGCGAGCATTCAAAATCATGTTCGGATGTAGCGATAAAATGATGCTCATCGCTGAACCGCAACAAATGGGGTGATAGAAAACGATAGAGGCGGAAAATTTGGCCGCCGGATGCCGCCCTTCTTTTGTCATCCCGACCGAAGAGCCCCGCATTTTGCGGCTCGCAGCGGAGGGATCTTGCCCTGACGTAAGCACCGCCCCGCACGATAGAACCACCGCCACTTGCCGCACTTATTTTCCGACCGCCCTTCGCTTCCTCAGCACCGTAGGTGCGCCACTCGTTAGCCCAAGGCACTTCGAGCATTTCTGGTTGTACTTCCCCATACTTCTCCATACTCTTCAACATTAGGAACGATATGGCAATGATTGTCATTCGACCCATGAGGCCTGCTTCGTGAATGAGTGCAAGAATCAGGAACTCCTCGCCGAACGCTCCCGCGGAACGCTGCTTAGTTCGCGTCGGCGTTACAACGCTGACCGGCATTTCGATCGTCTGAATTACATTCCTTCCAAAATCTACGTTCCGCGTCTGATGAGCACTCGCTTGCCGATCTGGTTGGCCGTCGCCTCGCTGCTTTGTCTCACCGGCTGCGCGGCAATGAAGGTCAAGCTGGGGATGAGGGTTTCCCTGGCCAAGACTGCCATAGCGTCCATGCAAGCCAGCCTGCCTAAAGGACCAGCAATCGCGCCCGGGGAGAAGTCGCCGCTGGTGGTGAAATTCACACGGCCGGACGGCAGCGTATTGGTGACGGAGGGAACAGACAACGGAAAGGTTCCGTGGAGCGATATTGAAGTCGATACTACTGTCATAACTTATGTGGATAAAGGCAAATTGTCGCTGCCTAGTGATCCGAGGGTAAGCGACGGGAAGGTGGCGCACGTCATAATCACCGTGCCCAGCCATCCCGGCATCCGGGCAGACTTGGACATTCCCCCGCAGTACGACTACAACTTCACTTCGGATTTTTCCGGCAGCCGCGGCTCCAGCGGTATGAACGGCAGCGACGGAATGAACGGCACGAGCGGTAGCATGGGTTCCAACGATCCAAATAATTCCTCCCCGGGCGGAAACGGCTCGAACGGGACGGATGGCTCGAACGGTCAAGATGGAGGACCTGGGGGCAACGCGCCGCCAGTCCAAGTCCGTGTCGCGTTCAGACCGGGAAGCCATCCCCTCCTGCAAATTAGTGTGACTGCAGTAGGCGAGCAGAAATTGTTTCTGGTGGATCCCCACGGAGGCTCGCTCACCGTGAAAGCTGAGGGAGGTGCGGGTGGCTCGGGCGGAAGAGGTGGACGCGGTGGCCGAGGAGGCTCCGGTGGCATGGGAAGTCCCTCCGGTACCAGTGGAAGGAACGGCTCCGATGGACGCAGTGGCTTCGATGGCTCACCGGGGAGAAGCGGAAGCATCACTGTGACCTACCATCCGCAAGCCAAACGCTTCTTGGACGCCATCCACCTTTCCAACCACGGCGGCCCCGCGCCGGCATTCAAGGAAGAACCTGTTGCTGCCCTGTGGTGAGCTCTAGCCTACTTTTTTCTGAATTGCCCAGATGCCTCTTCGTTTTTAGAGGGTGGTTTTTGTGTTGTGACAGCAGGGCAACACCCTCCGTTTCTGTTGTAGAGGCCGCCTTCCGAGGCGGGCGCCTGTGCTTTTTTCTTGAGCGGTGCCTTTGCTTTATCCTCTGAGCCTTTGCTTTCCTTCTTTTGTCATCCCGACCCTGCCTGCGCAGGGAGGCGAAGAACCGCACATTTTGCGGCTCGCAGCGGAGGGATCTTGCCCTGACGTAACCACCACCTCGCCCGACAGAAACACCGCCAGTTGCCCCACTTATTTTTCGACCGCTTTCGCTCTTTAGCACCGCAGGTGCGTCACACGTTTAGAGCATTCACATTAAACCTTGCAATAACTGTACTACTTGCTACAGTACACCCAATGATTCCGTTCTACGTCGAGTTCAAGCCCGGCGCTCCCATCTACGAGCAGGTTGTTTACGCTGCTACCAAGTCCATCATCTCCGGCCAACTCCGTCCGGGCGACGAATTTCCTTCCGTCCGCGCCCTCAGTAAACAACTCAAAATCAATCCCAACACTGCCCATAAAGTAGTCGCCCGTCTCGCCGATGCTGGCCTCCTCGAAATTCGCCCCGGCTCGGTCCCCACTGTTGCCAAGCGCGGGTCCGCCACCAAAGCCGAAAGAACCAATCTCCTCGAACAGCAGTTCGAGGAACTCGTCGTCGAAGGCAAGCGCCTCGGCATCGATCTTCAGGACATGCACGAAGCCATCGCCAAACACTGGGCCCGCCTCACCTCGAAGAGGGAAAAGAAGCAGGGCCCCGGCCAGGGAGGACGCCAGCAATGACAGCGGTAATCCGAACCGACGCGCTCACCAAAAAATACCGCCGCGTGGCGGCTCTTGACCACGTCAATCTCGAAGTCCAGGAGGGTGCGGTCTACGCTCTCGTTGGCCAGAACGGCGCCGGGAAAACCACTGCCATCAAAATCCTGATGAATCTCATCTCCGCCAGCCAAGGCACCGCCGAGGTCCTCGGCACCGATTCCCGCGAAATCCGCGGCAAGTCCTACACCCAGATCGGCTACGTCTCGGAAAATCAGGAAATCCCTGAATGGATGAAAGTCGGTGCGCTTCTCGACTATCTCCGCGATTTCTATCCCACCTGGGACCTCGCCCTCGAACAATCCCTGGTCAAGCAATTTGATTTGCCTCTCGACCGCAAAATCAGAGCCCTCTCTCGCGGCATGAAAATGAAACTCGCTCTTGCGGGTGCCCTCGCCTTTCATCCCCGCCTCATTGTTCTCGACGAGCCCTTCGGCGGCCTCGATCCTCTCGTCCGCGATCAACTCATCGAAGGCCTCCTTGAACGCGCCGCCGAATCCACCGTCTTCCTCTCCTCTCACGACCTGGCTGAAATCGAAAGCTTCGCCAGCCACGTCGGCTATCTCGAATCCGGCAAACTCCTCTTCTCCGAAGACATGGCTTCCTTGTCCACGCGCTTCCGTGAGATAGAACTAACCCGCGATTCCGATGGCCCTCTACCGTCACCGTTGCCCGCTAGCTGGCTCCAGCCAAAAACTTCCGGCGCCGTAGTTCGCTTCGTCGACTCCCGCTTCGACGAACAAAAAATTCCCTCCGACATCCAACGTCTCTTCGGCTCCGTAAAAGATGTCCAGTACCGCGCCCTCTCGCTGCGCGCCATCTTCCTCGCTTTGGCCAGAAAATCAGAGGAGGTCTAGTCCGTCGCTATGAACCAAATCCTCCACATCTTCAAAAAAGACGCACGCCGTCACTGGCCCGAAATCGTTATCTCCCTCGCTCTCATGGCCTTCTTCACTTACCAGGAACTTCACCCTTGGCAGTTTTCAGACACCTATTCCTCTCCATTTTTTTTCATTCTCGCAGATCGCTACATCACTGGGGCCATGATCCTTTTTTGGGTGTTCCTCGTCGTCCGGGTCGTTCAAGGCGAATCCTTGGTCGGTGACCGCCAGTGGTGGGTCACCAAGCCCTACGAGTGGTGGAATCTGCTGGTCGCCAAACTCCTTTTCACCTTCGTCTTCATCTCTGTCCCGCTTTTTCACGTGCACCTCCTTCTCCTCCACCAGTTCGGCTTCCCCATACGTTCCAACCTCTCCACCCTCCTCCTGACGCAACTCGCCCTCTACTTTGTACTTTTTCTGCCTGCGTTGTTGTTGGCGAGCCTCACAAAAAGCTTTGGGCAGCTCTTATTAACTGCTGCCTGCCTTCTCGTAGCAGTAATCGGAATCGCCTGGTTGGCCACCACAATCCCTTCCGGCGACGTGGAAAGCCCCCCAGCATTCGTAGAGCATATCCAGTCGTTCCTTATCTGGGGATCGTTCGTTGCCGTACCCGTCTGGCAGTTCGCAAGGCGAAGAAGATGGGTTTCTGTTGCAGCTCTGCTTGGGATTCTGGCAGTCAGTTCTCTAACCAGTGTTGTAGTCCCGAACACAAAAATAGAAAAGGACTATCCAGTGGTCGAAGCACACACCTCCCCAGCAAGAATTGCCATTCGGCAGCCCGCGGAAACGATCGGCGGACGAAATGCAAACCTGTGGTCCGACGCCGTACCTTACGTCGATTTACATGTTCCGATCACCGTTTCCGGTGTCGCTCCGGGGACTATGGTTATGGTGGACGTAATGAAGATCACTGCGGGCTCTCCGCAGGACTCACGATGGAGTCACGGGTGGAAATCCCAGCAGGTCCAGCTCTGGCCCGAAGACCAGTGGAAATCGTTATCGTACAGAATCGCGCGCAAAGAGTACGAAAAAGTGAAAACCAAGACCCTGAATTTGCACATCGAATTGGCCCTGTCCGAGTATCAGGAAGCCGATGCGCGTATCCTGTCCGTTCCCCCAGGCAAATTTGTCGATGATACGCTCGGCATTTGCCGCGCCGACCCACGGCTAACCTCTTCCATACAATGCCTCAAACCGTTCCATGCTCCAGGCTTGATGGCCGCCTTCGATCCCCATGAATTCCCGTGCCCCGGTTATAAACACTCCATTCAGGGAGACGCCGTCTCCCACGCCTGGATATTCCCACATCACTTTGGCTTTCCGGACGCCAAATACTCTCCCATCGAAGACTATTCAATCTGGTTCAATCCAGTTTCTCTTCTCACCGATTTGGAAGGCAAACCCCAGCAAAGAAACACATCTGTGATTCTTTGTCCCGGCTCCGAAATCAGACTTGCCCGCCCCGAACTCAAGCGCCAAGTCCGCATCCAACTCGACCTGCCCAACGTCCGCCTCCAGGATCTAGTCGAATCCGATAGCAATTGACGTGGACTGTACCGCGAGAGTCTTATAAAAAGTTTTTTGATTTATTTTCCTCGTTCGAATGAGTACTCTCTAATAATTATATCGACTTTATACTACCGTCGTGCTATAATACGTCGTGATACTTACGATCTCCCCTCCCCAAATCACCCTGTTGCCACTCCTCCGCCCGAATAAATCTTGTAAACATCGTGTTTTGATACATCTCCACAACTTCGCCCGCAACCTCTTTCGTTTGATACATCTCCAAAACGCTCTTTCGCAACTCGTTTCGATTGATACATCTATGCAACCCCCGGGGGTAGGGGGTACCCCTCCCAATGGATTTTTCAGGCGGCCCGGTCCAGCCCGACACGGCCGCTACCCTTCGGCCACGCTTATGAGTAAAGTAGAGGATCCGTTTCCCGTAAAAGGCGAAAAAGTATGATTCCGTTGTTGATTGGCATTGTCGTGTTGCTGGCTCTTCTTGCCCTTTGGCAGGTTTGGCAATCAGCACAAAATCAGAAAAAGGACACCCAGCTCGAAGCCCAAATGACCGAACTGCGCCGCGACCTTCAGACCATCGCTACCGCGCACGCTTCCGGAACCGGAAAGCTCGAAGCCATCGCGCAAAATATGGAGCACCGTCTCGCCGGCGTCACCCAGGCCCTGCAGGACGGCGTGAAAGACTCCGCAACCATCAGCTCGCAAATTACTTCGCAATCCCAAACCGCCATGGCCAACGAGCTCAAAAGTACTCGCGAGCAGATCGGCCTCATTCAAAAACAATTGGGCGAAGTTCAGGAAGCCGGCAAGCAAATGTCGCAAGCCACGCAAACTCTCGAAAGCATTCTGGGCGGAGCGAAATCGCGCGGCTCGTTTGGTGAAGTCACCCTCGAGCGTCTTCTTGAAGACGCTCTTCCTCCGGGATTTTTCGCCATCCAGCATCGCTTCCTAAGCGGCGAAGCCGCTGACGCCGTGGTTTTCCTGCTGGACAAAAAATTGATGGCCATCGATTCCAAATTCCCCCTCGATGCTTTCCGCCGCATCGGCGCTGAAGGTGAAGAAGCGCGCAAATCCTTCGCCACCGCGGTGAAAGGCCACGCCGAATCCATCGCTAAAAAATATATCGTTCCGCAGGAAGGTACTCTGGACCTCGCGCTGATGTTTGTCCCCAGCGAAAATGTCTACTATGAACTGTTAATGACCCAGGACTCCAAAGGTCAGTTGCTCGACGCCTTTTGCCGCGACAAAAAAGTGATCGCCGTTTCCCCCAATACCCTCTACGCGCATCTTTGCGTCATCAACATGGGCATGCGCGGAATGAAAATTGAAGAAAACGCCAAACGCTTGCACGCCAGCCTTGCCGGCCTCGATAAGCAAATCGGCACCTTCACTGACATTTTTGAAAAACTTGGCGGCCATTTGAAAAACGCGCAGCAAAGCTATAACGACGCCGATAAGCGCCTGGAAAAAGCGCAAACAACCTTGGGAAATTTGTTGGCCGCTGTTCCTGAAGACGCGCTGATACCGCCCGCGCCGGAAATCGTTCCTCCAACGCTTCCCTTTGAAGCCAGTTCAAAAGCGAAAGCCTGAGTTTACTGAGCGGCGGCGTCCTTTGGCGCGAATAGCGAAGGAATCAGACGAATGGAAATCAGAAAATTTCCGCGCTTTTTGCCCAGCAGTTCAAAGCGCGCAATATTTTCCGCGCCCCCGCTCGAAGTTGCGCGCACCAAAACTTTTTCATTCAAGCTCGCCATTTCCGGAGCTAAATTGCGCGCCTCCAGCATCACCCGCGCCGCGCTTCCGTGCACTTGCACCGTCAGCACGCGCTTTTCTCCCGGAGCCATCGCCGCGGAATCTGCTTTTAATTCCAAACTCACCAGCGTAATCGAAAACTCCGGCGCCGATTGCCTTCCGCAGGAAACTTTCACGGTCACCGCTCCATTTTGTTGCTCTAAAGGAGCGAGCACCGTCATCGAAACCGGCGAAGACGCCAGCACTATCGCCTGCTTATCCCCCATCATCACCTGGTTGGAATCCGCGTCACCGCAAAATCCATTGCCCGCAAGTTCAAAGCGGTCGCTGATCGAAGCGATTCGCGGCGCTTGCGTCACTCGCGGAGAAGACGCAGACGCTTCAGCCGACGTCAGTATCGTCGTGGGAACGCGTCCCGCCCGGCCTGGCAAAGAGCCAAAAATCACTCCAGGATTAAGCGGAGCAACAAATAAAGCGCGCCCGGTCGCGTCCGTTGTGTATTTTTCGCCATTGGAAAAATGAACCGTCACTCCCGGCGCCAGCCGCCCACTTACATCGAGAACCGCGAGCGTGGCGCGGTCGCCCGCAACAATATTTCGCGGCAACAGAAGTATCCGCCCGGACTCCCCTGATTTTTTTTGCGCCCGGGAAGAATCAGGAAAAATAAAAATTGCACTCAAAATTAACGACACGACAAACGCAAACAGACGCCAACGCAGCATGGAAAGATTGTAGAGGAGCGGCAGCAGCCTGGGGAATATGTTTTGCCAAGTAATCAGTAGGGTTCAAACCCTTTAACAACCTTAACGGGTCTGATAGCTTCGATGGTGCAATATATTGGAGAACAAACGCGCTGTTACTACTTTAAAGTATTACTACTTTGAAAGGATACGGAGTGCAGCTTTTTTGCAGTGGCGTTAGCGATGTCGGACGGGTGCGCACCAACAACGAGGATTCGTTCCGCATTCTGGAACCGCAAAACCTGTTTGTGCTCTCGGACGGAATGGGCGGCGAAGCCCATGGCGAAATTGCCAGCGCATTAGCCGTTGAGACCATCGTTAAATATTGCATGGACAGCGACAATGATTCCAGTTCCACGCTCGACGGCGTAGACCATTCCAAATGGAGCGAAAAAACCAAGCGGCTGGAATCCGCCGTACACCTTGCGAACGATAGAATTTGTCTTTCCGCACAAGAGCATCCGGAGCAGCGCGGTATGGGAGCGACGGTAACCGCGGCGTGGATCGACGGCTCCAGACTCAGCGTCGCGCACGTCGGTGACAGCCGCGCCTATTTGTTGCGCGCCGGAAATCTCCAACAGTTGACCACGGACCACTCCTTGGTTGCTGAACAAGTACGCCGCGGAATTTTGACCGCGGTCGAAGCTGAAAGAAGCGAGATGCAAAGCGTGCTCCTTCGCGCTCTGGGCGCAAACGCAAAGATAGAAGTGGACGCCGAAGAACACGTTCTTTTTCCGCGCGATATTCTTTTGCTTTGTTCGGACGGTTTGACGCGAATGGTTACGGATCCAGAAATCGCCGGAACACTTCAAGCCGAGACCGATCCGGAAAAAGCGGCGCGAAGACTTGTAGAGGTCGCGAATGAAGGCGGAGGGCAGGACAACATCACCGTGATTGTTGTTCGCGTGGGCTCTGAATCCCACAATTGGCTCTCGTGGCTGCGCGGCAAAAAAACGAAATCCTAGGGTGCAGCGGAGCAAGCGAAGAGGAGACAATGCCGAAACTAAGCTTGATGTTCGAAAATAAGCTGGTTCAGGAAGTACCAGTAGGCACGCGGCCGATAACTATCGGCAGAGCGCCGGATAATGATCTTCCCGTCGACAACCTCGCGGTATCGAATCATCACGCGCGCGTGTATGTGGAAGGCGGCCGCCTGGTTGTCGAGGATCTCGACAGCCTCAACGGAACTTTTGTGAACGACCTCCGCGTGGAACGCGCCACACTTCACGATGGTGATTCCATCTGGATTGGAAAACACCATATCAAGGTGGACGCGTCGCACGATGCGCCGTGGCCGATGGATGCCGGGCGCAAGACCGCCGCTCCGCGCATCAACGAAACGATGGTTTTGGATACCAAGCAACGCCGGGAAATGCTGCAACAAGCCGCGGCCACCGGCGAACGCACGCAATTTGCGTCGGGACGAATGAAAGTTCCCACACTCATAGTGCTGCAAGGAAAAACCGATCAAAAAGAATATATGTTAACCAACAAATTGACGGTGATCGGCAAATCCGGGATGGCCACGGTGCGGCTGAAGGGATGGTTTAAACCGGAGATGGCGGCGCAAATCAATCAGCAGGATGACGGATTTTTTGTCGGCGCCGGCGACAAGATTCCGAGCGTAAACGGATCGCGCATTACCGGACCGGTGCGATTGAATGATGGCGACGTGATTGACGTGTGCGGCGTGCGAATGAATTTTATATTCAGAGAGTAGCGCCTAAATTTCCGACCAAACCCAATTCCCCGCCCTTCCCACATCAGCGACATAAGGCCGTATTTACGTCGTAATTCCATGTGTCCACTTTAGGATGACTCGCATCCAATGCAGCGAGATTGCCTCGAAGTCGCTTCCAGGGCATGCGTCAGAAGCGTCGTACCCGGCACGATGGCTTAACGAATCTAAAGTGTGGCAAGCTCTAGGAGTACAAAACTTCTATTTTGATCGGTTCCTTATTCCGGTAAGGAAAATACCTAGTCTCCATGTGGATTGTTCGCCTAGCGCTATCGAGACCCTACACCTTCATCGTGATGGCGCTCGTCTGCGTGCTTCTGGCGGTAATTGTCGTTCCGCGTACGCCCACCGATATTTTCCCTGAAATTAATATTCCAGTGATAAGCGTAGTCTGGACCTACACCGGCCTGCAGCCGCAGGAAATGGAGCAACGCATCACGTCGAACGTGGAACGCGGGTTGAACGTACTGGTAAACGACGTCGAACACATTGAATCGCAATCTTTGCCGGGAATAGCGGTCATTAAAATTTATTTCCAGCCTGGCGCCAACATTCAAACCGCTCTAGCGCAGACGTCCGCAATTTCGCAGACTTTTCTGAGGTTTCTGCCTCCTGGAATCACGCCGCCATTGGTAATTATTTACTCGGCGTCCACTATTCCGGTGATTCAGATTGGGCTCACCAGCGATCGCTTGAGCGAACAGCAGCTATTTGATTACGGGAATAACTTTATTCGCACGCAGCTTGCTCCGATTCATGGAGCGTCGATTCCATTTCCTTACGGCGGAAAGCAACGTGTCGTTTCGGTGGACATCAACACTGCCGCGCTGCAGTCCAAAGGTTTATCAGCTGTGGATATTGTTAACGCGGTCAGCGCGCAAAACCTTATTCTGCCGGCAGGAACCGTGAAGCTTGGGCCGCTGGAATACAACGTGGAAATGAACGGTAGCCCGCGTTCCATTCCCGAGTTCAACCAGTTGCCGATAAAAACCGTCAATGGCACCACCATTTATTTGCGTGATGTGGCGCACGTGCGAGATGGGTTTTCACCGCAAACGAACATTGTTCTTGCCAACGGGCAGCGTGGCGTTTTGATGAGTATCTATAAAACCGGCGCGTCCTCAACGCTGAGCATTATTGACGGCGTAAAACAAACATTGAAGAACTATTCGGGTTCTGTTCCCGAAGGGCTGAACATCACCACTTTTTTCGACCAATCCCTTTTTGTGCGCGCGGCGATAAGCGGAGTGGTTCGTGAAGCGTTAATTGCCGCGTGCCTGACGGCCGCGATGATTCTTCTTTTTCTTGGAAATTGGAAGAGCACGCTTATTATCGCGATTTCCATCCCACTATCCATTCTAGTGAGCATTCTGGCGCTGAGCGCTTTGGGCGAAACCATAAATATCATGACGCTTGGCGGCTTGGCTTTGGCGGTGGGCATTCTGGTGGATGACGCCACCGTGGAGATAGAAAACATCAACCGCAACCTGGCGCTGGGCAAAGAGACGGTACAGGCAATTCTTGACGGCGCGCAACAGATTGCGGTGCCCGCGCTGGTTTCGATGATGTGCATCTGCATCGTTTTTCTTCCGATGTTTTTTCTCACAGGCGTGGCGCGTTATCTGTTTGTGCCGCTGGCGGAAGCGGTGATTTTTGCCATGATAGCGTCCTACATCTGGTCCCGCACGATTGTTCCGACGCTAGCGATGTATCTTCTGAGTGCTGAAGACGAATACCATGCGGAAGAACACGCTGGTGAAAAACAGGGATTTTTTCGACGCTACCAGCAGGTTTTCGAGCGCATTTTTGAGAAATTCCGCGACGGTTACAGGAACGCGTTAGAAGCTTGCTTGAATCACGCCGGCCTGTTCGTCATTTGCTTCCTGGGATTTTGCATCCTTTCTTCGGGACTGGTGTTCGTGCTGGGCCGTGACTTTTTCCCCAGCGTGGACGCCGGGCAGATCCGTTTGCATATGCGGGCACGCTCCGGAATGCGTATTGAGGAAACGGCAAGACTCGCGGACGAGGTAAATAAGGCCATCCGTAAAATGATTCCGGAAAAAGATTTGGTAACGGTGCTTGATAACATCGGGCTGCCTTATAGCGGCATCAATCTGACTTACAGCAATTCGGGCGTGATCGGCTCGTCCGACGCCGAGATTCTTGTGCAGTTAAAAGCGGAGCGTGGCGCCACGACGGGCGAATTCGTTCGCAGACTGCGAGAGCAATTGCCTCAGGAATATCCAGGCGTGCAGTTCTTTTTCCAGCCAGCTGATATCGTGACGCAAATCCTCAACTTCGGGACGCCCGCGCCGATTGATGTGCAGTTGACGGGACAGGATCAAGCAGGAAATTATGCCGCCGCGGAAAAACTGGCTAATCGTATCCGGCACCTCCCGGGCGCGGTTGACGTGCACGTGCAACAAGCATTCGATTCTCCAACGCTGCAGATGGAAATCGATCGCACGCGGGCGCAATCGACCGGCACGCAAGCTCGAGACATAGCGCAAAATGTTCTGGTGTCACTCAGTTCCAGTTTCCAAACGGCGCCCTCGTTCTGGCTAGATCCGAAGAACGGCGTCAGTTACAGCGTATCGGTGCAAGAACCACAGTATCGCATTACGGATTATCAGTCGCTGCAAAACACGCCGGTGATTGGAAGTATTCCCGGGGCAAAGCCGCAAATTTTGGGAAACCTGGTGAATACCACGAACACTTCCCGCGCCGCTTCGGTGTCGCACTATAATGTGCTGCCGATGATCAATGTTTATGCGTCGGTGGAAGGCACGGATTTGGGAACGATTGCGAACCAGATCGAAAAAGAAGTGCAGAACACTGAAAAAGAATTGCCGAAGAGCAGCCACATCGTGATTCGAGGGCAAGTGCAAACCATGAAAACTTCGTTTTTAGGTTTGGGGATTGGTCTGGTGGGGGCGGTGCTGCTCGCATATTTGCTGATCGTTGTAAATTTCCAGTCGTGGATGGATCCTTTTATTATCATCACCGCGTTACCGGGCGCGTTGGCTGGAATTTGCTGGTTTTTGCTGCTGACGCACACGACGCTGAACGTGCCTTCACTGACGGGAGCAATTATGTGCATGGGGGTGGCCACGGCGAACAGCATTCTTATGGTTTCCTTCGCGCGAGAACAACTGGCTGAAGGAAAAAACGCGTTTGCCGCGGCCCTTGAGGCTGGATTTGTGCGCATACGTCCGGTAATCATGACCGCGCTGGCGATGATCATTGGAATGGTTCCGATAGCGATTGGTTTAGGCGAAGGCGGCGAGCAGAATGCGCCGCTTGGGAGAGCGGTGATCGGCGGGCTGGCGTTTGCCACCTTTGCAACATTATTTTTTGTGCCGTGCGTTTTTTCACTGATTCACGGCAGACGCGACCGGAAGAGACACGTAGAGCCAAGCGCCGTCCCGGCTGCATACTGAAATTCAAGCAGGTTTGAATCAGAGAAAGTGAAGCAATGCAAAGCGTTTCCGAAAACAGAAAACCGACCAAGCGCAACGGCATTTTCCTTGTGCTTATTGCCGGAGTAATTTTGCTGGTGCTATTCGGTGTTTTTACTTTACTACAGCGAAAATCGCAATATCAGGCGCTGGCGCGCGAAACAGACGCGCTGGCAGTACCCACGGTGGCGGTGATTCATCCATCGGTCATGTCCGATCAAGAAAACATGGCGTTGCCCGGCACTTTGCAAGCTTATGTGGAGTCGCCAATTTACGCGCGTACCAACGGCTACTTGAAAAAATGGTACTTCGATATTGGGAGCCGGGTGCAAAAAGGCCAGTTGCTGGCGGATATTGACGCGCCCGAAATCGACCAGCAACTTTCGCAGGCGCGCGCGGAGTTGGGCACGTCTCAGGCAAATGCGAATCTGTCGGAAATTACAGCGAACCGCTACGAAGGGCTGCTGAAGTCCGATAGCGTCTCGAAACAGGAAGTGGATAACGCCACCGGCGATTTCGCCGCAAAAAAGGCGATGGTGCGATCTTCGGAGGCGAATGTCCGCCGGCTTCAGGACCTGGAGTCGTTCAAGCATATCTACGCGCCATTCAGCGGGGTAATCACGAAACGCAATGTGGACACCGGCATCCTTGTGAACGCCGGAAATGGCGGAACCGCGCAGCAATTATTTTTTCTGGCGCAGACCGATCCGATCCGCGTGTTTGTGACCGTACCGGAAAATTATTCTTCGTTAATTCATCCTGGCCTGGGTGCATATCTGGAGTTGACGCAATTTCCCGGGGAAAAATTTCAAGGACAAGTTGCGCGCACCGCGCAAGCGCTGGATGCCGCGACGCGCACGCTTCTGACCGAAGTGGACGTGCCTAATAAGGATGGCCGGCTGCTTCCGGGAGGCTTTGCTCAAGTGCATTTGCAGACGAAAATTACCGGGCAGCGGCTGCAGGTTCCGGTGAACGCACTCCTTTTTCGAGCGGAAGGCCTTCGCGCGGTTGTTGTGGATGCCAACCATAAAGTTCATTTGCAGCCTTTGACGATAGGGCGCGATTACGGAACCAGCCTGGAAGTGTTGAACGGACTCAAAGCGCAAGATTGGATCGTGCTGAACCCCGCGGATTCCCTGGATGAAGGTGAGGAAGTTCGGGTAAAACAAGTAGCGCAACCCGCGGTTTTTGTGGAAGGGTCGCAAGGGCCAGCGAATACAAAAAAATGAAGGCCGCTTCGATTTCAAAACAAAAAATGCAGCGTGCGATTTTTTTTCTGGGGCATATTGGCCTGGCGGCTGCCTTTTTTTTTCAGGGTTGCACGGTTGGCCCCAAATATCAACGCGCGTCGGCGCCTGTTTCGGCCAAGTGGGATATTCAAGAGCCGTGGCGGGTGAGCACGCCTCAAGATAGCGTCAACAAGGGCGCGTGGTGGACCGCGTTTCACGATGACGATCTCGCGAGCCTGGAAAACGATGCGCTTTCCTCTAATCAAACTCTAAAACTGGCAATGGCTCATTATGAGCAAGCGCGCGCTACGGCATCGATCCAAGTTGCGCAACTGTTTCCGACCTTTGGCACAAATCCAAGCATTGGGCGTCAACGAATATCAGGGAATCGTCCTCAGCTAAGCTCTTTTCGTTCCACCGGGCCTATAACGCAGAGCAGCGTTTCACTTCCTTTTACGGTGAGCTATGAAGTGGATTTATTTGGAAGGCGGCGGCGCTCGATCGAGGCTGCGGAAGCGTCGTATCAATCCAGCGCGGCGGATTTACAAAACGTTCAACTGATTGTGACTGCGGAACTGGCCGGAGACTATTTTAATTTGCGGCAAATCGATACGGAGCTGGAAATATTAAAGGATACAGTGGCAAGCCTGCAAAAAGGACTTGACCTGGTGAACTCCCGGCATGAAGGCGGGATTTCATCCGGGCTGGAAGTGGCGCAAGAGCAAACGCTGATGGAAACAACACGCACAAGGGCGACGCTACTATTGCAACTGCGCAAACAATTGGAAGACGCCATCGCGGTACTCGCGGGAAAACCGGCGCCGGATTTTCATATGGCGCCAAAAGTTTTAACGAGTGAGGTTCCGGGAGTGGAACCCGGCCTGCCTACTGACCTGCTGGAGCGACGACCGGATATTGCCGAAGCGGAACGACAAATGGCGGCAGCCAATGCCAATATTGGTCTAGCAAAGGCAGCATATTTCCCTTCGCTGAATATTTTTGCGCAGGGGGGCTGGTTGTCCGCGGATATCGCCAAGCTGGCCAACGTGCAGAGCGCGGTGTGGGCAGTGGGCGCAAATGTGGCGGAAACATTTTTTAGCGGTGGAGCGCGGCGCGCACAAGTGCAATATGCGCAAGCAGGGTACGACGCGACGGTGGCGACGTATCGCGAGTCCGTGCTGAATGCACTGCGTGAGGTGCAAGACGGACTGACTGGGCTTGTGGTGTTGGAAGAAGCGCAGCGTTCGCAGGCAGAAGCGATCGCGGCGACAAAACGTGAACTGGACATTGCCACCAACAGATATAAAGGCGGGTTAGTTGGCTATCTGGATGTGGTAAGCGCGCAGCAAAATTTGCTTAACAATGAACAGCAGGCGGCTTCGATTCAAGGGCAACGCATGGTGACCACGGTTCTGCTGATTAAAGCGCTAGGAGGAGGATGGGACGCATCCAGCCTGGCCGCGGTAAAGGTGAAGCCGAAATTAAAAGATGTGGTGACTCCTTGATGGGATGGAGACGGACGCATTCGCGTTCTGGGCTGGAAATGCTTTGTGTAACTTTTCTTTCAAATTAAATTCACGCGTAAACTCTAAACATGGTTAGTGCGGAAGAAATTGACGCTGCGGCGAAAATTATACTTAACGGCGGTTTAGTGGTGTTCCCGACGGAAACAGTATACGGCCTGGGGGCAAATGCTTGCGATGCTACGGCGGTTCGTAAAATTTTTGAATTGAAGGGGCGACCGGCGACAAGTCCCGTAATTGTTCACGTGGCCAGCGTGGCACAAGCGCAAGGACTGGCTGCGGCGGATTGGCCGGAAGCGGCGCAACAGTTGGCGTGCAAATTTTGGCCGGGGCCGCTGACTATTGTAGTTCCTAAAAATTCGCTGATTCCTGATTTGGTCACGGCTGGCCTGCCGACGGTCGGTCTTCGTATGCCGAAAAACGAAATCGCGCTCGCGCTAATTCGCAAAGCCGGTGTGCCAATCGCCGCACCAAGCGCAAATCGCTTCGCGCAACTTTCGCCCACTACCGCTCAGCACGTTCGCGATGCATTTGGAAACGAAGCGCCCATGATTTTAGATGGCGGCCCGTGCGAAGTTGGCTTGGAATCCACCGTGGTTGCTGTAGTCGGCCAACGAGTAGAACTGTTGCGGCCTGGAATGATTTTTGTCGAGGAGGCTGTTGCGGCCGCAAATCCGGACGAAGTATCGGACGCGCATCGATCTCCTGGTCAACACAGAAAGCATTACAGTCCACGAACGAAATTGATTTTGGTGAGTGACGGAGAATTGCCGGAGCACGGCTGTGGGGCGTTTTTGGCCCGGACCGACCGTGCGATAACAACGGGTAGCTGCCGGCGGCTTGTGGTGATGCCGTCGGAAGCCGCTGAATATGCCGCGCAATTGTACAAGGCACTTCATGAGTTGGACGGCGGCGGCTACGACTGGATTGCCGTGGAGTCCCCGCCGCAAACGCCGGAGTGGGCGGCGATATGGGATCGCCTTCGACGCGCGACGCAACAGGTTCATTAGGATAGAATGCTGGTCTCGCACGAAAAATTCGCGGGGTGTGTTTCGCGGAGGAAATATGCGAAATGTAAGCAATAAATTCAGGCGATACGCGGTTACGCTGTGTTCGGTAAGCGCGATGCTTGCCCTTTCGCTCGGCATCGCGCGTTCCGCGGCGCAGGGCAGCCTGACCGCGGCTGCGTCCGGCGATAAACCGTTTGTCGTGGAGTACTACTACAAAACAAAATGGGGGCACGCGGACGAATTCATCGCGCTGTTTAAGAAAAACCACTTCCCTGTTTTGAAAAAAGAAATTGAACTCGGGCGAATGTTAAAAGTGTCGGCGGTTACGCCGCGTTATCATTCGACCGAGGATGGCCGGTGGGATTACCGCATCACCATCATCTATAAGAATGCGGCGATTGCAAACGATGATTTCGACAGCGCTGCGCTGATCAAGCAAATTTTTCCGGACCAGGCCGTCTACAAACGGGAAGAACAAAGGCGGTTTGAGATTCTAGATGCTCATTGGGACGTGCCGGTGAAGGATTTGGACCTCAACGCGCAATAATCGAGTACGCCTCGAATACTTTTTCGCTTTTATCCCGGAGGCCAGCGAAACGCACGCCCACCAAGGAGGTGCAGATGAAGGTGAAAGACGGATTGGCCCGCGCCTTCGCCGTTGTTGAAAACAGTGCGATAACCGGCCAATAATTTTTTTTCTCGCGCGATTTTTCCTGCCGTCAATAGCATTTTGCCGAGTACCTTGTCGTCCGCGGACTCAGCGTCGTGCAGCGCGGCAAAGTGTTTTCGCGCACAAATCAGGATATGGACGGGAGCCTGGGGAGTGATATCTTCAAACGCAAATAGTTCATCGTCTTCATAGACCAGCTTCGCCGGAATTTTTTTCTCACCTATTTTGCAAAACAAACAGTCGGTCATTTCAGGTCCTCGGAAATTCCGTTTTCATCGAGGCGGATCAGCAACGGCGCAAATCCTTCACGCGCGCGCAACTGTTCGCTGAATTGTCTCGCCTCGTCCTCGCCGGAGACTCTTCCGACCAGCACGCGATAATAGATTCCATCGGGCGCATCGTATTTTTGAACAAATACCGGCGGATAACTGGTTTTTAGCCGGGCGCGCAATCTTTCCGCGTTTTTTATGTCCTTAAACGCGCCAACCTGCATGGTAAAAAATCCGGATGCGGGATCGATCCCCGACGAAATAACTTCCAGCCGCACGGGAACTACCCCTGAACCGGTGGATTCGATTTCGCGGGCGGCGGCCTGCGAAAGATCGATGATGCGATTGCCGACGAACGGCCCGCGATCGGTGATGCGCACGATCGTGGACTTGCCATTATTTAAGTTGGTCACCCGAACGACAGTTTCAAAAGGCAAGGTACGGTGCGCGGCCGTCAATTTATGCATATCGTAAATCTCGCCGTTGGAACTGCGCCTCCCGTGGAATGGCGCTCCATACCACGAAGCATTGCCTTCTTCGGTGAAACCGGGAATTGGTGGAATTGCTCTCGCGGATTTGGGAGAGCGGCCGGGTGTGGGTCTGACTGGTCGGGCGGTTGGTTCCGGCTTTTCGGGGGCTTCCGGGGGCAGCGTTGAAGGTTGGGAGGACGGCGGCGCGGCGGCGACCGGCTTACGTCCCGCGCAACCGCTCACGGTCAAAACGCAAGCCACAACAAACAGGCTGAATGTTGGCACTGCATCCATTGGCGTGCAAACAAAAAAATCTCGGGCGAAAAACTTCTTCACAGTCGCCGAACTCACGATTTTGCGTCGGGCGGGCGCGGATTGGGAGTCGAGCGGGCGGACACTCTGGATTCCAGCTTCTTTGTAGCGGCTGTGAGCTTTTCAGAAACTTCGCGCATAAATTCCGCCGCGCGTTTTTCTGTTTCCGGAGCAACTTCGTCCTCGACGAATTTTCGCAAACGCGACAACTCTTCGTCGATACGCCGACCCACTTCTTCAAATTTGTCCATGGCCATCGCCTCCGGCAAAGCAGCGCAATTCAAGTATTATAGGAACGCACTACGTGAGCCGCAAGGAGGATAGTTGGCGCTTCCCTATCGTTGGCAGTGGCAATTGGATCGCTGGAAAAATTCGTTGCGTTCTTCTTTTGGAGGCGAGAAAGGACCGCCGCGCCCGAAAATTTGCCCCGCGTGCGGGACTTTGGTAGGCGTTAGCGCCACGCGATGCCACGAGTGCGGAACAAATTTGAAATATTCGATGGTGGCGCTGAGCAAAGGCTTGTCTGGATTTTTTGGCGGGCACGCTCCTGTGACAACCGGATTGCTAATCGTTAACATTGTGATGTTCGCGCTGACGCTTTTGCGAATGGCAAATAGCGGCCAGGGAGGATTGAACTTCCTTTGGCGCACGAGCGCACGCGACCTATATCTTTTAGGCGCGGATATGGCGTTCCGTACCGGACTCTGGAAATGGTGGAGAACGGTCACAGCGATTTTTTTGCACAATGGATTGATTCATATCGGCTTTAACATGATGGTTTTGCTGGATGTCGGCCCGGTCGTTGAGGAAGTCTATGGCTCGGCGTTGTTCCTGTTTCTTTATTTGACGAGCGGGGTCGCGGGAAATTTGTTAAGCGACTGGCAAGGAAGCGGACTATCGGTCGGCGCGAGCGGGGCGATACTTGGCCTGGTCGGCGTGATGATTGCGATCACCACCAAGCGGAGCGGAGCGGCGGCGCAAGCGGAGCGCTCACGGCTGATTTCATGGGTAGTCACGATTTTTGCAATGGGCTTCTTCCTCCCAATTGTGAATAATTGGGCGCATTTCGGCGGTTTGGCTGCCGGGTTTGCACTAGGAAAACTAATTCCTGACAGACAACCACAAACCGCGGGCGAACGCACGCGAGCGTATGGGCTGGCGTGGGCAGCGGGAATTGTGATTATCGCAGCTTTTGCGATGATGATCCTGCACATCAGGGATCCACTTTCGTAGTAGCCCGGTTGTTCGCTTCAGGAATTGTTGAGGCGAGTGGCCATCGCAAAAGAATAATGGAAACCGGAGGTAATGGTCAGAATAGGAACTGCATAGATGAGGATGTGCCCCGCGGTGATAAGCAGCGGATTGGTGTAGGCGGCTTCGAATACCACCACGAAAACCAAAACAATCTGAAAAAATGTTGTGGCTTTGCCGAGCAAACTTGGGGGAAATGGGCGATACCCCTGGATTAAAATAATCACCGCGGCGACCACGAGAATCAGAAGGTCGCGTCCCAAGACGATGATGGATAGCCACCACGCAATTTTTCCTTTGAAGGCGAGAATCAGGAACGACGAGGAAAGCAGCAACTTATCCGCCAAGGGATCCAAATAGGCGCCGAGGGCCGAGCGCTGATGCAGCTTACGCGCCAGCAAACCGTCGACGCCATCCGATAAACCAGCCAGAACGAGCACCAGCAACGCCCATCGATACTGTTCGTAGGAAATCAGAATAATAAAGAACGGAATGATTCCGAGCCGCAGAAAAGTAATTTGATTGGGAACTGTCCAGATGCGTCGTCGCATTGCGTTTGAGGATAGCGCAGTTCCGGCGGTCAGGCGAACTGCGCCAGGTAATTCTCCAGCGACCGGCCAACCTTACGAGTAAAAATTTCATTCATCGAAGGAATAGCGCCGGTGGACTCGTCGATTTCCATCCGTTCGATACGATTCATGGGGAAGAAAACCGTGGGAATGCCAATGCGCCCGCCGTCTGGCTCATTGATCTGGCGAATAAAATGATCAAAGGAATTGAGGTCGATTCCTCTTACCGTAACGCCAGAAGGATTTATGGACAGCAGTTCGCCCCAAACCTTTTCCTTAGGGGTATGCAAATTAATGACGACGATGGAATGAATGTCCATGATTTTCGGCCTTGGTTCCCTAAATCTTATCGCGATTTACATACTTTTGCCGCCAGGGTGCGCCGAATGCGCCTTACTGCATACGGCTGGTTGGCGTGCGAATCGCAAGTTTCGTTGGACATGGCCTTCTCATCAAGCACTCCGCCAGGTTTCCTCACACCGCACTCTCGGCCTCCTCGATTAAGGCAGTTTTGGACTGTGTCCGAAAGTACAGGGGTCATCAAGTAGAACAGTCTGCTCGTCCGGCCAGTAGTGCCGATACAAACGCAAAACCTATCCTTTGCACAGTCTCTAGAAAGAGCTCTGTATGCAAAGGAACGTAATGACGAGCAGGACGATTCAAAGACCGTGCCAGGCATCGAGCAATCCAGGCGCAGGTACGGTATGGGCTCTAGCTTTAGGATCATTTTTGAGTGTTTTTTTGGCGGGCTGCGCCGCGGTTGTCGGTGGCACAAACGCCAACCCCATCACCAACCCTACACCAGCGGTCGTGACGGTTTCCCAGGCCGCAGGCAACCAAGTGGACATTCAGTGGAGCAAAATCGCAGGCGTCAATTCCTATCAGGTGCTCGTTGATGATACGCCGTCTTTTCGGAGGCCAATTCTCGCGCGCCCGGTTGGCGATGTCACGCTAAGCGTGGACGCCTTTCAGGCGGGCTTCGCGCCCGGGGTTACGTACTACGTGAAGGTGATGCCAACCGGAATGCAAACTACGTTCCGCCTCAACGTCACAAGCTGGCCGGAGACCGCCTTGACGTACTCGTATGCCCGGTCTGTGTGGGAAAATTCTGGACGCCCGTGGATGACTATGTTTTCAGGAATCGCGTGGGATAACACGGCGAAGGCGTGGCGTATCAACAATTCGTGGGCCGATGCAAACACACTCGTGGCGCAGGATGCATACAATACAGAATCAGTAGCGCGAGGCGCCTTAAATATAGCCTCGGTGAAGAAGGACGTCGCGTTACTTGATGAACTCGCCGCGTTCTACGTGGCATACGAAGGCCGATTCACCACCGTCGGCGCGATGCGCGCGATGATGCAGTACGATACCAGCATGCTCGAGGTCGGATCCGATTCAGCGGAAACGCTCATTTCGGTATGGCCCAACGGAAATGTCACTTACGTGCGTGAATGCGATTTATGTAACAGCCAGTTCTATTATCCAGTGGCACGATTGCTGCGCATTATTTCTACCCTGCCGGTTTCCGAGCGAACGCAATCGATGCAGGCGTTTGCCGCCTGGTACGCTCCAGTCATCGCGCGAGATCATTTGCTGAGACTTTTTTGGCGCGCTAATGGTTCGACGATGCAAAGGGTTCAGACTTTGCCGGGGAGAATCAACGACGAAGATCTTTGGATGGCAGCGGCGGCAGCAGAAGTGCTAGGCGCGAATGCAAATGACCCTGCCCTTGTGCCGCTTGCCGATACGCAAAGCTCGCAACTGCAGCAAGCAGTTAAAGCAACTGTGCAAGCGCTGCAAAACAACAACAGGACGTACTATCCCGGCACGCAGAACCTTCAGAAGCAAGCGGTCGGGAGCGTTTCGTATTTCAACGGACAGTTCACGACTCCCAGCGACACCGATCCGGACTACAAGTACTCTGGCTACACGGGGCAGGCGTTTCCGACGCCTGGGGATGCAGCTGTGAACAGGAATGCAAGTTGGGATATCTCGCACTTCCATAGGGTGCCGGTGTTTCTGCGGGCATTGTACGACAACAAAAAGGCCACTGGCCTGGACTTTCCTTCCAGCGACGAGATCCGGCTGGTGACCAATCAATTGCTATACCAAAACTTCCAGGGTAACTTTCGCTTACCTTTGTTCAACAATTATTTTGATGGAAGCAACGGATGGTACCGCGTTGGGTACCACGGGCAGAAGTTCGGCTATCCGCCGGCACAGTACTGCGACGACTCGGCAGATGGAATCGCGGGTGGTCACTCGTCGCCCTGTCTCAATTCCGGCGCGGTGCAAGGCTGGGGACCCGTCGCGTTTTTAAATCCGGATCTAGTGGAACTTCAGCATTCGCTGACAAGCCTGGCATGGTCAACCGATCCCGCACAAATCGCATTTCGGGACCGCTACTATTACTATGCGGCGCAAAGTTATTCGGCTGTCGATGCAAAAGGGAATCCACAATACCCGATCCTTTTGTTCTATGTCCTTTCAGGTGTTCCGGAAAAACTCCAATAGCCCGTGCGCATAACGCGATGCAGCAGTTCTGGATGCTATTTCTGGACTGGGTGGGCACAAAATTGGGCACAATCAGAATCAACTGCTCAGCTACTCTTGCAGAGAATGTGACAAGCGAAGTACATTGAATAAGTTGGATCGAGCGCCCGTAGCTCAGTTGGATAGAGCGTCTGCCTTCTAAGCAGAGGGTCGCGTGTTCGAGTCACGCCGGGCGCACCATATTTTACAAATATATATAAAAATGTTCTGAGAACAAAGTGCAACGACGCAGTTTAGCCGACGTTCGATCTTTCGAGCCACCCCAGAGCTTTTTCCAGCGTCTGTTGTTTGCTCCAAAAACCTTTCCAGATTGCGGCTCGTTTCGATAAATCCTTAGGCACGGTGTTCAGCTTCCATTTATCGGGCCGCAAATTGGGAGTCAACTCTTTCCATTCAATTGGCATGGAAACTGGGGCGCCGTCCCGCGGCCGGATGGAAAACACCGAGGCGAGAGATTGGCCAAAGGCATTCTGCCGGACGTCGAAAAACACGGTGTTCTTTGGGCGTTCCTGAACGCGAAACTGCCGCGTCAATAAATTCTTCTCGTTTTGCATCGCAACTCTGCCAATAATTTCCAGCAATTCGCGAACTTGATCGAATGAATATTTCGGAACAATGGGGATAAATAAATGTAAGCCTGTCGCACCCGACGTTTTTATAAAAAATTTCAAGCGAGCCTGCTCTACCACTTTACCCAGAACTCTGGCTGCCTGAACAACTCGAGAAAAGTCGGCGCCCTCGGTAGGATCGAGATCGATAAACATATAATCCGGTTTTTCCAAACTTTTGTATCGCGCGGGCAAAGGATTGTGGTCGATACAACCGAGATTCGTCAAGTACAGTAACGAAGCCAAATCGTTGGCCATAAAGTAAGGCACATTTTCTTTTTTAGTCTCCGAATAAATATCAGCGGTGCGCAGCCATTCAGGCGCTGTGGGGCCGGCATCTTTTTGATAGAAGGCTTCCTTGCCGATGCCATTCGGGTAGCGGTGCAACACCAGAGGGCGGTCCTCAAGAAATGGCAACAGATAAGGGCTGACGCGGGCGTAATAAGCGAGCACCTGGCGTTTCGTGAAGCCGTCCTTAGGAAAATAAACTTTACTCAAATGGGTTAACTTAAGTTCCTTGCCGTCCACGGTCAGCCGACATTCCTCTTTCTTCTCGTTTTCCAGAATTTCCGCTATCCCTTGTCCATCGAGTCGAGAACGCGGTGCTAGCTTCTCAGTTGTTTTTGCGGGTTTGCTTTTTTTTGCCTGGATCTTTTCTTCCTGAGCGCGTTTTTCGTCGGAAAAAGTGCATTCGCGAGGGTCCCGGTCCGGGTGCAATCCCATGAAACGCGGTTGCCGCAGGTGCTGATCCGCAGTCCATTCGGAGTAACCTACGCGCGCGATCAGCACCGGCTTAACCCAATGCGCTTTTTCCCTGGTGTCTACTTTCCCTGCGAACGGGCTCCGCTCGGTCGCAATTTCCTGCAATTTTTGAAATATTTCTTCCTCGGTTTTTTGCGAAAAACCGGCTCCTACTCCGCCAATGAAGTGCAGCGAAGCGCCTTTGTAAAGTCCAAGCAGCAGACTGCCGAACCGCTGGCGACTGCCGCGAGGATCGGTCCATCCTCCAATAACCGCATCCATTTCCAGGACCGACTTGAATTTCAACCAGTTGGAAGTTCGGCCCGCCGGATAGGGACTATCCGTTTTTTTCCCGATGATTCCTTCAAGCCCGTTCTTTAACGCGGCTTCAAACAATTCTTTGCCCTTGCCTACGTGATGGGTTGAGACTCTGACTTTCGGCGTCACGGAAATGATTCGAGAAAGTAATTCCTTTCTTTCAATTAGTGGCGTGCGCCTTAAATCGTAACCGTCACAATAAAGCAAATCGAAGAAATACATGGTTGGCGGAGCGTCTTGCTGCACTTTCAGCGAAGGGTTTTTGATTCCAAATCGCGCTTGCAACCTTTGAAAATCACTTTTTCCCTTTTCATCCAACACCACGATTTCTCCGTCCAGAATCGCGGTTCGCGCGCGAACGTATTTTGCTAAATCATTTAAATCAGGATATTCGTTGCTGATATCGCGTCCGGAGCGCGCTATCAGCTTGGCTTTTCCACCTTCGAGATAGGAAAGGACGCGGATCCCATCCCATTTAATTTCATACAACCAATCGTCGCCGGAGCTCGGGCTATCTCCGTGGGATGCCAATGCAGGCTGAACGTCCGTGGGCATCGGCGCTTTCTTCGCGTTCGCCAAGTTTTGCGCCCCGGTTGGGAGCGGTGTTGCGTTGGCGGATCGTTTGCCGTGCCGGGGAGGACCGGGTAGCTTTCCAGATTTTACCGATTGGCCGTGATCCTCAATATTCCAGTCTTGCCGAACTTCCGCATCGCGATGTTTAATCAGCAACCATTCTTTTTTTGCCGCGGAGTTTTTCAGTTTTACGAGAACGAATCCGCCGTTTATTTTTTCGCCGTGTAAAATAATCTTCAGCTCACCGCGTTTATACTGGTCTTCCGCGCTCAAGGGGCCTTCGAGTTCATATGTTCCGCGATCCCATAGAATCACTTCGCCGGCGCCATAATTCCCTTCCGGGATTTGTCCTTCGAAGCCGCCGTAATCCAGTGGATGATCTTCGGTTTCAACGGCCAGGCGCTTGACCGACGGATCAAGCGAAGGTCCTTTTGGTACTGCCCAGGATTTCAATATGCCGCTCATTTCCAGGCGAAAATCGTAATGAAGGCGGGTCGCGTCATGCCGCTGGATTACAAAACTATTCTGTTGCGCGGTGGCACGGCCGCCCCTCGGCTCGGGACTTTTGCCGAGTGGCCGTTTTTTTCGATATTCCCGCAAAGAATCCATTCCATGATTATTTGCAGGGCCAAGCCGCCAATGCAAACGGCAAAGTTGCACTCAGGTGAATTCGCGGGCAGGTTACCCGGATTTATGTATTTTCCTGACCTTCTATAAGTGCAAGTCTGATCGCTTACGAGGCGGACATTCAGGAATCACTCCTTCAAAGTCCGCGTAAATCCAAGGGGTGATCCTCCACCTGCATCGCCAATCGTTTCACCGATGGATCAAGCGAAGGTCCTTTGGGAACGGCCCACGATAGCAACAACCCATTAAATTCCAGCCGAAAATCATAGTGAAGTTGCGTAGCCCGGTGCTTCTGAATCACGTAACGCAGCACCTTACGTTTCCTATTTGCGCTAGCCCTGTCACCCGATGGCTCAGGAGAAGCTTTGAAATCGCGCTTTTTTGATAAGTTTTTAAGGACATCTTTTTCCGCCTTTTGATTCGTTTTTAAATCTTTTTTAATCCCGCTAAGGCCTGCTTTAATGTTTGCCGGCTATCAAAAAATTCAGCCCACGGATCCTTTTTCCGCAGGCGCGCTTGAAAAGTTTTGATGTTGAAAGTTGTGGGATCGAGCGAGGTTTTGACTTCCGGCCAAGTTAATGGTGTGGATACTGGGGCGCCGGGTTTTCTGCGTACCGAATACGGCGCGAATACCGTCTGGACCGCTCCGTTGCGAAACGGATCCAGATACACTTTGTCTCCGCGAGCGGCAATGGAATGTTCGGCGGTCAATTCCTTTGGGTGCGCCGCAGCCAATCGTTTTGACAATTCTTCAGCGAACTTCAACACCTCGGTGGCGGTTGGGCCAATTCGAAGCGGTATGAACAAGTGTAATCCTCTGCTGCCAGACGTCTTTGGAAAAGATTCTAACTCTAGCGCGTCGAGCGCCTCTTTCACTTGTAACGCTGCTCTGGCCGCGTCAGCGAATTTCCCGGAAGCTGGATCCAGATCGAAACAAATCCAATCCGGCTTCGGAAATGTTTTGGCCCTGCTTCCGGTGACATGGATGGGAATGCATCCGAGGTTCACGAGGGCCAACTGTGTTTCCAGCGCGCCGCCGACCACGTAGTTGGTGGCTTTTCTTGTCCCACTGAAGTTTTGTATCTTCTTAGTGGGCGTGCCGGCGGGCATGCTCTCCGGTTTTTCCTTCCTTCGCGATCCCAGCGTAGTCAAAAAATTACAAGCCACTTTTGAATCCGATTGGGCCACCGTCGACGCCGCTCGAGAACAAAACGCACCCGACGAACAAGCGGAGGTCTGCCAGCCTATACCTAAAAAGGACGCGGAAAAAGCCGCTGCCGTGCTCGTCCATGAATTGCGGCCCGTCACTGAAACCGTCAAAAAAGCTGTCAAAAAAGTTTTGACGCAAGCTGGAGAAGACGTGTTTCACGATAAAATTGTAAAAACCACGGTAAAAAAGGTTGTCAAGAAGGCTGTGAAACAAGCGGTAAAAGAGGTCGTAGAAAGCGCCGCGCGGGAATAAATGGAAATAGAGGTGTACGATTTACTGTAGAGGTAACTTTTTATGAAAATCAAATGCGGCAACCGAAGGCTGCGGTTCCTCTTTTTGGCGCTGCTGGCCACCGGTGGGATTCTCACCCTGCGGCGTGAATCCGCTGCAGCTTTCAAGAAAACCAAAGAGGCGCCTGAGTATAAGGAATTTCTGAATCACGTTCAGGATTACGTTCGTCTCCATAAATCTCTGGAATCCACCCTTCCGCCCCTGAAACAAACCGACGTGCCCGAACTGATTACCGCGCACGAACAGGCGCTTGCGAGAAAAATTCGCGAAGCGCGCCCCGATGCCAAGCCCGGCGATATTTTCACCAAAGACGCCACCGAAGCTTTTCGCAAAGCGGTCCACCATGAACTCCACGGGACAGAAGGGCGGCACGCGCGCAAGACCCTCCGGCAAGGCGAGCCTCTCAAGGAAATGCATTTGGAGATCAACCAGGCTTATCCCGATGGTCTTCCCTTCACCACCGTGCCGCCCTCCCTTTTGCTTAAGTTTCCAAAACTTCCGGCGGAGCTAGCCTATCGCATCGTCGGGCGGGACTTGGTTCTAATGGATGTGAAAGCCAGCCTGGTTATCGATCTGATTAAAGACCTGCTTCCGCAAACATAGCTTTTCGAATCACGGAGGAAAAATCATGCTTCGCCGCAACTTGCCTATTCTGCTGCTTCTGACGCTTCTAGCCTCAAATCTCATAGCGGACGATTTCAAGTTTCCGCTGAAGTCCAACTCCGTCCGGTTCGCCGCCATTGGCGACATGGGAACAGGAGAGGCTCCGCAATACGCGGTAGCCGAACGTATGATGACGGTTCATCAACAATTCCCTTTTGAGTTCGTCATCATGCTCGGTGACAATCTTTACGGCGGAAGCAAGCCCAAGGATTACGAAAAGAAATTCGAGCTTCCTTACAAACCGCTCCTCGACGCCGGCATTAAGTTTTATGCGTCTCTTGGCAACCATGACAATCCCAACGAACGCTTTTACAAGCTCTTCAACATGAATGGAGAAAATTACTTAACTTTTAAAAAGGGCAACGTGCACTTCTTCGTGTTGGACAGCAACTACATGGACCCCAAGCAACTGGAGTGGCTTGAAAAGCAATTAAAAGGTGCAGGTACTAGCGACTGGAAGATTTGTTACTTTCATCATCCGCTTTATTCATCGGGGAAAACCCACGGTTCGTCGAATGAGTTACGCAAATTGCTCGAACCCTTATTCATAAAGTACGGCGTAGACGCCGTGTTTTCCGGCCACGATCACGTGTACGAACGGGTCACTCCACAAAAGGGAATTTATTACTTTACGGAGGGATCGTCCGGTCAGTTGCGCAACGGGGATTTAGCGAAAACGAGCATGACGACCAAGGGTTTCGATACCGATCGCACCTTTATGCTCGTCGAAATTGCCGGCAATGAAATGTATTTTCAGACCCTTTCGCGTTCCGGTGACACCGTGGATTCGGGTGTTTTGCAAAAAATGATTCACGCCGAAGTGGTTCACACCGACGCTGCTCCCGCGCAATAAGCGATCTGAAATCTTTTAGCGATTGTGCCTTACGCCAAGGTTTTCACTTGGCCTCTCCACCACTCCTGCCCCGCTTCCGGCAGCGTGTAGATCGGATCGTAGTATTCATAGCGCCGCGAAAGAGCATTTGCATCATCAGTCTCGATCCCCGTGCGGTAATTTTTCGTCCAATAAGAAATTCCCAGATGCCGGTCGTATTCTTTCACCTGATGCACCCACCGTTTGCCCACAAACGGTACGTCACATACCACGCGGGGCGTCGCGAATCCCGGCAGGTATCCCATGATATCGTGCTGCAATTGTTGAGCTTCATGCACCGCCAACCGCCAATGCTCGGCGTTCGGAATCATGTCGCACTGATAAAAGTAGTACGGCATGATTTTGCCGTGATCCAGCAGCGTGAAACACAAATCCAAAAGTTCCTCAGGAGTGGTGTTTACTCCGCGCAGCAGCACGCCCTGATTCCGCACATCGCGAAAGCCCATTTCCAGCAACTTACGCACCGCTTTCGCCACCAGTGGTGTCACCTGGCGCGCGTTGTTCACGTGCGTGTGCATAGCCAGGTCAACGCCGCGTTCACGCGCTTTCTTGGCCAGCCGCTCCAGCCCCTGCAGCACTTCGTCCTGCAAAAAATGCTGCGGTATGGCCATTAAGCCCTTGGTCGCCAGCCGTATATCCTTGATGTTTGGCAAATCCATTAGCTGCGATACAAAAGATTCCAGCTGAGCTATCGGCGAATTCGCGATATCTCCGCCAGAAACCACCACGTCGCGCACCGACGGCGTAATCCGCAAATATTCCAGCATTTGCTGGTAGCGGTCTTTCTGCGGAACCTGAAACTTTAACTTCACTACCTGGGGCACGTCGTTGCCCACCAAATCCATGCGCGTGCAGTGTCCACAATATTGTGGGCAGGTGGAAAGCAATTCGGCCAGCACTTTGGTTGGATAGCGGTGCGTGAGGCCTTCTACGGCCCACATGTCCGCTTCATGTAAGCTGTCGCGGCTGGACTTTGGATGGCTCGGCCATTCTGGGTGACGGTCATCAAACGCCGGCAACATATATCTGCGCACCGGATCGTTCCATAAATCCGTATCGTCCATGGTGTTGAGCATCTGCGGCGGAAGTAGAATCGACATGGTCGCGCGCTCTTTGATGTCGCGCTCCACGCTGGCCATCAAACTATCCGGAATGACGTCGCCGAAAACTTCTTTCAACTCCTTCAAATTCTTTACCGTGTGACGCCGCTGCCACAGCGCCGTTTCCCACTCCTCGGCCGTAACATTTTTATAGCCCGGCAGACGCCGCCAATCCGGCTCGACAAATTCACGCTCCGGCGGATACTTGAATGGTTGCTGCCCTCCACCCACTTTGCCTGCGGGTTTCCACGTTGGGCGCGCCGCTTTCTTTTCTTGCGCAATAATTTTCGTTTCGCTCATGTAGTTTGACCAGTTTCAGGCGTGCTGAATTCCGATTCGTATTATTTTACCGCAGCTTTGCTTCGCCCACCAGAAAAACCGCCCTCAATTGCCAATCTGCGCAATCTATGCCAAAGTCAGTCACTGCACCCTTGAGCAACTTCTTACCGCAACCTTAATGTCTCGCGCTAAAAGTCGCCTGGCCTCGCAAATGACGCGTACCCTCCCATCACGACTTTTTTTGCTCCTGTGTCTGCTCCCGTTCGTCGCACGAGCCGAAGACTTAAAAAAAATTCAGCCTACTGGCTACGTAACGGATCTGGCTGGCGCACTCACTCCTGAAGCAAAAGCCCAACTGGAAGCTCTGTGCACCGAGCTGGAACAAAAAACCGGCGCGCAAATGGCTATCGTCACCGTTCACTCACTCGAAGGCGATGAAGCCCAAGTCTATGCCAACAAACTTTTCAAGCAGCTAGGTGTCGGCAAAAAAGACGACCGTGGCGTCATGCTACTCGTCGCGCCGGATGAACACCGTTACTGGACCGAAGTCGGCTACGGTCTTGAGCCCGTCATCAACGACGCTCGCGCTGGCGACGCCGGCCGCACCATGGTTCCCTATTTCAAACGCGGGGATTTCAGCGCCGGCATTCAGGCCGGGGCATGGCAACTCGCAAAATACATTGCCGACGACCGTAACGTCGCGTTGTCAGGCCAGTCACAAATCCAAACACAACCAATTCGCCGTGAAACTGGCCGGCGCGAAACTGGAATCCCGTTCATCACCTTGTTGATTATCGGCTTTGTCGTTTTTTCGATTCTCGCTCGCGTCATCGGCGGTTTATCCAATCAAGCCGGACGCGGTGGAAGCAGCGGAAGCGGTTGTTTGTGGTTTCTTCTTGGGATGCTTGCGAATAGCGGGGGCAGGTCCAGCGGGTGGGGTGGTGGCGGTGGTAACTGGGGTGGCGGCGGGTTCGGCGGCGGCGGAGGCGGCTTCGGGGGTTTTGGCGGAGGCAGCAGCGGTGGCGGTGGCGCCGGAGGCAGTTGGTAGCAGCTCAGTTTTCGCTATGTAAATCGAGTCGTCATCGGCATGATAAACCGATCAGTCGAAATGGATGCCAACATGGAAACAATCCTCACGGATCTGGTGCGACGGCTCAAGGAGTTTGCAGCCGATAACCTCGAGTCGGTAATACTGTATGGCTCCGCCGCGCGCGGCGACTATCATGAATCGCATTCGGATTTGAATGTGCTCTGCACGCTTCGTTCGCTCTCGGTCGTCGAGTTGACGCGCATCGCGCCGGCCATAACCTGGTGGTGCACCGAAAAAAAAGAACCCGCTCCCATGCTTTTTACGTCGCAGGAGCTGCAACATTCCGCCGCCGTCTTTTCCATCGAGTTGCTCGACATTCAAAAATCTCACCGCGTTCTCTACGGACCCGACATTGTGTCCGGCATTTCCGTGCCGATGAACCTGCACCGCCTGCAGGTCGAGCACGACCTGCGCATCATCATTTTAAAATTACGGCAGCGATTTTTAAGCGCTTCGCAAAAACCTCAGGAACTCTCTGCCATTCTTGCGGAGTCCATTTCCAGCGTTCGCACTTTGCTGCGTCATGCGCTGATCGCCCTGAACGAAGAACCGCCCGCGGCGCCCCATGATTTGTTTAAGCGTATTGCCGAGATTTGCGGCGCGCAAACCGCCACTTCATTGGACCGCGCCTGGAGCGCGCGCGCTACGTCTCTTCCCGCGGATGAAACTTCTGGCATTTACGGAGCGTATCTAACTACGCTGGAACAAGTCATTCACTGTCTGGATAGTCACGCTCCGAAGCACGAATGGCAACGACGGAGCGCCAAATAATTTGCGGTTTAATCTCTCGAGGTGCGTATGAAAAAGGGTCTGATCGTCTTAATCGTCATAGTCCTGATTGCATTTCTGCTTGGCAGTTCGTTTGTAAGCCGAAGAAATCAAATGGCCATAAAACGCGAAGCAGTCAACGCCGCATGGTCCCAGGTTGACGTCGTTCTGCAGCGCCGGGCCGATCTGATTCCCAACTTGGTCGAAACCGTCAAAGGCTTCGCCATCCAGGAACAGACCGTCTTTGGCGACATTGCGAAAGCCCGCTCCGCGCTTCTTGGCGCCAGCACGCCCGCCGGAAAAATTGCTGCCAACGGTCAACTGGATAACGCCTTGGGCCGCTTGCTGGTCCTCGTGGAAAATTATCCGCAATTAAAATCCAACGAAAACTTTATGCGCCTGCAGGATGAACTCGCCGGCACAGAAAATCGCATTGCCGTGGAACGCCGCCGCTACAACGAAGCCGTGCAGGACTACAATACTTACATTTCGCTTTTCCCAAACAGCCTGGTGGCCAGCCTTGCTGGATTTACGCGCAACGACGCGTATTTCAAAACCGATGAAGGCGCGCGCACCGCTCCGAAAGTGAATTTCAACTTTGACAAAAAGCCGGCGGAAACACCGGCGCCCGTTAAACCCTAAAACATCTTTTTTGTGTTTTTTGCAGCCGAGACAAACTTAAACGGTGCCGAGGAATTCTCCGAGCAGCATGTGGAAATGGTGCACGCCATTTTCGCGTTTCACCGAATAGCGGCCGCGATCATACGTCGATGATTGCAGCCCGCGTTGCACACTTTCGCAAAGACCGATATCTTCCTGCTGCACTTGGTCGCTGAAGGCCACCGCTTTTTTCACGCGTTCTCGCACGCGTGGCGAATCAGGATCGTGAAAAAACCATTCAAAAATCGTTAACGTTTTATCATGCGAAAGCGGAACGACTAAATTTGTTGAAATATTGTCTGGATAAATGTTCAGCATCAGATTCGGAAAAATCCAGAAATAGGAAGCTTCTTGCGTTCCCCCGCCCGGCGCATAAGACCGTTCCGCGGCTTCATCCAGTTTCATCGCCCGGATTGGCGCGAACTGCTGGGAATAGAAACGGAAGGTTTCCGTGCGGTATTGCGAATAATCAATTTCGCGCATTAATCCCGGGTGCGCAATCGGGATGTGGTAACCCTCGAGATAGTTATCGACGTACACTTTCCAGTTGCAATTGATAACGTAATCGCGTCGCTCCACCACTTGCAATCCAGAAAACTCAAAGCCCTTCGCCTGCTGCGGGACTTTGCCAAGAAACGCGGCCAGCGGCTTCGCTTCGCCGTCAAAATTAACAAATATAAACTGCTCCCATACTTCCACGCGCAGTGGAACCATGCCCATCTGGCTGCGGTCAAAAAATTCCACGCCTTCCACATCCGGCGTGCCGATCAGCCGTCCATCCAGCGTATACGTCCAGCCATGGTAGCCACAGCGAAAAACACTTTTGCATCCAGCGCCTTGCGCAATCGGTCCGGCCCGGTGCCGGCAAACATTGCTGAACGCGCGCAGCGTTCCCATTTTGTCTCGAACAATTACAATCGGCTCGCCGGCCACTTCCGCGGTGAAATAGCTCTCTGGATCGGCGATGGTGCGCCGCACACCATTTGCTTCTCCGCAGTCCTGGCTTAATGTTCCAACCAATTGCCAGGTACGGCGGAAGATTCGTGCTTTTTCCACCTCCAGAATTTCCGGTGCGATATAGAAACGCGAAGCCAGCGTCTGAGCGCATTCAATTTGTTCATTCACATCAAGATGCAAGGGTTTCGTAATCATAAATAATCAAACCCGCCCAAAAAGACACCACTGAATTTCACAAATGCAAAAAATACAATTTTAAAACCTGCGTGTTTCCTGCCGCGACCAGCGCTCAATTACAATTTTTGACTCTGTGTAGAATTCCACCGCGTCTTTTCCCTGTCCGTGCAAAATTCCGAAGAAACTCTCTTTCCATCCGCTGAATGGAAAATACGCCATCGGCGCCGCGACACCGATGTTTATTCCTATATTTCCCGCCGGCGCTTCGTAACGGAATTTTCTAGCTGCAGCTCCACTCGTGGTAAATAGTGAAGCCTGATTGCCATAAGGACTGTTCCGCACAAAGTCAATCGCATCATCAATCGAGTTAGCGTGCACCAGACTGAGTACCGGTCCGAAAATCTCGGTGTGGGTAAGTTCACTCGACGCCGGGACACCGTCAAGAACCGTCGGCTTCAGAAAATTTCCCGATTCGTGCCCTTCGATTCTGGCGTCGCGCCCGTCGACTATCGGCTTAGCGCCTTCTTTCACTCCCGAGCCAATCAGCGAAGTGATCCTGCTTTTGCTGTCCGCTGAAATGACCGGGCCCATTTGAACGCCGGCATCTAATCCATTGCCCACGCGCAATGACGATGCTGCACTGGCAATCGCATCGCGAAAAGTTTTTTTCGCTTCTCCAACCGTTATCGCCACAGAAACGGCCAGGCACCTTTGCCCCGCGCATCCGAACGCGCTGTCGCTGATGATTTGTTTGGCCAATTCCATATCCGCATCTGGCAAAACCACGACGTGATTTTTTGCGCCGCCTTGGCACTGCATACGTTTGCCGCTGGCTGCTGCTCGTACGTAAACATGTTTTGCAACCGGAGTAGAGCCCACAAAGCTGATCGCTCGTACCTGCGGATGATCGCAAAGTGCATCCACCACGACGCGGCCGCCATTCACTAGATTCACGACGCCCTTCGGCAATCCCGTCTGTTCCAGCAATTCCATAATTCTTCGCATGGTAATGGGAACGCGCTCCGAAGGTTTCAGCACAAATGTATTTCCGCAGGCGATCGCATACGGCAAAAACCAAAACGCAATCATCGCCGGAAAATTAAATGGAGTAATCGCGGCGACCACGCCTAGAGGTTGCCGGATCAACATTTCATCTACGCCCGGCGTAACATCTTCCAGGTTGTAGCCTTGCATCATCATTGGAATGCCACACGCCACTTCCACATTTTCAATTCCGCGACGAAGTTCCGCTTTTGCTTCGCCAAAAGTCTTGCCGTTTTCCACGGTGATCAATCGCGCCAGTTCGTCAATGTGCTCGTCCAAAAGATTCTTCAATTTGAAAAGGTATTGCACGCGCTCGCCCGCGGGGGTGCGTCTCCACGCCGGAAAAGCGTTTGCCGCCGCTTGCACTGCGGCGTCGACATCGGCGCTGGTAGAAAGCGGAGTGCGAGCGAGTAATTCCGAGGTCGCGGGGTTCGTCACGTCCGCAAATTCAGTTGCCGAAGAACGCTTCCAGCTTCCAGCGATGAAATTGCGAACATCCGCCAATGATGATGTTACGGTACCACTCATATTTGTCTCCTACCGGCTTTGTCCTGGACCAGAACCGCGCTTGCGATCCGAATAATATAAACGGTGCGGCAATCTTCTTCTCGAAGTCTACCAAAATTCTGTAAAGTTGGTGCAATTCGTCGCGCTCCAAAGTGGTCACCGCGACGCGGTTTTCATCGAACTAAATGCGAGAAACCCAAGCAGCGCGACCGCTCCAATAATCGCCACCCATAAGATCCCAGGGTGCCGCTCTGACCATGGCCGGTCGTCCGGCCGTCCCGTATAAATTTTGTTTAAAACTTCAGCGCCCAGTAGCAGCGGCGACGCCGTTGGATCTTTGTGAAAAAGTTTACTGTAATCGTAAACAGGCTTAACCAATTTTTCGTCCCCGTAGTACAAGCTGAGCTGGGTTACCACTGGCGAATCAAAATAAAGCCTTCTTTCGTACTGTTGCAACCGTGCGTTGGCAATCCTTAATGGAGCGTCATCACCATTTTCAATAATTACGCGATATTTTCCAGAACGCGGGCGCGAGAGGCTAACCGAGGTTTCTTCGATGTCAATTTTCTGAGCATTCCGCTGCAAATGAATAACAGTGATCTTCCCGAATCCAATCTCCTGCTCGTTGTCTCCCTGAATTCGCACATCGCGGCTAAAATTTTCTTGATGACCGGCAAGCGCGAAATTAACTCGCTCGATCGGGACATTTTTCGATACTGAAAACGTAAAAACAGACTCCCTGCTCTGTTCCTCCCGCCTTGGCTCGCTGTTGATGTCGTGCCACGCGATCGCACCTGATGCGACCGTGTTGCCCACAGCTTGTATCACATCAGATGGCTTTATCGGACCATCTATCGTCACGCGCAAGAATTTAAACGTCGATAGCGGCACCTGCAACGTGCTGTTTCCACCTAATTTTTCGTCAGACAAGTCATACACGGTCGTCGTACCCAGTGCGCTCCAGTGATTTCCGTGAGGATCGTCCTGCCCCTCGACATGAGCATGCGCCACGAAATTTTGTGCCGCCAGGGAAAGCGTTACGCGGTCATACTCGGGAACCTCATGCATATCCAAAAGAAATTGTGTCTTTCCCAGAACAGTGCCGGGCTGCAGAATTCTCAACGCTTTTTGATCCGTTTCGGATGGGGCATTTTCGACTGTCAGGGCGTAAGGAATTTCTTTGTCTCCGGAATATATACGTAGGTCTTGCAAACCCGCGGCGGCGTGTTCCCAGACAGGCTCATTGACAACCACATAGTGCTGGCTATTAGAACTGGCGGATTGTACCGGTCGTTCATATCTAAAATAAGCGATTTGAGGGCTCGTTACCACGAACAGATACAGGAATCCCCACAAAATCTTCATTGAGAATCCCGCGCTTTCTTTTCTGGCGCCAGATTCAGCCAATCACGTTGATAAACAAATGAAATTCCCAGTAACACAGAGCCCAGTGCGATAAAACTGATAATCCGGTAGCTGCCTCCAAGTTGCGAGACATCGAGTGCAAATACTTTAACGGTCGTGAGTGCAATCAAGAGAAGGGCCTGCCAGCGGGCAAGAGCGGAGCGCTCCCAAAAACCAAAAGCCATTAACCCGGCTCCGTAAATCAGCCAGATGGCGGAGTAAGTGAACCCACGAGCCACCGAAATTTCGTGATATAAAACGGATCCGTAGCCGTTCGGAGACAGTTGCCGGTTAAAGAAATCGGAAGCCTCCCAGGTCAGCGCGATCAGCGCCAGCAAGTTCGCGCCAACTGCCGCCGCTTTGAAGGATAAACCCCCTTGATCCGGCGCATACTGAGGGCCGTAATACGCAATAGCGGCGAGAATAGCGATTGCAACCGCATACGTGGCAAAACGTGAATTAAAAATTAACGTTTCCGCCAGCAATGGATCAAAGAACAATAAACGCGTGATCCCAAGTAAAAGCGCAATCCCAGCAAGATACCGAAGGACATTTGTGTTCGTTTTTACGCTAACCCACAATAAAACAGCCGATTCCACCAGCCAGCCAATGGTGATCCAACGAGCATTTAATTTTGCCGGTATGGCAATGGTTAGAAACGCTACGGCAATGGACACGTGAAGCAAATGAACCAAGTTCGAATCTTCTGAATTGGAGCGCGCTTTCGAGAAATGTGCGAGGCCAAGATAAATCGCCGAGAGAACCAGTGCGTACCACGTCAAAGTTAAGACTTCATGTTCGTACATGACGTATAAGGCTAGAAAAAATAACATGGCATTTAGCAGCGGGAGAATAGTCAACGTTACCGGTACCCTGGATTTACCGGCCTTTTCGTACACCACATCTTCGTAACGGAATACCACGGGAATTATTGCGAACACCGCCGCGAAAATAGCGGCGAAGAAAACCGTCAAGCCTCGTTGCTCCTTTGAATAGTACTCACCGCTCCACGCCAAAAATAAAATAGTTGTTCCGGCGAAACTGCCCCACAACAGACGCTGCCAAGGTTTGACGATAGCCACGACGAGAATCGCGATATCCAGCAGGCCAACGTAAGTAAAGAGCGTAACTTCGTGATTTTCTCCCGTGGAAATGAGCAATGGTGTTGCAAAACCGCCCGCTAGCGCAAAACTAGCCAACAATTCCGCGTCCTGGCTCAATGCCAAAATAATAGTCGATGCAGTTACTATCACCATCAGCGCGAAAGCTGCTCCCGCGGGGATCAGATGATAAATCTGAAATGCGGCCCACAATGATAGGTAAAGAGTCCCAATACCTATGGCCTTCAAGGAGTAAGAAAAGGCGTTATGACCACGTTTGCGGAAGGACTCACTCCATAAAAGAAGACCCATTCCCGCGAATATTCCGATCACAATTCTTCCGCTGGGTCCGATCCAATTATTTTCAAACGCATATTTCAGAAAATAGGAAATACCGATCAGCATCGCGACGATGCCGACGCGATTCAGCCAATACTGCCCTATCTTCTCTTCCATGCTGGCGCTGGCATTCATCTTTGCGTCAATTCGATCCTCATCGTAGATCGATCTTAGCTTTATTGGCGCCTGGGTTTGCGGAGTTGCACGTTGCTGAGGCGCACTAATTGGTGGCGGTGGCGGGACTTCCGCTGACGAAGAGAAATCCGGGGGCGCTGGCGCGTCCGCCCGTACTGACTTGGTTGCGGGCAAACTTCTTCGCTCGAGCTGCGCAACGCGCTCTGTAAGCGCCATAACTTGCAATTTTAACGCTTCTATTTCGTCGCCTGGATTTGTCACGCGACTACACTAGACCATTTTCGAGTAACAGCCAATCTGCGGATTAATTAAATTGCATAACTTAACCATTGAAAAGCGCGCCTCTCTATTTTCTGACTGCGGCCAAAGCCTCATAGGCTGCTCCAAGCAGTGGGGCAGATTCATTGAGCACTACGGAAACCGGCACATCGGACAACAAGGCTTCAAAATGCCACTTATTCTTGAAAGCTTTGAAAAATGCGCCATCCTTGATTTTGTCTAGAATTTTTACCGCGATGCCGCCGGCTACGTAAACTCCGCCAAGCGCCAGCACTTTCAGCGCAAGATTACCCGCTTCAGCGCCGTAAATCGCTGCCCACAGATCCAATGTTTCGGTGCAGACCGGACACGATTTCGCTAGCCCATTCCTCGTAATTTCAGGCGCTGGATCGGCGTCTGGATCTTCAAATGAAGCATGCCTGACAGTCGGTGACAAGAATTCATGAAGGGTCCGAAAACCGCGCCCGGAGAGAATCAGTTCCCAGCTGACTTGTGGGTAACGGCGCCGCATGAATCGCAACAATTCAATCTGTTGCTCGCTGTTCGGCGCAAAATCGGAATGCCCTCCTTCGGAAGGCGCAACTCGATAACGCGAGCCATCCCAAACAAGAAACGACTGCCCCAGTCCGGTCCCAGCGGCCAACAACGCTCTCGTCCCGCCCGGCTCCGCTTTACCCGGATTCAATACACAGAAATCCTCGGGCTGCATGTACTCGATGCTGTGCCCGGTTGCGCCAAGATCATTGAGCAGCACAATGTTTGGCACCTTTAATTCCTTTGCCAATATTCCCGCATCAACGGTCCACGGCAAATTTGTTGCGTGCACTCGTCCATTTACCACCGGTCCCGCCACTCCAAATCCTGCTGCCACCACTCCGTCGGCTGACAAATGGGGCGCGGCTTGCCGCGAAAACTCTTTCACGATGCGATCGAATTGCGCGAATTCTTTGCTCGCGAATCTTTGCCGGAAAACAGTGGTGAGCTTGCCGCCCTTTTCCGAAAAAAGCGCCAAGTTGCACTTCGTCCCCCCAACATCACCCGCAAGGATCACCTGTTCCCCCCGTTATGATTTCAACCGTTTTAAAATTATCGATTACACCAGTGCCTGCCGTCGCGGTCCAGCAAAAGGTCGGATTCTCGCGGTCCCCAACTGCCCGCTCGATATTGTGGCACGGACGCTGTCTTGGCCGCGCTCCAAACATCGAGAATTGGATCGAGCAGCGCCCAGGCGGCCTCCACGCTGTCACCACGGTCAAAAAGTGTGGGGTCGCCGCGTAGGCAATCGTTCACCAGTGTCGCATACGCGCTTCGCGATACTTCGCCAAACCCTTCGCGATAACTAAAATTCATGGTCACGTTGCCTATGTTCATGTCCGTACCGGGCCGCTTCGCGCCAAAAGACACGGAGATTCCTTCATCAGGTTGAATGTTTAATATTAATCGATTCGGTTCCACTTCGCGTTCACGAAACACGATGTGCGGCGCGCGGCAAAATTGAATTACGATTTCCGTGGTGCGCTTTGCCAGCCGCTTGCCGGTTCGAAGATAGAACGGCACGCCGGCCCAGCGCCAGTTATCGATAAGCAGCTTCATGGCCACAAATGTTTCCGTGCGCGACTTCGGATTTACATTCGGTTCTTCGCGATAACCGGGAACTTGCTTGTCGCCAATCTCCCCGGGCGCATATTGTCCCCGCACCACCGACTGCGCCACCATTTCCAGATTGAAGGGCCGAATAGACTGCAATACTTTGAGTTTTTCGTTACGCACGGCCGTGGCATCAAATGATGCGGGCGGCTCGACCGCAACCAGCGAGGTTAGTTGCAACACGTGACTTTGAATCATGTCGCGTAGTGCGCCCGTGGTTTCATAAAATCCGCCGCGTCGCTCGACTCCCAGCGTTTCCGCCGCGGTGATTTGCACGTGATCAACGTAATTGCGATTCCATAACGGCTCGAAGATTCCATTTCCAAATCGCAACACCAGCAGATTCTGAACCGTATCTTTCCCCAAATAATGATCGATGCGGTACACCTGCTTTTCTTCAAAAACATTCAAAACAATTTCATTCAACTCCTTTGCTGACGCCAGATCGCGGCCAAACGGTTTTTCAATAATGATGCGCACCCAGGAATTTGCCGAAGTGGGCTTTGCCAGCCCCGCGCGTCCCAATTGTTCGACGATGCTTTGATAAACTTCCGGCGGAGTAGATAGATAAAATAGCCGGTTGCCTCCAAGGTTTTTTTCCTTGTCGAGTTCCGTGAGTCGTTTCGCTAATTGCGCGTACGCGTTGGGGTCGTTGTAATCTCCCGTTTGGTAATGCAGATTGCCGGCGAACTCTTCCCATTTTTGCGGGTCAATTGGCCCCACCTCGGACATGCTTTTCGCCGCTTCACCTAACGCCGTCCGGAATGTTTCATCGTTCATGGCTGTACGCGAAAACCCCAGGATCGCGTATCTGGGGCCCAAGCCTTTGTGCACCGCCAGATCGTACATCGCGGGAATCACTTTGCGTTTGGCAAGATCGCCGGAAGCGCCAAACAAAACCACGGCGCAAGGATCCGATGCTCCTCGGTAAACGGTGCTTGCGTGGTTTGCGTCCTCGGCCATGCTGTCCGCCTTATTCTGGAATACGCAACGGTCTGCCGCTGCGTTCGAAACTATACCTCAATGCCCATGCTCCTGAGTTCCGCGCTCAACTGCTCCGCGGTTTGATGATGGATCACATTCATCCCCAGCCGCCTGGGACTCTCAAGATTTATCGTCCGATCGTCAATGAAAATGCACTCTTCCGGCGTACGCTGCGTTACTTCCAGCGCCACCCGGTAAATCAATTCGTCCGGCTTTCGCGAGCGCACATAACACGAACTGAAAAAAACCAGAAACTCCTTGCGCAACCCGAAAGCCTCAATCCGGTATTGATTTAGCTCCAGCGGTTCGTTGTTGATCGCGGCAATAAAATATTTACCTAGATTCGCCGCTTTTGTCAGCACGGCGCGCGTCTCCGGGTATTCCTTAGACTGCGCGAACATGAATGCGATGAAATCTTCGCGACTAAAGGTACGCGCCCTATAAAAAATTGTGCGGTCGAGATACGCGTTCAGCGAGATTTGTCCGGCATCGAGCGCGGGAAAGGACAAATCGTGGCGATCTTCGTAGTCATCCCAGTCCAATTGAAATGTATTCGCAGCTTCGCGTCGCGAAGCGCGGTCCCATCCATTGGTCAGAATTACCCCGCCGATATCCCAAAATAGAGTAGTAATTTTATTCAACCGCCGAGCTCCTGCTATGACCGCGCTGCCACGTGTAGCGCCATTAACTTTGTACCTACAATGCGGGAATCTCGCAAGTCGCGTATATCTGAGCTTTTCTGTACTCCTTAAATTCGAGAAATCAACCGACAATTCCACGGCTAGGATTTTGCGCAAAGTTGCAGTAAGGTGACTGTAGCGTTTCTCAAGGAGAATTTCATGGCGAACGATTCCAGCGCCCCCAGATCCCCATCCGGCGATACAGCTCAACCAGGAACGCGCATCGTTCACTGCGTCAAATTCGATAAAGACCTGCCTGGACTCGACCGCGTTCCCTGGAAAGGCGAACTTGGCAAACGTGTGTACGAAAATGTTTCCAAGGAAGCCTGGAAGTTATGGATCGAACATTCGAAAATGGTGATGAATGAGTACCGCCTGAACCCCATCGATCCCAATTCGCAGAAAATCATGGAAGAACAAATGGAGCAATTTTTCTTTGGCGCCGGCGCCAAATTGCCCGAAGGCTACGTGGCCCCCAAAGCGAAAAGCTAACTAAGGCATAGCTTTGGTGGCGGGATGCTCTACCGGCAACAGCGGAACAATATTAAATTTTAATTTTTGGTGTGCCGATCGCAGCGCGCTTTCCACTTCTCCGGGATTCGCTCCTTTCGCAAAAATAAATCCCAGATAGCTTGACCCTTCCGGCCAGGCCGCGATCGCATCGTGCAAGCGCGCCGTAATATGCAACTCCGTGATCCCGGGCGTGGCACGCGCTTCGGATTCACCAGCAACTCCTTCGAATCGTCCGCTTGACGGCACCGGAATCATCATCACGCCTGACGCGGCGTCTGCTCGCGGCGCTTCGGTTCCCGGCAATTCCAGCGCGTGACGCAGCAGCAATTCTTCCAATCCCATTGACTCGCCAATTTCTCCGCCCACAAATCGCAGTGTCCGCGAGCACAAGCCGCCAATCGGTCGTGGCGCGACCTCCAACGGCCACACTCCCGCCTCATTGATTCGAAACTCAGCATGAATAGGCCCGTGTGAGAGTCCCAGCGCAATCGCCGCATTCTTGGTGCTATTTTCAATAGCTCGCTTTGTTTCGTCGGACAGGCGCGAGGGTGTCACGTAGGTGGTTTCTTCAAAGTACGGCCCTTCAAGCGCATCCGGCTTGTCAAAAATTGCCAGAATTCTCAATTCCCCAGCGGTCATCAGCGCTTCCACCGCCACTTCTTCGCCAGGAATATAACCTTCAACAAGCATCGTGCCCACATTCGGATTGCGAAGCGCCAGAATTTCCGGCGACGCCAGCAATTTTTTGATTCGCGCCGCGGCAGCAATAAATTCGTCGCGGTTGTTTGCGCGGATCACACCCTGACTCGCGGAAAGCGAAAGTGGTTTCAAGACACAAGGATATTTAATTCCCAGCAGCGTCGGTTCTGGCGGCGGATTTAGCGAAACAGTTTGATACCACGGGCCAGGCAGGCCCGCCTGCTGAAAAACTTCGCGCATCCGCAGCTTGCTGCCGCAAGCCTCAACCGCGATAGGGTGGTTGTAAAACAAACCCAGTCCACGGGCTACGTAAGCTGCCGCAGCCAGCGGTCGCTCGCCTAATGCCAGTATTCCATCCACATTTTTGCCCCGCGTGGCTTCCAGCACCGTGTACGCTGCTGCGTCCGGTTTTTCGAAATGCACCGCGACGGCGTGGTCCCCCCATGGATCTTCCAGCTGGTGGCAGCGATCCGTCACATATATTATTTCGACGCCGAGTTTTTTGGCCGCTTCGTCGAAACTCCGTGTTTGATATCCCAACTTGGCAGCGAAGAGCAGAAGTCTTTTGGACGACATCACACAAATCCATCAGCCGAAACCGTGGCCGGCTCCGGATTTCTTTTTGCCACGCTTCCGATGGAAACCAACTGATCGTTTGTCGGTTCCGCGCAGCAGTACCACGGCTCGCTCAAGAATGGAACTACAGGATTGAGCTTAACCGACAAAGGGGGGGCAATACTTTCAGCTGCGTCGTGCGCTGCCTTCCAAATTCGCGCAAATGAAAGAGAACGCGCTTCCTTTTTTTTCTCTCCCTCGGACGCGATAGCTTGCACCGCGGCGCTAAGCTCGTCAACGTGCGGATCGGAATTTTTCCACGGATAAAATAAAGCTTGCGCGTCAAATGGTTCCACCATGTCTCGGATCTCTTCCAATTCCAGCAGCCGCGAGCCCTCCGGAATCAGCAGTCGAATTCCCAGTTGAATTGGCGCCACATTTTCTGCCAGTCCCTGTTCGTCGATCACGTGAAGAAGATCCAGGTAACTTTCAAGAGTGGTCCACGGCGAAAAAGGCACAAAGGTAGGATGCAGCGCGATACCCAAAGCGCGAAATACCGCTACCACATGCAAAAAATCTTCACGCGTGTGTCCTTTATCCAGATGTTTCAGAACCGCCTCATCCACCGACTCCACCGCGCTGATCACAAACAGACATCCCGTATCACGCAATACCGGAAGAAATTCTTCGTACTTTCGTAAATGCTCGATCTTTATGGTTACGTCGTAACTTATTTCCGGAAATTCGCGATGAAACTCTTCCACAATCTTCATTGCATGGCCGATCCCGTTAAAAAAATCCGGATCGCCGAACGAAATATGTTCTGCCCCGGCAGCCACTTGACGGCGCACATCCTCCATCACCACGTCGCGGCTCACAATGCGAAAAACGCCTTTGTACACCGGCACTACCGGGCAGTGGCGGCAAAGATGTTTACATCCGCGGCTCGCTTCCGTGGAACCCACCACTCGAAAGCCTCCGCCGGGCAGAATCAGATGCGCATATTTTTCCATCGGAGGGAGGTCCGAGCGATCCGGAACTTCGAACGCCAGCCGTTCCATCGAAATCAATTTCTCCTGTTGGATAATTTTCTTCGCGCCCGAACTGGCGATGCGTTGCGCTAGATGCGAAAGCCCTTCCTCGAACTCCCCTCCCAATATCGTTTCCACGCCAAGCGTGCGAAGATACCGCTCATTCATCGGCGCATATAATCCGTAGCAGCATAAATGCGCCGCCGGATTTAGTTCCCGCAAAGTGGGCAGCAACTGCGCCGCAAGCCTCGTCGCCGTGTGCATCGGCAGGTACAATGCAATCAGTTGCGCCGACTGTACCGCCGCGGCGTTAAGTGACTGCCGCGTCAAATCCATCTGCGCAACATGATGCCCACGTTTACGCAACCACGCCGCTGGTGACGCCAGTCCAAACGGTTGCCGGCCCAGCTCATAAGTCGAAATCAGAACAATGTTCATGCGCTTTCTAGTATAGCCGTCTTCAATACCATAAGAATTGCGCGAACAAAAATCCACTGCGCAGCCCACAGCAAACCGAACTTCGGTTATCATAGAATGTCATTCACTGAAAGGACGACCCGCTGAATGGCTATCTCCGCAGGAAATTCCTTTGGCACGCGCGACAAACTGAGCGTTGGCGCCCAGTCATTCGATATTTACCGGCTGGAGATCCTCGAACAAAAAAATATTGCGCAGCTCAGCAAGCTGCCTTTTTCTTTGCGTATCTTGCTGGAAAATCTTTTGCGCTTCGAAGACGGCCGTTTTGTACACGCCGGCGATATTCAAGCGCTGGCTAATTGGAAACCGAATGGCACGCAAAAAGAAATCGCGTTTATGCCCGCTCGCGTGCTTTTGCAGGATTTCACCGGCGTTCCAGCGGTAGTCGATCTCGCAACCATGCGCGACGCCATGCAACGCATGGGTGGCAATCCTAAACTCATCAATCCCCTGTTCCCCGCCGAACTGGTCATCGATCATTCCGTTCAAGTCGATCATTTTGGAAACGGCAACGCGTTCGGCCTGAACGCCGAGTTGGAATTTCAGCGCAACGTCGAACGCTACGCTTTCCTGCGCTGGGGCCAAACCGCTTTTCGCAATTTCAAAGTAGTTCCACCCGACACCGGAATCTGCCATCAAGTGAATCTCGAATATTTGGCCCGCGTTGTCTGCGCCGTGCCCAACGGCAACCGCATGGAAGCCTATCCGGATTCCCTCGTCGGTACCGATTCTCACACCACCATGATCAATGCACTCGGCGTTTTTGGCTGGGGAGTTGGAGGCATCGAAGCGGAAGCTGCGATGTTGGGCCAGCCGTTTTCCATGCTGGTTCCCGAAGTTGTCGGTTTCAAACTCCGCGGCCGCCTGAGTGAAGGCACCACCGCCACCGATTTGGTTCTCACCGTAACCGAAATGCTGCGCAAAAAAGGCGTGGTCGGCAAATTCGTGGAGTTTTACGGCTCTGGCCTTTCCAGTTTAAGCGTGCCGGACCGCGCCACCATTGCTAACATGGCCCCCGAGTACGGCGCCACCATGGGTTTCTTTCCCGTGGACAAGGAAACCCTGGCGTACCTGCAGTTCACCGCGCGCTCACACGAACAAGTTGCGCTTGTCGAAGCCTATTGCAAAGAGCAGATGCTCTTCCGCACCGATGCGACGCCCGATCCTGTCTTCAGCGATACTCTGGAACTGGATCTCGCCTCCGTGGAATCCACCTTGGCGGGACCGAAGCGTCCGCAAGACCGCGTCGCACTCACCAAAGCAAAAGCCTCCTTCGCCAAAGTGATTGAGGGCACTCCGCTAAAAGAAGTCGCGGTGCGCAACAACGGTGACGCCTTCAATCTATCCAGCGGCGCGGTAGTCATCGCCGCCATCACCAGTTGCACCAACACCTCAAATCCTTCGCTCATGCTCGGCGCGGGCCTGCTCGCGAAAAAAGCCGCCGAGCGCGGCCTGAAAGTAAAGCCGTGGGTTAAGACCAGCCTCGCTCCCGGCTCAAAAGTTGTCACCGACTATTTGAACTCTTCGGGTCTGATGCCGTACCTCGAAAAAATGAATTTCCACCTGGTCGGTTACGGCTGCACCACCTGTATCGGCAACAGCGGCCCTCTGCCTGAAGCCATCGGTGCCGCGATCAAAGACAACAACATGGTTGCCGTCGCGGTTCTCAGCGGCAATCGCAATTTCGAAGGCCGCATCCATCCGCTGGTTCGTGCGAATTATCTCGCTTCACCTCCGCTGGTCGTCGCGTACGCTTTGGCTGGCCGCATGGATTTGGATCTGACCACCGAACCGCTCGGAACAGATCCCGCCGGCAAGCCCGTTTTCCTAAAGGATATTTGGCCAACTCCGCAGGAAATCGAATCCACCGTGCGCGAGTCCGTCACCAGCGAACAATACCGCAAGCAGTACAGCAAGGTTTTCGAAGGCGATGCCCACTGGCAAGCGATGCCCGTTCCCGCGGACGACATTTATCAATGGGATCCCAAATCAACCTACATAAAGTTGCCGCCATATTTTGAAAACATGCCGAAAAATGCTCCGCCGCTCGTCGATATTCACGGCGCGCGCGTGCTGGCCATTTTGGGCGATAGCATTACCACCGATCACATTTCTCCCGCCGGCTCTATCCCCGTCGATTCGCCTGCAGGAAAATACCTGATCGCCAACGGCGTTAAGCCTCACGAATTTAATTCCTACGGCGCGCGGCGCGGCAATCATGAAGTAATGGTGCGCGGCACCTTCGGCAATATTCGTCTGCGCAACCTGTTGGCGCCAGGAACCGAAGGCGGTTGGACGCTGTATCTCCCCACCAACGAGAAAATGACCATCTATGACGCAGCGGTCCATTATCGCGAGAACGCCGTGCCCCTGATCGTTCTTGCCGGCAAGGAATATGGCTCTGGCTCTTCCCGTGATTGGGCCGCCAAGGGAACCCGGCTACTCGGCATCCGCGCGGTGATCGCCGAAAGTTACGAACGAATCCATCGCAGCAACCTCGTCGGCATGGGCGTGCTACCGCTGGAATTCAAGCCCGGCGAAACTCGCGAAACTCTCGGGCTTACCGGACGTGAAATTTTTGAAATCGAGGGAGTCGCGTCGCTCTCCGCGCGAAAAGAGCTCAGCGTTAAAGCCAAGGCGGACGATGGTAACGTGAAAACATTTACAGTCATCACCCGCGTCGATACTCCTGAAGAAGTTTCCTATTACCAGCACGGCGGAATCTTGCAGTACGTTCTCCGCCAGATGTTGGTATAAGCCAAAGGAAAATCTTGGCAAACCGTACGCTTTTCGCTCTTTACATTTTTCTTTTTTACCCGCTCGCGGCTTCGTCGCAAGAGCCCCGCGCGCCTCAGCCCATCGCCATTCGCGCCGGCAAACTCGTCGACGTCGAAGCAGGCCGCATTCTCAGCAACCAAACGATTTTGGTCCAGGACCACAAAATCACCGCCGTAGGTGAAAATATTGCCGTCCCCCCGGGCGCCACCATTATCGATCTTTCCAAAATGACGGTTCTCCCGGGCTTGATCGATTGCCATACGCACTTGGCCGATCTTGGCGACGCCGAACCTCTCAAGGTTCTGCAAAAATCCGCAGCCGAAAGCGCCTACGCCGTAATTCCCAACGCGCGAGTCACCTTGATGGCTGGTTTCACCACCGTTCGTGACGTCGGCGTTTATCGCGCTTTCAACGACGTAGCTCTTCGCGATGCCATTGCCCACGGGGATGTCATCGGTCCGCGCATGTTTGTCGCTGGCGCCTACATCACCATCAGCGAAGGCGCTGGCGCTATGACTGGACTCGCGCCGGATATTTCTTTGCCCTTGGATTTTCGTTACGGTGAAGCCAACAGCCCTTGGGAAGTACGGCAGAAAATCCGTCTGCTCGCTCATCGTGGAGCCGATCACATCAAAATTCTTTCCACGGGCGCCGTGCTTACCCACGGCAGCAATCCCAAGTCCATCGAATTCACTCCGGAAGAATTGAGTGCCGCCGTCGACGAAGCCAAGAATTTTGGCCTTCGCGTCGAAGCCCACGCCCACGCCGCGGAAGGCATCAAGAATGCTATCCGCGCCGGCGTAACTTCCATCGAACACGCCACCCTGATCGACGACGAGGGCATCGCACTTGCCAAGCAACACGGCACCTATCTCGATATGGATATCTACGACGAGGAATGCATTCAAGCAGGCGCAAAAAATGGCGCGACGCCAGCCGATTTTCTCGAACATGACCGCGACTTGGCCGAGCAGCAACGCCGCAACTTTACCAAAGCGGTTCGTGCCGGCGTAAAAATGGCGTTTGGCACCGACGCCGGTGTCTGTCCTCACGGCATCAACGCGCGCCAGTTTGCATTCATGGTTAAGTACGGAATGACTCCCATGCAAGCCATCCAGTCCGCCACCATCAACGCCGCGGACCTGATCGGCCATCCTGAACAATTTGGTTCCATTCGGGCCGGGAAATTCGCGGACATCATCGCCGTCTTGGGCGACCCCTTGGCGGACATCAGCATCCTCGAGCACGTCAAGTTTGTGATGAAGGAAGGCAAAGTCTACAAACAGGAATAATTATTTTTTTGCCGGCGAGAATTCTTTTTTGGACTTGTTTGTAACCTGCACGCGCCAAAGCAATAAAGCCCCAACGATTACAGAAACAGCTCCCATCGTCTGCGCGTTGGACATCCCGAAAAACGAGCGTGGATTAATCCGGATAATTTCAACTAAAAACCGCGCCAGTCCCGTAAGCATCAGGTAGTAACAAAAAATTTCGCCGGGGGCCCTGGATTCCCGCGCTAGCTTACCGCCCCGATTCCAAAGCCACGCTCCAATCGCCACCCACACAAAGAATTCGTACAGCGGTGTCGGATGCACCCGCTCCATCGTTGGCACCACGCCGTTTGGAAAACTCATACCCCATGGCAGCGAAGTGGGAATGCCGTAATCCCCATCCCCGGAAAGCAAACAGCCAATGCGGCCCATCCCGTAACCGATTGCCGCTGCCGGCGAGCATGCATCCAGAAATTCGAGCATGGGCAACTTCGCGCGCCGTCCCGCATAAAGCATCGCCGCAAAACCGCCAAGAAATCCCCCAAACCACGCGAACCCGGTTCTGCTGAAGATCTGCGGCCAGGGATCAGCAAAAAATTCGGCGGGCGTTTCCAGCAAATGGTACAACTTCGCGCCAATCATCCCCGCTAGTCCCGCGACCGTGATCATCGAATACGCATCCGCAGCCCAACCGCGCCGCTCGAAATCCTTTTGCAGGATGTACGCGGAGCACATCAGCGCTGTAGCTACCATCAGACCAAAAGTGGGCAGACTCAGCGGCCCGATGTGTAAGTAAGGAATCATTTTTGCAAGTTATCCCGACCTGAAACCAAGTATACATGACGCACAAAAAACCCGAGCCCCGCCCATCGCGCGACATTCTCATTCCTTCTATTACGCTGCTGCATTACACTTCCTTCGGTGCAAATGCATGAAAGTAAAACAGGTTTCCAAATTGACGACGCGCCTGATGGACTCGCATCACATCAGCGATGGCTCTAAGTTCCGCATCAAGCACTTCGATCCCGAAGACACCGGCGGCATAAAGTCGAAGGAAGAGGCTCAAGAGCTTCTCGATCGCGATTTGAAATCGCTCAAAAAATTGCAAGAAACCCTTTACGCGCAGGGCCGCTGGGGCGTGCTTATTATTCTTCAAGGCATGGACGCGGCTGGCAAAGACAGCATCATCAAACACGTTATGTCCGGCGTAAATCCCCAAGGCTGTGATGTATTCTCATTCAAATCGCCGAGCAATGAAGAATTGAGCCACGACTATCTGTGGCGGGCTCACAAAGAAGTTCCACAACGCGGCAAAATATCTATTTTCAATCGCTCCTATTACGAAGAAGTTTTGGTCCTCAAGGTCCATCCCGCCCTGCTCAACGCCGAACGCCTCCCCGAAAAACTTATCACCAAGCATATTTGGGAGCAGCGTTATGAGGACATCAACGCTTTCGAACGCTATCTAACGCGCAATGGCATCGTGCTCTGCAAGTTTTTTCTCCATGTTTCAAAAAAAGAGCAGAAAAAACGCTTCCTCGAACGCCTGGATGACCCTAAAAAGAATTGGAAATTTTCCATGGCCGACATTACCGAGCGTGAATTCTGGAAAGATTATATGCGCGCTTATCAGGAAATGATCCAGAATACCGCGACCAAACAGTCGCCCTGGTATGTCGTGCCGGCGGACAACAAGTGGTTCGCTCGCTTGATTGTGGCTGGCGCTATCATTGATGCCCTTTCCGAATTGAATTTGTCCGTTCCTAAGGTGGATAAGGCCAAAAGGAAAGAATTAGCGGCCGTGCGTGCTTCACTGCTTCACGGAAAATAAGAATAAATCCTAAGAACGATTTGGAGCCTTCATCTATGAAACAATTGGCAGTCGTAGCCGGTCTCGGTTTTGTCGGCAGAGCTCATGTCGATGCGCTTCGCAGGCTCGGCATCGAAGTACGCGGCGCTCTCGGAAGTTCCCCGGAAAGCGCTGCGGCAAGTTGCAAGGAACTGGGCCTCGATCGCCCTTATTCCTCCGTTGATGAACTCGCCGAAGACGCCGCCGTCACCGTGGTCCACCTGTGCACCCCGAACCATCTCCATTTTGCGCACGCCAGCCACTTGCTGCGCGCCGGCAAACACATTCTCTGCGAGAAACCTCTGGCTCTCGATTCCCGTGAAGCCGAATTGCTCGTAAAAATCGCAAAAGAATCCGGCCGCGTTGGAGGCGTTGCTTACAATTTGCGTTACTATCCGCTCTGCCACGAAGCTCGCGCGCTCGTAAAAAATGGCGCCATCGGCGAACCTCGCCTCGTCCACGGAGGCTTTCTCCAGGATTGGCTGTTGCATCCCACCGATTGGAACTGGCGGCTTGATCCCAAACTTGGCGGTCAGCTTCGCGCCGTCTCTGATATCGGAACGCATTGGCTTGACCTCACGACCTGGATAACGCAAAAAAAAATTACGGAAGTTTGCGCCGACCTCGCCACCGTAATTCCCGTTCGCCACAAACCACTCGGCCGTGTGGTCACTTTCCAAAAGGCTACTGGGAAAACGGAAGAAGTTCACATGACCACCGATGATTACGCCACCGTGCTTCTTCATTTCGAAGGCAACCTGCGCGGCGCCATGACCGTTTCTCAAGTAAGCGCGGGACGCAAAGCGCGCCTCTCCTTTGAAATTGATGGAACCGAGGGCTCCCTCGCGTGGAATTCAGAGGAACCCAACATGCTCTGGATCGGCCACCGCGACACTCCCAGCGAATTATTTCCCAAAGATCCCGCGTTGATGACTCCCGAAGCCCGCGGCTACGCCGTCTATCCCGGTGGACACACCGAAGGTTATGGCGACACGTTTATGCAGCTGTTTCGCGATTTCTATGGCTATCTGGATGCCGGCGATCTAACTGCGCCGCGCCACTTCCCCACTTTTCAAACTGGCAACGAAGAATTACTTTTGTGCGAAGCTATTGAAAAAAGTTCGCAGGACCGCTCCTGGGTATCCCTCGAAGGAAATTGAAGTTTATAACGGCCCGAAAAATTAATTCGGCTTCGCGTAATCGTATCGCAAGCTCGCGGGCATGCGACCTGACCCGGTACGCGTGTTGTACTCCAGCCGATACTGCTGATGCTCCGCATCTTCGGGATACTCCTGCCCCGCCGGATACGGATAGGAAATCGATGCGTGGCGTGGCAGCGGTTCGACCGTGAATGCGTGCGCCGCGTAAAAATCCAGATCCTTCTCGAATCCGTCCGCGAAGAAAAAATAGTCCCGCACCCACCCGGCGGGAAGCGGCGGCAATTTTGCCGGATCGAAATCCAGCTTCACGCCTTCGCCGGAGCTGAAAACCGCGAAACGATTATCGGCGGCCCTCAATAAATCGTGAACATCTCCGTATCGCGTGTAACTACCGGCCGCGCGCGCATAAGGACCAGTCGCGCTGCGGTGCGTAAACGAATACACCACATCACTCGCTGGCTTCAATTTCGTTTCGCGCGGAAAACCAAAAAAGTCCAGCGCCGCACGCGCCAGCGGAACTTCGCTCACACGCACGTCTTTTACTTCCGGTGTCTGATCAATGCGCACGGCGTCCCAATATATTTCTAAATTATTCCAAATCCGGATCCGTCGCGTGCCCGCTGGTATTTTTCCGCTCATCTCCGCGATCATGGTTCTTTCCATTCCCGCCGGAAATCCCAAATCCTCAATCACGCGCACCCATTTCCCACTCGCGTCCAATGCCTCCACGTACGGCGCGATCACCTTAATCCCCGCCTGATCCGCGGCATACATCGAAGTCGCCGTGAAATAGTCCGTGTAGCCATCCATCAGCAGTCGCAGCGGCTTGTTCGCGTCCCATTCGCCCAAATCCAATTCCAAGTAATGCAGCTTCGCAAAGCCCGCGAACGGCTGCCCGTCAAAGCCGGTTACATATTTGCGGTCTCGCCGCGAAAGCAGCGCCAGAACATCGTTGCCGCGATCGTCCCACGCTCCCGCGGGCACTCGCGCGTCACGGCTCGCAATCACGCGAAACTCCGGAAATGGCGGCGCGCTCACAAATCGTTCGTTCGGATTCACTTCCACACCCACTGGATGATCGATCGCCAGCAAGCGCACCTGATCCAGATACACCGTCTCTTCCATCGGCTCCATGAACCGGAAACTCAGCAATCCATTTTTAGCGCGAACACTTTTCGCTCCCACCTTCAAATATTCCGTCGAGTCCGGAACGTCCCGCTCCCCAGGCGCCACCCAATGCCCAACCACGCCCGGCCCCAGCATGTCCGCAATGAATTCGTATTCGCTTCCATTCCACGCAAAAAGTACCGGGCACGAACTGCCGCGTCGATCCAACTCCGCCACGCTTTGCGATTTGCGCGCGGCAAGATTCACTTCATCCTGTGGAACGCCAGTTGGCCAAAGCAACCGCACCAAATCCGCGTTCGTTTGCTTTCCCAGGCCCACCAGAATTGGCCCGGCATTTTGACTCAAATATCCCGACGCGCCCGCAACTTCCCATTTTTGATAGAGCGGCCCCGCATAAATTTCTACTTTCGTTCCGATGCCGCTCTTGTTGTCATTCAGTGGTTTAAGTTCAAGCCGCATCCAATTGTTTTGATTGGCTCCTTCATTCTTCAGAAACACCGGAGCGCCACCTAATTGCGTCACCACCAGGTCGGGGCTTCCATCCCCCTTCCAATCGGCAACCGCAATCGCCCGGGGCTGTGTCAGTTTGACTTGATCGAGATGAACATTTTTCGTGACGTCGCTCCATCCCGCCGTCCCCTGGTTTCGCAGCAAACGAATTTCCCCGCCGTGCGCTCCTTCTCCCACCGCCACCAAATCCAGCCAGCTATCATTGTCGTAGTCCACTGCCGCAAGTCCCCAGCCCTTCGTCCATCCCAACTCCGGAAGCGCCACGCGCTGCAATCCTTTTCCTTCCACATTGCGCCACAAACTTATTCCCGGCGCTCCATCATAGGTAAACGCCAGATCCATCCAGCCATCTTTATCAAAATCAAGCGCCACAACGCCTACTGCCGGAGGCAAATTTTCTTTTTTGAAATCAATGCCAGCAAGCGCGCTGAATTTTCCTTCACGCGGATTTAAATAAATTGCCGCGCCAGTTGTTCCCCCCGCAAATACAAAATCCACCGCGCGATCATTGTTGAAATCGCTGGTCACCACACCGCCGCTCGTCGCTCCTACTCCCAATCCCGTTTCCGTCGAAACATCCGTGAACGTGCTGTTTCCATTGTTACGCCACAAAACATTGTGCCGGCCACCACCCTCGCCGTTCGCAGACGCGCTCGTTACATATAAATCCAGGTCCCCGTCATGGTCGTAATCCACAAACGAAACGCTTACGCAATCTTTCCCGCGCTGAATACCAACCTTCTCCGTTACTTCTTCAAATTTTCCTGGCTCCGTATTACGCAGCAAATGAACGCCATCGCTGAGGCACACCGCCAGGTCCGTGCGGCCATCATTGTCAAAATCGCCCGCGGCGCAGCCCAGTCCGCTGCCCTTCAATTTAATCCCCGCTTTCTCGGTTACATCCTCGAAGCTCCCGTTGCCGGAGTTCCGCACCAACTTGCTCACGCCGTCGGCGCTGGCGCTGACCAAAAATAAATCCGGCTTGCCATCGTTGTCATAATCAATAAAGCAAGCCCCAGTGCTCGGCCCCACTGACGTTGCCGCACCCACCGGTTGCACTGTGTATTTCACATTGATTGCCGCAGGCGCAGCCATCGCGGCTCCATGAAATAATTCCGCCAGTGAATATTTCCCTTGATCCCCATACCCCGCCCCGAATGGCGCCCCGATATGTTCCGTTGTAATTTTCTGAAACCTCGCCAAATGCTTTCGCGCGGACTCCGCATCTCCCTTGCGTTGATACGCCCGAGCCAATCCAAATTCCGCCGATGCATGATACGGCTGCAGCTCCAGCGCTTTCTGAAATGCCGCAATCGCGGCATCGTACCGCTGCAGTTGCGAATTTAAGTATCCCGTAAAATAAAACGCATCGGGTTCCGACGGCGCAATTTGCGAAACATGCGCTAACGCCTCCAGGCCTTTTTCCGATTCGCCCATGTCCTTATACGCCAGCCCCAGGTTGTACCAGCCAAATGGATCGTCGCGCAGTTTTCTCGTGGCTTCTTCCAGCGCTGCTCGCGCTGGCTCCAGCTTTTGTTGCGCCAGCAGCGAAATTCCCAGATTTAATCGTGCCAGTCCAAAACTGCTGTCCGCAGCCATCGCTTGGTCGAAATATTTTTGCGCTTCTGCGAATTTTTGCTGGTTCATGTAAGCAACGCCCAGCGTATTCAACCGCACCGCCTCCGCTGTATTTCCCGTTGGTTCATTTTTCTTCGGCGCCGCCGCTTTATTGCCCGTCTGCATGGCCCCGGAATACGGCGTCCACGCCAGTGCCATCGACAGTCCCAGCGAAACAACCACCACTGCAAACGCTCCCCAACTTCGCCGAATTCGCATTGCCACATTCCCTCCGCGGAAATCCGTCCCGCTAACTCGCCCGCTCCCATTACTCGCTGCTCTTCATTCTACCGTCAATATTTTTCCCAGCACACTAGGCTCTTCAAACACCGGTTGACCTCTTTCTTTCCACAAACTACGCTTCTTCAATCCATGAGCGTATCCCTGTTCTCATCCATCGCGGAATTAATCACGGCTTTTCAAAAGAAAGAAGCTTCTCCCCTCGAAATTCTTAACCTTCACCTCCAACGCGCGAAAAATTTGCATTCCCGCTTGAACGCTTTTGTGCACCTCGATGCGGAAAACGCGCGCAAAGCCGCCACGGATTTGGAAAAATCGGCACCGCTATCCGCCGCGCGGCCGCTTCACGGGATACCCGTCTCCATCAAAAGCTGCATCGACGTTGCTGGCTGGGCCTGTCCCGCCGGTTCCTTGCTGCGAAAAGATTATGTACCTGCGCAAGACGCTCCGCTCGTTGCCCGCCTAAAATCCGCGGGCGCCATCCTGCTTGGCAACACCAACACTCCAGAATTTTTGATGAACTACGAAACCAATAATTTGGTGTCCGGCAAAACCAGTAATCCTTGGGATCTTGCAAAATCCGCCGGCGGTTCCAGTGGAGGCGAATCCGCAGCCATTGCTTCCGGTTGTTCCGTAGCCGGCGTCGGCAGCGATGGAGGAGGCTCTGTCCGCGTGCCTGCTCATTTTTGTGGCATTTGCGCCCTCAAGCCCACTCCCGGCCGCGTTCCGTCCACCGGTCATTTCCCAGCCGGCGCTGGAGCATTCTCTTGGCTCGGCGCGGTCGGCCCCATGGCGCGTACCGTCGCAGATGTGCGTGCCCTCTTTGCCGTGATGGCCGGTTCCGATCCAGGCGATGCGCTTTCCGCGCCGATTGCCTCGCGCAATTTTTCCCCTCAACAACTACGCGGCCTTCGAGTCGGCATCCTGCAATCAGACGCTCTCGGCCATGCTACCGTGGAAACCACTGCGGCCGTGCAAAAAGCAGCCGCGTCTCTGCAGCACCAATCCTTCGCCGTCGAGCTTTTTCCCCTTCACGGCCTTGATCGAGCTATCGAACTGTGGTGGTTTTTCTTCGGCCCGGTCATTGCCCATCTTTTCCGGCAATCCTTCGCAAACCTAGAAGTCGCGCGGGAAGCCGAAATCAGCCCCATGTTCCGCGAATATCTTGCACTCGCCGATCAACCCTCAATTACCCCCGCCATAACGCTCGACCAGTTCATGTCCGCTTGCGCCGCGCGAGATCTGTTGCGCGCCGAACTCATTCGACAAATGCGCGATGTCCCGATTTTGCTTTCACCGGTTTCTACTGCGCCAGCCTTCGCGCACGGCCAGGGCACTTGGCGGCCCGGCGATCCTCACTGTTACCGCGACACCATGCGCTATTCCCAGTGGCTGAATCTCGCCGGATTCCCGGGAGCCTCGGTCCCACTAGGCTTCTCCGGCGACGGCCTTCCCATAGGCGTCCAGATTATTGGCCGGCCCCACGAAGATGAATTGGTTCTCGCAGTGGCAGAATGCATTGAACAAGCTCGCGGTCCCTGGCAAGCGCCGCCAAATTTGGCGTGACCTGGCAAATATTTTAGTGATACTCTAAATTCAAATCCGCATTAACGCTTGACATTCCCGCGTTAATGCCTTATTAATCCGTTTTAATAAGTCCTGAACGGTGCTTCAGTCATCCAGTCGAGTGGTGGGGGTCTGTCTCGCATGAGTCTGCGATCTCTTGCTGCTATTCCGGCTTACGATTTCGTTGTGTTCCCTGCTGGTGCTCCTGCGTGTCTCTCATCCCAGAAAAAATCGAGTGGAGGTGACGCTGTGAACGGTAACTGCAAATCTATTCTGTCAGTGAGCGATGTGCGATCAGCGCTTTCCCTTGCGCTCGGCGTTCTGCTGCTTATGCTGTGCATTCCGTTTGGCGCAAACGCTCAGGGCGGCAGGGGCAGCATCAGCGGTCTGGTCACCGATCCCGCGGGTGCGTCCGTCAGCGGCGCCAAAGTCACTCTACTCAGCAATGCAACTGGAGTCACGCTGAACACGGTTACAAACGATGCTGGTCTGTACAGTTTTGTATCCCTGAACCCGGGCCTCTATGTAGTTACGGTTAGTCAAACGGGCTTTGAGGGCTTCGCTCAAAATAATGTGTCGGTCACTGTGGATCAAGTCACCACCGTTAATATCGCCCTGAAAGTCGGCAACATGGCCGAGACGGTTGAGGTCACCAGCACTATCGAGCTCGCCGATCCGAGCAATTCCACTGTGGGCCAGTTGCTTGATTCCGCCACCATTGACCGCGTCCCGCTGCTCACACGCAACGTATTTGATTTGGTCCAGCTCAGCGCCGGCGTAACCCCCGCCAACGGCGCGCCCAACTCCTCCAGTTCGTTTCCTATCACCAACATCTCCGCCGGACGCCCGGGAGTTGATGTTTCGTCCTACACCATCAACGGCGCCATAGTCGGATCTGTTTACTTTATGCTCGACGGCAGCCCGCTGGGTATCGCGGAAAATAACCTCGGCGCCATTATCCCTGCAATGGAAATTCCGGAGGATGGCGTCGAAGAGCTTCGCGTCGAAACCCAGAACACCTCGGCCAGCTATCAGAGCGGCGGCGCTGGCGTCATTAGCGTGGTCAGCAAATCCGGCGGCGACCATTTCCATGGCGATGCCTTCGTGGTTTTCCGCCCGGATAAACTTTCCGCCAACGATTCCTTCTTCAAGGCACAACAGCTTTTGGCCGGCACTCCCAACAAGCCACCCGCGTTTCATCGCTACCAGGAAGGCGGCGCCATCGGTGGTCCCATCCTGCACCGCAAGCTCTTCTTCTTCGGGGATTACGAAGCCACGCAACAGCAACTGTTTGACCCTTCATTCAGCATTTTTACTGTTCCTACCTCGAAGGAGCGCGTTGGCGATTTTACGGCCGACAACTACACCATTTATAATCCGCTCGCTCCCGATAATCCCAAGGGAACGAATCCCAATGGAACGAGGAACGAGTTTCCGACCCACAACCTGCTTACCAGCTATATCGACCCGACTACCGGTACCAATCTTGTCCTCAGTCCGATCGCGCTGAAAATGCTTTCCATGTTCCCCAAATGCAACTATCCCAATCCCACCACTTGCGATTCAGCCGTGGACCAGCATTTCGGCAACCTTCATGTTCCAGGTCTGGATCCCACAAAGGCGCACCGATTCGACGTTCGCCTCGATTACTACATGAGCGAAAAGCAGCGCTTCTTCACCCGCTTCTCCTATGGCCGCAGCTTCAACGCGAGCGTCCACGCCTTTAGCAACGGTTGGGATCCCTACTACGCCCAAAACATCACCAACGGGCGTAACTTCATCATTGGCGATGACTACACCATAAGTCCCACCACCGTCCTGCAATTGCGCTACTCCTTTACGCGTCACTATGAAAATCAGGGAGGCGATCCCAAGCAGAATGGATTTGACATCACCACCCTTGGATTTCCCGCTTCGCTTGCTGCGGCTCAGGCGTACAAAACCTTCCCTCTCGCAACGTTTGCCACCGCGGGAGGCGCCGTCGGCGGCACCTGCTGCTTCAATACCTTTGTCTTCGCCAGCCAGAATCATGACGCCAGCGCGACCGTCAGTAAGTCGCTAGGTAAGCACGAACTGGCTTTCGGCGCCGAATATATGAAAAGATTCCTGAATGTGGGCCAGCCGGGCGCATCCTCCGGAGTGTATAATTTCGATGTTTCCGGCACAGACCAGTCCACTCAGGCTGGCACCGCTGTGGGAGGCAGCGACTTCGCTTCCTTCCTCCTCGGCATCGGGACTGCTCCGAACACCGAATCGGGCAATTTCTCGCAAGATCTTTTCGTCGCGGAAGCCAGTCCGTATTATGCGGCCTTCATCCAGGACACCTACCATCCAAGTAAGAATCTCACCATCACCGCCGGGCTTCGCTGGGACATATTCGGCGGTAAGACCGAGCGCCATAACCGCCTGGAGTACTTCAATCCCAAGGCCGTGGGTACGGATCCCGTCATCGGACCCTTCACCGGCGGCGAAGTGTTCGCCGGCACCGGCAGCCGCTCTCCATTTACTACCAACTGGAAGGATTTCAGTCCGCGCCTCGGCTTCGCATGGAAGGCACTCAACCACCTTGTTGTTCGCGGTGGCGCCGGCTACTACTATGGACCGAGCGTGCATATGGTCAGCGGTGCCGGCACGAACAGCGATGGATTCTCCACGGTCAACAACTGGAACGCTACTTGTCTTACCGCAAATGGCAATTCCACCTACAACGGCACCAGCCTATGTGCAAACGCCCCTGCGGGTAGCCCGGCGCCAAGTAGCACAGGCATCTATTCGCTGAGCAATCCCTTCCCCACCGGCCTGCTCCCGCCCTCTCAGTTGCGTCCGAACGGATTAGCAACCGGCCTTGGCGGCGTTCTGCAAACCATGTTGCACTCGCAGCGTACTCAGCTAACCTATAATTACAACTTCGGCCTGGATTACGAGTTCCCCCATCAAATCGTTCTCAGCGTCGGCTACGTGGGAAGCAGAGGCCTCTTCCTTCCGCTGGGGACTGCGGACCTGAACCAGCTCACCCTGAGCCAGCTCTTTCAACTCGGTAACGCTGGCAAAACTACTGCTGCGGACCTTATTGCTGTGGAGCCTTTCCCGCAATTTAACAACGGCGGTGGCTCGAACGCTGGTGTCGCGGTTCATGGCTTTCCCGGCGGAGACTCCTCGTACAACTCGCTCCAGACCAAGGTGCAGAAGCGCCTAACCAAACACTTCACCATGCTCACCTCTTTTACCTGGTCCAAGCTGTTGACCAACGACGGTAATCCTCCGTTAGGCTTTGTCGGCTCTCATCTCGGCGCGCCTCAGGACTGGAGGAACCTGAATATTGAGCGTGCCGTCAGCCCGCAAGACGTGAAGTATCAATTGATATGGGAAGCGTCTTACGACCTGCCCATTGGCAAGGGCAGAGCCCTCGATCTTAACGGAATATCAAACGCCATTCTGGGCAACTGGACCGCCGGCGGGATTTTCTACTTGAGCAGCGGCGTACCCATCAATTCGCCGCTTTCCGGAGCGACAAATATCTTTATCCCAAGTCAGCGGACCAATTTGATCTGCGATCCCAGCAAGGGCGCGCCACACACTGTAGACCAATGGTTCAAACCCGACTGCTTCAACCAGGCGCCTGCCCAACTCTACATTCCCGGAAATGCGCCAGCGTATCTCGATCACGTCCGCACCATGGGAGCCAACAATCTGGATCTGACCCTCTCCAAAACTGTCAAAATGGGCGAAACTCGGGCGCTGCGTTTCGATATCTCTTCTTATAACGTCGCCAACAAGCATCAATACGGAATGCCGAACGTATCCTCGCTAAATAGCAGTTTTACGCTTTTCGGCCAGGTCACTACAAACATCAACACCCCGCGTCAATTCCAGTTCGGAGCGCGGTTTACATTCTGATCCATTTGCTATTTGACGTCCCTGTTCTAGAAAAACGCTCTGCATCGAACGGGCGGCGCTCAAAAAGCGCCGCCCTCCTTTTCTCACGGAATCGCTATTCCCTTCCTCGCCATCTGGAGTAAAATGCGCTCATGAACAGACGAACCTTCATCCAAAACTCGCTCATCGCCACCGCTGCTTCCGCACTTCCACTCACTTCCCTTCGCGCCGAAGGCACCCTCGGCCCCATCGGCCTTCAGCTTTACACCGTGCGCGACGCCATGAAAGCCGATATGGACGGCACCCTCGCCAAAGTTGCCGCCACTGGCTACAAAGAAGTCGAATTCGCCGGCTACTTTGACAAAACTCCAAAAGATATTCGCGCCATGCTCGACGCTCACCATCTCACCGCGCCTTCCGCCCATCGCGATTACGTCACCGTCGAAAAGGAATGGCCGCAAGCTCTCGACGCGGCTCACACCATCGGCCACAAATTTCTTGTTTGCCCCTGGATTGACGAAAAGCAGCGCGCCGAGCCAGGTGGCTGGAAGCGCGCCGCCGATCTTTTCAATCGCGCCGGCGAAGCCAGCCAAAAAGCCGGCATCCAATTCGCCTACCACAATCACTCTTTCGAATTCGAACCCGCCCCATCCCTCGGCGGCAAACTTCCCTATGATTTTTTCCTCGACACCCTCGATCCCAAGCTCGTCAAGATGGAACTCGACCTCTGCTGGATCAGCGTCGCCGGCAAAGACCCGATCGTCTATTTCGACAAATATCCCGGCCGCTTCCCGCTCGTCCACGTGAAAGATTTTGTCCGCGACCCCAATGCCACCAGCAGCTTTAGCGGCGCCACCGGCCCATCCGTCTCCTTCACCGGACGCCTCGCCGACGTCGGCACCGGCTCCATCGACTGGAAGCGCATCTTCGCCAACAGCTCCAAAGCCGGCATCCAGCACTATTTCGTCGAGCACGACGAACCCAAATCCCCCTTCGACAGCATCCGCGTCAGCTACGACTACTTGTCCAAGCTCTAGCCCTCGTTTCGGACCGGCGGGTCTTGTCATTCCGGGCGAAGCAAGGACGTCTGCACCATTGCCGCGCCTTTTGCGGCAATGAAATGTGCTTTTTCTTCCCCAGCGCCGTAGGTGCGGCACACAATCGTTCCCGCCGGGTGGCCCCGCTGCCCCGTTTTTCTTCTGAACCGAACCCCCACCCACGCCGTCTAGCCTTATGTAAATGCAATAATCGCGCCAGCCACGGTGTATAACTTGGCTGAGGCTCAACAAGGACCCATGCAGGAGCTAATCCTGACGCACCAAAGCAGCCTCGCGAATAACCAGGCATCGCAAGGCTCAGAACAGGCCGCCACCATCCGCGACTTCGAGGCCCGCGTAGCCGAATGTGGCCCCATGGCTTTTCGCGTCGCTCGCGGCGTGCTGCGAAACACCGCCGACGCCGAAGACGTCGCACAGGAAGCTTTACTCCGCGCATTTCAAAGGTTCAACCGTTTGCGCGACCGTACTCGCTTTCGCGCCTGGCTGGTACGCATATCCTTCCGCCTGGCCATCGACCGTGTGCGCTCCTCGCAACGCCGCCTACTCCGCGAAACGGTTTGGACCGCGTTACCCTCGCAGCCTCCAGCCAACGCCGAACAATTGACCGCCTTCACCGAATTTCAGCTTCATCTCAACGCCGCCGTCGATGCCTTGCCCGAAAAATACCGAATGGTCCTGTTGCTGTCCGCAATAGAAGGCTACAGCACCGAAGAAGTTGCCGAGATGCTGGGTCTTCCAACCGGTACCGTGAAGTCCAGATTATTTTTCGCCCGTAAACAATTAGCGGAGAAACTGCGATGCCATGTAAACATTTCCAATCCGCGCTGACCGACGCTGCCGCCTCCGGAGCACCCATGCCCGAGCTGCGTCAACATCTAAAAACCTGCTCCGATTGCCACTCCGCCTTCCTCGCCGAGCAAAATCTATTTGCTTCCATCGACTCAACTCTTCACGCTCAGGCTAACGCCGACATTCCGCCCGCACTTGTCTTACGCCTCCAGGCCCGCCTTGCGCAAGAAAAACCGGAAACTCCAAACTGGATTCCTTCGTGGGCTTTTGCAGCTGTGTCCGCCGCCGTAATTTTCCTCGCCATCGTTTTTCCCATAATCAGATCCAAAGTTCATCAGCCGCCTTCTAACTCCCCTGTGGCTCGGGTAGCTTCCGACGACCCCGCGGGCAAAACTGCAAAGCCCCCCGCAAATCCAATCCCCAGCG
>DATNME010000009.1:0-28142 GCA_035602385.1 Candidatus Dormiibacterota bacterium
AATACATCATCATGGTCCTCAGTGACCGAAGACATGTTTGGTGGGCTGCACCACAGCGATGAAGTGACACGGATCGAGCAATTGGGTTCGAGCACAAAAACAAAACGGCGACCCAGGGGAGAGTCCTGCATCACAGAGTGCTGCTGCGCTCTCGCATTGCTGTCGGAAGAGAACTTCGAAATCATTCGGAATCGCTCTTGACACGGCCGACTTCGTTAGACATGTCCCCGTCTGTCTCAAGGGGTGCTCCACTCGTCAGAGAAAAAGCCCCGTCCTCGAACACCGAGGACGGGGCGCCCGACCCGAACATGGAAAAAAAGGCCGATCGAAGTTTGAGGGCGATAGTGGTGGTTGGCTATTACCAGATCACCTTTAGCGCGAACTGAACGTCGCGGGGTTGCGTGACCAGGTTGCTCATGAAGCCATTGGTGATTGTCGCGCCGGTTTCGTCAAAAATGCCGGCGCCATCGATTGGTTCGGGAGGAACGAAGTTGGAGTGATTGAAGATATTGAAGATCTCGACGCGGAACTGGGCGTTGAACGTCTCCGAAATGCGGTGGATGGGGATGTTCTTGATCGCGGAGAGATCCACGTTTACAAGTTTGGGTCCAATGACGGTGTTGCGGCCCGCATTGCCGGGGAGATTCGCGCAATACACCTGCCCAGCCGGCGGGGCCGGGGCTCCCGAGAAGGTTGCGCACTGTGCGGCTAGCGGCGATGAAGCGGAAACCGTGGGAAGCGCGTAGCAATTCACGTTGATGTAGGAAGGGCTCGAACCTCCAATGTAATTGTGATTGACGGGATCGCAACCGGGAACGCGGTTGGGAATGCCGAACTGGTCGGCGCCGCCATTTGCCAAGCCCATGGGGTCGCCGTTGATGATGACCGTGGTGGGAATTCCGGTATTGATTTTAAAGACGCCGCCCAGCTGCCATCCGCCCAGCGCCGCCTTTAATAGTTCATTGGACTTGGGGGTTGGTAGAGCCCAAAGCGCGTTAACGGTTGCGCTGTGGGCGACGTTGAAGTCAGAAAGACCGCGGAGTGATTTCGGGGCGAACCAGAACGGCGAGTTCAGGCTGTTGAGGAAGGTATCGCCGGCGATGGTTGACGAGTTGGTGTCAATCGATTTTGACCAGGTGTAGGCGACCTGGAATTGCAGACCGTGACTGAGTCTCTTGTCGAGAGCTAGATTCATGGCGTGGTAGGAAGAGTCGGTTCCCCAATAGAGATATCGAATAATCCCTAATGACTGGTTCAATTGTGCCGAGGCTTCGGTCTGTCCGGTGGGCGGGATGGGCATGTTGCCGGGCGTGCAAGGACCGCCATAGTCCGGGACTGGAGGGCCGCAGGGAAACAGCAATCCGGCGGAGGTGCGAGTAGGAATGGTCATGTTGCCGTCGTCGCCGCGTATCAGCATGTGTACCCCGTGGGAGCCTACATAGCCCAGCGAGACCGACAGGTCCGAGGTAATTTGACGCTGCACGTTGAGGTTCCACTGCAGCACGTAATTTCGATGAGGGTTGGTTTCGATCGTGGAAGTCGCTAAGCGTCCGAGTTTGGATCCGGGGGGCGGGTTGGTCAGCAGATCCTGCCCTCCCGAATAGAATTTCCCCTTCAAGCCTTTATCCAGGCTGTCAAATATGATGAACGGCGCGGATTGGTTTTGCAGCACGAGGAAGTAGGCGGGGAGCGGCAATACGTCGTAGATACCAAAGCCGCCGCGGACGGAGGTTTTCCCGTCGCGGAACGGGTCCCACGCAAACCCAATGCGCGGCGCGAAGTTGCGAAGGGTCGGGTTGTGGTAATACGGGCCGACGCTGCCGCAAGCGGAGCCCGGAATGGGTTTGCCCCCCGGTGCGAAATTGGAGTTAAACAACACACCACATTGCGGCGCCGAGTCGGTAATGTTCACCAGGTTGGTAATCTTGCCCTGGGCATCGTTGATCACGGTGGTCATTTCATAGCGCAGGCCGAGGTTTAATGTGAGATTGGAACGGAATCGCCAGTCGTCCTGAACATATCCCGCGATGAGCGTTTGTCGAAGTTCACGCGGAGTAATTGTGGAGGGTATGCCCGCCTCGAAATGCTTGGCATTGTTGGTGAGAAAAGCGGCGAGGTTTTTGAAATTCCATCGTCCGCCCGGATTCTCGCGGGCAATAAAGTTGTATTGCATGCGCTCGATATTGGCACCGAATTTCAAGCTATGGGTGCCGTGTTGCCAGAGCACATCGTCAGCGAACTGATAATTATTAAAGGTGTGCTCAAAATTGGGGGCCGAGCCGACACCGCCCTGATTCCTCTTAAATCCACTTATTGCCATCATGGGCGCGGTTTGCCCCGGCATGCTGCCGAGCGACAAGTCGTTTGCAGCGGGATTAATCGCGCCGGCGGGTACCAGGTTGAGCGCGTGGGAGCGGCTGAAACCAATTCGCGCGCTATTGACCACGCTGGAACCGAACGTGTGGCTTTCACCGAGCACCACAGTCTGCCGCCTGGTATGCGACTTGAGGAGCACGTTGTTGAAGCTGTCGGGTTGAGTGAAGTCCGTGTCGTCAAACAGATACATTCCAAACAGACTGTCGTTCAACGACAACTTGTGATCCACGCGGGTGGTATAGAAATTTTCCGGCACGATTTGCAAGGCGGAGTTGATGAATTTCCCTTTGTCACTGCCCGGGGAGGTTCCGGAGTTGGCATGAGGAAACATGGCCAACTGTGCCGCCGCCGCGGGGTCCACCGTTACCGTACATACGCCTGTCTCTGGGACGGTCGGGGTACATCCGGATGGGGGCTGGGTTCCTGCCGTATAGTGGAGGGTCCCGGCGCGCGCGGTGTCAGAAGGGACGGTAATTGAAGTGGTAATCCCCTTTGCCTGGCGGAATCCTTCGTAGTCTCCGAAGATGAAAGTTTTGTCCTTGATGATGGGCCCACCCGCGGCGGCGCCGAACTGATTGCGCCGGAATTGCGCCAGCGGGATGTTCGCGGTTCTGGAGAAGTAATCTCTCGAGTCCAGCGCGCTGTTTCGTATGAATTCGTACGCGTCGCCGTGGAAAGAGTTCGTGCCTGACTTGGTGATGGCGTTTACAACGCCTCCGGTAGCCTTGCCGTATTCGGCGGAAAAGCCGCCGGTCAGAACGGAGAACTCCAGAATGGCGTCCACACCCAGGGAGGCGCCGATCACGTTGCCCGGGCCGCTGTTGGCGTAATCGTTTACGCTAATTCCATCCAGACGGTAATTGTTGTTGGTGGTTCTTTGGCCGGAGATGGTGAGCTCCGCTCCGAAGCCGCGATTACCGCGCGCGGTGCCAGCATAGTCCATCTGTGCTTCGATCAAATTCACGCCAGGCTGAAGGGTAGCAAGCGAAGTCCAGTCGCGGCCGTTCAGCGGGAGCTCGAGTATCGTTTGAGATTCGACCTGTCCAATTAAGGTTGAGGTAGTGAGATCAATTTGCGGCGCAGCAGTCGTTACCTGGATGGTTTGCGACGTTTCTCCCACCTTCATCGGGATGTTGAGCTGCTGCTGAGCCCCTACAGCGAGGGTGACCGTCGAAACCGCGGTGTTGAAGCCCTTCGCTGTGACCTTGACCTCATAAGTGCCGGGCGCGAGGTTCGGAACCGTATAGTAGCCAACGGAATCGGCGAGAACTTCCCTGCTAATGCCGGTGGCGGTATTCCGGATGGAGATCTGCGCTCCGGGTATTACACCGCCAGACTCATCCGAGGCAGTGCCGGAAAGAGTTGCTTCGGTTACCTGTGCTTTCATCTCAACAGCGAGAGATAGACTAAAAACGATTACGATCAGTACAGCAAAAATCTTCGCCAGTTTGCCGTGACCCAATTGGATATCTCCTGTGTGAACGTGATTATGCGGCGGGCGCTCCGCCAACGTTCGGTTGAGCGCACCACTTCGCACTGGTGATTATTTAAAACGACGGCTAATTGAATGACCTGTGGTCCGTCAGACCAAATACTTCATTGTTGACAGTTAACACGTTCAGATAGTTTTCAGTCATGCAAAAAACAAGCGAGCAAAATTAGGGAATTACATAAGTTATGTATAGATATGTATATATATACATGGTGGAGGCCGAGGAGGATTTTTGAAGCGCGACTAGGGGTTGAAGGATTTGATGCGGGCGACGGTGGCGGCGTCGAGGGTGTGGATTAGCGCGATCATGAGGTCGACGGTGCGGTCGAAATCGGCGCGGTCGATGATGCCGTTGTGCGCGTGGGTGGAGCGAGCGGGGACCAGGACGGTGGTGACGGGAACGCCGGTGGCGTTGAGCTTGATAGCGCCCGCGTCATCGCCGAAGCCAGGAACAAAATCAAACTGCAGAGGGATGTGCTGGTCGGCGGCGACCTGTTTCACATGGGCGACCAGCTTGCGGTTGGGAAGTTCGCTGAAGGTGTAGAGCATTATGCCGGGACCGCCGCCGAGAACTTCCTGGGCAGCTTCGGGACCGGGGCCGGGAACGTCGTTGGGAATGCCAACTTCCAGGCTGAAACCGATATCTGGATTAATGATATGAGCGGAAGTAGTGGCGCCGCGCATTTCGATGCTGCCCTCTTCCTGGACGGTACCGACATAGAAAACCTGGTTGGGATGGGGAGATTTTGCGAGGCGGCGCATGACTTCGAGCATGACGGCGCAGCCAACGCGGTCGTCCCAGGCTTTGGCAAGATAGCGGTTGTTGGCGAGGTCCGCGAAATCGGAGACGGGGGCGACGGGATCGCCGGGAGAAATGCCCAGGGCCGCGACATCGGCGGCATTGCGCGCACCGGTATCGAGAACGAGGTCCTGCTGTTGCGGATGGCCTTGCGCATCGTGCGGGGCGATGTGCGCGTCCCAGATGTCGGTGACGGCGAGGATGGGTCCCTTGGAACCAAGGATCACCCAGCGTTGGTCGGGGAGCGCGGCACCGAGCCAGTAGCCAAGCATCTGCATGGAGATGAATCCGTCGGGACGGACGCGGCGGACCATGCCGCCCAGCTCGTCCATGTGAGCGTCGAGCATGATTCGCGGGCCGGAATCTCCCTGCTGGGCGATGATGGAACCGAGACCGTCGTAGGAAATTTTGTCAGCGAAGGGGCGCATGCGATCGGTCATGATCTTGCGCACCGGCTCTTCATAACCCGGAGGGCCGGGGGCTTCGGTAAGCTCTTTCAGGAGCTGGACAACGCGGTCCTGGCGGTCCGGGGCCTGCGCCGGAGATTGCGGCGGTGTTTGCCCGTAAACGGTGGCGGCGAAACAAAGCAACAGAAGACAAGAAAAAAATGGCTTCATACCCGAGGATCTCCCTGGCCGGAATGATAGACGAAGAGATTCACGGCAGGTATGGAAAAGTGCAGGTGAGAGGGGATTAAATCGTTTTCACAGGATGAAAGCAGGAGCACGTACTTCCAGCTAGCAAAAGCAAAGAGAAGAGCCCCCGAACATCCGGGGGCTGTTCGATGTTTGGGCAGCGCCAAGATTTCTAGAAAAGGTTCCAGAGGAACTGGTTGTAGACTTCGTGATGGAACTGCACTTCGGGAGCCTTGACCACGGTGCCAAGATTGCGTGGGCAGCGGTCAGCGGCGGCGCGTTTTAGGTCGGCGTAGCGAGCCTTGACGTCGGGGCCGAACAGCTCGGTGGTCCACTCGGCCTTTTCGAAGTTTTCCAGCGCAGTATAGATGTTGTCCGGTAGAAAGCGTTTGGCGGAACGCAGATCCTTGATTTTCGCAATGTCGCCGTCCAGGCCGGTCTTGAAGATCGAGTACATCACCATGTAGGGATTAGCGTCGGGAGCCACAGCGCGAACTTCGGTGCGCATGCTGCGCTCGTTACCGATGGGGATGCGAACCATGGCGCCGCGATTGACGGCGGAAGCATTGAGCTGGTTGGGCGCTTCGTAGTGGGGGTCGAGGCGGCGATAGGCATTCACGCTGGAATTCAAGAGCAAGCAGATATCGTTGCCATGGCTGAGGACGCGATCAACGAACTCCCAGCCCATCTTACTGAGCTTTTCTTCGCCCTTGGGGTCCCAGAAAAGATTCTTGTCGTTCTTGCTGACGGAGAGGTTGGTGTGCATGCCGTTGCCGTTGACGCCCACGACAGGCTTGGGAAGGAAACTCGCGGTGAAACCCATCTTGTTCGCCACTTGCCGGCAGATCAGCTTGTAGAGCTGGATCTGGTCGGCAGCTTGCACCACTTCGCCATAACCATAGTTGATCTCGAACTGGGAAGGCGCGACTTCTGGGTGATCCTTCTCGTTCTGGAAGCCCATGGCGCGTTGCACTTCCGCAGTGGTGTCAATGAAGGTGCGCAGAGGATCGCCCGGGAGCGAGTGGTAGTAGCCGCCGGTGTTGACGTACTCGAATTTGCCGGTTTCGTTGTAGCGGCGCTCGGCGTCCGCACCGTCAAAGAGAAAACCCTCGATTTCATTGGCGGCATTGAGGGTGTAGCCTTTCTTTTCGTGAAGAGTGTCGGCGTAGCCTTTCAGGACCCCGCGGATGTCGGCGGAGTAGGGCGAGCCGTCCTTGTCGATAACGTGGCCGAACACCAGGACTTTGCCGGAGCCGAAGATGTCCGAGGGCGACCAGTAGAACGAGCCCCAGTCCATACCCAAGCGAAGATCGCTTTCGCGCTGCGCGGTGAAGCCGCGGATCGAAGAGCCGTCGAAGGTGAGGTTGTCCCAGCTCTTGGTAAGGAATTTCTTGTCGTAATCGAGCATGTGCAAGCGGCCTTCGAGGTCGCTGAACAGCACGGTGACGGCCTTGATGCGTTTTTCATCGGTCAGATATTTGAGGCGGTCTTCCTGAATCTTGTGCGGCGCCACGCGATTTTTGCGCTGCTCTTTGGCAGCGAGATTTAAATCTTCCAGTTCGTCATAAGAGAGCGAAAGGAAATTACGCAGGTCAGTGGACATGAATCTCCTCAAAGTTGGGGATGGGGGGCACTAGCAATCTAATACGGGCGAACCAACAGCTATTTACGAAGCGGTAGAGTAGCGCGACGGAACAGCAAGGGTCAAATCGAAAAAGCTTTTGAAGGTCATCGAAAAATCTGATGCGCTGGCTACTCTCCCAAGAGTTGCTTCGCCAGACTTTCCGCGACTTCCCTAACGGGAGCGTCATCTTCATTTGCCAGGACCACAATCAGAACGTGTTCCTTCGGATAGCGAATTTCGAAAGCTGCAAATCCAGGATCGTTCCCTTCGTGGAACGCTTTCAAGCGAGGTTTCTCTTGGACAAACCATCCGTACCCATAATCACCAGGGGGGTGGGGCGTAAACATTAACTTTAGCGAGTCGCCGCTTAGGAAGCCGGGCACATCAAGAGCTTTATTCCACTTTACGAGGTCTTGCAGATTGGTATGTATTCCACCCGCGCCGAGCTCAAGACTTCTGTCGAAGTAGTCCCGATGCCGCAGCACATTGTTATCGTGGGTGTATCCGTCGACCATTTGAGGAACAACGGCTACGGTTGAAGCAAATCCGGAGTTCTTCATACCCAGCGGAATGAAAATGTGGTGGCGAAGATAATCCGCGTATCCCTCGCCCGAAACTTTTTCGATGATGTAGGCAAGGAGATAGTACTCGGTATTGGTGTAAGCCCATTTTGTGCCGGGCGTAAACGCAAGCGGCCGGTCTTTGAAGGTTTTGATTAGCTCATCCGTGGAGTAAGAAACGCAGATCCCTTTTGTATAGTTGCTCAAATCATTATTCGGTATTCCCGAGGTGTGGGTCAGCAGATGATGAATAGTTATCGCGCTCCAGGATTCCGGAGCATCTTGGTAATACTTCTTCACCGGATCAGTCAGCTTGATCTTGCCGCTGTCGAATAATTGCAATATCGCGGCCGCGGTGAATTGCTTTGTAAGTGAAGCAATTTCGAAAATGGAATCAGGGTTATTTGGGATGTTCCATTCGTCTACGGCCAAACCAAAACCCTTTTCGAAAAACACCTTGCTTTCTTTCCTTACCAAAACCACCCCGCGAAAGTTTCCCTTCGGGACTACCTGGGTAAAGTAGTCATCCGCCCATGTAGAAAAACTTTGGGATTGAGCACGAGTGACGCAGAGAATCAAAAAAATGGCTGCTAGAAAGAGCTTCCGCTTCATTTAATCCTCCAAAATATTCTTCTATGGTGTATAGGAGACCCTAACATGAAAATCAGGATAGGGGCAGCAGCTCACAACTCCAGAAAACCTTTGCACTTAGTTGCACAAGCATCCCGGGAACATCTACACTGCGTGGCAACTCACCAGATGCGAGGAACAGTTATGAACCGAATTTTACCACTGGCACTAATAGCGATCACCGCTAGCGGCTTTCTCCATGCACATCGGAGCAATGTTTCTCAGACGATGATGGAGGCGCAAAAAGACTCCACATCACCTCGCGCCATGATTCTGCAGGATGGCGACGGCGATCATCTGGTTCATAACTCCGGTCCATTGAGCGGCTTGCCTTTTAGCATCAAGGTGGACAGCGAATACGGAAACGCGCAGGACTTTTTTGTGTTCACCTCGATTTTGGCTCCCGGACAAACGATTCCCTTCCATAAACACGACAACGCGGAAGAACTGCTTATGCCTGAAGAAGGAGGCCTGAGCGTTATGGTCGGAAATAAACGCGCGGTGGCTGGGCCGCGTTCCATCGTTTTTATACCGCGCGATACCTGGATTTCAGGAACGAACACGGGCGGCAAGGATATTCATATGACCGCGATATTTTCCCGCCCAGGCTTCGAGAAATATATGCGTGCGATCGGAACAAAACCGGGTCAGCCGATTATCGCGGTCCCGGCGGATCAATTGACGGGACTTCGTGCCATGGGTCACGCCATGTATTGGGATACCAGCAAGGGACCTTATCCACCCGGCGTTGCCCATCCTTAACGCAATCCATCGACGATATTTATTTTGCGATTTTGCCGAGACCAGTAGCGGCTAGATTATTTTGTAAGGCCGTTTTGCGAGAGTGGTGTAGCATCGTCGGAACGGTTCCGCAGTGTATAGCGGGCTCTCTGGTTGGAACAAAAATGCGGTTCAGAAAATACTTGAGTAAACGAGGAACTATGAAAACAGCAATGTGGGGAATTTTGATGGCGGCAGCGCTGGCGTGGGGTGGCGCGACAATGGCGCAAGCGCAGGAACTGACGCAAGCGGATAAAGACAAAGCGATGCAATACCTGGAATCGACAAAGAAGAAAGTAGCGGAAGCGACCGCGGGGCTTTCCGACGCGCAATGGAACTTCAAGCCGGCCCCGGACCGTTGGTCGGTGGCGCAGGTGGTGGAACACATTGCCGCGGCTGAGGATTTTCTTCGCGGGATGGTGATTGAAAAAGTCATGAAGGCCCCGGCGGATCCTACCCGCGACTTGAAAAAGACCGATGAAGCGGTGCTGGCCATGATTCCGGATCGTTCGCACAAAGCGCAAGCGCCCGAACCGCTGGTGCCCACCAACCGCTATGGCTCACCTGCGGGAAGTTTGAAGCATTTCATGGAAGCGCGCGAGACCACCGAGGACTTTCTGAAGAAAACTCCGGACCTGCGCGCGCACGCAGCGGATAGCCCTTTAGGAATGAAGCTGGATCCCTACGAGTGGGTGCTGTTTATCGCAGCGCACAGCGACCGGCATACCAAGCAGATCCTGGAAGTGAAAGCCGATCCAAATTTTCCTAAGATGTAAGCGGGTGAATGCGAAGTGCGCCGTCAGCGGATTTTAACTGATCCGCAGGCGGCGCATTTTTTTTCGAACAGGTTAGCGGCCGCCGGACGATGAACCGCTGATCATAGCCGCGTTTACCGGCACCGTGACGGTGCTTTCCATGCGAACGAGCATGCCCGTTTGCGCCGGCAACTCCACTTCTTTGCCCTTACGCGCCACGATATAGGCGGCGCTTCCCGCCAAGCCCAGACCAAAACCACGAACAGCATTGCTGAAAACGGCGCCGATGAGCGTGCCTCCGCCCATGCCCAGAGTTCCACCAATGATGTCGCCTTTGTAGTCATGTTTCTGCTCGACCACCGCGCCTTCGTCCACGCGCAAATCCTTGCGCACCTTCCCGTCCCCGTCCGTGCTGGGGCGTTCGAACTGAATGATGCTCATCTGCACGGGAATGAGCCGGCTATCGATTTCCAGCGAGCGAAAAGTAAGACTCAAATACGCCTGGCCGCGAAAAACGGAAAAGCGGCGCGCTTTTTCAACGGTGCCGACGTAGCCGTTCACGCGGGTGCCCGCGGGGAGCAACAGTTGATTGCCGAGAAAAACGGGCTCGGTGACGATGGCCACAAATGGGTCGCCGTCCTTGGTCGAGGCGGTGCTGATGGAACTCAGCAAAGCGAGATGAACCCGAGTGCCTTGCATAACCTGGCGAGGCTCGGCATTGGACACTGTTGGCACGCCGCAAAGAAGCGCGGCCGCCAAAACAAAAGAAGCAAATGATTTCATGAGGATCCTCCAGCCCGCACGTGCGTGAGGGCGTAGTCCCGGTAACGTGGGGAGGCCGCGGAGCGATGCTCCGAGCCGTTCCGCTGGCGCAGCGGACCTTGGCGACCGCTGCAGGCAGACGCAAGGTGGATGGAGGAGGAACACCATCCGCGATTAGCATAATGGAAGTGGGGAGAGAGCGCGCAAGAAATTTGTGAAAAGTTTCGTGGCAGTGACGCGCCGACATCTTGTGGAAGCCGAAATTCGGGAGTATCTTTTCCGCGTATTAAATTCCGCAGGAGGTCGGCTTATGACCTTAAAAAAAATGGGAAGCATCACTGTTGTCGCTTTTGCGATGACAATAATCACCTCGGGGATCTACAGCCAGGCCAAGGACGACAACAGTGGAATGCAGGGCCATGACATCGTGCGTCCCAGCGACCTTACGTGGACGCCCATCATGAAAGGGTGCTCGCTGGCAAAAGTCTCCGGCGAGCCCGACACCGAGGGCTCGCCCTTTGTCGTCAGAATTCGCTGCAATGCCGGAAGCAGAATTCCGGCGCATTGGCATCCAACGGATGAAAACTTGACGGTGCTGAAAGGAACTTTCATGGTTGGCGCGGGTGAAAAGTTCGACATGACTACGCTGAAGACCATGGAGCCCGGAGACTTTATGAGCGTCCCCAAAGACATGCGCCACTTCGCCCTAAGCAAGACCAATAGCACTGTGCAGCTTCACGGCATCGGACCGTTCAAAGTGAACTGGGTGAATCCCTCGGACGTACTTCCTCCCGACGTGCCTTCGCCGACGCACCTACGACCGATTCCAAAACCGTAACGAGGGACGGGAGACGCCGCAACGGTCTCTTCGAATGAGATCGATTCGCTCTCCTTCGAAGGGGCAAACAGCTTCAAGGTCGGAACAAGCGAGCGGCATATTTTTTTCTGAAGCAATTCGCGCTGTGTGGCCGGCCTCGAAGAGCTGTGCTAGACTTTTCTCCGCAGTCGAAAAATTTGCGCGACTGCCTGAGCGTGGAACTTCGGGCTCTGTGCAACGAGGTCCCGCGAACCCCGCCAGGCCCGGAAGGGAGCAACGGTACCGGGATAGCCTTGTGTGCCGCGGATCACCCGAAGTTCCTCTCACAGCCAGCCCACATTTTGCAGTCAATTGGGCAGACGGAGCGCACCTTTCGAATGAGTTATCAAGTGATTGCCCGGAAGTGGCGACCGCAAACCTTCAATGACCTCGTGGGACAGGCCCACGTGACCGCAACCCTCAGCAACGCCATTAAAAATAATCGTGTCGCTCACGCGTATATATTTTCGGGAGCGCGCGGCGTGGGAAAAACGACCGCGGCAAGAATTTTGGCCAAAGCACTCAATTGCCTGCATGGTCCCACCGCGGAACCCTGCGGGGAATGCGATTCCTGCAAGGAAATTGCGGCGGGAACTTCGCTCGACGTCATTGAGATTGATGCGGCCTCGAACCGCGGCATCGACCAAATCCGCGAATTGCGCGAGATGGTGCGTTATGCGCCCGCGGCGTCGCGCAGAAAAATAGTGATTCTCGACGAAGCGCACATGCTCACCGGCGAAGCTTCCAACGCGCTTCTGAAAACGCTTGAAGAGCCGCCAGAACAAGTCGTTTTTGTGATGGCCACCACCGAGCCGGAAAAACTTCCGGACACCATTCGTTCGCGTTCGCAACATTTCCATTTTCGCGCGCTGACCTTCGCGGAAATTACCGCGCGCCTCGAAGAAATTGCCAAGCGCGAAAATCTGAGCATCGAGCCGGGAGCTTACGCGGTGATGGCGCGAATCGCGGAGGGCAGCCTGCGCGACGCCCTGTCGTTGCTGGAACAGGCGCGCGCGTACTGCGGGGAAACGATAACCGATAAGGATGTGCGCGAACTGCTCGGCGTGGTGCCGGAAGATTCGCTGAACGAATTGGTTGAAGCGATTGCGGAAGGCTCCGCGGACCGCGCGCTCGCGCTGGTCCACACTTTTCAGAAAGAAGGGCGCAACCTGCAGCACTTCTGCCGCGAAGCCATCCGGCACATTCGCAATTTGCTGATTGCCCGCGTGAGTGGCGCGGATTCGGAATTAATCGCGGCGACGCCGGACCAGCGGCCGGCATTGGCGAAAGCGGCGGCGCTTTTCACCGAGGAAGATTTAACGAGGTTCTTTCAAATTTTGCTGCAGACCGATGACGACTTGCGAAAGAAGCTCGATGCTCGCGTACATCTTGAAATGGGTTTGCTGCGTCTCATTAACGCGAGACGGCTCGCGCCGCTGGAAGAGTTGCTCGCGGAAGTGCGTGGAGGCACTCCAGGCGCGGAATCGAATCGCGGCGGAGCAAAAGGCGCGGTAGCCGGCGCTCCCGTTCCTTTTTCACCGCGAACGACCAGTGCCGGATCTTTCGCTGGCGAAGTAAAAAATGGTGGCGTGAATATTCCACCGGTGCCGGAAACACGCTTCGAGAGACCCGCGGCCGCGACAACGACTGCAACGGCAACAGCCGCAGCAACCGCAACAGCGCCTGCGCGGGCAGAAACGTCCGCAGCAAACGAAGCGACGGGCATCAGCGCCGAAGATGTTGCTCAAATCAAGACGGCCATCCAGGCGCAGCAGAAATTCCTGGGAGAATTGGTGGAGCAAAGTTCTCGTTGGGAACTCGAAGGCGGCGAATTGCGAATTTATTTTGCGCCAGAGAAAAGTTCTTTCATGGGATTGATGGATGGGCGTGAGACGCTGGAAAAAATCCGTATCGTTGCGAGCAAGGTGCTCGGACGGCCTGTGCGCGTCTGTGCTAAACTGGAAATATCAACGGGCGCGAAGCCGGCAGTTGGCGGCGCGCAGGAAGTGCGCGGACAGTTTGAACGAGATCCCATCGTCCGCAGTATGATTCAGAGGTTCGGCGGAAAAATTTCCGAAGTGCGGCGCGAAAAAGAAGAGTAGAGTTAGAAGCGAGGGTTCAGCGAAAGATGAATATGGAAGTGAACGCTCTCCAACAGATGCTCTCGAAGCTTCGGCAAGTGCAGGAAGACTTGCAGCGGCAAGTGAATTCGGTGAACGTGGAGACTTCCGCGGGCGGCGGCATGGTTTCGGTGAAGATGAACGGCCAGAAGCAGATCCTGGACCTGAAGATCGAGCCGGAAATTTTCGCGAGTAAAGATCAGGAAATGTTACAGGACCTGGTGCGCGCGGCGGTAAACGAAGCAGGCCGGCGCGTGGACGAAGAACTTGCCAGCCAGATGAAGAATTTAGCCGGCGGGATGCCGGGCATGGCCGGGCTGAAAATTCCCGGATTATTCTAAGCGACGATTCAGAGCAACAAATCCTTTCAACAATTCCCAAAATATAATCCGCGGTTTGCGTGAAAACGCGCCGCTGTGCTACACATCATTCATGGCCGATTTTGCTGCTCCTGTTGAAAGACTTATCGACGAACTGAAGCACTTGCCGGGCATCGGAAACAAAACCGCGCAACGCCTGGCGTTTTATCTGTTGCGCGCCGCTCCGGAAGACGCGCTGGCCCTCGCCGACGCCATTCGCGACGCCAAAGAAAAAATTCGCGCTTGTTCGGTCTGCCACAATATTACCGACGCGGATCCCTGCCTGTACTGCACGGGCTCGAACCGCGACAAAAAAGTCATCTGCGTCGTGGAAGAAGCTCACAACATTCTGGCGGTTGAGAAAACGCGAGCGTTCAGCGGCATGTACCACGTGCTGGGAGGTTCGCTCTCGCCACTCTCCGGCCGCGGCCCCGACCAGTTGCACATCAAAACGCTGATCGAACGATTGAAGGGCGGCACCGTGGAAGAATTAATCGTGGCCACCAACCCTACCGCGGAAGGCGAGGCGACCGCCGTTTACCTGTCAAAGCTCTTAAAGCCGCTCGGCGTGCGAGTTTCAAGAATCGGCGTGGGAATTCCCGTGGGAGCGGACCTGGAATACGCCGATGAAGTCACCATGATGAAAGCCATGGAGGGGCGCCGGGAACTGTAGCTGATAAAAGCAGCATCGCGTATGAGTTTGCCAGAACGAAAACTTCCTCCTCATTACCCTCAGTACGCCCGGACCCCTCTAGCCAGCGAAACTTTTTCGGTATACAGTCTGCTCGCGAGCGTTTTTTTTGAAGTTTTGCCAGTCGCTATCAATAATTGAGAGCGTAAAGCTGGCAGGAGGTTCGTTATGTCGCGTTTAGCGGAGTACATGGCGCAATACGACCACGAACATACTTCCGGGTGGAATAAATTTCTGCACGCCGCGGGCATTCCGCTGATTTTCGGCGGAATCATTTTATTGATTCTCATGAAGTGGGTATGGGGAGCGAGTTTTTTCGTTGCGGGCTGGGCACTGCTGCTGATCGGGCATCGCATTGAAGGCAACCACCCAGCGTTTTTCCAGGGGGCAATCTACCTGCTGGTTGGCCCAATTTGGGTCATTAAAGAAGCATGGATGTTCCTCACCGGGACAAGCCGCAAAGACAAGGCGGGGGCCACTGAAATCGGAGGCTCCTAAGTGAAGCAAACAAAACAGTTTAGGAAAGCACCGCGCAACGATATATGGATGAATTTGGCCGCAATATTGCCGATGAAGGCAGTGTGATGGTTCCTGAAGGCGCCACGAACGCGGAGTTACGGAAGCGCCGAAGCACGCGCGTTGTGCAAGCAATTCCACTGGTGGTTACCGGTGTGGACGCGCTCGGCCGTTCATTCACCGAGCGCACCTCCACGCTGATCATTAATTGCCACGGGTGCCGCTATCAGTCCAAGCATTACGTACTGAAAAATATGTGGGTGAATCTGGAGATTCCCAATCCCGAAGGGGGACAAGCTCCGAAGCATTTTCGCGGACGTGTAGCGTGGATTCAACGGCCCAGGACGGTTCGGCAGCTTTTTCAGGTAGCACTGGAACTGGAAGCGCCCGGCAATGTCTGGGGAATCGGCTTTGCGCCGGACGACTGGTTTCCGCTGGCTGAAGCGGCAGCGGCAGGGGCGTCTGCCGGAATCGGACACCAGGTACCGGTACCCGAGCATCCACCCACTCCACCGGCGACCACGGAGATTCATGTTCCGCCGGACGAACCCAAACCGGCGGAAGCTACTGGGCCCGGACCGGGCGCCGACAATCTGCGAGTCTTTCCGTCGCCTGCGAGCACAACGGATGCCTCGCTTCAGCTATCAAGACATGTCACTCGACTGGTTGCGGACGCCAAGCAACAAATTCAAGCCGCAACTAAGGAAGCCGCCGCGCACGCGGTTTCCGCAGAACGGCGCGTGGCGTTTGAGCAATGGGAACAACGGTTTGTTGCCGCGCAGGAAATGATCTCTCGCGAAGCGGCCGAGGCGTTAGAACGCATCCATAAAGAAACCGAGGACCACGCAAAAAACGCACACACCGCTGGTATTGAAGCCCTGAAAAGCGAATTGCCGAAATGGCTCGGTCCGCAAATAGAACAGGCTGCGAAACAGGTGGCGGCGCAAGTTGCCCAAGAAGCGCTGCGCGAGCGCGACGCGCATGAAAAACAAATTGGTCAGGCCCTGGAGAATTTGCGCGCGACGGTCCGGGAATCCGAAGAGGTGGCTGCGCGTCTCAAAACGCGGAGCGACGAAGCGGAATCGCGCATCTCCGATCGCGCTGCCGAAGCCGCGCAAACTTTGGAGGCGACCGCACAGCAGCGCGAGCAAGCGGCCGCGGCGCAACGCGAATCTCTCGATGCCACGGCTCGTCAAATTCAACGCGACGCGGGCGACGCACTCGAAGCCGCGCAAGCAGCGTGGCGCAGCCAACTTACCGGTGAATTGGAATCGGCGGAAACCCGATGGCAAAGCGCGGTGGACGATAAATTCCGAGCCGCGCAGGAACAAGCCTTGCAGGCGCTATTGGCAAAGGCCCACGAATTAACCGAACAGTTGCGCGGCGAGGGTCAACAGCAGACTTCGCTCGTTCAGCAATCCACGGAGCAGCAGACAAAAAAACTGGAAAACATTCTTGCGCAGGCGGTTGCCGCCAGCACGAGTCTCGAGCACTACGCCGCGCGGATGGCGACCGTGCAACACGATGCAGTCACGGGATTCCAGTCGCAGCTCGATGACGTGCTGAGCGTGCATCGCAACGAATTGCATCGCCGGTCCGATTCCCTGTTCGAAGAAATCAATGCCCGCATTCGCGCGACATTCGAAGCGGGGAATACTCAGGCAATCTCGCAGTTCCAAGCGCAAATCGAAACAATTCTAGAGCCGCACGTTACACGCGCTGAAGAAGCGGTCCATCGTTTGGCGGGAGGCAGGTCCCTGCTCGATGCGGCCATGACATTGCAACAAGATCGCATACGCGCTTCCGCGGACGATGCTTTTGCCGAATCGATAGCACGTTTCCGCGAAAACCTGGGAGGCGTGGAACAGGTGCTGCAGGAATCTTCAGAAAAAATCGTCTCAAGAAATCTCGAGGCGCTGGAATCCAAAGCCACCGACCTGAAACACCAGACCATCGAAGACCTTTACAAGTCAGCGGAGTGGTACGAAAAGAAAACGCAAACGCATCTTCAGCAGGCTTCGGAGAAAGTGCAGGAGCAGACCGCTGCGCACCTGCGAGAAAAAGCCGGTGAGGTCTCGAGTTTATTCGCTAGCGAACTGAGTCAAACGAGCCAAGGTTTCCTGGAACACTCTCAGACACTTCTGGGCGACGCTGTGCGCGAGTCGTTCGACCGCGCGCGCGCGCTTTTCGCCGAAGTCTCGGACACCACCTCGGCTGCGTTTACCGACGAGATTCAACGCAACGCCCGGGCGGAGTCGGATGGCTTTACCGCGGAGCTGCAAAAGATGACAGCAGAAACGCGCCAGCAAATTTCGGCTTCACGCGAGGAACTGACGCGCCAGGTAACTGCCGAGCAGGAAGTTTTCTTGAATCGCTTCCGCAGCGGAATGACCGGCGCGGTGGAAGCGGGAGTCGCGGAAGCGCAAGAAAAAGTGCAAGCCGGTTTCGGCCCATTACTCGAATCCTGGAAGGCCATGACCGACGCCCACCAGGAAGAATTGCGCGCCGCTTACGGAAAAATGAGTGAGAGTGCCGCCGACCAATATCGTGGCCGGCTGGAGAATATATCCAACTCCTGGATGCTTGCCGCCGCGGCAAACTTGGACCACCAATCACGCGGCGCGATCGAGAATCTCGCAAAAACGGCCGAAGAGCGCTTGAAGCAGACGTGCTCGCAAGTTTTTGCAGGTATCGGCGATTCGTTGCGGGAACGCTTGCAACAGATTGCGACCAGCTTCGTCGAGCCGGAAAAACCAGCCAGCGAAGCCTGACGCAGCCTTCAAAAGACGGCTAGATTCGCCTCTTCCCTGCCCGCCCGGTATAATCAAGTTTCTAAACCAATGGCCAATCATTCTTATCTACGGGTGTGGACCCGCGACTTTTCGCTCGAAACCATGATTGCGGAGTTTGCGCGTTTCTTGACTACCACTCCGCTCTCCGCTTCACGTCAGGCGTTCGATGAGTTGGTCGTACAGCCCGTGGACGCTACCGAAACCTCACTGGGTGAATGGGATCTTCGTCCGCTTACCTACACAGCCCCGGAAGTCGCGGCAGTTGCGATGCAGAACTTGCATTCCGATAGCGCCTACATCGTGCAAGCCAAATGGGACCTGTGGAATTTCGACCTGGAAACCATGAAATGGCAGCACACCCCTCAGCCGCTGGTGTTAACTTGCCATGGCGCGGATTATGACCATGGTTTGGCGGCCAGCGCGGGGCATTTTTCCGCGGATCTCGGCTTCGAACATTTTTTCACCGGCCATGCGGGGCTGCTTGCCCCGGGAGCGGCGTCCAACCCGTTCGATTCCAGCGATCATCCCTTGGAGAAAACTTTCCGGAATTGGATGTCGCAGCCGGCCAACCTCAAGGAATATCACGCCAGGACGCGAGAGAACATCCAACAGGTGTTCAAGTGGGTGGAAGCCGTGGAAAGCGCTCTGCCCGTCGAGCGCAGCGAGCTTTGGAGCGAGGGAGAAGAAAATTTCGAGGCGCGGCTCGACGCTATTCTGGCGCAGCGTTGAAGATTTTGATATTTGCCACCACGCTCGCGAGTTCTTCTTCCCCGGAGCACGGTCAACGGATAGAATTGGCGAGCGTGCTTTGTGCGAAAGCAAGCCGCGCCTGGCAGCAAACCGATTCTTATGGAAAAGATAATTCAAACTAAAGCTGCTAACGCCTCCGCGTTTACCCCGTCCTTCCCACTGGGGACAATGCGTGTGTTGTTACTCGCGGCGCTTGGCACAACCTTATTTATTGCTGGTTGCGGGACGCAGGCTCCGGCGCCCTCTCCGCAGGCAGAAAATAAGACGGTCGCGCCTGCGATTCCCCCGGAAATCGATGACGCCGCGAAGGCCCTGCTTGGAAGCAGCGCGCAGGTGCTGGTATTCGGAGATCTCGCGAAAACCGGGAAACAGCAATTCCTGGCTGCTAACGTAGTACCCAAGACTCCGGATTCCAAAGTTGCCGGACTCGTGGTGACTCGCGCGATCATTGCGGAAAACCGCGATGGCAAATGGACTGAAGTTTTGCATTGCGATGAATACCTGAAAAATGCCAAGGGCTATCTGGGTATGACGCCGGTCTCGCCGGTAACCGGCTGGAAGCTGCAATTCGAACAGAGTCCCATGCTGGGACTGCAACTTTATTTCACGCCGGTACAAACTGCCGTGGAAACGCATCCTGCGCCTATCGGCGTCAGATGGAACCCGAAAGCGAAGCGTTATCAGTCGCTGGACCGCAACTATGAACATTTTCTGGGAGAAGCCGTCGCGTTGCAAAATGTGAGGTCGCAACTACGATGAGTACCGTTGCGGCCGTCAACGCCGGAAATGCTTCGGCAAAGAGTCTGGACTCACCTCCAAAAAAAGATTTGTCGGGGTTGATCCCGTATTTGCGGCGCTACACCGGGGCCATCATTTTCGGCTTGGTAGTAGTAGTGCTGATGGGGATTATCGGCAACGTCCTTCCACTAGCCATCGGCATCATGACCGACACTTTAGCCGGAAGCCCGGCGCCGTTTCAGCATGTATCCGCCACTGATGGCGCTCCAATTGCCGCGCTGCCGCATCTGTCCACGCTGACGCGCTCAATTCCCTACTACGCTCCGCACAGCCGCCGCACTTTGGGAATTTACTGCCTGATCGTGATTCTTTGCGTGGCCATAAAGGGCCTTCTCTCTTTCGCGGCGCGCTGGAAACTGATCGGCGTCTCGCGGGATATCGAGTTTGATATTCGCAACGACCTTCTGAAGCGCTTGCTGACGCTGGAGCCGGAATTCTACGTGCGCAATCGCACTGGCGAACTCATGTCTCGCGCCACCAACGATCTCAACGCCGTGCGCATGGTGCTCGGCCCAGGCATCATGTATAGCGCGACGACCATCGTCACCATGATCCTGGCAATCGCGGTGATGCTCACCATCTCTCCTTCGCTGACCCTCTGGGTTTTGCTTCCTGCACCCATCGTCGCCTTCGCAGTCTGGTTTTTCGGCAAGACCATTCATGATTTGTACCAAAGCATCCAAGCCGCGCTCGCCACGCTCACCGCTCGCGTGCAGGAAAATCTCTCCGGCGTCCGCGTGGTCCGTGCCTACGCTCAAGAAGAATCGGAAGTCCGCGCATTTGACGAGCCCAATCGCGAGTACGTCTCCAGGAACATTCGCCTCATTCGTACCTGGAGCATGTTTATGCCTTCCCTCCAGGCGCTGATCGGCACCACGTTTCTGATTGTGCTGTGGCAGGGAGGGCATCAACTGCTTCGCGGCCAAATTTCGCTCGGCGCTCTGATCGCTTTTGACGGGTATCTCACCCAGTTGGTCTGGCCTATGATCGCTCTCGGTTGGGTCACCAATATTTTTCAGCGTGGCGCGGCCTCCATGGGGCGGCTGAATTACATTCTTACCGCCAAACCCAACATCGATGATCGCCATGCGAAAGTCCCTGAAGGCGTTACTCCGCGCGGCGAAATTGAATTCCGTCACCTCAATTTCACGTACCCGACAAATCTTTCGGGGACGGGTTCGAATGATGCTTCCAAGTCCAATGGCAACGCTTCTCGTCCCGTGCTTCATGATATTAATTTGAAAATTCCCGCGAACTCGACGCTGGCGATTGTCGGGCCCACCGGCAGCGGAAAAACCACGCTCGCGGCGCTGATCGCCAGGCTGTGGGAAGCGCCGGACGACTCTGTGCTGATTGACGGGCGCCCCATTCGCGACTGGCCGCTTTCCACGTTGCGCCAGTCCATCGGATTTGTTCCACAAGATACTTATTTATTTGGCGAAACCATCGGCGGCAATATCTCTTTTGGCCTGCCCGCGCACGACGAGGTGCCCATCCGTGAGGCCGCGGAGATTGCCAGCCTGCATGCCGAAGTCCAGGATTTTCCCAAGGCCTACGAAACCATGGTCGGCGAGCGCGGCATCACTCTGTCGGGTGGACAAAAGCAGCGCACCGCCATTGCGCGCGCCATCGTGCGTGATCCGCGCATTCTGATTCTCGACGATTCGCTTTCCAGCGTGGATACGCAAACCGAAGAGCGCATCCTTCACAGCTTGCGCGGAGTGATGGCCAAACGCACCACGGTGTTGATTTCGCACCGCACCTCCACCGTTCGCGAAGCAGACCAAATCGTCGTTTTGATTGACGGTACTATCACCGAGCGCGGAACTCATGATGAGCTGCTTGCTCGCGGCGGCTATTACGCGGATTTGTACCAGAAACAATTACTGGAAGAAGAGCTCGAACGAGCATGAGCAACCTGCACGAAGAAGAAGCACTCGGCAAAGCGTACGATTCGCGCTTGATGCGGCGGCTTCTGCAATACATGAAGCCGTATCGCGGGCGCGTGATCTTGGCGATCCTGATGGTGGCGGTGGTTACCCCGTTGGAGCTTGCTCCTCCTCTGATTTTTCTAAAAGCCATCGATAAGTACTTCGTTCCGGCCATCAACCATGCCCTTCCCGAACGCACCGCGTGGACCGGTATCGGTTGGCTCAGCCTTATTTTGTTGGCCGTGCTCGCATTCGATTTTCTCGCGCAGTACGCGCAGATTCGCATCATGCAGCGCGTTGGCCAGCAGACCATGTATGACATGCGCCGCGAAATATTCATGCATCTGCAACGCCTGCCCATGAGCTATTTCGATCGCAACCCGGTCGGCCGTCTTGTCACCCGCGTAACCACGGATGTTGACGCCCTCAACGATCTTTTCGCCGCCGGCGTAGTAACCATGATCAACGATCTTTTCCTTCTGGTGGTCATGGCCGGCCTGCTCTTCGCCATCGATCGCCGCCTTGCGCTTGATACCCTCGCGGTTCTTCCCGGAATCCTCGTGGTCACCTTTATATTTCGCAAGTTCGTCCGCGACGCCAACCGCCGCATCCGCACCGCCATCGCTCGCATCAACTCCTTCCTTCAGGAATATATTTCCGGAATGACCGTGGTGCAGCTCTTCAATCGCGAGCGCAAAGCCGTTCAGGAATTTGAGAGCCGCAATCGCGACAACATGATTGCCTGGCGCGACGCCATTCTCGCTTACGCCCTTTTCTATCCTGCCGTCGAATTTCTGAGCTTCGCCACCATCGCGCTGATTTTCTGGTCCGGTGGGAATCGCATTCTTTCCGGAGCGCTTACCCTCGGCGTGCTCAATGCATTCAGAATGTTTGCCCAGCGCTTTTTCCGCCCCATTCAAGACTTGAGCGAAAAATTTAATATTCTCCAGTCCGCCATGGCCGCATCGGAACGCATCTTCAAACTACTCGACGAGCCCGTATCCATCGAGGGCAACCCCAACGCCGTTCCCTTGAATAATCCGCGCGGTGAAATCGAATTCCGCAACGTCTGGTTCAGTTATCGCGATGTGCCGGACCCCGCTGACGAAGAGTGGGTACTTCGCGATGTTTCTTTCCGCGTCGCTCCGGGACAAACCTTCGCCATCGTCGGCCACACCGGCGCAGGCAAGACCACGCTTATTTCCTTGCTGTTGCGCTTCTACGATGTTCAACGCGGACAAATCCTGCTCGATGGCGTCGACATCCGTTTGATCGACATTCAAGACCTGCGCCGCCAGTTCGGAATCGTGCTGCAAGATCCATTTCTCTTCAGCGGCACGGTCGAATCCAACGTACGCCTGGGCACCGCTGAAATCGATCGCGCCCAAGTCGAGCGCGCCCTCGACGAAGTGGGTTTGGGCGACTTTGTGCGCACGCTTCCAGAAGGCGTGAATTCCAGCGTCAACGAACGCGGCTCGACGCTCTCCGTCGGACAGCGCCAGTTGATAAATTTCGCGCGAGCCCTGGCGCACAATCCGCGTTTTCTCATTCTCGATGAAGCCACCTCCAGCGTCGATACTAAAACCGAGTTGCTGATTCGCAGCGCGCTGGATCGCCTTCTTTCCGGCCGCACCGCGCTGGTGATTGCCCACCGCCTCAGCACCATTCAACACGCCGATTGTATCCTGGTATTTCATAAAGGGCGTCTGCGCGAACAGGGCGCGCACCAACAACTTCTGGCCGAGCGCGGGATTTATTACCGGCTGTATCAATTGCAATATCGCGAGCAAGAGCTGGGCCTGCCTGCAAACGGGACTCTGGCTGAGAACAATGGCGTAGCGGAAATTTCCGCGCAGAAACTGCCCATTCCCGCGAGTGACTAAGTTTTCTCCGCATGCCACCAATTCCTATTCTGATTTCCGCAGGTGAAGCTTCCGGAGATATGTACGCCGCGCGTTTGGCTGTCGTATTGCGCCAACGCGCTGACGTAAAACTTTTTGGCATGGGTGGCGCTCACATGCGTGCCGCCGGCGTGGACGTCGTCACCGATTATTCCGAAGTTTCCGTCGTGGGCATCACGGAAATTCTGCGCCATCTTCCTTCGCTGGTCCGCGCGATGCGCACTCTCGTCTCCGCGGCGAAACAGCGCAAACCGCGTTTCGCGATTCTCACCGACTTTCCCGGTTTTCATTTGCGGCTGGCGAGAAAATTGCTCCCCCTCGGCGTGCAAAATATTTATTACATTTGCCCGCAGTTCTGGGCGTGGCGACCCTGGCGCGTCAATTTAGTCCGCCGCAGATTCGCAAAAGCGCTGTGCATCTTCCCGTTCGAAGAATCTTTCTTTTCGCACGCAGGCGTTTCAACCGAATTTATCGGCCATCCTTTAGTCGGCGCAGTAGCGGCAACGAAAGACCGCACAACTTTCTTCGCTGAAAATAAATTGGATCCCGCTTTGCCGTTGGTCGCGGTCCTACCCGGCAGCCGCACAGCTGAACTGGCCCAGCATTTGCCCGTCATTCGTGAAGCATGCCGCCTGATTGCCAACAAAATAAACGCGCAGTTCATCATCGCCGCCGCGCACGCCAAGGATGTGCCCGCACTCGCTGCCGGTTGGCCAACAAATATCGCCGTCCGCGTGGTCGAGGGCCAAACCTACAACGCGCTCGCGGCCGCTGACGCCGCTATCGTCTCCAGCGGCACCGCCACCGTGGAGGCCGCGTTGCTCGACGCCGCGATGGTGGTCATTTATCGCGTCACGCCATTGACCGCGATGTTGGCCAAGTCTCTGGTGCGCACTAAATTTTTCAGCATGGTTAACTTAATTGCCGGGCGTCGCGTCGTAACGGAATTAATCCAGGACGACCTCACCGCGCAACGCCTGGCCAACGAAATACTGCATCTTTTAACCGATCAAAAAGCGCGCGCCGAACTTCGCAGCGGACTAGCCGAAGTTCGCCAGCGCCTCGGCCCTCCAGGAGCCGTGGAAAGAGCCGCCGACGCTATCGTCGCCCTGCTCCACGATGACGCTGGCAACGCTTTCTGACGGGTTTGCTATCCTATAGAGGTATACCCAACAGCGATCATGAAAGGTTTCGATGAACCTCCGCCGAAGAATATCCGCCTTGCCGTCCACACTCCTTCTGTTATTGCTTGCGTGCGCCGCCTTCCCTTCGCTCGCCCAGGAGCCGCGAACATCCGCTTTTCTCGCCGAACATTACGATGTGTCCGCGTATATCGATGCGCCAGGTCAATCCATCAACGCTACCGCCAAAGTAGATTTCAAGGCGCAGGAAGTTTCCAGCAATTTGCGTTTCGAGTTGCATCCCAACCTCGAATTGCGCGAAGTCAAATCAGCCGCGGGAAAAACGCTTCCCTTCCAGCGCGACGGCGCCAATCCGCTGTTCGTTACCGTGCAGTTGCCTTCACAGGTAGCCACTGGCGCCACAGTATCTATTAATTTCACGTATGCGGGTCTGCTCGCCAACGAAGAGAACAGTCCCGTGCCAGCCGTCCGGGTTGCATCCATCGCCAAGGACGGCGCCTATCTCCTTCTGCCTTCGCGTTGGTTCCCTCTCACGAATTTCCCTTCGAATCGCTTCACCGGAACATTTCGCTTCAACGTGCCGGACACCTTCGCGGTTGCCGGAACGGGAAAGGCTTCTGCGCCCACACCTGTTGCGCCGCGCGCTCCTGCTGAAGGCGGGCGGGTTCAATACACTTTTGTGTGCGATCACGCGGCGCCGAACGGATCATTTGTTGCCGGCAATCTTCAACTGAGTCCGAAACAAGCTGAAGGAATAAAAATTTCTGTCTACGCGCCGCGCGAGCAGTCGGGAAATGCCCAAGCCTTCGCCGACGACGTTGGACGCGCGATAACATTTTTCTCGGACTTGGCCGGGTCTCTTCCCGATCCGCAAATGACCGTTGCGCAACTCCCGGATGGCACGTTGCGCGACTTCGCCGGCCCAGGTTTACTTCTACTGAGCCATCGCATGTGGGACCCCAAGCAGAGCGAGCGCACCATCAGCAGGCTGGTCGCTTCGCAATGGTGGGGCAACGAAGTTTTGCCCGCGACCCCCGGCGATGTGTGGATCACCGACGGCCTGGCGCGGTATTCCGAAGCATTGTACGCCGAGCAAACCTTCGGCAAAGAAGCTGGATTGCGCGCCATTGACGAATTCGCGGTCGGCGCGTTGATGTATGAGGACGCCGCGCCAATTGCCCAGGCTGCGCGACTCACTCCGTACACCAGCGACTACCGCTCCGTGGTCATGAACAAGGGCGCGATGCTTTTTCACATGGTGCGCGCGCAAATGGGCGACGCGGCATTTAAATCACTGCTTCATACTTTTTACACGCAATACGGCGGAAAAAAAGCGCGCAATGAAGATTTTGAAGAGCTGGCCATCGCGCAGCTCAAACAAACCCTGAAGGCCGGACAACCAGAACCTAATTTACGCGGATTTTTTGCGCAGTGGCTCAACTCCACTGGCGTGCCGGAATTTTCTCTGGAATATGTTGTTTACCGCACGCCAAAAGGATTTCGCGTGGTTGGCAAGATTAAACAGCCTCTCGACACTTTCCACATGCCGGTTCAATTACAGATTGATACCGAGGGAAATCCAGAATTGAAAACCATCGATGTCGTTGGGACCGAGTCCGAATTTACCGTGGAAACTTTCGGCCGCCCGAAACCCAATGGCATCAAGATTGATCCCAACAACCTGATACTCAAGGGCAGCACTCCGTTACGCGCGCGCGCGGCGATTGCGCGCGGCGAAGAATTGGCCGAAATGGGCCGTTACTATGACGCAGTCGGTCAATACCAGCGCGCACTTTCGATTCAGCCCAATCGCGCGCTTGCCAATTTCCGGATGGGCGAAGCGTTCTTCTACCAGAAAAATTATCAGGCTGGCGCGAATGCTTTCCGCGAGGCTTTGCAGACCGTTCCAGAACCGGCGGAAAAGTGGACGGAAGTATGGAGTCACATTTATCTGGGAAAAATTTTCGATCTGCTGGGGCAGCGCGAACGCGCGGTCAATGAATACAGCAAAGCGAAACAAACTAACGACGACACCGGCGGCGCGCAAACCGTCGCCGACAGTCTGATCCGCAAAGCATATACCGAGGGCGGAGTGCAGGCTGCTTCTCCCGCGACGGGAACGCCGGCCGCTCCAGCATCAGCCGCTGCGCCTCCGGCATCAGGAGACAAGCCAGTGCTGAAAAAAAGAACCGAGCCCTTGCTAAATACCAGCAGTCATTTGTAATTGAAGTAAGCGGCTATTACCTGGATTTGGCGGATTCCGCGGCTATCTTTTTCCAGACGCGCTGAAATATATCGCAAGCGCTATCGTCGAATAAAACGAAGAACACCGTTTCAAGCTTAGTGTCCCCTGCGAGATGTTTTGCCGTTTCACCGAGCATAATTTCCGCGCACTCTTTGAGCGGGAACCCCGCGATGCCGGTACCCACCGCCGGAAACGCCATTGTTTTTATGCCGTGTTCGTCTGCAATACGAAGAGCATGCGCGACGGACTGGCGCAAGGCATTCGCGGACGTTGCGCCGCCCAGTTGCATGCTGGCCGCGTGAATCACATGCCTGGCTTTAAGTTTTCCTCCGCCGGTGATGGCCGCATAACCAACGGGAATCGTTCCAATTTGCGCGCATTCACGCTGAATTTCATCTCCGCCCTTGCGCCGGATCGCTCCCGCAACGCCGCCTCCCAAAATCAAGTCGTTGTTCGCGGCGTTTACAATCGCGTCCACGTCCATGTCCGTGATGTCGCCCTGCTGAATGATCACTTTTTGCGTTACAGTTTTAATCTCGCTGCCTGTCGATTCCTTCACGAAACGATCTCCAAGCCCATTCGCCGCGCCACTTCCTCGCACGCTTGCACCGTCTCATCGGACGTAAGCGATGTCCTGACTATTTTCATCTGTTGCGTTCCGGAATCTCGCAGAAAGCGCAGCCCGACGCAGCGTTCTCGATAGAGAGTGACATCGGAAAAGTCGCCAATGGATTCCGCCGAGGTCGCGCTGGCGAAAATTGCTCCGGGCTTTGCGAATTTATCAAAAATAGTGAAAAGCTCCAGCTTCATTTCCAGTTCGTCGGCAACCGCATCAATAATTAAATCAGCTTCGCGGATACCATCGTTTACGTTAGACGCGGTAGAAAATTGTTCCATCTCCGGGAAGTTTGGTTGCAAACCAGGTTGCAAACATTGTTCAATCCACTGGCGAGCATTCTCAAGAACTTCTGGCGAAACATCTTCCAAAATGGTGCGGTACCCGCCGCACAAAGCCGCCAGGGCGATTTCCCGTCCTACAGTTCCGGCTCCAATGACCGCAATCGCGCGCACTTCCAATCTTTTCTCCGGGCTCAATATCGCGGAACGCTCGGATCGATTTCCGCGGACCATTGTTCAATTCCGCCGCGCAGCGATTTCGCTTTTTCCACTCCTTGCCCGCGAAGCCAAACTGCCACGTCCAGGCTGCGCATGCCGTGATGGCAATAGCAGATCACTTCTTCGCCGCTGTCCAATGACTGCAAGTTCGCGGGTATCGTGCCCATGGGAATTAATTTTGCTCCCTCAATGCGGCACTGCGCGTGTTCCCAGGGCTCTCGCACATCCACCAGAAGAAAACTTTCGCCGCGATCAAGTTTTTTCTTAACTTCAGCCGGCGTAATTTCTAAATCATCCATCGAATCGGTTTCTCCATTGAATTCTTATTCGGCTTCAACGACCCTCAAATTTCGGAGAACGTTTTCCCAGAAAAGCGCGAATCCCCTCCAAACAGTCCGCAGTCTCAAAACATTTTATCTGGTTTACAACTTCGTTCTCCAGCGCGGCCTTTAAGCGTTCTAATTGGCTGCCAAAAAGTGCCGTCTTCATCGCGCGGATAGCCACTTGCGGCC
>DATNME010000010.1:0-21337 GCA_035602385.1 Candidatus Dormiibacterota bacterium
CCGCCAATGATGACACCGTTCTGAAGGGTGACGCGATCGCCGATGCGGCAGGATTCGCGAACCACGGCGTGAGCATGCGCGAAAAAGTAGTCGCCGATAACCGCGTTGCGGTAAATGGTTACGAAACTGTGGAGCATCGCGTTGCGGCCGATAGTCGCGGAGTCGTCGATGAAGCAGTAAGGGCCGATGTGCGCGCCTTCGCCGATTTTCGCGGTAGGCGAAATAATAGCAGTTGGATGCACGCCGGGTGAGTAGCGCGGGGGAAGATAAAAAAGTTCGATGGCGTGGGCAAAGGCGAGATAGGGATTCGGCGTGCGCAAGGCCGAAAGCGGCGGATGGCCGGGGAAGCGGTCAATCGAGACGCGGTCCTCAATGAGGACTGCGGACGCGCGAGTGGTTTTAAGCAGTGGCGAATAGCGCCGATTGGCCAGGAAGGTAAGATGCCCTGGTTCGGCGTGGTCAATACCGGCTACACCAGTAATTTCGACGCCGGGATCGCCTTCGAGACGACAATTGAGCTTAACAGCAAGATCGGAAAGCTTCATGAGACCGCTCCTGAATGGCTGGAGCGAGTCTCGCACAGGGGAAAGCGGGAAGTATAGAGAGCTAGAAGAACCAGATAAAAGATTGGAATCAGCCCGCACGTTCCAGATTATTTTGGAACACCACTTTCGTTTTGCGAAGGATTGAGAAAGTCGCGTTTGAATGGTCCGAAGCCATTCACCTGGAGGATCGTCTCGGTGTCGGCCCAAGCGAAATGGTGAACGCCGGCGGGGACCACGGCCAAGTCGGTGGCGTGAACCGTTTGCGCAGAGGCGTTTACGTCGAAATTGTCACCGACTCCGATGTGAAATGGGCCACCGGAAATTACGGTGACATGTTCATCGACGCCATGGGTATGTGGCGCGATGCGGTAGTGAGCGGCATATTTGAAGCGCACGCCGAATTCGCCGGATTGCGCGGGATCACCGTACAGTCGAAGCATTTTGCACCCAGCGGGCATGCCGGGGCAATCGAGCCACTTATCGGAATCGTTGGAGAAGACTGTTGGCGCTTTTGCTTCCTGCGCGCGCGCCATTACGGCGGCGCCGATTCCAACGGTAAGAAGCAAACCTGCTGTCAGCAGCGCGAAATTGCAAAATTTCTTCATCGATGAGCCTCCTGGAACGGCTAGAGTATGACACCGCAGTACTCTACTACCTAAATGGATTTCATCCTTCTAATAAGACGAAGTGATCTTTTTGGTTGACACGGAAAGTCGAGGCTGATATAAAACCGTATGGTTATACAACCACATGGTTATGCTATTACGGCTTCGCGGAACCTGGATGCAACATTCGCAGCGCTGGCGGACCCGACGCGGCGGGCGATACTAGCGCGACTGGCGGCTGGAGAGGCATCCGTCAACGAACTCGCGGCTCCCTTTGCTATGAGCCAGCCTGCAATTTCCAAGCATCTCAAAGTGCTTGAACGCGCGGGACTGGTAGTGCCCGGGCGGGAACGGCAACGCCGTCCGAGGCGGCTGGCGGTTAAACCTTTGGCGGAAGCCAGTGAATGGCTGGAAGGGTACCGGCGATTTTGGGAGCGCAGATTTCAGAAGCTGGATACTTTGCTGGACGATTTAAAAAAGAAAGAGAAGAGACAGACACGCAAGCTCAGAAACAAAAAACAATAAAGGAGAAAGAGAATGACAAATGCAGGAACGCTGCAGGTAAAAACGGCGGGAGACAGAGAGATCGTGATGACTCGCGTCTTTGACGCTCCGCGCCAACTGGTATTCGAAGCATTTACTGCGCCGGAGTTGCTGAAGCAGTGGCTGCTGGGGCCACCGGGGTGGGAAATGGTGGTGTGTGAGGCGGCCACCGAGGTAGGTGCGCGCTATCGTTATGAATGGAAACATGCGGATGGAAAATTATTCGGTATGGGCGGCGTCTGCCGCGAGTTCGTGCCGCCGGAGAAATTGGTGGCCACCGAGTCGATGGACGGGTACCCTGGCGAATCCGTGGTGACCACGATTTTGACGGAACAAGCGGGCAAGACCACGATGCGAACTACGGTAGTTTATGAGTCCCGCGAAGTGCGCGACGCTGTCCTCAAATCCGGAATGGAACGTGGCGCCGAAGCAAGTTATGCCCGCTTGGCAGAACTGCTGAAAGGACATGGCAAAAGGCCAGAGCAAACTGCGGCTCGCTGAACAGTCATGAGAGTCGTGGCCATGTTCTGCGATCTTTTGTAAAGGTGACGAATAAGAGTGCGCTAGACATGGCCATTCCAATGCGACGATTTGCAACAATGACGAAGCGGACGGGGATTGTGGTGGCGCTAGTAGTCTTTCTGGGAGCCGTGCAAGCGGCTTCCAGTGAGACTGCGCTTGACCGGTATGTGCATGCGCCGGATGCAGCATTCAACTATCAATGCGTTAAGACGTTACGAGGGCCTGGGTACACGACGTACGTGCTGGACATGACTTCTCAGAGCTATTTGACCGAGGGTGAAGTGAATCGTCCGGTCTGGAAGCATTGGGTGACGATCGTTAAGCCGGACAAAGTAAAGACGGACGTTGGATTGCTTTTCATAGGAGGCGGGGACAACGGGGATGCCCCGCCGGAAAAACCTGATCCGCTGGCAGCGGAGATTGCCGCGATGAGTGGAGCAGTGGTTGCGCAAGTGAGTATGGTGCCCAATCAGCCTCTGATTTTTTCCGGCGAGACGCGAGAGCGGAGCGAGGATGCGATTATCGCGTACACGTGGGACAAATTTCTAAGGACCGGCGAAGAAAAGTGGCCATTACGGCTGCCAATGACGAAGGCGGCGGTACGAGCTATGGACGCGGTGTCCGGCTTCCTTTCCACCGGTCAGGGAGGAAAAGTAAAGGTTGATAAGTATGTGGTTACCGGGGAGTCGAAAAGGGGTTGGACTACCTGGACGACCGCAGCGGTGGATCGGCGGGTGATTGCCATCATGCCGATGGTGATCGATGTTCTAAATATTGTGCCTTCGATGGCGCATCACTACCGCGTTTATGGAAGTTTTTCATCGGAACTGGATGATTACGCACAGGCGGGAATCATGCAGTGGAGCGGCACAGCGGAGTATCAAAAGTTAATGCAGATTGAGGAGCCTTTCCAATACCGCGAGCGGCTGACGATGCCGAAATATATTATCAATGCCTCGGGCGATCAATTTTTTGTTCCGGACTCGTGGCAATTTTATTTCGATCAGCTGCCCGGAGAAAAATACCTGCGCTATGTGCCAAACGCAGATCACGGAGTTAGAGATCACTCGGATGTCGGAGAAAGTATCAGCGCGTTTTTCGGTTCGGTTGTGGCGCAGACAAAACGGCCGAATTTCACGTGGCGAATCGAAAAGGACGGCACGATTGTGGTCGATAGCACGACACGGCCGATGGCAGTGAAGCTGTGGGCAGCAACAAATCCGGAAGCACGAGACTTTCGACTCGAAAAAATTGGCGCCGTCTATACCAGCCGTGAGTTAAGCCCCACGGGGCCGGGGCATTATGCCGCGACGGTGCATGCTCCGCCGAAGGGCTACACAGCCTATTTTATTGAGCTTACTTATCCGTCTGCAGGGAAGTATCCGTTCAAATTCACAACCGGCGTAAAAGTGCTCCCTGACGCATACCCATCGGAATTACCGAAGATACAGTCGCCTTCCGGGTCACACGGCGCGCGCAAAATGAAGAGTTCGCCGGGAGGCCGTGTAACAGAGCTTCAGTAGGAAAAAGCTGGCTCGTCAGCGTACTGTGCAACGACTTGCTCTGGCATGGGGGCTAAATCCGCTGCGCGCATATAGTCATTCAGAGTTGTACCGGTGCACGCCGAGTCTAGATTACGAGCTCCAATCCGGTGGATCGCGTCATCCAGATGCACGGTGCGAAAATCGATGCTGTAACGAATTTGTCCCGAGCTGTTCGGCACTGTGGAATGTAGATGCGCCGCGGAAAAAAGATAAATACCACCAACGTCGCAAATCACGCGTACCTGCGGATCCAATTCGACAAGTTCCTGCGGTTTGGGCTGCACCCGAGTGTCGACTTTAATGTGCTGCGCCGCGTTGTGGCGGCTTTCCTGATTCCACTTCGCGTAGTTGTAAACATCCGAGCTGTTTTTTAGCGGCTTGGCCCAATACCCTGGGTGAAGAGCCATTGAGTTTTCGGCATTGAAGGGAAAAAACGGCATCCACCAGTTTATTTGGGAAAACGGCGCCGAATACCACGTATCGCGATGAGGATGGAAAGCATAGGCGATGCCTGATTTCAGATAATCCCCTGGGAAAGCGGTGCGCATACGCGGAACATCAAAATAGGTTTTGCTCAAGTCACAACCTAATTCCGAGAGGATGCCACGCAGATACTCTTTCGATTTGGGATGATGAATGAACTTTGGCTTGAGCATCGCCAAAGTTTCCACGCATTGTTCGACCGGGAGGTTTTCATGCAAGAGCAAGGGGTTGAGTGGATGAAACGCTTCCTCGACCATGGTCCTGGCCAATTCGCAGAGTTTTAACGCGCTTGGACACGGCGAATAGACAAAAATAGAACCTTCATATAGCGCCTGCCTTCGTACATCGTCACTGACAGTCGAATTCGGATAAAGATTCATCGATCGTGTTCCCTTTTTCCTCTGGCAATTTTTCTTTGCGTAGCATCAAAAACAGAACAACCGGCGGAACATGCGGACTTGGTTATTGGCGGCTGGCACTGCTCAGCGGTACTCGGTAGATCCATCCAACGACTGGATCATAGTGCCTAGCAGATTCCTTGTGTCTTCAAAGGGACAGCGCGCAAAACCATTACGACATAGTTTTGGGAATTAGTCACTAGGACAGTCGTACTGGGATAGTTGCACTACGCAAGGAGGAATAGAATGCAAAATCGGTCAAACACATCTTGGGCCAAAACGATATTCGCGACAGGTGCGTTTGCCGGATGCTTGATTTTGGCGGCCCCCGGGGCGCACGCCGCCACCGCGTGCCAGCGCCGCTTGGCGCGAGCCGATCATCGGCTGCACGATGCGGCGCGGCGTCACGGGTGGGATAGCAGGGAAGCGCAACATGCCCGTATCCAGCTGCACGAGGCCCGTGAATACTGCTGGGCGCACTCTCACCGTTGGTGGGACGAGGATGCCCAGCGATGGCATACCGAACGGGACTGGGATGAGCACGACCACGATCGCCGGTAAGTTAGACAGAAATATTCAAATGTAGAGTGGGCGCCGCGGAAACTCGTGGCGCCTTTTTTTGTCTATGTGCGGGTATAAAACAAAAAAAGAGCTGGCCCCGGGCAGAGCCAGCTCTTTTGGTGCGGTTTTATTACTGGGGAGAAGTAGCAGCAATCACGGGTTGCACGCTGAGGGAAACGATCTTGGTTCCGATCACTTCGCCTGAGACGATTAACTCGACGCGACGGTTCTGCTGACGACCTTCGGCGGTGTCATTGGATGCAATGGGCCTGCTTTTGCCGAACCCTTTTGAGGTCGTTGATGCTGCTGGAACCCCTTGCTGAGTTAAATAGGAGCGCACGCCTTCAGCACGCTGCTCGGAAAGTTGCTGGTTGAATGCTTCTGTTCCGACGCTATCGGTGTTGCCCTCCACGGCAAGGTTAAGCGACGGGTAAGCGAGTACGATGCCCGAGATTTTGGCAAGCTTTTCGCGAGCCAGCGGGCGAAGCGAGTATTTGCCGGAGTCAAAGAGCACATCGGACATGTTTACGACTAGTCCGCGCGCAGTGTCGCGGGTCTCCAGGATCAGGTTGAACTGTTGCAGAAGGCGGGCACGAAGTTCCTCGCGGTCAATGATAGCGCGTTGCAGTTTGGCGTCGGAAGACGCGGCGGCGGCGCGGTTACGATCCGAGTCGGCTTCTGCGATGCGCTGGCCCTGTTGAGCGGCGTTGCGAGCGGTTTCGGCGTTCGCTTGCGCGTTGGATGCCTGTTGGAGTTGCGCGTCAGAAGATGCGGCGGCGGCGCGGTTGCGGTCTGAGTCGGCTTCCGCGGTGCGCTGACCCTGTTGCGCGGCGTTGCGTGCGTTTTCCGCGTCGGCTTGGGACCGTGCGGCTAGTTGCGCGGCAGACTGGGCGTTGAGATTCTGACGGTCGGCTTCATTGCGTTGACGTACGGCGTCAGCAGAAATGGTTTCCGCGTTGACCCGGCGTTGTGCTTCGTCATTGGCGCGGGCTTTGGACGAAGCTTCACGTCCCGCGCCAGCGGCGCGTTCCGCTTCGGCGCGTTCTTCATCGATATGCTTGACGGCAATTTCACGCGCATCTTCAGCGGTTTGCACTACTTCGCGCGAGGTGGAAATGAGCGATTTCCGGTTGCTATGTTTTCCAGTGGCCATGGAATCGGCTTCGTTCATCTGGCGATTCGCTTTTTGGTAGCTGGCGGAGGCGTAACGTTCCGCGCCGGCGGACTGCGCAATTCGCAGAGCATTGCGCGCTTCGAAAAACTCGAGCGGCAATTTGGCGTTCAGCACGATGGGGTCGAACTTGTAACCGGTGGGGATGTAACCGCCACGATCAATCAATTCGTATTTGGCATCCACGGCTTCGGTTGCGCCTACGGTGTCGGAGCGAATCGAGTTTTCCAGTACAACGAGATTGCTGGGGCGGCGAACGGCATAATAAGGCTCAGCGGTGACGATCATGGCGAAAGCCTGGAGGTCAGTGGTCACGTCCAGCTTGCTGCGATGATTGTCGCCGACCAGGACTTCGCCGATATTTACGGGACGGCCTTCCGGCGAAATGGCCCATAGAACGTACGTCAGATACTCGGAACCGAGCTTGGTTGGCTTTTCCAGGCCAGAGAACTCTGCTTCAATGGTCATGGTGCCGCGTTTGCTGTTTACTTTGGCTTCGCCCGTTGCGGAGGGCATCAAGTCCGTGCCTTGAAAATTAATTTTCGTGGCGCCGCTACGGTGTTTGTAACTTACGGCGCGGGTGGTGCGGCTAACGACATTCATTCGATATGTCGGTGTGGGATTGGCCGAATCTGCGGGGATCTGGGTCTGGGCCTGCGCTTGTGCTGATGCCGCAAGCGTCAAAGTCGCAGCCAGAGTAATCGTTGCAATCTTGAACATGAGTCTCCTCTTGAAAATATTCGAGACTGAATTATCAGCGTTGTCTGGGAGAAAAGCTGTACGATACTGCACCATTTTGAAAATAGACAACTCTGTGTCAGTTATTGGGGATACTGCGGAGCGACGCAGAGCTCCTCCTGGTGGAACCGCCTTAACCAGTCTGAGCCGTCTAGTCCGTGAAGAGCCGGGGTTGGGCCGCAGGGACGGCGGGCGCTGGCTTGCGTCGAGCAATCCCAACAACGCCCAGCACGGTCAATTCAGCCAGAGCACTCCGGGGAACGAAGATGCGCACGGTAATGCCGCTGAGGTCAGGCGGTGTGATGTGCAGTCCATTATCGAGCAGGGTGAGAAGATCGTTGGGCACTACCCCTTCGATGGTTTCTTCGTCAATAAAACGTAATCGCAGCCAGAGGCCATCGAGCTTCGGGCGGCTAAGGAACACTTTGCGTACGGGCTCAAAATCGTCAGAAAACTCGCGAACGAAGTAGATGGAGCGAATCTTGAGCAGAGAAATTTCCTGGTGTTCGCCATCCGGCGTCAGGAGGTCAATATTCTGCGACTTGCCCAGGCTGCCGGGATTGAGGAAACCGCGAAGGGGTTTGCGGTCGAGAAGGACCACAACGACCTTCTTATGCGTGGAGGCTGGATGGCGGTTTTTCAATGGGAGTTATGTCCGGATAAAGGCCCGTATTTGCGAATTTACCAGATGTATGTTATGTTAAGCCCGTTTTCCTTGTCAACCTATTGTCTTCATTGGGGTTACGCCCGGAGCGCCGGCCGTTGACCGAAAAAAAACAGATCCTGAAGTCGGCTTCGATTATATCGCTGGTCACCCTTTTCAGCCGCATTCTAGGCTACGTGCGGGATCAGCGAATCGCGTTATTGCTAGGAACGTCGCTGGCCGCGGACTCCTTCGTCCTAGCCTACAGCATTCCGAACCTGTTCCGCAGGCTGGTGGGCGAAGGGTCGATGACCTCTTCGTTTATCCCGGTATTTACCAGTTACATGCGGGGGAAACCGCAAGAAGAGGTCTGGAATTTCGCCAACCGGATTTTCTGGACGTTGGCGCTCGTTCTCGGCGTGATCACGGTCCTGGGGATGGTGTTTTCGTCCGCCGTAATTCATTTATTTACCTCCGCTTCGACAAACCAAACCCAGTGGGAGCAGGCTGTTACACTCAACCGGATTATTTTCCCGTATATCTTTTTTATCGGACTCTCCGCGCTGGCGATGGGGATTCTGAATTGCTTTCACAAGTTTGGATTACCGGCGGCTACGCCCATTTTGTTCAACCTGTCGGTTATCGGTTTTTCGACCGCGGCAGTCTGGAAGTACTTTAAAGATCCGGAAATATCGTTGGCAGTAGGAGTATTGGTTGGCGGAGCGTTGCAATTTGTGATTCAAGTGCCGGCGTTGGTTCGGCAAGGGATGCGGTTTGAATTTGGAATTTCATTCAGCCACCCGGCAATACGAAGCGTGGCGAGACTGATGGTGCCGCGGTTTTTCGGGATAGGAATTGCACAAATTAATTTTTTTATCGATCGCTTTTTTTTGCTGGCGCCCAGGATGCCCCGGGGCGCCCCGACCTCGCAATACCTTGCGGATCGCGTAATGGAGCTGGTGTTAGGCGGATACGCAATCGCAGTGGCCACCGCAATTCTGCCGATGATGTCGCATCAGGCTGCGGCGAACGACTACGACGCATTGAAGCGCACTCTGGTGTTTTCCATGCGCATCGTAGCGTTTATCACCGTGCCCGCCATGGTAGGACTGGTGATTCTGCGCGAACCGATCATTCGGATACTTTTCCAGCACGGCCAGTTCCTGGCGGACTCCACCAGGTTGACGGCTCGCGCGCTGCTGTATTCGGCCCTGGGACTGCCCGCTCTTGCGTCGATAAAGTTGATCGTCCCGGCGTTTTATTCCACAAATGACACACGCACTCCGGTGATTGCGGCGGGCATATCGTTGCTCCTGAACATCATCCTGAACCTCGTTTTCTTAGATTTCTTTTTCAAGCGATTTCAGAACGGCGGACCGGCGCTGGCGACGGCGCTGGCGTCGTTTTTTGATTTCATTGTACTGTTCGTCATTTTTCGCGTGCGTTACGGCGCGCTGGGTACGCTCGATATTCTACGATCGTTCGGAAAAATTACTGTATGCGCGGCGATTATGGGTGTGGCGTGCGCTCTGGCTCTGCATTACACGCAATTTACGTTGCAATCCGCATTCGGGGTGCAACTCATGTACTTCGCCGGGACGGTGCTGGGCGCCACGCTGCTGTATCTTGCCGTAGCGTGGATGCTGCGGTGCCGGGAAGTCGAAGAGGTGTACGGAATTGCTTTGCAAGGCGCTAGAGGCGCTGGCGGAGTTTCGGAGTCTTGATGGATTTGTTGGCTACTATTTCTGCGTTTCTGACGCACGTGCGGGTAGAGAAGGGTTTGTCTTCCAATACCGTGTCAGCGTACAAACGGGACTTAATGAAATTTAAGGAATTCGCGGAAAAGCGGAAAGTGCCGCTCGAAGTCATTTCCAGGGACGACTTGGTTGACTTCCTGGCCAGTCTGTATCGCATGAAACTGGAGAGCCGTACGGTTGCGCGACACCTTGTTACGCTGAGGAATTTTTTTCGCTACGCGCAGGCACAGGAACTCGTAAAGAGTGATCCATCGATCAATCTGGAATCGCCGAAGATAAGGCGAGGACTACCGGGGTACTTGAGGCTGCAGGAAGTGGAGCGTCTACTTTCGGCGCCGGACCAGAAAACGCCGCTCGGACTGCGAGATCGGGCAATGCTGGAGGTTTTGTATTCCACGGGACTGCGTGTTTCCGAATTAACGGGGTTGCGTGTGATGGACCTCGACGCCAAGGCCGGTTGTTTGCGGTGCATCGGAAAGGGCGACAAGGAAAGGATCGTTCCGGTAGGGAAGAAGGCGTTGGCCATCGTGGATCGGTATATGAGAGAAGCGCGGCCACTGCTTTCGGGTAAGAACAAGGCAACGGGAAGTCCCGCAATATTTGTGAACCGGCGGGGCAGCGCGTTGAGCAGAGTTGGCGTCTGGAAAATACTATCCGGATACGGAAAGAAAGCTGGCTTCCGCGTGCCGCTGACCCCGCATATGCTGCGCCATAGTTTTGCGACGCATTTACTGGAGCGAGGCGCGGACCTTCGTTCGGTGCAATTGATGCTGGGCCACGCGGATATATCCACAACGCAGATTTATACCCATGTGGTGGAAGAACGTCTAAAACAAATTTATAAAGCGCATCACCCGCGGGCATAGCGCGAAAATTTTGGTTTTATCGCGGTTGCCGTCGGCAGTAACTCGGAAGCGCATCCAGAATTAGAAGGAGTGCAATGCCAGACTACATGTTTTTGCTGGAAAGCAGATTGTCGCCCGAGCAGCGGGCGGCCATGATGCGCGTGCAGGAACTCGCCGCGGCAATGAGCTTCAACGTATACCTGACCGGCGGCACGGTCCGCGACCTGATTACCGGGGCCTCGCTGCGGGATCTGGATTTCACGGTGGAAGGGAATCCCACTAAGCTGGCGCGGGAACTGGAGAAGGGCGGAGCGAAGATCCTGGGCGAAGATGAGAAACTTCGCCACATCGACGTGCTCTTTGCGGGAGATTCCGAAGGCAGCATCTCAGCGGCACGCGACGATCACTATGTGCGGCCCGGAACCCGGCCGGAAACGCGCTGGTCCACGATTATGGAGGATTTGCGGCGCCGGGATTTTTCGTTGAATGCTATCGCCATTTCGTTGAATCCGGCGTCGCGTGGTTTGCTGCTGGACCCGACAAACGGACTATCGGATATCGAACGAGGGGAAGTACGCGCGTTGACAATTCATAGTTTTACGAATCAGCCAGCACGGTTGTTGCGCCTGCTGAGATTTTCGGCGCGAATGGGCTTCAAACCGGAGCAGCGCACGCAAGAATGGTTTGATCTGGCAATTGAGCGGGAGTTGCATAAAACCATTGCGCCAGAAGAAGCAGGGATGGAATTGCGCGCCTTGGCACGTGAAGAACGGCCAACGGTGGTTCTTAAAGCGTGGGAACAGCACGATTTGCTCGAGGCGATTCATCCAGTGCTTGCAAAGAAACATCCGGGGTATGACGCAATCGCAAGACTTATGAAGGTTCGCGAGGATTTGTTCACGGCGGGACTTCGTCCGCGGATCGCGACGCCCATGCTCCTGGCGATTTTGGACAAACTAAAGGATAGAGAGCAGGCGGCGTTGCTGTCGAAGTTGGGTTACAGAAGCGCCGAAGTCCAGGCAATATTAGCCTTCCCCAAAGAAGCCATGGACTCTCAGAAAGAACTAACTGGGAAAAAGACGCAGGACGCAGCGGCGGCCTTCCGCTATTTGGAGAAGCTCCCCATGGAGCAGACCGCTTATTTAATGGCGGAATCGAATAATTCAGCGGCTAATTCGAAAATTCGCGCCTATTTTAATAAGTGGAGACCGATACGTCTGGCGCTACCGGCGGTTGCCAACGAGTTACAGGCTCTGGGAATGCCCCAAGGCGACAAATTCGACGCGATTGTGGAAAGCGTGTTTGCGATGCAGCTGAACGGGCGGGGCAAAACTCCGGAAGAAAGAATAAAAATGCTGCGAAAGCTTTCCGGGATCAAAGAGCAGCCTAAGAAAAAAGAAAAGGAAAAGAAAAGTGCGAAGGGCGCTCCGGAGAAACGCGCTAGCGCGACCGACGCCGGAGCGAAGCACAGCCATGCCGCGGCGGCTGCAAAAATCACGCAGCGGCAAAATCAGAAGGACGAGAGTCATAAACAGAAACCAAAGCACGCACCGGCGCCGAGCCATGGCAAAAACAGAGGCAAGAAACACGCAAAACCGAAGCGGAAGTAGCGCGAGTTTTTGTTGAGCCTGTGGGAAACCCGAGAATGCAGGTCGCAATATTGGCCGGAGAGATTTAGAATCAACAGTCATGGGGAATCCGGAGTTTGTTCATCTGCATGTTCATACGGATTACAGCCTGCTCGATGGGGCTTGCGAAACCTCCGAACTGCTCGATGAAGCATCACGTCAAAAAATGCCTGCGGTGGCCATCACCGATCACGGCAACCTGTTCGCCGCGGCTAACTTTTTTTACGAGGCAGGGAAGCGGGACGTCAAAGCGATTATTGGCTGTGAAGTTTATGTAGCGAAAGGCAGCCGGCACGACCGCGGAGAAAAGAGCGCCCCAGTTCGTTCGAATGGTCAAGAATCCGGCGACGTCGAACCAGGCGGCAAAAGCAGCAACCATCTGGTGTTGCTGTGCGAAAACCTGGAAGGCTATCACAACCTCATAAAGCTGGTTTCCGCAGGTTTCCTGGAAGGTTTTTATTACCGGCCGCGAATTGATTACGATTTGCTGGCAAAACACAGCAAAGGGTTGATCGCGCTTTCCGCGTGCTTGAACGGCGTGGTGACCGAAGCGGTGGTAGATCAGAAGATCGATTTGGCCCGGGAGAATGCGTACCGCCTGCGGGATATTTTCGGCAAAAACAATTTCTTTCTGGAAGTCCAGGACCAAGGCCTGGAAATCGAGAAGGGCGTGAATCGCGATCTAATCCGGCTTTCGAAAGAAACGGGCATTCCCTTGGTCGCCACCAACGACTGCCACTATCTGCACCATGACGACGCGCACGCTCACGATGTTTTGCTGTGCATTCAAACCGGCAAAAACATGAGCGATGAGCGCCGCATGAGGTTTGCCACCGACCAGTTCTATTTCAAAACAGCCGCGGAGATGGCGAGAATTTTCGCGGAAGTTCCTCAAGCGCTTTCGCGCACCGTGGACATTGCATCGCGATGCAATGTAAAGATCGAGCGCATCCCCAATCCTTTTCCGGAGTTCAAGGTTCCCGCGGGACATGATTCCTCCAGCTACTTCGAAAAAGTAGTACGCGAAGGGTTCGCCACGCGTGTACCAATACTGGAGCGATTGGCCAAGCAAGGCGCTTTGGCCAATCCGCTGGTGGAATATGAGAGACGTCTGACTTCCGAAATCGAAATGATCAAAAAGATGCGCTACGAAGGCTACTTTTTGATTGTATGGGACTTTATTCACTATGCTCGCGCGCAGGGTGTGCCGGTTGGCCCGGGGCGCGGGTCGGCGGCGGGCAGCCTGGTTAGTTATGCGCTGCGAATTACGGATGTTGATCCGCTCCAGTACAACCTGCTGTTCGAACGGTTCTTGAATCCAGAACGCGTATCGATGCCGGACATTGATATCGATTTTTGCATGCGGCGCCGGGGCGAGTTGATTGAATACGTGACGCAAAAATATGGCCGCGAAAATGTGGCTCAAATCATCACCTTTGGAACCATGGCGGCAAAAGCGGCAGTTAAAGATGTTGGCCGAGCGATGGATATTCCTTATGGAGAAGTGGATCGCCTCGCGAAGATGATCCCAACGACGTTGGGAATCGAGTTGAAGAATGCGCTGACGCAAGCGCCACAACTACGCGCAGCGGTGGACACCGACGAAAGGTTGAAGGACCTGATGGATGTGGCTTTGCGGCTGGAAGGCTTGTCGCGACACGCTTCAACGCATGCCGCGGGCGTGGTCATTTCGCCGACGCCCCTCACCGATATAGTCCCTGTTTACAAAACGAATCGCGACGAAGTAACGACGCAGTTTGATATGAACGCGCTGGAACGTATCGGTCTGCTGAAAATGGATTTCCTGGGACTGACTACCCTGACGGTGTTGCACGACGCCGTGAAGATGGTGAAGGAAAGCCGCGGAATCGAGATCGATCTCGACAATCTCGCGCTGAATGACGAAGCGACTTATAAATTATTTGCGCGGGGCGAAACCACGGCTATTTTCCAATTTGAATCGCACGGGATGCGGGATATCTTGCGGCGGTATCAGCCGACGCGTATCGAGGATTTGACGGCGCTTAACGCACTGTATCGCCCTGGTCCTATTCAGGGTGGCATGATCGATGATTTCATCGGGCGCAAACACGGCAAAACCAAGGTCACCTACGAATTGCCCCAATTGGAGGAAATTCTAAAAGAGACCTACGGGGTAATTTTGTATCAGGAACAAGTGATGCAAATCGCCAATCAACTTGCGAGTTTTTCGCTGGGGGAAGCGGATATATTGCGCCGCGCCATGGGCAAGAAAAAGAAGGAAGAGATGGCGGCGCAGCGCGCGAAGTTTATGGAAGGCTGCGCGAGAAATAAAATTAACGACAAGAAAGCGGAACGAATTTTTAATTTGATGGAAGAATTTGCGGGATATGGGTTCAACAAATCGCATTCCTGCGCTTACGCTTTGCTTGCTTACCAGACTGGATATTTGAAAACACATTACCCCGTGGAATTCATGGCTGCTTTGCTCACTTGCGAGTCCGGAAACGCGGAAAAAGTTGTGAAATATATCAATGAAGCGCGGGGCATGAATATTCCGATCTTGCCTCCCGATGTCAATGAAAGCGATTTGTACTTCACGCCGCGTGAGGAGACCATCCGTTTTGGTTTGGCGGCAATAAAAAACGTGGGCGAGAACACTGCCAAAGCCATCCGAGATACCAGGCTCGAGCGCGGGGAGTTCAAATCCCTGTACGATTTCTGCGAACGTATCGACGTGCGCTTTTTGAACAAGCGGGTATTCGAGAGTTTGATTCGTTCGGGTGCGCTGGACTCGCTTGGGCCCAGGGAATCAATGTTAGCCTCGGTCGATGAAGCTTTGGCGGCCTTACAACGCGCGGCACGGGCACGCGATACCGGTCAGCATGGATTGTTTGGCGGCGGATCGCAGACCACGCACGTAACATTCGAATTGCGCGAGGCGACTCCCTGGAGCGAGGAAGAACGGCTGGCAAGCGAATACGCGATGCTGGGTTTTTACGTTTCGGGGCACCCGCTGGAGAAGTATGCGTCCCGGCTGCTAGAACTAAAGACCGTCCCGCTGAGCGAAGTAGAAGGGCAACGCCACGGTAAGGAAATCACTGTGGCTGCACTGATTGTGGGCACGCGCCCCATGCGTTCAAAAAAAGGTGCGCGATGGGCCATTTTTACCGTACAGGATATGAGCGGGGTGCAGGAGTTGTTGGCGTTTCCGGAAAGTTTCGCGAGGCTTGAGCAGGTGCTGAAGCCGGGTGCGCCTATTTTGTTCAAAGCCCGGGTGCAAATCGAAGAAGCAGGTACGCGGCTGTCATTGCAGGAGGCGCGCAAGCTGGAAGACATCGCGGCGCGGGTTGCACCAACGGAATTTAGAGTTCGCGTCGAGGTTAACGCGCTCAATGAGGATGCGCTCGACCGCCTTGAAAAACTGTTTGCGGCCGCGCCGGGTCAGAGCCCGGTGGTTTTTGAATTGCATTCGCCCGATGGGTCGGTGGCGTTGCTGCACTCCAAACAAATGGTTGCGATTCAGCCCGAACTGGTGGAAGAAGTAAAACAAATTTGTGGCCAGCATGCCATAGAGCTGGTGGCCTGATGAGCGCGAAAGAACGAAGCAAAGAAGCTCAGGCTTCGATGGATCGTCAGCAGGAAATCGAAAAACTCGAGAAAGATGTCGAAGATTTGCGGCACCTGGCAGGGGAAAAACATGCCGATGCGGAGCTGGAGCGCATCCGCGAGCAGGTGGCGGAGTTACGGCGTGAGTTTTATACCCACCTGGGTCCCTGGCAGCGGGCGCAAATCGCGAGACACGCTCAGCGCCCGCACACACTGGATTATGTGGGGTTTTTGTTCACCGATTTTATGGAGTTGCACGGGGACCGTGCGTTCAGTGACGATAAAGCAATCGTTGCCGGACTGGGGAAATTTCGCGGCCGGCCCGTGGCGGTAATCGGCCATCAAAAAGGGCGCGACACGAAACAGCGGCTGGTTCGCAACTTTGGCCAAGCCAAGCCGGAAGGTTTTCGCAAAGCGTTGCGCGTAATGCAAATTGCAGCAAAATTTAGCCGCCCAGTTTTTACGTTTATTGATACCGCAGGCGCTTATCCGGGAATTGACGCCGAGGAGCGCGGGCAGGGCGAAGCGATTGCCAGAAATCTGCGCGAGATGTCACGTTTGCCGGTTCCAATCATCGCAACCATTACTGGAGAAGGCGGTTCTGGCGGAGCACTCGCGCTGGCGGTGGCCGACCGCGTGAATATTTTAGAAAACAGCTTTTATTCGGTGATTTCTCCGGAAGGCTGCGCGTCCATTATTTGGCGGGACGGCGCGAAAGCGGAGACCGCTGCCGTCGCCATGAAAATCACCGCGCCTGATTTGAGGGAACTTGGACTGGTAGACGAAATCGTTCGGGAACCGGAAGGCGGTGCGCACTCTGATCACGAAAGAGCCGCGCAACTGTTGGACGAGGTATTGGACCGGCAACTCGTGGCACTATTGAATCAGTCTCCCCGGGATTTGGTGGCGATGCGGTACGAGAAATTCCGATTGATGGGCCAATTTTTTGACATGAAGTGAACGCAGAAGCGGCTCCAATTGTCTCCTCGTTATCCCCGTTTTGACTCAACTAAAAAGAGAATCGAATCGCGGAACTGTGACTGGCTGCCCCCCGTGGCATATTCGCAACCGCTCCAAGAGCTTTTATTGTCGGTCAGTAAGGGGGGAGCTACCCTCAATGAAGAGATAAATCGGTGCGTGGAACCAAGGACACGCTGCGGGTGCGCTACGCAGAGGCGCCGGGAACAGGATACTTATGTCGGAACCCTTTCGTCCCTATGAAAAGTTGGTGGACTTGACCATCATGGGGAAAAAATTTCAAGTGCCGGAACGCAACTCGTTACTGCGTTGTTTTCAATTTATCAGCCCAGAAACGATTCCGTATGGGCGATTCTGCTGGAACCAAGATTGCCAGTATTGCCGCGTAAGCTGCCAGTTGCCCGATGATGAGGAGCAGCGGGAGATGCTGAGCTGCAAGTTCATTGTGATGCCGGGAATGGAAATCAATGAGCTAAGCCAGGAGTTGAAATGGTGTTTACGGTCGAAGCTGCCTGCGGACGAGCCCGTTAGTTCCTAGATTTTTCTGCGAATAATATTCCAAGAAACCACGTTGCCGGTGCGTGCGTGATTCGCACTCCAAAGAAATACTCATTTCGAGTCCGCGCATTTGCACTCCCGCGCCCTCTGAACTACGATTTGTAGTAATGAACACGCCCACACTTTTGACTTGTGATGGCTGCGGACAACCAGCTTCGGTAGAACATTTTGCCAGGCGTTTGCAACGGTTGGAATGGGCCACACGTTACCGCCCCGTGCACATGCAAGCGCTGCTCATTTCCGCGGTGTCGCCATTAGCGAATGAGGACTTTCTTTATTGGCCGGCAGGGGAATATCAGGGCGAAGCGGCGCAATTGCTCGATGCGATCGGAATCGTGCATCGGGGCCGCCCTGCCGATGCCGTTTTGACGGAGTTTCAAAAACGCGGATTGTACCTAACCCACGTACTGGAATGTCCCATGGAGTTCGGAGTGGGCGATAAGGTTGAGTTGGCCACGCTGCTCGACGTTCGGTTCAATGCCGTGTGTGCGAAAATTCGGCGATCACTCAAGCCTAAGCGCCTCGTGATTTTTTCGCCACAGATGCGGTCCATTGCTCATCGCTTCGCGTCAGCGGACTTGGGCTGTACTGTGGAGTTGGATAATAGCAAGCCGTTTGACCTCGAAAACGTCGATTCGGCAGCTCGGCTGGCCGCTGCAATGCCTTCGATAACTACCACGGCGCGAGCCTAAAGACGATTTTCTGGCTGTGATAGAATTGATTCAAGTCGGGCTGCATCAGGAGTATAACCGTGCAGAAGCAAGCTAAATTTGGGGTCGGAATCGCTGTATTGGTGCTCTCGCTGGGCTTCCTCGCTTGGCTAGGCTACGGCGAAAGCAAAACGTACTACCACACCATTGCGGAGCTGTCCGCTTTGCAGGGTGCGGAGCGGAATCATCGCATGCGGCTGGGCGGAACGGTTGAACCCGGCAGTATACGGCGGCTTACCGGAAGAGTCGATTTTGTGCTTGAAGGTGAAGGGAAGCAATTGCCGGTGAGTTATGTTGGAGCTGAGCCACTGCCGGATACGTTCGTCGACAAGTCGCAAGCGCTGGTCGAGGGGCGACCAGCGCCGGATGGACGGTTCGTAGCGGAGCACGTGCAGGCGAAGTGCGCTTCAAAGTATGAGACAGCGCCTGGTGCGGATAAACCGGGCGCCTCATCCGGTTCGACGCAAAACAGCATGTAGGTTCGCTTAGACGGCGAACCGGGGGAAGAGGCGGAGACGCATGGATGTATTTGGTTCATTTGCACTGCTGCTCGCCCTTGTGTGCGCGGTTTATGCTTTTGTGGGCGGGATAGCGGCAATTTACACCCGCCACCCGTTGTTGGTGAAGAGTACGCGCCAAGCAGGAATCGCTACCTGCGCGCTGATTTTTACGGCCACTTTCAGCCTCGAATACCTCTTTTTTTCTGACAACTTTTCCGCCGCCTACGTGGTGTCCCACAGCAACCGATCACTTCCCACATTTTATAAGGTAGCAGCGCTCTGGTCCGGCCAGGAAGGCTCACTCCTGTTCTGGAGCTTCCTGCTTTCCGTATACGTAATCTCCGTACTCCTGGTTTACCGGAATAAAAATGGCGAATTGATGCCGTATGTGGGAGTAGTGCTCGCGGGCGTACAAATATTTTTTCTGACGCTAAACAATTTTGTGGCCAGCCCCTTTAAATCGTTGGGCATGCAAAATCCCGCCGGAGGATTCGATTTCTTCACCCGAATTGACGGGAATGGATTGAATCCGCTGCTGCAATATCCGGAAATGGTCATTCACCCCCCAAATCTTTATTCGGGCTATACGGGATTTACGATTCCATTTGCGTTCGCTTTAGCGGCGCTGCTGGCGCGATATCCCGGCGAAAAATGGATTCATCTGACGCGCAAGTGGACCATGATCGCCTGGTGCTTTCAGACCGTGGGAATTTTGCTTGGAGCGCATTGGGCGTATGCAGTGCTGGGTTGGGGCGGGTATTGGGCGTGGGATCCGGTGGAAAACGCTTCACTGCTGCCGTGGTTGACTGGCACTGCATTTTTGCACTCGGTCATGATGCAGGAAAAGCGCGGAATGATGAAGGTCTGGAACGTGTGGCTAGTATTCACCACATTTCTGCTCTGTATCCTGGGAACATTTTTGACGCGGAGTGGTGTGGTGAGCTCGGTGCATGCCTTTGCGCAATCGAGTATCGGGTCCTGGTTCGTTGGCTTTATGATTGTGATTGTTGTGGTGTGTTTCACAGCCTACGTAAAGAACCGCGATTATCTAAAGAGCGAGAACCAGCTCGACTCGGTGGTTTCGCGAGAGTCCAGCTTCTTATTTAATAATTTGATTTTGCTCGTTTCCTGCATAGCCGTGCTTTCGGGAACGTTATTCCCGGTATTTTCAGAATGGATTTCCGGTTCGCGAATCAGCGTGGGAACCCCGTTTTTCAACAAGGTGAATATTCCCATAGGATTGCTGCTCATGTTTTTGACCGGCATTGGCCCTCTACTCGCTTGGCGCAAGACTTCCACGGACAGCCTAAAGCGAAATTTTGGCTGGCCTCTACTCGTCGCATTGATTTCAGGAGCGGCTCTCTTCGCCGCGGGAATGCGGCAATTCTATTCATTGGTTTGTTTTATGCTGTGCATTTTCGTGACGGCCACAATTTCCATGGAGTTTTATCGTGGCGCCAGAGTGATTAAATCGCGCGGAAATATGAATTTATTTTCCGCCGCTTACGAGTTGGCGTGGCGCAATACCCGGCGCTATGGCGGCTACATCGTACACATGGGCATGGTGCTGATTTTTATTGGCTTGGCCGGCGCGGCGTTCAACCGGGACGTGCAGAAAGATATGCAACCCGGGTCGACCATGCAGATCGGTCCTTACACCCTACTGCTGCAAAGCTCCGATTCCAAGCCGGAGAAAAATTACAGCGCGGAACGAATGATCGTCGAAGTAATCAAAAACAATAAACCCATGATGCTGCTTTATCCGGAGCGGCGTTTTTTCACTACCAACGAGCAGTCTGGAACGATGGTGGCGATTTATTCGACCCTGCTGGAAGATCTGTACGTGGTATATGCGGGACAAAGCCCGGAAACGAATGCCCCTGTGATCCACGCGTATCTGAATCCTCTGGTGAAATGGATTTGGTTGGGAGGCGTGATTGTGGTTATGGGCACGATCGTTGCGTTAATGCCGAATCGCCGCAATGTATTTGTCCTCTCCGCTGTGCAACAACCTGCGGGCGCAACGCCGGCGGCACCCGCTTTGCAGACCTCAGCAACATACCGAGAGGGCCATGATTAGATTTCGGCGTCGAAGCGCGCGAATCGCAGCAACGGCACTTGTGGTCGTGGCGTTTTGCGTGAATTCCGCGATCGCGCAAAAAACGCCGCAAGCCAAGAAAATTGGCGGCAAGTTTCTGTGCATGTGCACATGTAATCAGGTTCTGACGCAATGCAACCACGTTGGTTGCACAACTTCCACCTCGATGCTGAAGAAAATAGATCAAGCGGTGGCACAGGGTGATTCGGAGGAAAAAATCACGCAAAGTTTTGTCCAGGAATTTGGGACCACCGTGTATGCGGAGCCGCCGAAATCAGGAATTAGCCTGGTGGCATGGGCGATGCCCACTGTGTATCTAATCATTGGCGCGGTTCTGGTTGTGTTCGTGATAGCGAGATGGCGTAAAGTTTCGGTAATGTCTGCCCGCACAGCCGGTGCGGCCCACCCTTCGCATATTTCGCAAGAGTTGTTGGACCGGGCGCGGAGTCGCGCGGCCCGTGACACGGAGGATTGAGCGTGGCGATCCTCACAGTTTTATCCGTGACATTCTTATCGTCGACGGACGAAGCAATTCTCGGGGCATGCGTCGGACTGGCCGCGGCAGTGATGCTTTTTATTTTTTTTATTCAGCTGGATGCGTCGGACCTCGCTCCGCACAGAACCAAACTGGATCAATTGATGGAACGACGCGACGCCATCTACGACAACTTGCGCGATCTGCGGTTCGAATACCGGTCCGGAAAATATTCCGAGGGTGATTACGAGGCAATGAAAAACACCATGGAGGGCGAAGCGGCTTTGGTACTTGCGGAAATTGATCAGGTGACGGAATCGCAAATCAGGCGGCCACGCGCGGAAAAGATTGTCGCGGACCGGAGAGCCGAATAGTGCGCCCACTGCATAGATGGCGCTGGAATAAGTGGCTGATCGGAATTTTTGCGGCGTTGGCACTAACCCTCAG
>DATNME010000011.1:0-32546 GCA_035602385.1 Candidatus Dormiibacterota bacterium
GTAGTAGTAGACATTGCCTACCGGCACGCGAGCCGCCTCGGCGATGTCCGCCAGACTCGTCTCTCGGAAACCGCGTCCATACGCCAGCTTCGTCGCAGTCTCAATCAGCCGCGTTCGCTTGTCCGGTTGTGCCGTTCGCATGTTCTCCGACTCGGAGAAGTTAGTTATTTAACTAACTTAGAGCATAAACCCGATGCGTCCGTGTTGTCAACCCCCGCGACACGCCGATTTTGGGCGCTGGTGGATGGGTGGACCAATCCAAAAGGCGTGGGTTCGAATGGGAGTTACCTAGTTAGTTGGCAAACCGCCTATCAGGTTGCGGTTGACGAGCCAACCGGAAACTGACCCTACCCGCCCCATAGGCCATCAGAACAGTGAAAATTGCCAAACAGAGTGGTATACTTCGCCCAGAAACCTTACCCCTTGTCTGCCAGGGCAGGGCGTTTCTCTCTAGTTTTGCTTCACCCGACAGACACCGAGTACTGGTTTCAACGGGGGAGGTCACCATGGAGACCATAACTGGGCCCATTTTTTACTTGCTGATCGTTTGGGGAGTGATTGCAGCCGTGTTTTTGGGCTTGCTGCTCTGGCGAGCTCTGCTTGCAAGTCATGAAGACGATCAAATTTTCCTCGATGGCGCACAAGAGCACCTGGCGCGCGAGCAAAGAGAATTGGTCACCAAGATCAATACTCTATCGCGTCCCATCATGACCAGTGGAATTGCCGCAGGGGGGCTGCTGCTGGTGATTGCTGGTTTGTGGCTGTATGAAGGTTTGAAACACTTCTAAGAGCGAAACCCGCGCTGGGCTGGGGTAGCCCTTCCGGGAGTTGTGGGTTAAATCTTAGGGCTTTGCCGGAGATGGCTGCTGCCCAAGTTGCGGCGGTAGTGTGCGGGGTGCGTCCTGCGCCTGATGAGCGGTTTCAATCAGCGAAGTGTGGTTGTGTACAATCAGCCAGCGATTGTTGCGCTTTTCGAAAATTAGTGTCGTTTGCCCGCGCGAAGCGGTTGGTTGATCACCGGACACAGCTGAGAATTCCCACTGATAACACGCCCACGCAACATTTCCACTTACCTTGATGTAGGAATTGTCTCGGTCCAGCCGCACCTGCTGCATGCGGGTCCGTGCCTGTTGATAGAGGGCTAGATAGTTGTTCCAGCCGAGCACCGGCGGCGCCCAAGCTCCGTTCACGATCGAGACATCGTCGGCGTAGAAGCTGTGAAGTTTTTCTATGTCGCCAACTTGCCAGGCGCCCAGCATCTGAGAAATCTGGTAATCGATTTGTTGCTGATCCTCCATCGGAATAATCTGGCCGGTTGCGCTCGCGGGAGCGTTCTTTTTTTTCTTCTTTTCCTTTTGTGCGGAAACCGGCGAGGCGACTCCTAAAAGGAGCGCTGCAGCCACAGCCAGCAGCGGCACGATACGACCGTAATTCCGAGGTTGCCATTTCATTGCGGGAACTCCGTTCTAAATATTTCGCTAAAAAGCATAGCACGTGGCCCAGCGGCTACGAGATGGTTAAGCCGCTCCATCCCAACAGCGAGTTACTGCACCCGATGAGGCGCAAGCAAATTAACAAAGAGGCGGTATGCGCCGGGAACGCCTTCGGGTAATTGACGAAAAAAAGCCAAGCCCGTGTAAATATAGATGCCTTTGCCAAGCCGCGTATAAACCAGACCCCCGTTAAGGTCCGGCTCGCCCGGATCGTGCATTGCGAGCAGAGTTGTGTATTTGGAATCGAAGTCCGTCCAGAAATATAGCCCGCGCTCCTGAACCCAACCACTAAAATCGTTCTGAGTAATCTTGTTGGGAGTGTTCAGCAGCGGATCATCGGGTTTCAAAAATTTTACAGCCGCTGCTTCGTCGGTGATGCGCGGCAGCGGCGCACCCGGTTTGCCAGAATCGATCTTGGCAGGGTAAGGCGCGTATTGCGCCTTGTCCCACGCAAAGTCACGCTGGTATTGCACCAGGAGCCTGCCGCCATTGCGAACGTAATCGAGAAGACGCTGGTTTGCAGCCGCGAGGTCGTTGCGCAATTCATACGCTCGTACGCCAACGACAATGGCGTCAAAGCGCGACAAGTCACTGAAGTTGAGCGCCGCGGCGTCAAGCATTTCAACTTTCACGCCAAGGTTGCGCAGCGCTTCAGGAACCGGCTCGTTCTCGGCCGTGACGTAGCCGACGTGCAAATTTTCCGGAACATTGATATCAAAAGCGTGCACAACTGTTTGAGCTGGCTCTTCCCACATCTGCGTAGGCAGAGAGGGCAGCGGCTCAAGCGATTTATAGTACGAATCGGAAGGGCGGATCTTCAGCACTGGAGGTTCGCGCTTGACGTACGGCTTTATCGCATACTCTCCAGGCTCGACCGTCTTTGTTGGTGTGATTCGAAGTCGGACATATTTATCTCCTTTACCCTCGAACTTCACCTCTTCGTTGTTTACAGTCCAACCTAAAGGCACGTCCGCTGTCACCACTTTTAGTGTTTGTGGTTCTGATTTATTGGAGCGAATTCGAAGGAAGACATCGAAGGGCTCAGGAGAACGGGGCAGCGCGATAATCCGTTGTTTGGGTTCAATGTACAAATTGAATGGTTCAACTAAGCGCAAAGGAACGCGGTTCAGTGAGGTTGAAGTAGCCTCCACATGCTGAATTTTCTCTTCGACATCCAGTGCGTATCCTGATATCCGGACCCTTTGCATAACCCGGGCGAAGGGAAGGCCATTTGGAAAACCGATATCCCGACCTTCGCGCATAACCGATTCACCAGTCGCCTGAATTGTAAAGAAAGTCCCGGTGGGCAGCTTCTTCCTTTCGAGCTGCTTAGTTCCGGTTGCAAAGTCAACCTCCGGTTCCGACAGTTCGCATTTGACTTCCTGGCGACAACGCGCCGAAACCGTAACGTGGAACGGTTCACCTGCCGCAAGCTCACCCTGGTCAGCCGTCGCGTTGATGGAAACGCCCCCAGCAAGCCGCAATGCCCGTTCCGCTCTCTCCTTCGTATCAAGAAATTCGCTGTACTGTACGAAATCGGAATTCCCCAAGCATTCTTTCATTTCCCGATTCTTGTCGGCCACGGTTTGCAGAGTCAGCGCTGCTTCCGCAATAGCGGCGGCCGCTTCCGGCCAGCGAAGTGTAAGCGCATTCTCGCGCGCGAGTTTGACCTGTTTCTCTGCGTTCGCGACCTGAGCGGCTGTCCCTTCCGGGACTGCACAACCGCGATCTTGCATGAATTTTGCGAGACCACTCAACGGCTGCGCCAGAATCGAAGGGTCAAAAGGCTTACCATCTTCGCGCTTTAGACCGACAGAGCGCCGTAGAAACGACGAGTCCACAAATGCGGAAATTCCTTGTGTCCGGTGATTCACAAACGCGTCGAGTCCAAGCTGCCGCCAACTTTTTCCCCACAGTGGAGCAACATCATCGAGTGGCAGCACATAACCGGAGGGGCTTTCCGATCCGCGATCGAGATCTAGAATCGTGACCTCGTTTGTGGGGGAACCCCACGTGTAATCCTCCGGGCAATTTACGCATCCCGGATAAACCTGGAATGATTTATCAGCTGCAAGTCGGACAGCCTTTGTTGTCCAAAGGCCGGAGACTTGATGATGGCCGTGGCCCGAATGCACGCCGCCAAAATGATTGATGACGATGTTAGGGCGAAGCGCGCGGATGACGCGGACCATATCTTCGAGGACTTGGTCTCCCCAAATTTTCTCGGTTTCTTCCGGAGTCTTTGAAAATCCAAAATCCTTCGCGCGCGTGAAATAAAGTTTGACGCCATATCCACGCGTGGCCGCGAGCAGTTCCTGCGTGCGAATGAGGCCCAATTGTGGCGCTTGTTCTGGTCCCAAAGCATTTTGTCCGCCCTCACCGTGTGTGAGAGATAAAAGCACAACGTCCGCGTGCAGCCCGCGAGCAAGATAAGTAAGCGTAGCCGCGGATTCATCATCAGGATGCGCGGTGATATAGAGGATGCGGGTGGTTACGCGCGCGGCATCAATGGCTTCGATTGTTTCTGCGAGACCCGACCCGGTCCCTGGCGCAGGAGGAAACTGCGCGACCGCGCCGGGGAGAAAAAACAAAACACCGAGAGAAACTGTGGCGGGTATCACACTGAATTTTCGACGACGACTCAAGCTACCTCCGCAGTAGCTGGCGTTTCCGCAGGTGCGAAAGGCCATTGTCGCATTTCGCGGGCACGGACAAGAAACGCCAACGCTCCCAACGCAATTTCCAACAAGCCCCACTTGCGAGCTGGCCCCGTGGCCCAAAAAAGCGCTCCCCATCCAATCATCGTAAGAATGGCGGGAAGGGGATAGAGCCACATCTTGAAAGGCAAGCGCTCCGCGGACCAACGCCGCCGCAGCAACATCACACCGACTGCCTGGCCTATAAATTGCACCAGTAAACGCATCGCGAGAATGGCGGCGATCACCGTCTCTAACTTCAGGTAAAGACTAAACGTGAAAGCCAAGCCGCCGAGAAATAGCAGGGACACGTGAGGAAATCGCTTGGTTGGATGCAGTTTCCCAAAGAAACTAAAAAAGTTGCCGTCGATGGCCGCAGAATAGGGCACGCGCGAATAACCGAGCAGCAACGAAAACACAGAAGCCAGCGCGATCCACAGCACCATCCACGTCGCGAAGCGCGCAGCGGTCACGCCGTACAATTTCTCGACAAAGGTACTCACGACAAAAGGTGAATATTGCGCTTCTCGCCAGGGCAGCACGCCTAAAATACTGGTTTGCATCGCGAGATAAAGAATGGCGATGCCTAAAATAGAAAGGAAAATTCCGCGCGGAATATTTTTTTCGGGATCGCGTATTTCTCCGCCGAGATGGCAGATGTTGTAGTAACCCCAATAACTATATGTGGTGTTAACCATGGCTGCGCCAAGCCCGGCGAAAAGCGCCCACGAAAAATGACGGGCGCTTGGAGGAAAATCAAACGCCAGCTTGGCATCGAAATGGGTCAACCCGCCCCAGATCAGCCAAAGCATCGTGGCGATCACGCCGGCCCACAAAAATATAGAAATTTTTCCGATGGTAGTGATTTTTCTGTAAAGCAAAATCACCAGCAGGATTACCAGCCCGCCGGAAAGCGCTTTTGCCTGCCACCTGGTTAGTGGATAAAGATAACCAGCGTAACGCGAGAATCCGATGGCTGCCGAGGACACGGAAAGTGGCGCTTGAATAAAAGTTTGCCACACGAACAAAAACGACATCAGCCGGCCCCATTTGCCCGGGCCATATGCTTCGCGCAAAAACACATACGTTCCGCCAGCCCTGGGCATAGCGGCGCCAAGCTCGGACCAAACGAAACCGTCCAGCGTCGCGAGTAGCGCCCCGGCGATCCACGCGATCATGCATTGCGGACCGCCCATTTCCCGGATAACCAGCGCGCTCACCACGAATGGGCCGATGCCCACGATCTCAATCATGTTGAGCGCGACAGCTTCTTTCAGGCCCAGCCCGCGCACTAAAGTTTGTTCTGAGGAACCTTGTAGGTCCGGCATGTCCACGCCGAGAATAGCAAATGAAGCGCGAAGTTGCATTTTGCAGCACGCAACGAATCAGAGCCGCGCGGGAAAACTAAATTCCCAGTAAGCTGAATCTGTTTTCTATTTCGGTGATATGAATCTGTCAAAAAGTTTAGCAGTGCCGATGGTGCTGGCTCTGTCCCTCGCTGCATGCCCAGTGCAAGCGCAGAACGCGCCATTCAGCTGGCTGTCCCCGGAAACCACCTCGATCCTCGACAAAATTTATGATGGCGGCGATACGCAGGCCGCAATCGACGCAGCGCAACGTTTGCAACAAGAAAATCCGCAACAACCGCTTGGCTACGTTCTCGAGGCGGAGGCGGCGTGGTGGAACATCTGGGGGAGTGCCGCGGAATATAAGTATGGAATGACCATGGCGCGCCACCGCGGCGTGTTAGCCGCTGACCGCCACTATTTGGAGCTGGCCGCAAAAATCTCGGCGCTGGCGGAGACACAAATCAAAAATCAAGAAACCGCGGAGATGCTTTTTTTTAACGGAATGGGTTATGCATTCGCCGCGCGCCTTTATGGGCTGCGAGGGGAAAACCGGAATACCGCTCGCGCCGGAGTCCGTGCGCGCGACAATTTTGCGCGCGCTATCGTTTTGGATCCTGATTTTGCGGATGCGTACCTGGGTTTAGGTCTCTACAACTATTATGTGGACACTCTTTCCGGAATCGCGCGCATGTTGCGCTTTATGATGGGCATTCCAGGTGGCTCAAAAGCCGAAGGCATTCATCAACTGAAGATAGCGATTGCGGAAGGCATACTGACCCCGGTGGCAGCGCGGTTTTATCTGGCGCTCAACCTTCATAACTACGACCACCAATACAAGGCCGCGCTTGAAATTTTGTTGCCGCTATTGCAAAAATACCCGGGTAACCCTGTATTTCAGCTTGCGGCGGGCGATCTCTACGCGAAACTGGGACAGCACGAGATGGCTGTGGCCTGTTACCGAGCAGCAGCGGAGATACCAGTTCGCGATTCCGAGTGCGCGAAACATCTTCACAAGTTGGCGGAAGTATCGCTTGCGGCCATCAGCTCGACCGGGCCGCGCTAATTTCCTCGCCTCCATTCCGGAGCCAACCTCGCGGCATTGACCTGACGATGACAGGGATGATACTGATTATAGGTTGCGTGCGCGATATTATCGCGGCCGGTGGTCCCTTAACGGATCACTAAGCCGGTCAACGCATTGCGTATAGAGCGCATCTCACCAAGGCGTTGCGGATTCCCCGCTATTCGCCGGGCTGGTTGACCGTCGTGACGGTCGCCCCTGAAGATGAAGGAGTTTCAATGAAGCGGTCTTGGGCAGCAACAGCTGCCATGGTAATGGCGTACGTCTTGGGCGGCTGCTCGCAAACGGGAACGACATTTCAGAATTATACCGGCCCACAGCTAACGGCTTTGTCCCCATCGAATATTCCCGCCGGCTCCAACGACTTTACGTTGACGGTGAGCAGTAGCGGGGGCTTCGTCGCTAAGACCGTAATCCAATGGAAGGGACAAGCCCTCCCCACTACGGTGTTAAATACCACGACAGTCACTGCGGTAATTCCGGCGGCGCTGGTTACAAAGCCGGGCGCAGCTCAGGTAAATACCTTGAACCCTCCCAGGAATTCTCAGGATAATGGTTTGTCTCAACCGCTGCCGTTCGCGATTTCTGGAGCGCCGAATCCGGTTCCGACCATAACAAGTGATATCTCTCCCGCATCGGCGCCGTCCTGCGGAACATCCTGCGCAAATTCCGATGTTGCAATTACGATCCTCGGCACTAATTTCCTGCCCGACCCGAACAACCCTTCCGAAGTGCACTGGACACCGAAAGGGGGGCCGGTAACCGTGCTGGCAGTGAAAAGCATCACGCCCACGCAAATCATCGCAGTTATAAGTGGAGTGCTTTTGAGTGCCCCAACCCCTGCCCCCGCGCAAATCACCGTTGTTAACCCGCCAAGTTTTCCCTGCTCCACGGATTGTGTCCTTTTTGGCGGCGGACCAAGCAATCCCAAGCCTTTTACGGTTAATTGAGGCGCGAGCAAGATTTCTGCGAACTTTTCCGGATTAAATATTTATACGTACGCGGGAATTCCGGTGATCCTTTCCCCGATCACCAATTTATGGATGTCGTTGGTTCCCTCATAGGTGTAAACGCTTTCCAGGTTGTTCATGTGCCGCATAATGCAGTAATCGTCGACGATTCCATTAGCGCCGAGGATATCCCGCGACATGCGGGCAATATCCAGCGCGATGGCCACGTTGTTCATTTTCAACATGGAAATATGCGCCGGATCGAGCTTTTCTTTATCCTTCAAGCGTCCAATATGTAGCGCCAACAGCTGTCCTTTACTGATCTCCGTAATCATCCACGCGAGTTTTTCCTGAACCAATTGATGCGATGCGATTGGCCGGTTCGCAAATTGTTTTCTGGTCTTTGCGTATTGCAGCGCTGTGTCGTAGCAAGCCATCGCCGCGCCCAGCGCGCCCCAGCCGATCCCATAGCGGGCTTGATTGAGACAACTCAGCGGACCTTTAAGACCTGTCACGCCAGGTAGAAGATTATCTTCGGGAACTTCGCAATCGGTGAAGGCCAGACCCGACGTCACCGAAGCCCGCAAAGACCACTTGCCATGCACCTCCCAGGACTTAAATCCTGGTGCGCCTTTTTCCACCAGGAAGCCGCGAATTTTTTCATCCTCGCATTTTGCCCAAACCACTGCGACGTCCGCGATTGAACCGCTGGTAATCCACATTTTTTCGCCGTTCAACACATACTTCGCGCCTTTTTTCACGGCTCGCGTGAGCATTCCCCCTGGATTGGACCCGAATTGCGGTTCGGTCAACCCAAAACAGCCAATAGCTTTTCCCTGTTGCAGCTGGGGCAGCCACTTGTTTTTCTGCGCGTCGGATCCAAAAGCGTGAATCGGATACATCACCAGCGCGCTTTGCACCGAAACAAAACTTCGAATTCCAGAGTCACCGCGTTCGAGCTCCTGGGTCATCAAGCCATACGCCACGCTGGACATTCCCGCGCAGCCATAACCGTGCAGGTTGGCGCCAAAAAATCCCAGCTCCGCAAGCTGGGGCACCAGATGCCTGGGAAACGTGGCTTCGCGATTATGCTTTTCGATGATGGGAATAATTTCATTCTCGACAAATTGTCGCGACGTCTGTCGCACCAATTTTTCTTCGTCATTCAACTGCGAATCAAAATCGATGAAGTCCACTCCGTTGAATCCGGCCATTTGTCACTCCTGGCGAGGCTGGGGTGCTAAGCGCGGTCGTTTTTCGGGTGACGCGGGTAATTTTGCGGAGCAAATCCGACCGTATCCCACAAGGACACGATTATAGTTCATGCGCGTGTTGGCGAATATGTGAACCGCGAATTACCACCAATCGCCGTCGAATACTTGGTTGGAAACGAATTATTTCTGGCGAAAAACCTTCCGGCGAATATCCGGCCAGAATTCCCTGAAAATATTATTGGTCACCGCGGCTTCTAACTGGGATACGTAATTCAGCCCGGTATTGCTCCATCCTCGTTCCTCGGGCGGATAATAAGCCGTCGATAATCCCGCCTCTAATGCGTTGCCAACGATTTCCGAATAGTTGAAACTCGTCCCTCCGGAATCGGTCTTGGTTACCACTACGCGCGATATCGCATATCCCGTGCGGCGAAAAAAACCGCCGTGACCCAGCGTGTAATATCGTGGATCTTCGTGTGTCAGCGCCGGCACGATCGCCTCTGTAAAATAGGAGCCGGAGGCCTGGTCTGCAAACGCCCTCCAATAGTATCGGCCATATCCAGCCACGCCGTTCCGCAGCTCAGGGTCCGCGCGCAACGCCATGCTTTGCCCTGCCAGGATGCCTGCCCAAATGAATGACGAATAATCCACGCTGTCCTCGGTAGCAAGTTTGAATTTCCCTCGTACCGTCAATGGCGGAAGAATGGTATTTGCGTCCACCGCTGCGAAATTCGGAACAATTCCAAACATCCGTTTGCTTTGCTTTCCTTCTTGGTCATCCTTTTTGTCATCGGGAGGTTTCTGACCGCCAGGGGGATTAGCGTCTTGAGGCTTCACCGGCGCAGGTGCATCCGGTTTATCCTTCGAATCCTGCGATTGTTGCTCTCCGCTTGTTTTTTCCGCGTCAGGCGATTGCGCGGTGGCCAGAACCGGAAATAGAAAGAGACTAACCGCGGTTGCCGCAATTCCAATGCCTTGCAGGGTCTTACGTCTCATATGGCATCCTCTTCTTGTTACCAAACAATATTGTGCCCTTTTATTAGATACCGTACTGTTTGAAACGGTACAGGAAAAATGCCCCTTCATATTGGCGGGAAACTCAATGAGTCGAGATGCGGGTATCACTGGCCGCTTGACGCCAAATGCTGTGGCAGCCAAACTGATTTATAAGCATCCGAGGATCTGTGTCCGCAAAAAAAACCGCAGCCGCAAAACGAAAATCTGTTCGTCGAGCATCGCAATTGAATCCTGAAATTTTGATTTTTGACGTTGATGGCGTGCTCATCGACGTTCGCGAAACTTTCTGGCTGTCCGCGCTGCAAACGGTGCACGAAATCACCGGCAAGCGCGCCACGTGGGCGGAACTATATAGGTGGAAAAGCAAGCCGGAAAATAACGACGACTGGCGCATGGTTTCAAACTGGGTTTCCTCGATGGGACACCAGGTTTCCTATGAACAGGCGCGCGACGCCTTTCAGAAATATTATTGGGGAGAAAACGGCAAGCCTGGCAATGTGCTCAAGGAAAAGCTTCTCGTCAGCCAAAAACAATTTTCAAAATGGGCTTCGCGCTGCGAGCTTAATCTTTTTACCGGGCGAACCCGCAGGGAGTTTTCCTATACCTTTGAACGCATGCCCGCTGCGAGTCTCTTTCGCAACGTGGTGACCATGGATGACGTGAAGAACAAAAAACCTTCTCCCGAAGGACTGTTCAAGATTCTTGCCAATCGCGATCCCGATTCCGCTTTATATCTGGGGGATAATATCGACGACGCTCTTGCCGCTAAGGCTGCCGGCGTTCCATTTATGGCCATCATTCCGCGGGAATCATTTGATTTTCGCAATCGCGCCAGTCAGTTCCGTGAGCTCGGGGCCTTGGCAATCTTGAATAAAGTCATCGATTTAAATTCCTGGCTTACGAAGCGCTAAAACTTGCATCTAAGTATTTCGCTGCCATCGGCACTTCATTTGACAGGAGAGGGCCGTCGGCCTACACTATTGAGTTTTTAGGTGGCCCCGGACAGCACGCAGAGGGGCGGGACTATTATGGATAAGAAACGACTGGAATATTACAAAAAGAAACTCATGACTCGCCGGGAAGAACTGGTGAAGACCATCGCTCGCACGGAAGAAGAAGGGCGGCAGGCCGACGACGACCCGACGGTGGATCTCGCGGATAAGGCGGCTAATTCTTACACCAAAGAATTTCTCTTCGGTCAAACCAACACCGATAGGCGAATTCTGGCCTTGATTGATGAAGCTCTCAAGCGCATCAAGAAAGAGGAGTACGGGAATTGCGGGGTCTGTCAGGAAGAGTTGCAGCAGAAACGCCTGGAAGCCGTGCCCTGGGCCAAAAATTGTATATCCTGCCAGGAAAAAATCGAGCAAGGGCATACTTAGCCGATTTCTGGCCATATAGTTACTTTTTTATAAATTACTGCTTCCCTTATCCCGCGCGGAGCGATACGCTTTGCCCGCGTGGGATTTTCCCCTCAAGCGCCGAAACAAGTAGAAGGCTGGCTGGCCCAGGCCGGCCAAGCATTGGTTAGTGTTTTTTTCCCAGCTGGTTGCCGTTTGTGTGATGCGCTTCTTACGCGGGCGAGCCGGGTTCCTATTTGCGAAGTTTGCCTCGCCTCTTTCTTACCCGTCCCAACTCCGTTTTGCTCCGTTTGCGGCCAGCCCATTTTCACTTTTAATTCCACTGACGCGGAAATGCCGCTCTGCAGGGCCTGCCACGATCACACTTATGCCTTCGATCGGGCGCGAAGTTACGCAGTGTACGAGGGGGCGCTGGTCCATGCCGTGTTGCTACTCAAATTCGAGCCCATATTTCCTCTGGGCGAGTGGTTTGCAGACCGGCTCGCGCAAACAATAGAATCCCACCCCCGCGACTTTTCCGCGGATGTGGTTATTCCGGTGCCTCTGCATCCGAAGCGAGAACGCGCACGCGGATACAATCAGGCCGGACTGATTGCCCGGCCACTAGCCAAGAAGCTCCATCTGCCCTATCGACCCATCCTCTTGGTCCGCACTAGACCCCGCCCGGAAAAGGAATTGCTCAGCGTCGCAGAGCGTTGGGAGTCCGTTCGTGGCGCTTTTGCTACGCAAATTGGCACTCGAGTTGACAATTTACGCGTTTTGCTGGTAGATGATGTAATGACGACGGGTGCGACACTTGATGCTTGTACGCGCGCTTTGCGCGATGCTGGCGCCAAGGAAGTTATCGGTTTGACGGTCGCTCGCGCCGTACGCAACTCCCACCCGCAGCATGGGTTTAGTACGAGGGATACTTGATGAGCGCAAGACGGCCATCGACGACCGATCCCCGGGGACGCCATACCCCCGAAGCTTTGGCTGCGCCAAGCCTTCCTGGTCTTGGCAATTACCGTCCGCTTTCCAGCCCTTTTCCACGGCGCGCCTCGCTCATGCAGGAGCCCGTCCTAGTACTGAACGCTACCTACGAGCCTATCAATGTGACCGCGGTTCGCCGTGCCATGGTGCTGTTACTTAAAGGCGTGGCGCAGGCCGAGGAGATGCACAACGCGGAAGTCCACTCCGCCGCCCACGCCCACCGCGTGCCTTCCGTAATTCGCCTGCTCGCGTATCGTCACATACCGCAGCAGAGCAGAGCTCTTTCACGTAAAAATATTCTGCTGCGTGATCGCAATACCTGCCAATTCTGCGGCAAACTTTTCCCCAGCTCAGAACTGACCTTGGATCACGTGGTGCCTCGCTCGCGAGGTGGCCGATCTTCTTGGGAAAATTTGGTAGCGTGCTGTTACCGTTGCAATAACAGTAAGGGCGACCGCACACCCGAGGAAGCCGGTTTCAAACTGGCACGCAGACCTCGTCCATTTACTCTCCATACATCACGCCAGCTCATGCGATTGATAGGACATCGCGACGAACGCTGGCGTAAATACCTGTTCTATTAAGAACATACTGCGTTTCCTCGAGGGTTTGCGATTATCAAAAAATTAAGGAACCCTTTCGGGGTCTTGCCGCATCTGAATTAGTAATACCACTTCGAGGACACACCCCGGGAAGCAGTTAGGGTCTATACCCTGGCTGCTTCTCTCCTTTTTAGCTCGACTTTTTATCTAAATCCGGCGGGACGATCCGCTCGTCGGAAAACTTTCCATGGCGGAACGTTCGTCTGGAAATTCCTGAAATACCTGGTGAAGTTGCGTGATTTTCAGAATCTCTTCCACTTTAGGTCCCAAACCCACCACTTTCATCGTTCCGCCGCGTTTCACCACACTCATATAATTTCTTACCAACTCTCCGACGCCGGAACTATCCAAATATTGTAAGCCGCTCAAGTTCAGTAAAATATTCGTTCGCCCCTGTTTCAACAATCCCTGAATGGCTTCGCGCATTGCTCCCAACTCAAACGAAGTCAGATGGCCCTTCATCTCCACAATCGATACGTCGTCAGATTGTCGAATGCTTACGGAGAAATTCATAGTGTCTGCTCCACCCCCACGGCGCACGACATTGTACCCCCGTTTTTGTTAACCAAGAACAACAGCGGCAATTTCAACTTTCATGCGCACCTCTCTACTGCCTCATCACTACTTGCATGCCGCGCCGCCAGCTTTCCGCCAGCCCCACCCGCACCACTTCAAGCTCTGGCGTCAAATAACGCAAGAGCGTGTCCGTTGCCGGATGAAACCGCAGCGCCGGCGCCACTAAATATACGATAGGAGCGGTGGTCTGCAGTTGCAGCCCCGGAAAATAACCATACTTTGTGAAATCTCCTTGGGCCAAGTGGCGCCGGATTCGCAGCCAATAATCCGCTGCCTGCACCGGCAAATGAATATGCTCACTGGCTTTTAACTCTACAATCGCCAGGCGCCCCGTGCGTGTCACCGTAAGCAAATCCAAAATGCCGTGCTCTCCGCCTGCCTGCGTAAAAACCTGTGAGTACACGAATCGCCCGTCCAGCACCGCGTCGATGCGCGAAATATCCTCTCGCACAATGGATTCCAGCCAGCGCTCCGCTTGTGCGCGATACAACGCGTGTCGCGAGTCTGTAGCCACCGGACTCCGGTGAATTTCCAAATCGCGCATAACTTCTTTTAGCTGCTTCTGCGGATGTTCGACTATTTTTTCCCAATTTCCCTTGCGGTAAATAAAAACTTCCCCGTCGGTCCACCGTGCAAAGGGCAAGCCACGGAATCTTAGAAACAGCTCATGCGTATGGGGTGAAGCGTGAATAGAAATCGCTTTCGGCGCGAGAGCAAGAATTGGTTCCAGCGCAGGCCGCGCGCGGTCCAGCAAAGATTGCGTCTCTTTACACGACACCAGCCAGGTTGAAATGTTTCCCGCATCGCGAGGATCCACTCGTGTGACCGTCTCAAGCGCGGGATCGTTCACGTATAATTCCACGCCAACCTGCGGGTGCAGCGCCGCCAAGCGGTGCGCGATTGCTGCAATATTTCCCTTCGGTACGATCAGCCGTAACGCGCGTATCCCGCTGAACCTGCTCGATTGCCGGCTGCGTTCCAGCCAAAGCAGCCCGTAGGTCAGGCTGTTCTCGATGGATTCCTGCGATTCTTCTTCCGGCACCGCAAGGATTGCCGTTCTGCCTGCTTTGCCAGCGGAAATGCCCCGCGCATAATTTCCGGAAAGCGAATGTTCCAGGTCAGGAGAAATCGTGAATGATTCGAGTGTTTCATCCGGGAATTGCTCCGCCAATATACGCTTGAAGCGCGCGCAAAACTGTTCGCGCCTCAATGCACGCGCGGACTTGTCGAAATCAATGCGAAGGAATTCCAGCCGCTCCGGTTTGTGGTGTCCAACGCGTTCCACGGCAAGAGCCAACCGCCGCTCGGAATGCTCCGTAATCGCCAGCACCCGCCTCGTCAAATTGTATTGTTCCGCCCACAAATGCAGTAAGGGTTTCTCGCCGGGTCCGCGCAGTTCCCATGAAATATCGGACGTAGGAGTGACCCGGTCAGCGTTTTCGCGAATTTCCACCGGGCCGGCGGCAAGAAATTCCCGCAGGCTGTCTGTCAACTCTTGGGCGAGTTCCACGACACAGAGTATAGATTAGGTATGTTATTAAATACTAATAACAATTTAACGAGGGATGATTCATACTTAACGCCCGAGCAACAGCCTTTGCACCAATGGCTCCGGAAGGTGCGCCGCTTGCATGCGCGCTTGCACCGCGGAAATATCGTAAGCCGCCCGCCAGAATTCCACTACACGGTGCTCTAAATCCACAATCGCAAACGCAGCGCGCGCGTTTCCGTCGCGAGGCTGCCCCACCGCGCCGGGATTCAGCAAATAGCGCTTCTCCGGCTCTATGCGCAGCGCCGCGAACGAATCGCTGTCTCGCGGCCGAATCTGCAATACTTCCAACTGCGCGTCATGATAGGAAAAGCCGCCTTGGTGGTGTGTGTGTCCAAAAAAAGTAAGAGGCCGCGAAGAATCCAATAATCCCTGCAGGGCTTGTTCGGGGGTGAAGACATATTCATCTTCGTCGTGAAACGAACCATGCACCAGCACAATCCCCTCAATTTCCTTAGGGCCACTCGGCAAGCTTTTCAACCACTGTAAAGATTCTTTGGACAAAGATTCGCGCGTCCATACCACCGCCGCTTTCGCCACGGGATTAAAATCTTCCGTGGCCATCAGCTCGGCTACCGCTTTGTCATGGTTCCCGCGAATGCAGAACGCGCCCATTTCGCGAATGCGCGTGGCCACCTCGTTGGGGTCCGGACCATACCCGACCACATCGCCCAGGCAAACGGCGCGATCCCATCGCCCCTTCGCGGCGTCCAGCGCCGCCTCTAGAGCAGTCAAATTGGCATGAATGTCGCTAAGGACCAGGATCCGCATTCAATAAGCTTCCAAAAGGTGAACGTAAGTATAGAGGAAGCCGCCAGTCGATGCACGGACGCAGACAAAAATAAATTTAGATAAACAACGACGCACCTAGCGCGGAAAGGTCATGGGGAAGATTGTAAAATCTTGGAGACATTTGATGGAAGCAACACCTGGATGGCAATTTTCCTCGGTCGCAGAACAGGGAAAAAAATTAAGCCAGCCTTGAAAAATATTCATTTCCCGCGAAACATTCACCACACTTGCTTCGTCTATACCTGTGCAGCCGAGTTCGGGCTGCCCAGGTAATTACAGAGTTCGTAAAAAACCCCGCGGCGGCAGCCGCGGGGCGATGACACGCAATTATTCCGGCGGTCAGCCAGAAAAAACCGGTGTCCTGTTAGGGGAGGCTACTCTTCCCTCGCATGCGTGTCAACTCTGCCAGGCCTGAGCTCAATCTCGTTGTTGTGTTGACTCAATTTCGCCTGAAAGGAAATGACTCGCATGAAATCAAATTCGTTTTTCCGCAGCATTTTTCTATTCGCCCTCATCGCAGTTGCCGTGCCCGTATTTGCCAAGCCCGTCGTAAAAACCATCAATCTTTCGCAAGCCTCAAAAATCGGCAAAGCCGATCTGGCCTCCGGTGAATACCGCTTTTTCATCGAAGAGACTAAGGTGACCGTGATGAAAGGCAAGAAAACCATGGCGGAAACCCAAGGACGCTGGGAGGAACGAGACACAAAATCCGCTTATGATTCCGTTTTGGTAGGTGAAGATGGTCAGGTTAAAGAGGTGCGTTTCGCCGGCCAGAAACGCGTGTTCGTTCTCGGCTCATAACTCAATCGCCCAGCTGAGGGGGCCGCGCGTCCCGGCGGTCTCCTCAACTCATTTCCCTTTCGTTACCCGAGCAACATGCAATCCCCGTAGCTGTAAAAACGATACCCAGCTTCCACCGCGTGATGGTAAGCCGCCATCACCTTATCCCGGCCGGCAAAAGCGCATACCAACGCCAACAGCGTGGATTGCGGCAGGTGAAAATTTGTCAGCAAAGCGTCGACCACCCGGAACCGGAATCCCGGCGTGATAAACAGCCCCGCTTCAGCCCGCCCGGCTAAAAGAACTCGTTCGGAATTTTCTTCGGACGCGCGCAATGCGGCGGCTTCCAGAGCGCGGACCGTCGTTGTGCCTATCGCTAAAATTCTTCGTCCTTCCTTGCGAGCCCTGGAAATCTTCGTCACTGTGTCTTCGGAAATTTCATAACTCTCTTCATGCATCTTGTGCCCTTCCAGGGTTTCGCCTCGAATGGGCTGAAAGGTGCCCAGCCCTACATGCAGCGTTATTTCACAAATTTCGCAACCTCTGTCGCGGATTTGCCGCAGAATGTCCTCGGTAAAATGAAGTCCCGCCGTAGGCGCCGCAATTGCTCCCGGATTTTTTGCAAATACCGTTTGGTATCGCTCCCGATCCGTTTCGTCGTCGCTCCGCGCAATGTAGGGAGGCAAAGGAACGTGCCCTAGCTGTTCCAGGTGATGCGCGACGGAGTCGCTGGAGCGTGAAATAAACCGCAACGTCCGCGCTCCGCGTTCCCCGCGCTCAAGAATTTCCGCTTCCAGGATCCCGTTCCCAAACAGTACTCGGTCCCCAACACGGATTTTCTTTCCCGGACGCACCAATGCTTGCCACTCATCGTTCAAAAAATTGCGTGTGAGGAAAACCTCCACATTGTCGCCGGATTCTAATTTACTGTTCGTTGCCAGATGCCCAAGCAATCGCGCGGGAATTACACGCGCATTGTTGAAAACCAGAAGCTCGTCACCTCGCAAAAGAGAAGGAAACTCCACAAACTGGCGGTCCCGGCAGTTGCCGGTTTGCCGGTCAAGAACTAAGAGCCTGGCCCCATCTCTGCGATCCAAAGGACGCTGGGCAATCTGCCCCGCCGGCAGGTCGTAGTTTAAATCTTTCAGTTTCATCACCGTAGGAGTGTATCAGCCCTTCGGTGGCAGCTGCTACAGGGTCATTTTAAGACTCCCTTGTCCGATGGTTAACGTACAACGATTGGTATGCATGTGTTTCATTATGCGTAACTTAAATGATCAAAAATCTATTCTTGACAATGACAGGCTAAGATTATATTATGCATGCGAAGTTACATTAATACGAACTAACGGAGGTTATTCACCCATGAAATCCCTTAATCGTTTTGAACCTTCTCGCTCTTCTAACTCTCTTCAGGACCAAATCAATCGCGTGTTCAATGACGTCTTCGAGCGTAGCGAAGAGTCCAGTCTCACCACTTGGGCCCCTGCGGTGGATATCTTCGAGACCGAACACGAACTGGTAGTAAAAGCCGATCTTCCAGACGTGAAGCCTGAAGAATTGGACGTTCGCGTTGAAAACAATATCCTGACGATTCGCGGCGAACGCAAATTCGAGAAGAAAGTAAATGAGAGCAATTATCTGCGGGTGGAACGTGCTTATGGCGCATTCAGCCGGAGCTTCTCTCTGGCTAACACCGTAAATTCGGATGCCATCAAGGCTGCCTACAAAAACGGTGTGTTGACGCTGAGCATCCCGAAGCGCGAGGAAGCCAAGCCAAAGCAAATCAAAGTGAACGTTGAATCGCCCGAAATTGCCGTGGCTGCGGGAGCCAGGTAATTTACCGTCCATAACCGGTGGCGGTAGTATGAAAGGGCCGGCACTGGAGCCGGCCCCTTTCTTTTCGGCCCACATCAGACTTTGGTCACCGCGGTAAGTGAAGAACGGAGTGAAACAGCATGCTGCGATTTGAAAAAATGACCGTAAAAGCGCAGGAAGCCGTGCAGCAAGCGCAGGAAGTCGCTGCGAGCCACGAGAATCAGGCGATTGAGCCCATCCATTTGCTATCCGCATTAACTGCCCAGACCGATGGCGTTGTGCCCGCGCTGTTGGCGCGACTGGGTATCCGGGTCGAAACTTTATCCGCTGAAATCGAACGCGAAATTGCCAAGCTGCCCCGCGTTCAGGGATTTTCCCAACAGCACATGGGGCGCTCCTTGAACGATGTGCTGGAACGCGCCTTCACCGAAGCTGACAAATTTAAGGATGAATACGTATCGGCGGAGCATCTTTTTCTCGCCATCGCCAACAAAGACCGCGATCCTGCCGGTCAATTGCTAAAAAAGCAGGGCGCTTCTTACGAAGCCATTCTCCAGGCGCTCACTGGCGTCCGCGGAAACCAACGCGTCACCTCGCAAAATCCGGAAGCCACCTACGCAGCCCTGGAAAAATATTCGCGGGACCTTACCGATCTCGCTCGCAAATCCAAACTCGATCCGGTCATCGGACGCGATGAAGAAATTCGACGTGTCATGCAAATCCTGGCGCGGCGCACCAAAAATAATCCCGTGCTTATCGGCGAACCCGGCGTGGGCAAAACCGCCATCGTGGAAGGTCTCGCTCAGCGCGTCATCTCCGGCGACGTTCCTGACGTGCTGAAAACCAAGCGCATTGTCGCGTTGGATCTAGCCGCCTTGGTCGCCGGCGCGAAATTTCGCGGAGAGTTTGAAGACCGCCTGAAAGCGGTATTAAAGGACGTCACCGAATCCGAAGGCCAGATCATTCTGTTCATCGACGAGTTGCACACCGTTGTTGGCGCGGGTGCCGCTGAAGGCTCCATGGACGCTTCGAATATGCTCAAGCCGCCGCTCGCCCGCGGTGAATTGCGCGCCATCGGCGCCACGACGTTGAACGAATACAAAAAGTACATCGAGAAAGATCCCGCGTTGGAACGCCGCTTCCAACCAGTCCTGGTCGTTGAACCCACCGTGGAAGATACCATTGCAATTCTCCGCGGCTTAAAGGAGCGCTACGAAGTACATCACGGCGTGCGCATTAAGGACGCCGCGATCATTGCCGCGGCAACTCTTTCGCATCGCTATATCTCTGATCGTTTTCTTCCCGACAAAGCCATCGACCTTATCGACGAATCCGCCGCAAGTTTGCGCATGCAGATTGACTCTCTTCCGGTGGAAATCGATGAAATCGAGCGCCGCATTCTGCAGCTTGAAATTGAGCGTCAATCGCTCTTGAAAGAAAGAGACGCGCACTCCATGGAGCGCCGCAAAGAACTTGAAAAAGAACTCGCGAAACTAAGAGAGGATTCCAGCGCACGCAAGGCCCGGTGGCAAGCGGAAAAAGAAGCCATTGGTAAAATTCGCAAGCTCAAGGAACAAATCGACCAGTTGCGCAGCGAGGAACAGCGTTACGAACGCGCGGGCGAATTGGCTAAAGTTGCCGAAATTCGTTACGGCAAAATTGCCCAGGCGGAACGTGAATTAAAACAGGCCGAAGAGCAATTTGCATCGGTCCAGAAAAATGCTCCGATGCTCAAGGAAGAAGTCGACGAGGAAGATATCGCCAAGCTGGTGAGCAAGTGGACCGGGATTCCGGCGGGACGATTGCTCGAAGGCGAAGCGCAAAAGCTCGTGCAAATGGAATCACGCTTGCGCCAGCGTGTTGTTGGCCAGGAGGACGCTCTCGCTCGCGTGTCGAATGCGGTTCGCCGCAGCCGCGCTGGTCTCTCCGATACCAAGCGTCCTATCGGCTCTTTTATTTTCATGGGTCCGACGGGCGTGGGTAAAACCGAACTGGCTCGCGCCCTTGCGGAATTTCTTTTTGACGACGAAAAACTCATGATTCGTATCGACATGAGCGAGTACATGGAGAAGCACAGCGTCTCCCGCCTGATTGGCGCGCCCCCGGGCTATGTTGGCTATGAAGAAGGCGGCCAACTCACTGAACAAGTTCGCCGGCATCCCTATTCCGTTTTGCTATTCGATGAAATCGAAAAGGCGCATCCGGACGTGTTTAATATTCTGCTGCAAATCCTCGAGGACGGACGTCTTACCGATGGAAAAGGCCGCACTGTCGATTTCCGCAATACCGTGCTGGTGATGACCAGCAACGTAGGGTCGAGCGCCATCTTCGATCTTGCCAATAAGAATCCCGAGCTTGCTCGCAAGGAAGCCATGGAGGCTTTGCGCGCATCCTTCCGTCCTGAATTCATCAATCGCGTCGATGAAATTGTGATCTTTAATCCGCTCGGGAAAGAACAACTCGAAAGCATCGTTTCCTTGCTGCTCAAAAGCGTCGAAAAACTTCTCGAGCAACGCAACATCACTTTGGAACTTACACCCGCGGCCAAGGAAGTACTCCTCCGCGATGGATACGACCCTGCATATGGCGCGCGGCCGTTGCGGCGCACCATCCAGCGCATGGTGCAAGATCCGCTCGCGTTGCAAATCCTCGAAGGCAAGGTTCTGCCCGGGGATCATATTCTTGTGGACCGCGACGGCAAAAAGGACGCATTGCGTTTCGAACGTCGCAATGCCAAACAACCTGCAGCGGCGGCTGGAATCTAATGACGATACCCGCCACGGCGGGCTCTAATATCTAAAGATAGAAAACAGCGGTCGGCTGCGTAGTAAAGAGTGAGGGTAATACCATGAAATTAATTCGAACAGGCGCCGTGCTCGTGTTTCTGAGCATCGTGCTGGTGGTTACTGGCGGGGCCATCGGTGGTCAAAACGGCTTGAAAATCGCTCTTGTGCTGGCCGTTTTGATGAATGGCATCTCGTACTTTTTCTCCGACAAAATTGCTCTTGCTTCCAGCGGCGCGGTACCGGTTACCCGCGAGCAGGTTCCGCGCCTTTATGAAGTGATGGAACGCCTCGCGGGCAAGGCAAACATCCCCGTTCCAAAACTATATGTTGTGCCGCAAGCCGCGCCCAATGCGTTTGCCACCGGGCGCAATCCTCAACACGCCTCGGTTGCTGTCACCCAGGGTTTGCTCGAGCTGATGACCGACGATGAACTGGAAGGCGTAATCGCCCACGAACTTTCCCATGTGCGTAATTACGATATTTTGACCAGCTCGATCGCCGCTACCATCGCCGCGGCCGTCACCTTTCTTGCTCAGATGGGCCGCTTCGCAATGATCTTCGGCGGTTACGGCGGCGACCGCGACGACGACCGCCGCGGCGGTGGTTTGTCCGGCCTTCTGTTATTGTTTCTCGCTCCGTTCGCTGCTTTGCTTTTGCAGCTTTTTCTTTCTCGAACGCGCGAATATGCAGCCGATGAAACCGGTGTCCGCATGGTCGGCCAACCTTACGGCCTCATCAGTGCCCTGGAAAAACTTGGCGCGTACAACAAGCGCATCCCCACCACCGCCGTTTCTCCCTCGACTGCGGCCCTGTGCATCGTGAAACCATTTTTTGGAAGTGACTTCCTGGGCTCGTTATTCAGTACCCATCCGCCCTTGGAGGATCGTATCGCCGCGCTCCGCTCCATGAGCATTGTGCCGCTGCGCTGAGCCCCAAAGCGAGACGGTGGTAAAGATTTCCGGGTCTTGCGCAAAAGTATTGGTCATCCTCAAGTCCTTTTGTTTTAACTTGTTGAAAATAAGGTATTTATAATTTTACATCTCCGGGCGGTTTTTGGTGGGTGAAATGCAACACCTGATTGCGTAGAAAGTTTCGGGCGTATGGTACTGAGGGATCATTAATCATGAGTTGCCGGGATACTATTCATCTCATTTGTTGGTACTTAGAAGGTAAATTGTCCGCTGCTGTGGAAAGCGAAATCGCCGAGCACTTGCGCGGCTGCGCCGATTGTCACTTGGTTCTCGACGCGGCTACTACCACTTTGGATCGTTATTTCAATATTCCGAAGCCATTGGAAGCCGAATCCGCGACTCGCGCTGCCTAAAGTTATTCCCACCTAACTTCTGGCATTCTAATCCTTTGCGCTTGCTGAGAATTTACGTCGGGGCCACGCCTTCGAATCAGTACCCGATTCCGCCAGAATTCAGCAAATTTTACAATCCCCATCGTAAGAACGTAATCTTTACTTGTACTAGTACATTTTTGTCTCCAATGAAAGCCCCTCTTTTCTCTCCCATCTGATTTGCTTTGTTAGTGTTCCGAACCTCAGTCGGACAGTGCCAATTTGGTGCCTGGTATGCTCCGTGCTACTCCAGTTTCAACAGGAGAAGAAACTCAATGAGCGACGTTCAGGAAACAAATATTCAAACTACGACCGGCACCCCCCGCTGGGTGGGTCTGGTCGTCGCAATTCTAGGATGTATCGCGCTGCTCGGAGTTGGCGTGGGTTGGACCGCGCTGAATCATGTCAAGAACGTCGAGCAGTCCACGCAAGCTTCACTCAAGCAGGCCGACGACGCAACGTCTCAACGTCTTGCGCGCAGCGAGGAGCAAAATCAGCAGTTGCAAACCGAGCTGAAGGCTATTGCCGACAAGTTGAACGTCACGCAAGCCGATCTCGTCGCCGCTCGCAAGCAATCCAAGTTCGCCGTAGTTTCCTACAACAAAAAGTTGACCGGTTTGGAAACCTCCGTTAAGAACGAATTGGCTACCAAGGCCAGCTCCGAAGACATCTCCAAATTGAACGGCGACGTTACCGGCGTGAAGGGCGACCTGGACGCCACCAAAAACAGCATTCAGATGGCCCGCAGCGAAATGGGCACGCTGATCGCCCGCAATCACGACGAAATCGACCAACTCCGCCGCCTCGGCGAACGCGACTATTACGAATTCACCGTGCAGCGCAAGGCCGGCCCGCAGAGAATTGGCGCCATCCAAGTCGCGCTGAAGGGCACCAACGTCAAGAAAAATCAATATACGGTAGACGTGCTCGCCGACGACAAAAACTTCGAAAAGAAAAACCGCTCAGTCAACGAGCCAATTTTCTTCTACACCGGTGGAAGCCGTTCCACGCTCGAATTAGTCGTCAACAAGGTCACCAAGACCACTGCTACTGGTTACCTGAGCGTCCCGAAGTCTGCGGGCGCAGCCTCTAGCAACAAGTCTTCCTCGGGTCAGTAAAACGGAGGAAAGTATTTTAAGGGGAGAACGGAACTTCCGTTCTCCCTTCTTGTCGCTGGACACGGATGCACCGCTATGCCAAGCTATTCGCCGGTTCGCCGACCTCAAATTTACCGCAGTTTCAATCAAATGGAGGATCAACTATGAAGGCAAAATTCGCAGCAGGAATGGTTCTGACGCTTTGTGCCGCAGTTCTCACATTAGGTGCGGACGGTTCCTGGACCGGATACATTTCCGACAGCGCATGCGGTGTCAAAGGCGCCAAGGAAGGCCAAGCCGAATGCACCACCAAGTGCGTGAAGGAACACGGCGCCAAGTACGTGTTCGTCAGTGACGCCGACAAGAAAGTCTACGCCATCGACGATCAAGACAAAGTTGCCGCGCACGCCGGTCATCATGTCACCGTCAAGGGCTCGGTCGAAGGCTCCAATCTGAAACTCGAAAGCATCGACATGGTTCCCGCGAAGGGCATGTAAGAATTAAAACGCAACATTTTCGCAACGGGTGGAGCTCCGGCTTCACCCGTTTTGTTTTGTGCCACGGAATTTTTCCGTTACGATAAGAACTCCCCAATGCCCACTTCGCTCCTCCACGCCAGCCGCGCTTTTACTCCAGCCGCCGAAATTCCTGACGCCGGCATTCTGGTTCGTGACGGCGTAGTCGAAGCGATCGGCCCACGTGCCGCGATGACCCTTCCTTCCGGCGCGCGCGAAGTGATTGCCACGGATCGTATCGTCATTCCTGGCTTCGTTGATGTTCACATTCATGGCGCTGGCGGCCGCGACGTAATGGAAGGGAATTCCTCCGCGCTGCAAACCGTGGCCAAAACTCTTGCACGTTTTGGAACCACATCTTTTGTCGCCACCACTGTTACCGCAAATCCCGAAAATATTCTGCGCAGTGTCACCGGCATCGCTCAATACATCGGCGTGCAACACGAAGCCAATGAGCCGCTCGCCGAAATTCTCGGGATTCACTTCGAAGGTCCATTCATCAGCCCACAAAGACGCGGCGTGCATCCTTTGCAATGGATTACAGCTCCTTCAACCGATTTTCTGGCGCAAATGCTCCACGCTGCCGCCGGAAACGGCCGCATTCTCACCATCGCTCCGGAACTGCCGGGAGCCATCTCCTGTATTGACGCCGCCAAAAATGCCGGCTTGGTCGTGGGCATCGGTCATTCCGATGCCACGTATGAACAAGCGCGTGTCGCAATCGCTCACGGGGCGCGCCACGCTATCCACGTTTATAACGCCATGCGCCCTTTTTCTCATCGCGACACCGGAATTATCGGCGCAGTTCTTACTTCGCAAGACGTTACCGCGGAACTCATCGCTGACGGGGTACACGTTGACGAAACCGCCATGCGCTTGCTCCTGCAGGCTAAAGGCGCGGGCTGCGTTATTCTCATCAGTGATGGAATTTCCGCTACGGGAATGCCCGATGGCAATTATTTATTGGGCGACATCCAGGTAACTGTCACCGGTGGAGTCTGCCGCAATAGCGAAGGCAGACTTGCCGGCAGCACTCTCACGTTGGATCGCGCGCTCCGCAATGTCGTGGCGCTCGGCACTTCACTCGCCAATGCCGTCCGCATGCTGACGTTGAATCCCGCAACTCTTCTGGGCATTGAGTTCAAGAAAGGCGCACTGCGCGCCGGCGCGGACGCCGATATCGTCCTTCTCGATGAAACTTTGCACGTGGCAGGGGTTTGGGTGCGAGGCGTGCCCGTAACTTAACCGTTTCGGGCCCTGTCACTCCGAACGTCCGAATCTGTCGTTCCGAACCTGCCCGCTGCGCAGGCAGGCGAATTGAGGAATCTGCTGTCCCCCCATCCTGCCCAGAACTACCCGAAAATCACGAATTCAGCGGGATATTCAACTCTTCTGCAAGTTGTTCCGCATCGAATGGACTGCACGCGAAAAATCGTTCGCCAACCTTAAGCGTGGGAACTTTGCGCTTTCCATGATTTGCCTTGATCACTATGGCTTCCGCATCGGCGTCTTGTTCAATGTTCACTTCGCGAAATTCCACGCCACGTTCCTTCAAAAATGACTTTGCGCGCCTGCAATCCGGGCACCAGCCAGTGCAATACATCGTGATCGGTTCCATAAACTAATTCCTCACTTAGTTAGATGAGCGGCGCGTCGTATTGTTGTTCTTCTGCCAGGGGGGAGCGGCAGAAGTTCTAATTCGCATTCACCGGATTGCCGCGATATTTCCTGGCCACACTGATGCGGATTAATGCGCGCTGCAACGCCACTGAGGCGCGATCCCAATCCACTTCGGCGTTACCCGCAGCCGCAACTCGTTCTTGCGCGCGTTTCAGCGCTGCTTCCGCTCGCGCCACATCAATTTCGTCTGGTTTCTCGGCTGTTTCAGCCAGCACGCTCACGCGATCCTGCAAAACTTCCGCAAATCCATGAACGATCGCCAAACCCGCTACCGAGCTCGATCCCGCCACCCGATACGTCAGTTCTCCCACGCCCAATTCAGTGATCATCGGCGCGTGACCCGGCAAAATCCCCAGGCAGCCATCTGCTCCGGGCATGGTCACTTCCACCACGCTGGCGCGCAGCAACTCCCGCTCCGGCGTGACAATCGTTAGCTCTATCGCTTCGGGAAGCATAACCTTTGCTTAAGCACCCTGCATCTTGTTCGCTTTTTCCAGCGCTTCCTCAATCGTTCCCACCATGTAAAACGCCTGCTCTGGAATATCGTCGTATTTTCCTTCTACGATTTCCTTGAAGCTGCGTACTGTATCCGCGATTTTAACGAACTTGCCTTCCAATCCCGTGAATTGCGCGGCCACGAACATCGGCTGCGAGAGGAACTTTTCGATCTTACGCGCTCGCGCCACGGTGCGCTTGTCGTCATCGGAAAGTTCTTCAATGCCCAGAATCGCGATGATATCTTGCAAATCCTTGTAACGTTGCAGAATCGATTTTACACCACGCGCCACCGCGTAGTGTTCCGCGCCGACAATTCGCGGATCGAGAATGCGCGAGTAACTGGCCAATGGATCCACCGCGGGATAAATTCCGCGTTCCACGATCTGCCGGCTCAGGTTGGTGGTGGCATCAAGGTGCGCAAACGTCGCCGCTGGCGCCGGATCGGTGTAATCGTCGGCGGGCACATAGATGGCCTGTACCGATGTAATCGAACCGCTCTTGGTGGAAGTGATGCGCTCCTGCAACTCGCCGATTTCCGTGTTGAGGTTCGGCTGGTAACCCACCGCGGAAGGCATGCGGCCCAACAGCGCAGAAACCTCCGAGCCGGCTTGCACGAATCGAAAAATGTTGTCGATGAATAGCAGCACATCCAGATGTTCCTGGTCGCGGAAATATTCCGCAACCGTCAACCCGGTCAGCCCCACGCGCAAACGCGCTCCGGGCGGCTCGGTCATCTGTCCATAAATAAGCGCGACTCGCGATTTTTCCGAATTTCCCGGCACCACCACGCCAGCTTCTTGAAATTCCAACCACAGGTCGTTTCCTTCGCGCGTGCGTTCGCCAACACCCGCAAATACCGAAACGCCGGCGTGCTGCATCGCCACGTTGTTGATCAATTCTTGAATGAGCACCGTCTTGCCCACGCCCGCGCCGCCGAACAATCCAATTTTCCCGCCCTTTACGAACGGCTGAATCAAGTCAATCACCTTGATCCCCGTTTCAAACATTTCCAGGTTCGTGGATTGATCCACCAGCAGCGGCGCTGGTCTGTGAATCTGATAATTATTCTCGCTGGTCAGCGGGCCCAGTTGATCCACGGGCTTGCCAAGTACGTTCATCACTCGTCCCAGCGTTGGGCGGCCGACCGGAACGGTAATTCCCGCGCCGGTGTCCGTGGCCTTCATGCCGCGAACCAGTCCTTCCGTCGGCTCCATCGCCACCGCTCGCACGCGGCCTTCGCCCAAATGTTGCTGCACCTCCACGGTGACGTCCAGGGGCTCGGGAATGTTATAGCCTTCGCTGGTCACGCGTACCGCGTTGTAAATTGCCGGCAGATGCCCGGACTCAAATTGAATGTCGAGCACCGGTCCAATGACCTGTACCACGTGCCCCGTATTTGTGACTTTCTCCGCCATACTTTCTCCTAGGTTCCGTACGATGCGCCGCTAACAATTTCAATAATTTCCTTGGTGATCGCCGCCTGCCGCACTTTGTTCATGTGCAGCGTCAGTCCTTCGATTACATCGCCGGCATTCTTGGTCGCCGACTCCATCGCCGTCATTCGCGCCGCGTACTCTGCCGCCGAAGACTCCAACATCGCGCGCAATACTTGTGTCTCGATGTAACGCGGAAGCAGTTTGCCCAGTATCTGCTCCTCGGGCTGCTCGTAGATGTAATCCACTTGAGCCTGCGGCTCTTCCTTCCTATTTTCCTGCCTATTGTCCGGCTTATTTTCCGGCTCTTCTCGCTCCGGCTCCACCGGCAATAATTTTTCAACCACCAGGTTAGCGGTCATCACCGTCTTAAACTCACTGAAAATAATGTAAACCGCGTCAATCTCTTCCTTGATATAAAGTTCCGAAGCTAACGCCGCAATTTCTCGCGCGGTTGCAAACTTTACCTTGGACAGTGCGCCGACGTACTCACCGGCGAATGTGAACCCGGCGCGTCGCAAACTGTCGCGTCCCTTTTTCCCCACGGGCACAATCAGAATTTTCTTGTCCTTGTTCGCGCGGAAAAATTCGCTGGCCTTTTTCAAAATATTTGCGTTGAACGCCCCCGCCAGCCCGCGTTCCCCGGAAAGTACGATGGCCAGCACGTTTTTTTCGGGGCGTTCGGCTAGCAGCGCATGCTGCGGTTCATCAATGCGCGCCATCGTCGAGCGCAGCACCCGCGCCAACTCCCGCGCGTAGGGACGCGCAGCCATTGCGGCCTCTTGCGCCCGCCGCAGATACGCCGCCGAAATAAATTTCATCGCGCGCGTAATCTGCTGGGTATTCTTCACCGACCGGATACGCCGCCGAAAATCGAGTAGTGTCGCCATCTTTTATTCGTGTATCGTTTCGTCCCTAAAAATTTAAAACTGCTTTTGTGGAAAAATATTTATTTCCCGGGAAATAGTTATTTCGCTTTCGCTTCGACTTTAGCTTTCGCTTCGACTTTCGTTTCGCCTTTAGCTTCCACGGTCGCTTCAAATCGTTCCTTGAAGCCGTCCACCAGTTTCTTGATCTCCGCTTTGACGGAATCGTCCAGCGCCTTCTTTTCCGAAATTGTTTTCAGAAGTCCCGGATTGCTGGTTTGCACGTATTCCAGAAATTCTTTTTCGAAGCGCCGTACTTCAGCAACCGGAATCGCGTCAATCGCGCCGCTGGTCGCCACGAAAATGCTCAGCACCTGTTGCTCCACCGACAGCGGCACGTACTGATCCTGTTTCAAAATTTCCGTCAGCCGTTGTCCTCGCGCCAGTTGCCCCTGTGTCACCTTATCCAGTTGGTCCGCGCCAAATTGCGCGAATGCCGCTAACTCCCGGAACTGCGCCATGTCCAGCCGCAACGTTCCCGCAACCTGGCGCATGGCCTTGATCTGCGCGTTGCCGCCCACGCGGCTTACCGAAATACCTACGTTGATAGCTGGACGAATGCCTGCATTGAAAAGGTCCGCTTCTAGATAAATTTGCCCGTCCGTGATGGAAATCACGTTGGTCGGAATGTACGCGGACACGTCGCCTGCCTGCGTTTCAATCACCGGCAGAGCCGTAAGAGATCCCGCGCCGAGTTTGTCGTTCAACTTCGCGGCGCGCTCCAGCAAGCGCGAGTGCAGATAAAATACGTCGCCAGGAAACGCTTCGCGGCCCGGTGGACGGCGCAACAAAAGTGAAATTTCGCGATAGGCCTGCGCGTGTTTGGAAAGATCGTCGTAGAACGCCACCGCGTGACGTTTCGTATCGCGGAAAAATTCGCCCATCGCGCACGCCGCATAAGGCGCGATATATTGCAGCGAAGCCGGCTCGGCCGCCGAGGACGTCACCACGATCGTGTATTCCATCGCTCCGGCGTCCGTCAGCGTTTTAACTACTTGCGCGATCGTCGAACGCTTTTGCCCGATGCCGCAATAAATACAAATTACGTCGCCGCCTTTTTGGTTGATGATGGTGTCCAGAATTACCGCGGTCTTTCCCGTCTGGCGGTCTCCAATAATCAATTCGCGCTGTCCGCGCCCGATAGGAATCATCGCGTCAATGGCTTTGATTCCGGTTTGCAATGGTTCGCGGACCGGTTGCCGGTCCAATACGCCCGGAGCAATGCGCTCCAGAGCATTGCGCTGCTTCGTAACCACCGGGCCCTTGCCGTCAACGGGTTGTCCTAGCGGATTCACCACGCGGCCGATCATGCCTTCGCCCACCGGCACGGACATAATCGTGTTGGTGCGCTTTACGACGTCTCCTTCTTTCAGTTCCGTCGTTTCGCCCAATAGCACCACGCCAACTTCTTCTTCTTCCAGGTTCAGCGCGATTCCGAAAACATTGTGTGGAAACTCAAGCATCTCGCCGGCCATGACTTTTTCCAGCCCGTGCACGCGCGCAATTCCGTCGCCGACGCTGATGATCGCCCCGACTTCGTCGACCGAAACCGTTTGCTCGTAATTTTCAATCTGCTCGCGCAGAATTTTGCTGATTTCGTCTGCTCTGATATTTGCCATTCCCGCTCCGTCGCTGAATTCCAAAAATATTGAACGTGGTTCGCACTCTGCAACGAAATACTGCTATTCCGCTGTCAGCCGTTCACGCATCTGGTTCAACCTGTTGCGCACCGAACCATCGAATACCGTGTCTCCCAGCCGCACTACCGCTCCGCCCAATAGCTCCGGGTCAAGCGAATACTGCGTAACTACTTTTTTACCGGATAATTTTTCCAGTTTTTTAGTAAAATCCGCTTTTTGCTCTTCACTCAATTCCGTGGCGGAAGTGATCTCCGCTTCCGCGATTCCTTGCCGCCGCCGCAGCACTTGCTGGAAAGCGGCGACGATTTCGGGAAAAATACTGGAGCGTTGATGATCGATCACCACGAAAAGAAAATTGCGGACGATTTTGTTCGCGCCAATTCGCTCCGCGATTTTTTCGATGACTCCGTGTTTTGCTTCGTGGGAAACCGCTGGACTCGCTAGAAAATTCCGCAGCTCCGTTGATTCCGCGTAAGCCGCGCCAAAATCGGCAAGTTGTTGCGCCACTGGCTCTGGGCCTTGCGCCATCGCAATGTCCGCCAGCGCATTCGCATATTGCAGGCTTGCGGATTTCAATTGGCTTTTCCTTCCAGGCTTTTTGTAAAATTTGTGACCACTGCGGCCTGCGCCGCCGGCGTCAGTTGTTTCACCAGCAATGACTCCGCGCCATCCACGGCCAATTTCGCGGCGATAGCTTTCAATTCCAACCGCGCCGCCCGTTCCGCGGCTTCAATTTCCGCTTTTGCCGCTGCGGCAATTTTTTGCGCGTCGCTCTTTGTCAGATTTCGGATGCGTTCGCCTTCTGCAACCGCATCTTTTCCCGCGGTCTCGCGCAACGCGGTAATTTCCTGCCCCATCGTCGCCAATCTGCTCTCCGCTTCGCGCAACTGGCGGTCCGCTTCAGCTTTTGCCGCCGTCGCTTTGGAAATTGCCGAACTGATTTTTTCCGCGTTGCTGCGAAATGTTGGAGGCAATTTCTTAGCGAATATCCAGACGATTGCTCCCGCCACGATTGCGAAATTGATCCATTTGAAAATTTCGTTCGCGTGAGCGCTCGTCGAATTGCCGTTTTCTTCCGCCGCGCTCGCGCTCAGGGCGCAGCTCAAAAAAATGCACAAAAGCGCCGCGAAATAAATTCCGTTTCGCTTCAACATTTCACGGTATTTCATTTCGCGAAAAATCATCGAGCTTCTCGCGACGGGTTCGCAGGTTGCAAAATTCGACGCGCAATTTCCGCGGAAAGCTGCCCGATCCTGCTTTCCAATTCTTTCCGGGCCGCGGACATTTCCGCGCTGATGCGATCTTTTGCGGCGCTTACTTCCGCGAAAGCAGCGCTGTGCGCTTCTTTCAATTTCGCTGCGCGCGCGTCCAAAAGTTTTTGCCGCACCGCTTCCTGCTCGGAATAAACTTGCGCGCGCGCGGTGCGCAGCGCGTCCTGATATTGTTTTATTTTTTCCGCTGCCGCCGCTTGCGCCGCTTCCGCTTCTTTCTGCGCGCCAACGGTGCGCGCTTCGCGCTCCGCCATTATTTTCAGCAACGGTTTAAAAAAAAGTCCGCGCAGCACAAAATAAAATAACAATAGAATCGCGGCTGTAGGCACAGCCTGAAGGAACAGTTCTCCGATTTGGTGAACAATTTCTTGCATTTAATTGATTCGCCGAATGCTCGTCATGGGTGACCGCAGGGCTGCGCGGCCTGCCAAGGTTGGCAACTACTTAATTCAGAATCGTTGGCAACAACATCGTATCCAGAATCCAGCAACAATCTCGTGAGGAAAATGCCCCCCGGACACTAGAAAATTTATAGCATCTGGAACTGCGTTCCGTCAATGCAGCCGCCGCCCTTTCCGAGAGTACTCTGGCGGACACAACGACTTAAATCTTGTGTTTTCAGCCGTGTTTAAGGGCAGGGTACGGAGAGCCCATCCGTGCAGAAAAGAGGAACAAGTGTACGAAAAGAACTGGGAAAAATGGAGCGGGATAGGCTAGTGTTAAACAAACAGGCGAGGCGTGGGAAAGCCTGCTTTAGGGGACAAAGATGAAGACTTGGGTAATGGTGTTTGTGTTGCTGGGAGCTGCGCACAGCGTTTTGGCGCAGGAAATTGTGGGAGTAAAAGAAGCCAAAATCGCGACGGTCGCTGATTCGGTTGCGCCAACCGTCATGCCGGCCGCGACGCCGGTGCTCGTTGCGGCTGCGGATCTGTCGAATGCGGCGGTGTGGAATCACGGCGTCAATCTGAGAGAAATCGCTGCATCGCGCGCCGCAGACGCAGAACCTGGGTTTGCGGCTCCAGCGCCGCAGCGAGAAGGCGTGACCGAGGACCTCAGTCAGCTGCGTTGGCAGATTGCGATTGGACCGTCGTTTGTGCGTTTTCGTTCC